>NZ_DASYDO010000044.1:0-43256 GCF_036499525.1 Luteibacter sp. | reverse complement strand
CGACAGCTTTTGGCGCCAGTCTCCAGGATTGCCGCGAAAAGCTGTCGCGCGCAGGGCGCGCTCCTACAGGTGCCGGCCACCTTATCAATCCCTTTGAGTTCCCCCGAATGAACGAAGAACGCGTCCTTGCCCTGGCCGGTGTATTCCAGGGTGCCGCCCTCGCCCAGCAACTGGCCACCGACGGTCGCTGCGACGAGCTGGCGTTGGAGAACAGTCTTTCCAGCGTGTTCCGCATCGATGCCGATTCGGTGGCGTCGGTGTACGGCGGCGTGTCGGGCGTGCGTCGCGGGCTGCGTACGCTGGTGGCGCAATTCGAGGACGAGACCCGCGACGTCGCCGTGATGCGCATGGCGGTCACCGTGCTTCGCCTGGAGCGCTCGCTGTCGCGCAACCGCGGCCTGCTCGGTCGACTGCGCGAAGGCATCGTGTCAGCCCAGCGCCAGGTGGAGCATTTCGGTCTTGGTCATCCGAACGTTTCCGCGCGCCTGGCCGAACTGTATGCGTCCACCCTTTCGACCTTGAAGCCGCGCGTCATGGTCACCGGCACGCCGGCCTTGCTGCAGCAGAAAGCCAACGTGGACAAGGTGCGCGCGGCCCTGCTGGCATCGGTGCGTTCGGCGGTGCTGTGGCACCAGCTCGGTGGTCGGCAGTGGCAGTTGCTGGTCTATCGCAAGCAGTGCGCGATGCTGGCGCGCGGCCTGCTGACCGGATCGACGCTCGACGACGGCGGCTAAAGCTTCGCGGCCTTGCGTAGGAGCGCGCCGTGCGCGCGACAGCCTTTCGCTTCAGTCTGCAACCTGGCGCGCCAACTCAACGATACGGCCTCAAAACATGTCGCGCGCAGGGCGCGCTCCTACAACGGTACCGCGGCGAGGCCGGGGATCTTTTCCGCCAGTGCGCGCAATAGCTCGCCGAAGCCCGCCAGGTCCTCGCGCCACGGCGTGGCGCTTCGCCAGTACAGCGAGATGTGCCGGCCCGGCCGAGCACCCTCCACTGCCGCCAGCACGACATTTGGAATCGACCCCAGCCGCTCGTGCGCAAGGATGGGCACCAGCGTGTAACCGCCGCGCAGGGCTACCAGCGTGGCAAGGCTCTCGATGCTCAGGTCCTGGATGCGCTCCGGTCGCGCCGAGCCAGCCATGCCCAGTTCCGACACGCCGCTGCCGTGGCTCTCGGCCATCAGCGTCGCCTCGGCCGCATCCAGTTCGTTCAACGCCACCGACGTCCGGCCCGCGAGCGGATGCGACGCATGCAGCATCAGCTCGTACGGCTCGAAGAACAGCGGGATGGCATCCAGCCCCGTGACCGTGGCCGCCGGCGGCGCCAGCACGGCATCCAGTTCCCCTTCGTGCAGCCGGCGCAGCAGGCCGCGCGGCTTGCCTTCGGAAATGGTCAGCCGCGCGCCGGGAAAGCGCTGCGGGAAGGGTTCGATGAAGTGCGGGAGGAGGTAGGGTCCGAGGGTGGAGGGCACCCCCAGCCTCAGTTCCCCGCCGAAGGCGACGTCGCCTCCCCGCGCGGCATGCTCCAGATGCTTTGCGGAGGCCAGCACGTCGTCGATATAGCCGAGCAGGCGCTGCCCGGTGGCCGTAGGCACCACGCGCCGGCCGCCGCGCTCGAAAAGCGGCACGCCCAGAGCCTGTTCCACCTTTTGCACCTGATGGGAAAGTCCGGACGGACTGATGTACATGGCCCGGGCCGCGCTATTGAAGCTGCCTTCACGCGCCACCGCCTGGACAAGGGCCAGATCGCGCAGGGACACCGACGACAGGGCCATCGAAATCATCGAACGCTGCGTGCCATCAAATGCGTTTGCGCCCACGATGCGCCGCCCTCATCCTTTTCGCGCCCAGGATTCGCGCGGCCTATGCCGCGGACCGGCCATTCTAGCCGTAGCCAGCCTCATGGCGGTCGCACACCAACGGCAGACTGCGCGATAATCGACACCTTTGGCGGCCCGCAAGGGCCTGCCCGGCCTCCCCAGCTAAAGAACGCCACGCCAGGAGTACAGCATGAAAGACTCGTTCTCGGTCCGAGACAGTATCGAAGTCAACGGCAAGCGCCACACCATCGCCAGCCTGGCCAAGTTCGGCGACACCTTCGACATCAAGCGCCTTCCCTACTCGATGAAGATCCTGCTGGAGAACCTCCTCCGCCAGGAAGACGGCGTGAACGTCACCGCGAAGGAAATCGAAGCCGTCGCCAAGTGGGATGCCAAGGCCGAGCCGGAGACCGAGATCTCCTTCATGCCGGCGCGCGTGGTGCTGCAGGACTTCACGGGCGTGCCCTGCGTGGTCGACCTGGCCGCCATGCGCGACGCCGTGGCCAAGCTCGGCGGCGACCCCAACAAGATCAATCCGCTGGCGCCGGCCGAACTGGTCATCGACCACTCCGTGCAGGTGGACGCCTTCGGTTCGGCAAGCTCGCTGGAGCAGAACGTCGCCATCGAATTCGAGCGCAACCAGGAGCGTTATTCCTTCCTGCGCTGGGGCCAGAAGGCCTTCAACAACTTCAAGGTCGTGCCGCCGCGCACGGGCATCGTGCACCAGGTGAACCTGGAAAACCTCGCCCGCGTCGTCTTCACCAATGAAGTGAACGGCGAATCCTTCGCCTATCCGGACACCGTGTTCGGTACCGACTCGCACACCACGATGATCAACGGTATCGGCGTGCTGGGCTGGGGCGTGGGCGGCATCGAGGCCGAGGCGGCCATGCTCGGCCAGCCGTCGTCCATGCTGATCCCGCAGGTCGTCGGCTTCCGCCTCACCGGCAAGCTGCCCGAAGGCGTGACCGCGACCGACCTGGTCCTCACCGTCACCCAGATGCTGCGCAAGCTCGGCGTCGTGGGCAAGTTCGTGGAATTCTTCGGCAACGGCCTGCAGAACCTGCCGCTGGCCGACCGCGCCACGATCGCCAACATGGCTCCGGAATACGGCGCCACCTGTGGCATCTTCCCGATCGACCAGGAAGCGCTGAACTATATGCGCCTGTCCGGTCGCGACGAGAGCCAGATCGACCTGGTCGAAACCTATGCCAAGGCCCAGGGCCTGTGGCACGACGTCAACACGCCGGAGCCGGAATTCACCACTGTGCTCGAGCTCGACCTCGCCGACGTCAGGCCGTCGCTCGCCGGTCCGAAGCGTCCGCAGGACCGCGTGTTGCTGGAAGGCGTGCGGCAGAGCTTCCTCGACGCCGTCGGTCCGCTCACCACGAACCGCAAGCCGCGTAACGGCGACGTGTCCCGCTTCAACAACGAAGGCGGCGGCACCGCCGTCGGCAACGAAGGCAACAAGCTTGACGACGACGGCGTGCTGGTGGAGAAGGATGGCAAGTCCTTCCGGCTCAACGACGGCTCGGTGGTGATCGCCGCCATCACGTCGTGCACCAACACCTCCAACCCGGCTGTGATGCTCGCCGCCGGCCTGCTGGCGAAGAAGGCCGCCGCGCGTGGCCTCACGTCCAAGCCCTGGGTGAAGCCCTCGCTCGGTCCAGGCTCGCTCGTGGTTACCGAGTACCTGAAGAAGACCGGCCTGCTCGAAGAGCTGGAGAAGGTGAACTTCTTCGTGGTCGGCTACGGCTGCACCACCTGCATCGGCAACTCCGGTCCGCTGCCGGCCGAGATCAGCAAGGGCATCGCCGACGGCGACCTCGCCGTGGCATCCGTGCTCTCGGGCAACCGCAACTTCGAAGGCCGCGTGCATCCGGAAGTGAAGATGAACTACCTGGCCTCGCCGCCGCTGGTGGTCGCCTACGCGCTGGCCGGCACCCTCGACATCGACCTGACCAAGGACGCGATCGCCACGGGCAACGACGGCCAGCCGGTGTACCTGAAGGACATCTGGCCGAGCAACCAGGAGGTGTCCGACGCCATCGCCGGCGCGATCAGCCCGCAGATGTTCAAGGACAGCTACGCCGATGTCTTCAAGGGCGACAGCCGCTGGAATGCGATCGCTTCGCCGGATGGCAAGACCTACGCGTGGGACGATTCGACCTACATCAAGAACCCGCCGTACTTCGACGGCATGAGCGCCGAGGCCGGCACCATCGAGGACATCCACGGCGCGCACGCCATGGGCATCTTCGGCGACTCGATCACCACAGACCACATCTCTCCGGCCGGCTCGATCAAGAAGGACAGCCCGGCGGGCCGTTTCCTGATCTCCAAGGGCGTGGAACCGAAGGACTTCAACTCCTACGGTTCGCGTCGCGGTAACGACGACGTGATGGTGCGCGGCACCTTCGCCAACATCCGCATCAAGAACCTGATGCTGGACGGCGTCGAGGGCGGCTACACCAGGCACGTCCCGACCGGCGAGCAGATGGCCATCTACGATGCCGCCATGAAGTACAAGGCCGACGGCACGCCGCTGGTGGTCCTTGCCGGCAAGGAATACGGCACCGGTTCGTCGCGCGACTGGGCGGCCAAGGGCACCCTGCTGCTCGGCGTGAAGGCCGTGATCGCCGAGAGCTTCGAGCGCATCCACCGCTCCAACCTGGTGGGCATGGGCGTCCTGCCCTGCCAGTTCCAGGACGGCGAGAACGCGCAGACGCTCGGCCTGAAGGGCGACGAAGTGTTCGACGTTACCGGCCTGAACGGCGGCGAGTCGAAGACGGCGACGGTCAAGGCCACGCGTCCGGACGGTTCGGTCAAGTCGTTCACCGTGAAGGTGCTGCTGCTCACCCCGAAGGAACGCGAGTTCTTCCGCCACGGCGGCATCCTGCAGTACGTGCTTCGCCAGTTGGCGAAGGCGGCTTAAAAGCCGCATTCAAGAGCGCCCCGGGAAACCGGGGCGTTTTTTTTGTCGCCGCGATCGCCTTGCGTACCTGCTCCTCGTCGGGCGCGTGACAGCAAAGCAGCAGCTTTTCCCCCTTCCACATCGTGCTTTTCCTCCCGCCCGGATGCCGCTGCGATGCGGCTTGCCGCTGTACGCGCGCGTATGCTCCAATGCCTCGCGACCGCACGACAATCGTGCATGCGTCACAAATCCTGGAGTCCGTCCGATTCATGAGCATCGACCGTCCGTGGCTTGACCACTATCCGGCCGGCATTCCCGCCGACATTGACGTCAACGAGTTCCGCTCCATAGCGGCCCTGCTCGATGAATCCTTTCAGAAATTTCGTAACCGCCCCGCGTTCACGAATTTCGGCAAAGTCCTCACTTATGGCCAGATCGACGAACTGTCCCAGGCCTTCGCCGGATACCTCTCAGGCGAGCTCGGCCTGAAGAAAGGCGACCGCCTGGCGATCATGCTGCCGAACCTGCTGCAGTATCCCATCGCGATGTTCGGCGCGCTGCGCCTCGGCCTCACCGTAGTGAACACGAATCCGCTGTACACCACGCGCGAACTGCATCACCAACTGGAAGATTCGGGCGCGAAGGCGCTGGTGGTCCTGGACAACTTCGCGGCCACGGCGCAGAAGGCGCTGGACGGCACCAAGGTGCAGCACGTCATCACCACCGCCGTCGGCGACATGGTGGGCTTCCCGAAGGGCAACATCATCAACTTCGTGGTGAAGAGCATCCGCAAGGAAGTGCCCGCCTTCGACCTGCCCCGGGCCGTGCGCTTCCGCGCCGCCCTGGAGCGCGGCAAGCCGCATCCCCTGCCGGCCGTCGAGATCGACCACGACGATGTCGCCTTCCTGCAGTACACCGGCGGCACCACGGGCGTGGCGAAGGGCGCCATGCTCACCCACCGCAACATGATCGCCAACATGCTGCAGACCCGTCCGTGGGTCGCGGGCCACGCCACGCCGGGCGAGGAAACGATCATCACGGCGCTGCCGCTGTATCACATCTTTTCGTTGACGGTGAACTGCCTTATTTTCGCGAGCCTGGGCGGCCAGAACCACCTCATCACGAACCCGCGCGACATGCGCGGCTTCGTCAAGGAACTGCGGAAGACCAAGTTCACCGCGATCACCGGCGTCAACACGCTGTTCAACGGCCTGTTGAACACGCCCGGCTTCGACCAGGTGGACTTCTCGCAGCTGAAGCTGACGATGGCCGGTGGGATGGCGGTACAACGCCGCGTCGCGGAGCGCTGGAAGAAGGTCACCGGTCATCCGATCATCGAGGGCTACGGCCTCACCGAGACCTCGCCCGTCGCCTTCGCCAACCGCGTGGACATCACGGACTACACGGGCTCCATCGGCTACCCCATTCCGGCTACCGACGCGCAGATCCGCGACGAGGACGGCAAGGTGCTGCCCCTCGGCGAAGTGGGCGAACTCTGCATCCGCGGTCCGCAGGTGATGAAAGGCTACTGGGCCCAGCCGGAAGAAACGGCCAAGGTGCTCGACGCCGACGGCTGGTTGCGCACGGGCGATATCGCCCGCATGGACGAAACCGGCCAGGCGTTCATCGTCGACCGCAAGAAGGACATGATCCTGGTCTCGGGCTTCAACGTGTACCCGAACGAGATCGAGGACATCGTGATGCACCATCCGGGCGTCTTGGAAGTGGCCGCGGTCGGCATCGACGACGAGCATTCGGGCGAGGTCGTGAAGCTGTTCGTGGTCCGCAAGGACGCGTCGCTGACCGTCGAGGTACTGAAGGCGTACTGCCGTGAGAACCTCACCGGCTACAAGCGGCCCAAGCAGATCGAATTCCGCGATGCGCTGCCGAAGAGCAACGTGGGCAAGATCCTCCGCCGCGAACTGCGCGACGAGGAAAGAAGGAAGCAGAAGGCCTGATGCCGTAGGAGCGCGCCCTGCGCGCGGCAGTTTTTCGACCCGATTCGTGGACTTGCGTGCCAGCTCCGAGCCACGGCCCCAAGAGCTGTCGCGCGCCGGGCGCGCTCCTACAGTGTCAGTCGTCCTGCCAGGCCTCCAGCGTATCGGCGTAGCCGCCGAGAAGTTCCCACAGCGAGGCCTGCTTATCCTCAGGAATGAGGGTGTATTCCATGCCGATCTGACGCGCGGACACCCGCGCCACCGACGCTTCCAGGTGGATGTGCAGGTCGTGGCCGAAGATCATGTCGAGTATCCACGTCTGGCCGGGCTCGCCGCGCCAGCCCAGCGGGCGGCGCAGGAGCGCGCCCGTTGCCGAGATATCGACCAGGTCGGTGGGGTGCGCCTCGCCGCCACGGCTCATGAGCACCGCGGTCTGTACGCGCATCCGCGCATGGCGATAGCGCGCGTGCGGGTCTTCCTTATCGTTCGACATCATCTTCTCCACCCATCCCGATATCCCGTCCTTGCCTGTCGCTATCGGCATGACTCACCTCGTCCACTAACGTTGCGTGTCACAAACGGACACATTAGCGCAGCCTGGATGACGCATACATACCGTCGCGTTCACTCGTTCCCGCGCGTTTTCAGCACACCTGCCCGAACCAGGGCGCCGGCGCCGAAGCGCCCGTTGATGAGATCCTGTACGCCGTCGGATTGCTTGTCCGATACCTCCACGGCAAACATGTCCTGCTGTTCGTCGCCGTGCCTGGCGTCGAAACCCGACAGGGTTACCCCCAGCAAACGCAGTCTCGGCCGGGGGTGCTGGTTCCACCAGACCTGAAGCAAGCGTCGTGCCACGGCGTAGATATCCGGCGTGGCGTTGCCCTGAACGGGGAGCTGGGCCTGCCGGCTATGGGTGATGAACGGGGGTTCGCGCAGCTTTACCGACACCGTGCGGGCATTCACCCCCCGCTTCCTCGCCCTGGCCCCCACCTTTTCGCATTGGCGAAGGAGCCAGGCCTCGGCGATCGCGAGCTCTTCCAGGTCGTACTCGAAGGTCCATTCCGCGCCAATGGATACCTCGGGCGCGTCGGTGATCACCGGTCGCCGGTCCTCGCCACGGCAAAGCTCCCGCAGCTGGGCCGCATGGCGCTCGCCGACCGCCTTGTTCAGGCGCCACGCATCGGATCGCACCAGATCGCCGATGGTACGGATGCCCACCTTGTGCAGCGCCTCTTCGGCCACCTTCCCCACCGTCCACATGCGCCCGACAGGCAGCGGGTCGAGGTACCCGCGGATCTCCTCTTGGGCGATACGCAGGAAGCCGTCCGGCTTCGACAGCTCGCTGGCCAGTTTGGCGAGGAGCTTGTTATGGGCCATGCCCACGGAAGCATTGAGGCCCGTACGGGCGCGGATTTCGTCCTTCACCCGGCGGCCGATCGCCTCGATCGACGAGAACAATCTCAAGCTAGCGGTCACGTCAAGAAAGGCTTCGTCCAGCGATAGCCCTTCGATCATGGGGGTGAATTCGGCGAAGACGCCGAACACCACGGTCGAGATTTCCTGGTAACGCGAATGGCGCGGGACGATATATATGCCGTTCGGGCAGCGGCGGCGGGCCTCGGCGGTGGCCATGGCCGAGCGGACGCCATATTTCCGCGCCTCGTAATTCGCCGTGGAAACCACGCCACGCCGTCCCAGGCCGGCCACGATCACCGGCTTCCCGGCCACCGAGGGGTCGTCCAGTTCCTCCACCGACGCGTAGAAAGCGTCCATGTCGACGTGAATGATGGCGCGCTGGACCGGCTGCATGACGCTATTGTGCCGCAAGGCCTGTCTGGCAGGCGGGTCGCCGCTGGACTTGGATCGGCGCAGGCGATACCCTGTATGGCATCGGGTGAACTTATTCGGGCGTCGCGCCCTCACCGGTCTGTTCCTGGGACCGGCCGCGCTCTGCTCCCGACGTTCCTTCACAGACGGTGACCCTCCTGGGGTGTCCAGCGGCCATGCCTATCGCTCGTCGGCGACGATGCGTGGCATGCCTGGCGGGGTGGCGGTAAAGCCGCCGGACGGCATCGATTGTTGCGCTACCGGTCGCTCCCGCGACCCTTCTGACATGTGCCGATGACTAACGAGACAACCGAAGTCCAGGTGGTCGAAAAAACCCAGGATGCCTTCGCAGGTATCCCGCAGCAACAGGAAATGCCTCTCGCGCTGGTGCGCGGGCAGCCCGTGCTGCAGATGCCGCAGGATCTGTATATTCCGCCGGACGCGCTCGAAGTCATCCTCGAATCGTTCGAAGGTCCACTGGACCTGCTGCTCTACCTGATCCGCCGGCAGAACCTGGACATCCTCGATATTCCCGTCGCCGAGATCACCCGGCAGTACATGGACTACATCGAGATGATGCGCGAGGTGATGCGACTGGAACTCGCGGCGGAATACCTGCTGATGGCCGCGATCCTGGCGGAGATCAAATCCAGGCTGCTGCTGCCGCGGCCGCCGGCCGAGGAAGGCCTGGAGGAGGATCCCCGCGCAGAGCTTGTCCGGCGTCTGCAGGAGTACGAACGCTTCAAGAAGGCCGCGGCGGATATCGAAGAACTGCCGCGCCTGGAACGCGATACCACGGTGGTCCACGCCTTCGTCGGCGAGCACAACGTGGTGCGCGTGCCACCCCCGCTGGATCTGAAGGAGCTGCTGCTCGCGCTCAAGGACGTGCTCAACCGCGCCGACCTGTTCACGCACCATGCGATCCAGCGCGAGCCGCTCAGCGTGCGCCAGCGCATGGGCGACCTGCTCGGCACGCTCAGCGAAGGCGGCGGGTTCCACCGCTTCGAAACGTTGTTCGACGTGAACGAGGGCCGCCTCGGCGTCGTGGTCACCTTCCTGGCCATGCTGGAGCTGGCCAAGGAAATGCTTATCGAAATCGTGCAGGAAGAGGCCCTCGGGCCGATCTACCTGAAGACGAAGGTACAGACCGAGGCCGAGCCGGAAGAAGCGCTCGCCTGACGGCTCCCCCAGGGGCCACGAAACCACCATCCAAGGGCCTATGCAACCCGAACAACTCAAACCCATCGTGGAAGCGGCGCTGCTGGCGTCGACCCAGCCGATGACCATCGCGCAGTTGAAGGCGATCTTCGGCGAGGAAGAAGAGATCGGCACCGACGAGCTCACGCAGGCCCTGGCGGCGCTCGGCGCCGACTGCGAAGGGCGCGGTGTGGAACTGGTGGAGGTCGCCTCCGGCTGGCGCTACCAGGTGCGGCGCGAAATGCATGGATGGGTGTCGCGGATGTGGGCGGAAAAACCGAGCCGTTATTCGCGCGCCCTGTTGGAGACCCTGGCCCTGATCGCCTATCGCCAGCCGATCACCCGCCCGGAAATCGAACAGATCCGCGGCGTGGTGGTCTCCTCCAACATCGTCAAGACGCTGGAAGAACGCGAGTGGATCCGCGTGGTGGGCCACCGCGACGTACCGGGCAAGCCGGCGTTGTTCGGCACCACCCGCACCTTCCTCGACTACTTCAACCTGAAGTCACTCGATGCCCTGCCTCCGTTGTCCGAGATCCGCGACCTGGAGGAACTTAATCCGCAAATGCGCTTCGAAGGCGATGCGGAACCCGCGCCGGCCCGGGCTGCCATGCCCGACGACGAAAACGAAGATTCCGCGGCCGAAGCCGCGAACCAGCTGCCTGACGGCGACGAAGACGTCGCCGCGGCTTCCCCCACTGCCGACGAGGCAGAGAACCCCCCAAGCGACGCCGAAGACGGCGACGCCGAGAAAGACACCGAGGAGTCACGCGCATGAATGCGCCACAACGTTCCCTGCTCACCCTGAAGCGCGGCGGCAGTGAAGCCCCCGATACCACCCAACAACTCGAGGAGCGCCTGCACAAGGTCCTCGCCAATGCCGGACTCGGTTCGCGCCGGATGCTGGAACAGCGCATCCAGGCTGGCGAAGTCGAGGTCAACGGCACCGTCGCCACCATCGGCGCGAGCGTCCACGCCGGCGACCGCGTGATCCTCGACGGCAAACAGTTCGTCGTCGCCACCGACAACCGAAGCGATGCGGAAGTGCTGGTCTATCACAAGCCGGAAGGCGTGGTGACCACCCGAGAAGACACCGAAGGCCGTCCCACTGTATTCGAACAGTTGCCGCGCCTGCGTGGCGCGCGCTGGGTCGCCGTGGGCCGCCTCGATATCAACACCACGGGCCTGCTGCTGCTGACGACCGACGGCGAACTCGCCAACGCGCTGATGCATCCGAAGAGCGGCCTGGAACGCGAATACCTCTGCCGCGTCCATGGCGAAGTGCCGGACGAGGTGATCGAACGCCTCAAGGCCGGCGTGGAACTGGAAGACGGTCCCGCGCGCTTCGACGAAATCGGCGTCATCAGCCGAGGCGGCAGCCACAGCTGGTTCCGCGTCACCATCCGTGAAGGTCGTAACCGCGAAGTGCGTCGTCTGTGGGATTCCCAGGGCTTCCTCGTCAGCCGCCTGAAGCGCATCCGCTACGGCTCCGTGGAACTTCCGCGTGCGCTGCGCCGCGGCGACTGCGAAAACCTGGATGAGACCGCCATCAAGGAACTGCGCGAGCGCACCGGCCTCGGCGCGCCGGCTCCCGTGCTGACGCTGAGCGCCGTGGTGCACCAGCGCCGCGCGCCACGCCACGTCACCGAATATCGCCCCGACACCCGCGCCACCGGCGCGTGGAGCTCGGGGCGTCACGACGAAGCGCGCGAACTCACCGCCTTCGACCGCATCCGCGACGACAACCCGCGCGGCGGGCGTGGTGGACGTGCCACAGGCCCGGGTGGCGCTCCGCGCCGCGAGGTGAACGGCAATGTCGCACGTCCGGACCGTGCAGGCGGCGGCGCCCAGCGCAAGTCGCGTCGCGTCGCGCCGGGCCAGGAACTGCCGGCGATCCGCACCTGGTTTGCCGGCGACAGCCGTACCGGTGGCGGCAATACAGCCGGTAATGCGGGTAACACCGGCAACCGCGGTCCGCGGCCGGGTGGGCGTCCGGGCAATGCCGGCGGTGGCAACCGTCCGGCTGGCCAGGGCCCCGCGCGTGCCGAGGGCAATCGCTCCGCCACTGGCAGCCGTTTCGAAGGCGGTGGCAATCGTGCGGGCCGTCCGGGTGGCGGCAACCGTACCGGCGGACCGAGTGGCGGCGGTGGCGGTAACCGCGCCGGTGGCCCGGGTGGCAGCGGTGGCGGTAACCGTGCCGGTGGTCCGGGTGGCAGCGGCGGTAACCGTGCCGGTGGTCCGCGTCCCGGCGGCAACCGTGGCGGGCGGCCGGGTGGCGGTGGCAACCGCGGCGGTGGCGGTGGCGGCGGCAATCGCGGCGGCAATCGGTAAGCGCCATGCTGACGATCTGGCATAACCCGCGCTGCTCCAAGTCGCGGGAAACGCTGGCCCTGTTGCAGGCGCAAGGCCCCTCCCCGGCGGTGGTGGAAGTCCTGTAACCACCGTGTGGGAGCCGCTACAGCGGCTCCTTCTACATAGGGGTGTGGCGTGCGGCTAGCTTTGTAGCGACGGCATCGAAACCGATGCCGCGTGCCCTTAGCGCCACCATCAGGTGAAACACAAGATCGGCCGCTTCGCCGACCAGTGCTTCGTCGTCTTGCGCGACCACCGCCAACGACGTTTCGACGCCCTCCTCGCCCACTTTCTGCGCGATGCGGCGAAGGCCGTCCTCGAACAGCTTCGTCGTATAGCTTCCGGGCGGACGCTCCGTATATCGGGAAGCCACCAGCGCATCCAGCTCCGCGAGAAAACCCAACGACGGCGCCACGTCATCGCCGAAGCAACTCGATGTACCGTTATGGCAGGTCGGGCCCGCGGGAAGCGCGCGCACCAGGATCGTGTCCGCATCGCAGTCCAGCCGCGCGTCGACGACGGTCAACGTATTCCCGGACGTTTCGCCTTTGGTCCAGAGGCGCTGCCTGCTGCGGCTGAAAAAGGTGACGAGGCCGCACTGGCGCGTGGCTTTCAACGCGGCCTCGTCCATGTAACCCAGCATCAGCACTTCGCCGTTGCGTGCGTGCTGCACGATCGCCGGCAGCAAACCGTCGCCCTTCGCGAAATCCGCGTTCGTAGCGTTCATAACCTCACCTCGATACCTTGCTCCCGCAGCTCGCGCTTCAACGCGGGAATCCCGATGTCGCCCGTATGGAACACGCTGGCCGCGAGCGCCGCGTCGACGTCGGCCTCACGGAAAACGTCGCTGAAGTGGGCCGGCACGCCCGCACCGCCCGAGGCCACCAGCGGCACGCGGCTGACCGCCCGCGCGGCCTTCAGTTGCTCGATATCGTAGCCGCGCCGGACGCCGTCCGTGCCCATGCAATTGAGAACGATCTCGCCCGCGCCGAGGCGCTGCACGTCGTCGATCCAGTCCAGCGTGCGCTTGCGCAGGGCGCGGGTGCGCGACGGGTCGCCCGTGTACTGGCGAACGCGCCACTCCCCGTCTTCGTCGCGCAAGCTGTCCACGCCCACGACGACACATTGCACACCGAAGGCATCGGCAAGCTCGCCGACCAGCGCCGGGCGCTCGAGCGCGGGCGAGTTGATGGATATCTTGTCCGCGCCGGCGTGCAGCACGTCGCGCGCGTCCTCCACGCTGCGTATACCACCCGCGACACAGAACGGGATGTCGATCTCGCGTGCCACGCGCTCCACCCAGGCACGGTCGACGCGCCGCCCTTCCGGGCTCGCCGTGATGTCGTAGAACACGAGTTCGTCGGCACCCTCGTCGCGATAGCGCAGCGCGAGGTCGACGATTTCTCCCACGACGACGTGGTCGCGGAAGCGTACGCCCTTCACCACCCGTCCATCGCGCACGTCCAGGCAGGGCACGATGCGACGGCTCAGCATGACGCATTCGCCCGTTCCGCGGCGACGAAAGCATCGACCAAGGTGAAAGCGCCTTCGAGCAGGGCGCGGCCGAGGATCACGCCGGCCGCGCCTTGCAGCGCGAGAGCGGCGACGTCGTCGAGGGAGCGCACGCCGCCGGAGGCCTGCACCGCCAGCGTCGGCGCCAGCGAGCCGAGGTGCCGGTAGAGTGCTACGTTCGGCCCGATCATCGTGCCGTCGCGGTCGATATCGGTGCACAGCAGATGACGTGCGCCGGTGGCCTCGTACCAGGGAACCAGATCGTCGAGGGTGCGCGGTTCGTCGGCCGTCCACCCCGCACTGGGGAGTTTCCAGTCGCCATCCCTGAAGCGCGTATCCAGCGCAAGCACGATGCGTTCTGCACCGTACCTGTGGATCCACGCCGCCACCGTCTCGGGAGCGCGGATAGCCATGCTACCGACGACCACGCGGTGGACGCCTGCCTCCAGCAATCTGCGCACGCCGTCTTCGTCACGGATGCCTCCGCCGGCCTGCACGCGCACGCGCCCGCTCGAGGCGATACCCGCGATGGTGGCGAGGTTCTCGAAGCGCCCGGACCGCGCGCCATCGAGGTCGACGACGTGCAACCAGTCCGCCCCTTCGTCGGCGTAGCGCGCGGCAAGCGCTTCGGGCTCGAAGGCGAAGGTGGTCTGTTGCGCATAGTCGCCCTTGTAGAGGCGGACGACCTTGCCGTCGCGGAGGTCGATCGCGGGAATCGGAAGCGTCATAGGCAGAGGAAATTCCGCAGGAGTTGCGCACCCAGCGCCCCCGATCGCTCGGGATGGAACTGCATGCCCATGAAATTGCCGGCGGCGATCACGGCCGCGAAGGGCTGGCCATGCTCGCTCGACGCAAGGGTGAAATCGCCGGTGGGCACCGCATAGCTGTGGACGAAATACGCCGCATCGCCCTCACGCAAGCCGGCGACGAGTGGGTGGCCGGCTGTCACATGCAAGGCGTTCCAGCCCATGTGCGGCACACGCAGTCCCGGCCCCCCGGCGAACCGGCGCACCGTGGCCGGGACCAGGCCGAGGCACTCGGTGTCGCCCTCTTCAGAGCGCTCGCACAGCAGCTGCATGCCGAGGCATACGCCGAGCACCGGCTGGGTCAGGCATCGCAGCACATCCACGAGGCCGGCCTCGCGGAGCATCCGCATGCCGGGACCCGCTGCACCCACGCCCGGCAGGATGACGTGGCTGGCGGTGCGGATGCGTTCCGCGTCCGACGTGAGTTCGGCCTCCGCACCCAGGCGTTGCAAGGCATAGCGCACGGACCCGATGTTCGTGCCACCGGCGTCGACCAGAACCACCCGCGTCACAGGCTACCCTTCGTACTGGGCAGGTCGGCGCCATCGCGCCGGATCGCCTGGCGCAGGGTGCGCGCCACCACCTTGAAGCAGCCTTCCACCATGTGGTGCGCGTTCTCGCCGTGCACCGTGAGGTGCAGGTTCGCGCCCAATGTCTCGCACAGGGAGCGGAAGAAGTGAGGCACGAGTTCCGTCGGCATGTCGCCAACCCGCTCTCGCGGGAACGACCCTTCGAAAACGAAGTACGGCCGCCCTGAGAGATCCAGTTCGGCGCGCGCGGCGCTCTCGTCCATGGGCAGGGCGAAACCGTAGCGGGCGATGCCGCGCTTGTCGCCAAGCGCCTGGCGCAATGCCTGGCCCAGAGCGAGCGCGGCGTCCTCGATGGTGTGATGCTCGTCGACATGGGTGTCGCCGTCGCAGCGCAGGCTCAGCGAGAAACCACCATGCTTGCCGATCTGTTCGAGCATGTGATCGAAGAAACCCAGACCGGTGTGGACGATGGGATCGGCGACGCGGTCGAGGTCCACCGACACGCGGAGCGATGTCTCCCGGGTGCCCCGGATCACCTCCGCCGTGCGTGGTGCGTCGAGCAATGCATGGGCCAGGTCGACCCAGTCCATGCCGCCCTGCCCCACGCGGAAACCACGCACGCCCATGTTCGCCGCAAAGGCGAGGTCGGTGTCGCGATCGCCGGCCATGGCCGACTGCGAGCGGCTCCAACCGTCGTCGGCGAGCCAGTGACGGGCCAGGCCCGTCGCCGGTTTACGGGTATCGCGGTTCTCGTGCGCGAAACTGCGATCGATCAGCTGTTCGCGAAAGACGATGCCCTGGGAGGAGAAGATGCGCAGCAAAAGCTCGTGCGGTCCCTCAAAGGCTTCCTGTGGAAACGAAGGCGTGCCGAGGCCATCCTGGTTCGTCACCATCACCAGCTCGTAGCCCGCACCGACGCAACGCTGCAGCGCGGCGATGACGCCAGGCATCAGCGCCAGCTTCCCGTAGCTGTCGATCTGTCCGTCCGCGGGCTCCTCGATGAGGCAACCGTCGCGATCGACGAAGAGGATCTTCCGGCTCATGCGCCCGCACCTGCCCGTAATACCGCGAGCACGCGATCGTTCTCGTTGCCCGTGCCGATGGTGATGCGCAGTGCGTCGCCGAGGCCGGGATACTTCGTGATGTCGCGCACCACCACGCCTGCCGCCAGCAGGCGCCGGTACGTCCCCGCCGCGTCGTCGAAGCGCACGGCCAGGAAGTTGGCATGCGAAGGAAGCACTTCGCGCACGCCCGGCACATGCGGCAGCTCCGCGAACATGCGCGCGCGCTCGGTAAGGATCTCGTTCAGGTGGTGACGCTGTACGCGTCGGCCTTCGTAGGAGAGCGCACCCAGCGCGGCTTCGACACAGGGCGACGGCAGCGGATAAGGCGGAATGATCCGGCGCAGCAAACCGATGACTTCGGAATGTGCAACCAGCGCGCCCACGCGCGCACCGGCCAGTGACCAGGCCTTCGAGAGCGTACGCAGCACGGCGACGTTCTCGTGCTCGTCGATGAGCGACACGGCACTGGCCGCGCCGCTGAATTCGGCATAGGCCTCGTCCACGACCAGCAGCGCGCGCCCGGCGAGTTCATGGGCCAGGTAGGCAAGCACGTCCATGCCGACCAGGTTCCCCGTCGGATTGTTCGGCGTGCAGACGAAGACGATCTTTACGGCTGGCGTGACGCCAGCGGTCAGCTTCGCGACATCCAGCGCACCGGAAGCGTCGAGGGGCGATTCGATCACCGCCGCGCCCTGGATGCGTGCGCACACGGCATACATGCCGAACGTCGGCGGCGAAATCGCCACGGCGTCTTGGCCGGCGCGGCAGAAGGCGCGCACAAGCAGGTCGATGGCTTCGTCGCTGCCTCGCGTAACGAGCACGCGACCGGCGTCGCAGCCGTAGAGTTCCGCCAGCGTTTCCACCAGCGCACGCGGCTGGGGATCGGGATAGCGGTTGAGCCCGTCGCCGCCGGGAATGTTCGCTGGCCGGGACGATTCGTTCGCATTGAGCAGCACGGTGCCGCCCTGCGCTTCCATGCGCGCGCTGGAGTACGGCGCGAGCGCCCGGATGTCCGGCCGGGCAAGGTCCAGGACGCTCATGCGACGACGTCCATGGCGGCAAGTCGCAGCGTTACCGCCCGGCGGTGCGCTTCCAGTTGTTCGGCCCCGGCCAGGATCGCCGCGCACGGCCCGATCCCACGCAAGCCTTCGGCGGTGAGTTCCTGCACGGTCACCTGCTTTTGGAAGCTGGCCACCGACACACCGCTGTAGCTGCGCGCATATCCGTAGGTCGGCAGGACATGGTTGCTGCCGCTGCAGTAGTCGCCGATGGATTCGGGTGTCCACTCACCGAGGAAAACCGAACCTGCGGACTCGATGCCGTCGAGAAGGGCACGCGGATCGGCGGTCTGGATAATCAGGTGCTCGGGTGCATAACGGTTGCTTACCGACACGGCCTCGACGAGATCGCTCACGAGCACCAGCCGGCTTTCGCGCAATGCGACGCCCGCAACAGCCGCCCGCGGCAACTCGGCGCACTGGCGTTCGACTTCCGTTTCCACGCGATCGAGCAGGTCGCTCGATGGACTGACGAGGAACACCTGGGAATCGGGCCCGTGCTCCGCCTGCGAAAGCAGGTCGGCGGCGACGAAGCGCGGATCGGCCCCAGCGTCGGCGATCACGAGGACTTCCGACGGACCGGCGGGCATGTCGATGGCCGCGCCGGCAGGATCGCCGGCCACCTGCAGCTTCGCTTCGGTGACCCATGCATTGCCGGGGCCGAAGAGCTTGTCGCAGCGGGGCACCGAGGCCGTGCCGTATGCCATCGCCGCGATCGCCTGCGCGCCGCCCAGCTTGAACACGCGATGCACGCCAACGGCGCGTGCCGCGAAGAGCACGGCATCGTCGCAACGTCCGTTCGACTGCACCGGCGTGCACAGCGCGACGTCACGGCATCCGGCAATGGCGGCCGGCACACCGAGCATGATCGCGGTGGAGGGCAGTGGCGCGCCGCCCGCAGGCACATACAGGCCTACCCGGCGAATGGGGCGCAGCACGCGCTCGACGCGCACGCCCGGCGCCGTATCGACGGTGACTGGCACGGGTGCCGTGGCGCGGTGGAAAGCTTCGATGCGTCCTGCCGCTTCGAGCACCGCGGCCTTGAGCTCCGTCGAAAGGCGAGCCTCCGCCTCGTCGAATTCCGCCTCGGTGACCGCAAGGTCATCGAGTTCGATGCCGTCGTGGCGGGCTGTGAGTTCGAACAGCGCGGCATCGCCCCGCGCACGAACCTCAGCGACGATCACTTCCACGCCCTGGCGCAAACCGGGAGCGCGCGACTGCGCAGGCCGTGCCAACGCCGCATCGCGCCCTGCTTCGTCCAGGGTCTTCCAGTCGATCCGCTTCATGCCAACATCTTCTCCACCGGCAGCACCAGCATGTCGCGGGCACCGGCGCGTTTCATGTCTTCCAGCTGGCGCCAGCTCACCGAGCCCGCGCACAGCGCCTGCAGCACGACCTGGTCCGGCGCGCCATCGACCGGTGTGAGCGTCGGAGTGGGAGCGCCAGGCAGCAGACGGGTGATCTCCTCCAGGGAGTGGCGCGGCGCCTGCATGAGGATGAGGCGCGAGTCGCGAACCTGGATCACGCCGTCGAGCCGGCGCAGGAGCAGTTCGACAATCTCCCCGCGTTCGTCGGCAGGAAGGTCGCGACGGCCAGCCAGCACGGCCTCGCTCTCGACCACCACCGCCACTTCGCGCAACTGGTTGGCGACGAGGGTGGCACCACTGGAAACGAGATCGCAGATGGCGTCCGCCGTCCCGAGCCTGGGCGCGATTTCGACCGAGCCCGCGAGCATCACCACCTTCGCGTCCACGCCGTTCGAGCGCAGCCACTCGCCGAGCAGGCCCGGGTAAGAGGTGGCGATCCGCTGCCCACCCAGCTGTGATGCGCCGTCATAAGCATCTTCCTGGGGAACGGCGATGGACAGGCGGCAGTGGCCGAAACCCAGCGGCCGCAGTTCATCCAGTCCTGTGCCGGTCTCCACGTTCGACAGCTGGAACTCACGCAGCACGTTCCGGCCGACGATGCCGAGGTCGCATACGCCCTCGGCGATGAGGCCCGGTATGTCGTCGTCGCGGACCAGCAGCAGGTCCACCGGCTCGCCCTCGCCGAAGCAGAACAGCTTGTCGCGACTCTGGCGGAACTTCAGTCCGCAACGCGCCAGCAACTCCTGGGCCGGCTCGGTGAGCCTGCCGGACTTTTGCATGGCGATGCGCAGGCGATCGCGCGGCGTCACGCCGCACCGCCGCTGTTGCGCCGTGCCGCAGCGGCCATGTATCCGCCATTGCCCTGGTTCAGGTAGCGGGCGACTCGCCCGATCGTGGTGATGCTGACCGCCGTGCGCTCGTGGATCTCGCGGTAGGACCGCCCCTCCAGCAGGTGTGGCACCACGCGCCAGCGATCGACCATCACCTCGATCTCGGCAGGGGTGCAGAGGTCGTGCAAGAAGGCACGCATCTCCTCCACCGCGGAGAGGCCCGCGAGTGCCTCGCACAGGCTGGTTTCGGCGGAATCGGCGGGGGTCTCAGGGTCCAGTGAGCGTCGTTTCATAGTGTACTAACGCGTTAATACGATGGCTCATCGTAGCTGCGCAACCACCTTGTGGCAAGCACCGGGGACGCGATTGCGCTTTTCTTCCATATATTTCGAGGCAGGCGCTCGCCACCATGGCGCTAGTCCACGCCGTGAGCCCTACCATGTCGAGCACCGTGATCATCGCCGACGATCACCCTGTCGTCGTTGCGGGGGTCGAAGCCATCCTCAAGGCGCACCGATACGACGTCGTCGCCCGCGCCCACGATACCGATACCCTGTTCGAGGCCCTATCCGACTACCCGTGCGACGTGGTCGTCACCGACTATTCCATGCCGGAGGGCAACCAGCCCGACGGCACGCCCATGATCCGTCGCATCCGCGCCATCAGGCCGGATATCGGCATCGTGGTACTCACCATGCTCGCGAACCCCGCCATCCTGCGCGGCCTGCTCGACATGGGCGTGGCCGCCATCTTCGACAAGCGCACGAACCTGCGCGACATCCCGGTGGCGGTGCATGCGGCGGACGTGGGTCGCTCCTACCTGAGCGCCCCGATCCGCCGCCTGTTCCACGAGGCCGATTGCGCAGCGGGGCACGACGACCTCACCCCGCAGCTCTCACCGCGCGAAGTGGAGGTGCTTCGGGCCTATGCCCAGGGACATGGGCTCTCGGAAGTCGCGGCGCTCATGGGCCGAAGCTTCAAGACCATCAGCCGGCAGAAGCGCTCCGCCATGGCGAAACTGGGCCTCATCAACGACGCCCAGCTTTACCAGTACCTTGCGGGCTTACGCGCCGGCATGCTCGACGATTGGTCGCCTGCCACGGACGCGGCCTCCAGCCAGCCGTTTACCGCGTCCTGAGGCTCAGCATCCCGCGACTAGCCGGCCAGATGCCACCAGTTCGCATACCGCGCGCACGTCGCCGTCCATCGCGCGGTCGCGCTGCATGAAGGCCACGTGCTCGCGCAACGTGGCCAACGCGGTGCGCACCGCTTCGCCGCCGTGGAAATCCTCGGCGGCGGCCAGCGCGTCCATCAGGGCTCGTACTTCGTCCTCGAAACGCGCGTAGTGCGGCGAATCCGTGCGCGGTGCGCCGGAAATCTTGGAAGCCAACGCCTGCAGGTCGCCGCGATGCGCCAATGAGCGAGCAGCATTCAGCATGTCCTGGCGGTACTCCAGCGCCTGTGCCGCGGTGTACAACTCCATCGCCAGCACATGGCCAAGATCTTCCGTCATCTCCAGCACATGGCGCGCCTCGTTGGCGCCCATCGACACATGGTCTTCCGCGTTGGCGCTTGTCGGTATGGAATAGACCGATGCCGGATGCGCGCGGGTGGCGAGGTCGTTGACCAGCGCGGCGGCGGTGTACTGCACGATCATGAAACCCGAGTCGGTCGCATCCTCGTTGCCGATGAGGAAGGCCGGCAGGCCATCGTTGTTCGCCGGATCGACCAGCTTGGCCGTGCGTCGCTCGGAAATCGACGCGAGCACGGGGATCGCCGCCTTCACGTAGCTCATGGCAAGCGCAAGCGGCATGCCGTGGAAATGGCCTGCCGAGATCACCTGGTCCTCGATGACTTCGGCGTCCTTCGCGTCCGGGAACACGAGCGGATTGTCGGTCACCGCATTGAGTTCGACGTCGAACACGCGGCAGGCCTGCTCCCAGGCGTCGCGCACTGCGCCGTGCACCTGCGGCGCACAGCGCAGGCAATAGGCATCCTGCGGCTGGTGCTTCTTGCCGCCCTTGAACGGGAGGAAGCGCGAGTAGAACGCTTCCTTGCCGTGGCGCTGCGTGGCCGGGACCCAGTCCCAGCCGATGTCGAAGCGATACGCCTGCTCGACCGGGTCCGACCAGGAGTCCGACAGCCATGAGCGGAAGCGCGGCACAAGGTGGTACGGGATATCGGCGAGGGTGGAACCCTCGAGCAGGCTGCGAATGTTGCGCGCCGCTTCCACCTGACCCGGATGCGGGCGCAACGCGTGGACTTCCTCGGCGTAGGCACCGGTGCGACCGGCGAACGCGTCGAGAGTCATCGCCGCGGCGAGGTCGGCGGTGCGGATCAGCATGTCCATCGTGTCGAGCGCGAGCACGCCGGTGGCAAGCATCTGCGTCGTGCCGTTATTCAGCGCCAGGCCTTCCTTGAAGGACAGACGCACCGGCTCAAGACCCGCCTCAGCCAGTGCCTTCGCACCCGGCATGCGCTCGCCCTTGTAGAACGCCTCACCCCCGCCCAGCAGCACGATGGCGAGGTGCGAGAGCGGCGCAAGGTCGCCGCTTGCGCCTACGGACCCCTTCTCCGGAATCACCGGGATCACGTTTCGATTCAGCAGTTCGGCGAGCGCGCGCAGCGTTGCCACGCGGATACCCGAATGGCCCTTCATCAACGTGTTCACGCGGATGGCCAGCATCGCGCGAACCACTTCGGCTGAGAACGGCTTACCCACGCAGACTGCATGGGTGATGATCAGATTGTGCTGCAGTTCCTCCAGCAGCGTGCCTTCGCGCGGCTCCGGATTCCCGCCGGGTAGTTCGTCGCGCACGCGATGCGCGCCGAGCAGCTTGTCGGCATTGCTGCCGAAGCCGGTCGTCACGCCATAGATCGGTTCGCCACCGCCCACCTTCTCGGCAAGGAAGTCGGCGGCCCGCTTCACCTTCACCAGTTGCGCCTCGTCGAGGCAGATCGTGGCGCCCTGGCGGGCGATGACGGCGACTTGCGCGCGGGTGAGACTGCGGCCGTCGAGGAGGATGCTGGTGGTCATGGGTAGGGCCGTGGGGACGTCGGTGGGAGGGGAATCAGCGGCCGATCTCGGCCTGGGCCAGTTCGACCCGCAACGTCTTCACCAGATCGGCGCGCGCCACTTCGAACTGGTCTTCGCGGCGCAGGTCCTTGACGGTGACCACGTCCTTGGCGATCTCGTCTTCGCCAAGGACGACGACGAAACGGATGCCGGCACGGTCGGCGTACTTGAACTGCTTGCCCAGCTTACCGCCTTCCAGCACCACCTCGGTGGCAATGCCGGCGCTGCGGAGTTCGCTGGCAACGGCGAGGTAGACAGGCAGCTGGGCCGCGTCCATCTGCGTAACCAGGACATCCACCGTGCTCTTCGCGGTGGACACCAGGCCGGCGTCGCGAAGCTGCCAATAGAGGCGGGTGAGGCCAATGGAAATGCCGACACCGGGCAGGTGCGACTTCGTGTACTGGCCCGCGAGGTTCTCGTAACGGCCACCCGAGCAGATGGAACCGATGCCCAGGTGATCGTTCAGCGTGGTCTCGTAAACCGTGCCGGTGTAGTAATCCAGGCCACGGGCGATGGAGAGATTGAGCGCGAAGTGCGTCTCCGGCACGCCGAAGTCACGGATAAGGCCGAGTACTTCCTTCAGCTCCGCCCTGCCCTGCTCGAAGGTTACCGACCCGCTGCCCAGCGCGTCGAGCCGGGCGAAGGCATCCGCCACCGAGGTGGAACGTACCTGGACGAAATCGAGGATCTTTCCCGCGACGTCCGTCGAAAGGTCGAACGCCTCCCCGGTAAGCGTGTCGCGCACGTAGTCGGCGCCGCGCTTGTCGAGCTTGTCCACCTCGCGCAGCACCAGCATCTGCTGTTCCGCGTCGGCAATGCCGAGGTTCTCGAAATAACCACGCATCAGCTTGCGGTTATTCAGCTGGATGGTGAACGGACCGATGTCGAGGTCGCGAAAGACGCTGTAGATCACCGCGGGAATCTCGGCGTCGTAACGTACCGACAAGGAGTCCTTGCCGATGACGTCGATGTCGCACTGGTAAAACTCGCGGAAGCGTCCGCGCTGCGCGCGCTCGCCGCGATACACCCGCTGCATCTGGTACCGGCGGAACGGGAAGCTGAGGTCGTGCTCGTGCTCAGCCACGTAGCGGGCGAGCGGCACGGTGAGGTCGAAGCGGAGGGCCAGCTCGGGGACCCCGCCTTTCTCCGCTGCCGCGCCCAGGGCACCGGTCGACTGCACGAAGTACACCTGGCGCTCGGTTTCGCCGCCCGTCTTCGTCAGCAGCACGTCGCTATGCTCGATGACCGGGGTTTCGATCGGCAGGAAGCCGAACCGTTCGTAATTGCGGCGAATCGTGTCCAGCATGCGCTGGAAGGCGATCTGGTCGAGCGGGAGGAGCTCGAGGACACCGGGCATGGTGCGGGCCGGGGTGAGTGCCATGCAATTCCTCTTCGGACAGGCTTTACGGGGACCGCCGTGCGGCAGCCGTATAGAGTACCAGCATGTAAAAAAAGTGCGACGACCTGTTGCCAAGGAACCGCCCCATGGCTAATATACGCGGCTCCCGTCGGGGTGTAGCTCAGCCTGGTAGAGCGCTACGTTCGGGACGTAGAAGTCGCAGGTTCGAATCCTGTCTCCCCGACCAATATTCAAGTAGTTACGTCGCTTGACGATGAAAGGCCCGCCCTCGAAGGCGGGCCTTTTTTCGTTCCAACGGCCGGAAAATGGCCGGGGAATATCTCGGGTATATCTACGGCATGTCTAAGCGTTTGGCCAAAATTTGGACGGACGCCTTTGAGTCAACGTCGGTCGTCGTGGAGTAGTCAGTCCGGCAGCTTGTCGGCCAGTACGTCGGCCTTGCGGATCTGGGGCGCACCGGCGAGCAGATCGCTTGCGTTGGCCATCAACGCTGCGGCGACTTTGCCGTTCAGATGGGCGTCACGGCTTGCGTCGTCGCCGAATGCATCGAAAATCGCGAACGTGCTCTTGTCGAAACGCACGGCAAACCAGGCAGTGGTGCCGGGTTCGGCAGCGACAAGCCCCCTGGCGCTTTCGAGGAAGGCGGCGACGTCGTCTTCGCGGCCGGGCTTCGCGTGCAGTTCGACGTAAAGGCTTTTGGTGGTCATGGCTATCTCCGATGATGGGTGCGGAACGATCGGATACTGCGCCGTTGAGCGGCAGCGTAACGTTAAGGCGCGACGGCAGGGCCGGACGTTGCGTCAGTACCAGTACGGCATTAGTGTCGGACTCACTCAGTTCCGATCGCAGGGAGGTGCGGCAGGCACCCAGGCTGCACGTAGGTGTCCCTTACGTCGACATGTCGCTCAGTCCTCCTGGGCAATATGCCGCAACTGCCGCTCGAACTCCTCAGCCGGCTGGCCGCCCGAGATCAGGTACTTGTCGTTGACGATCACGGCGGGTACGCCGGTGATGCCCATACTCTGCCAATACCTTTCTTCTGAGCGCACTTCGTCGGCGTAACGATCCGACTCGAGAACGGTGCGGGCGGCGACGGGGTCGAGTCCCGCCTTCTCCGCTGCCGCGACAAGCGCATCGTGGTTGCCCGGATCGGTCTGCTCGGTGAAATTTACCGCGAACAGCTGTTGCTTGAGCTGGTACTGCCTGCCCTCGCCTTTCGCCCATGCCAGCAGGCGATGCGCGTCGAACGTGTTGTAGATGCGGCTGGTGTCCGAGGTGTTCATGGTGAAGCCGACTTCCGCTGCGCGCGCCTTGATGCGCTCGCGATTCGCACGCGCCTCGTCGGCCGCCATGCCATATTTCTTCACGATGTGGTCCAGCGTGTTTTCACCACCCATGACCATGTCCGGATTCAACTCAAAGGGGTGGAAGGTGATGTCCGCCTCGACGACGTCGCGCAGGTTCTGGAGGGCCTTCTCGAGCCCGCCCAGGCCAATGACGCACCACGGGCAGGCAATGTCGGAAACAAAGTCAATCTTGATATGGCGGGGCATGGCATGCGTACCTTTGGGTAGTATCGATATGAAAATCATACTCTGATAGGTGCCCGGCGCTGTGCTAGTGCGCGCGCGGACCAAAAGCGATCCAGGTTGGTCATGTGCTCTGGCAATGCGCATGATCCGGCGGCCGCCGGGAGATCGGACCACCCTTCCTTCGCAGAAAAAAGTAGTACATATTCAGAGCAGGTTGAGGGCAAGAGGTTGCTCCGAATGCACGATTCCACCCTTCCCGGTCGCCGGGGGTTCCTCCGGGCGTCTGTTCTCGGCGCACTGACACCGTTGCTGCCCGTGGAAAGGGCCGGCGCGTCGGCAAGGCCTGGATCCGCCGCCGTCTTCCCGCAAGAGCCCCTTGCACCGCAACCCTTCCAGTTGCTTCCCGCCGGCTCCATTCGTCCAACGGGCTGGCTACGGCGCCAACTGGAGATCCAGGCGGAGGGGCTCGGCGGCCGTGTGGACGAGACCTGGCCCGACCTGGGGCCGCATAGTGGCTGGCTCGGCGGACATGGCGAGTCGTGGGAACGCGGTCCCTATTTTGTCGACGGCCTCCTTCCACTGGCATGGCAGCTCGACTCGCCGGTACTTAAGGCGAAGGCACAGCGCTTCATCGACTGGACACTCGAAAATCCATGGCCCAGCGGCATGTTCGGCCCGGCATCGAACGACGACTGGTGGCCGCGCATGGTCATGCTGAAGGTGCTGACGCAATACCAGGAACTGACCGGCGATGCGCGCGTGCTGCCGTTCATGACGCGGTATTTCCATTACCAGTTGGGCGCATTGCCGGAACGGCCGCTGCGCGACTGGGGGCGCATGCGCTGGCAGGACGAAGTCGCTTCGGTCCTCTGGCTGCACGCGCGCACGCAGGATCCGAAGCTCCTCGAACTGGCGGCGCTGCTGAAAAAGCAGGGCTACGACTGGCAGGGCATGTTCGCCAACTTCCCTTTCAAGCAAAAAACCGACGCGAAGCTGGTCGAAGCCAAGGGCGGCAAGGACGCCTTCATGGAAGACGATGGATTGCAGGTGCACGGCGTCAATGTCGCCCAGGCACTGAAGGCATCGCCGGTGTGGTCGCTGGTGTCGCGCGACGCGGACGATCGCGCTGCCATCCATCATCAACTGGCGGAGCTCGACCGTTACCACGGCCTGCCCAACGGGATGTTTTCCGCCGACGAACACCTGGCCGGACGCAGTCCATCGCAGGGCATCGAGCTGTGCGCGGTCGTGGAGACCATGTACTCGCTCGAAACCGCGCTGGCCATTACCGGCGACGCCGTTCTCGGCGACCGGATCGAGCGTATCGCCTACAACGCGCTGCCGGGCGCCTTTACCGACGACATGTGGGCCCATCAGTACGACCAGCAACCCAACCAGGTGGAATGCAGCCTGCATCGCCGGCCCTGGACCACCAACGGACCCGAGGCGAACCTGTTCGGTCTCGATCCGCACTTCGGCTGCTGTACGGCCAACTTCCACCAGGGCTGGCCGAAGCTCACGGCAAGCCTGTGGATGGCCTGTGCCGATGGCGGTCTCGCCGCGACCGTCTATGCGCCCTGTCGCGTCAGCACGGTGGCACGCGGGGTACCCATCGAGATCGAGCAGGACACCGACTACCCGTTCCGGGACGACATCGTCATGACGTTGCGGCCGGTCTCGCCGGTGGCATTCCCCTTGCGCCTGCGCCTGCCGGCCTGGTGCCGCTCGCCGTCGGTGAGGATCAACGGCCAACCGGTGAAAGCGACTCCCGGCGAGGGTTTCCTCACCGTGGAACGCCGATGGGTAGCCGGCGACAAGGTGCAGCTTTCATTCCCTGCTGAGGTCGTCACTGAAAGAGGCTTCAACGACTCCGTCGGCTTCAGCCGCGGACCGCTGGTGTTCTCGTTGACGATCGGCGAGGCGTGGGTCAAGTGGCGCAAGCGCGGCCTCACGAATGACTGGCAGGTGTACCCGACCTCGCAGTGGAACTTCGCCGCCGGCGACCCAGGTACCGTAGAGCATCACCCGGTCGGTGCGCGTCCTTTCGCGGGTGCGACACCGGCGGTGACGCTCGCCGTACGGGGGAGGCTCGTGGCATGGAAAGCGGAAGAAGGGGCCGCCGATCCTGTGCCCATGAAACCGGCGATGGAGGACGGACCGGACACGACACTGCGTCTCGTACCTTATGCAGGTGCCAAACTGCGCATCACCTCGTTTCCGCCGCTGGCCTCCTGACGCGGAACGTTTTTGATAACGCAAAACGCCCCACGAGGGGGCGTTTTGCGTAACTGGCGGAGAGTGAGGGATTCGAACCCTCGATAAGGCTTTTGACCCTATACTCCCTTAGCAGGGGAGCCCCTTCGGCCTCTCGGGCAACTCTCCGTTTAACGAGCCAGCAAGGATACTTGCCCTTGCTTCGGCCGTAAAGCTTTTACTGGTCGTCCCCGGAATGGCCGGCGGGATCGTTCTCGTTCTTGATGCGCTGGTAAATTTCCTCGCGATGGACCGCGACATTCTTCGGCGCATTGATGCCTATGCGCACCTGGTTACCCTTCACACCCAGAACGGTGACGGTCACCTCGTCGCCGATCATCAGGGTTTCACCGACCCGGCGGGTCAGAATCAGCATGATTGATACTCCATAAAATCAGGTATTGGCTTCCCCACCAACGACAACCTCACCCCGAGTGCTTGCCGTCAATGGATCGACGTTTCGACCATCGAAGGCCGATCTGCCTTCCCCGGCTCTAGTTGTGTGTGTCGCTGACCAGCTGTCCTGCCATCTCGATCCGAAGGATCGATGTCGAAGGATGCTTTCGACATTCGGATGATACTAGCTGAGCCAAACCGGGGGACGCAACGCACGAATCCCCGAATACGTGCACCAGAACGCACTCGCAGCGCCCTGGCGACTACCCGGCCATGTTTCGTTCAGCGCAGACGTGCCTCAACCCAGGCCGGAATACCGGCGAGGATGCCCGGCAGGGACGGACTGTCAAGGCCGCCACCCTGCGCCATATCCGGACGGCCACCGCCCTTTCCTTCGATGCGGGAGGCGACCTCGGCCACCAGGTCGCCGGCCTTCACCTTGCCCAGCGCGGCGCCGCCGACGCCTGCCACCAGCGAAACGCGACCATCCACCGCACCCGCCAGAATGATCGCGCAGTCGCCTAGCTGCTGCTTCAGCACGTCCATGCTGTCGCGCAGCGACTTGGCATCCAGGCCTTCCAGACGGGCGGCCACCACCTTGATCCCGGCCACGTCGACAGCCGACATGGCGAGGTCGGCAGAGGCCGAGCTGGCCGCTTTGGCCTTGTACGATTCGATCTCACGCTCCAGCTTTTTCTGGCGATCGAACAGCTGGCGCAACTTGTCGATCACCTCGTCGCCGGTGGCCGCCAGCAGGCCCGAAACCTCGCCCAGGATGCGCTCCTCGTCGGCGACACGGGCCATGGCGCCGGCGCCGGTCACCGCCTCGATGCGGCGTACGCCTGAGGCGACCCCGGACTCGGACACAATCTTGAACAGGCCGATGTCGCCCGTGCGGCTCACGTGCGTACCGCCACACAACTCGGTGGAGAAACCACCCATCTGCAGCACGCGCACCTCGGCGCCGTACTTCTCGCCGAACAGCGCGATGGCACCGAAATCGATCGCCTCGTCGTAGCCCATGTGATGGACTTCCGCCTGCGCGTTGCGACGGATCTCGTCGTTGACCATGCGCTCGACCTGGGCAAGCTCTTCCGGCGTGACCGCCTTGAGGTGTGAGAAATCGAAACGCAGGCGCTCCGGTGCGACCAGCGAGCCCTTCTGCGCCACGTGGTCGCCCAGGACGGTCCGCAGCGCCGCATGGAGAAGGTGCGTCGCCGAATGGTTCAGGACGGTCGCCTGGCGCTGCGCGGCGTCGACGGACGCGGCGACCACGGCACCCTTCTCAAGCGGTGCCGAGCCCTGCCAGGTGCCGAAATGGGCGAAGAACGCACCGCCGACCTTCTGCGTGTCGGCCACGGCAAAGGCACCGGACGGGTTGCCCAGCGTGCCGGTATCGCCCACCTGGCCGCCGGACTCCGCATAGAACGGCGTGCGGTCCAGCAACACGAAGGCGTCTTCGCCATCGACGAGACGATCGATGGCCTTGCCCTCGCGAACGATGGCCAGGACCCTCGCGTCGGCAAGGTCGAGGTGGTCGTAACCAGTGAATACGGTAGGTGCCAGCGCGCTGGCCACCTCGGCCGGCAGCTGCGCCTTGGTGCCGAAGTTGCTGGCCGCGCGGGCGCGCGCACGCTGCTCGCCCATGCTGCGCTCGAAGCCCTCCATGTCCACGCTCATATCGCGTTCGCGCGCGATGTCGGCGGTGAGGTCGACGGGGAAACCGTAAGTGTCGTACAGACGGAACGCGTCCGCCCCGGGAATGATCTGTCCCGACTTCGCAGCGATGTCGTCGAAGAGGCGCATGCCGTTCTCGAGGGTTTCGCCGAAGCGATCTTCTTCCGTCTTCAGCGCCTGCTCCACGAAGGCCTGCTTCGCAGCCAGTTCGGGGTACGCCTCACCCATCTCGGCGACCAGCGGCGCTACCATCTTCCAGAAGAAATCGCCGCGCACACCGAGCATCCAGCCGTGGCGAAGCGCGCGACGGATGATGCGACGAAGCACGTAACCGCGCCCTTCGTTGGAGGGCAGGACGCCATCGACGATGAGGAAGGAACAGGCACGGACATGGTCGGCGATCACGCGCAGCGACTTGTTCGCCAGATCGGCGGTACCGGTCAGGCGCGATGCTTCCGCGATCAGGTGCGCGAACAGGTCGATTTCATAGTTCGAATGCACATGCTGGAGCACGGCGGCCAGGCGTTCGAGGCCCATGCCGGTATCGACGCACGGCGCAGGCAGCGGCGAGAGCGTACCGTCCGGGGCGCGGTCGAACTGCATGAACACGAGGTTCCAGATCTCGATGTAGCGGTCGCCGTCTTCGTCCGGCGATCCGGGCGGGCCACCGGCCACGTCCGCACCGTGGTCGTAGAAGATCTCGGTGCAGGGGCCGCAGGGGCCGGTGTCGGCCATCTGCCAGAAGTTGTCCGAGGCGAACGGCGCGCCCTTGTTGTCACCGATGCGGACGATGCGCTCCGCGGGCACGCCGACCTCCTTGTGCCAGATGTCGTAGGCCTCGTCGTCGGTGTGATAGACGGTTACCCATAGGCGTTCGGCCGGCAGCTTGTACACCCCCGTGAGGAGCTCCCAGGCATAGCGGATGGCATCGCGCTTGAAATAGTCGCCGAACGACCAGTTGCCCAGCATCTCGAAGAACGTGTGATGGCGGGCCGTGTAGCCCACCGCGTCGAGATCGTTGTGCTTGCCGCCGGCACGCAGGCAGCGCTGCACGTCGGCTGCGCGGACATAGCCCGGCTTTTCGCTGCCAAGGAAGACGTTCTTGAAGGGCACCATGCCCGAATTGGTGAACAGCAGCGTGGGGTCGTTCGACGGCACCAGCGATGCCGACGGCACGATGGTGTGGTCCTTGGAGCGGAAGAATTCGAGGAAGGTCGAACGGATGTCGGCGGTTTTCATATGCGATCGTGGCTTCGGAGCTGCGAGGCGTCTCGCGGGGGACGCTCCGTCCAGAATCAAGGCTCACTGCCTTCAGTCGTCGTCGGCGTCTTCCGCATCGGCGTGGGTAAGAACACGTACTGTGGCGGCGGCGAAGCCACGACGCAAGAGGAATTGCGCCCTGCGGGCCCGTTCCCCGGGATCGGCAACCGGTGCCCCGTAGCGCCGGCGCAACTGCTGGGCGGCAAGAACTTCCCAATCGACGGCCGCCGCCTCGATCAGCCGGCGGATAGTGGCGTCGCCGACGCCCTGGCTGCGCAGTTCGGCGCGGATGCGGGCGGGCCCATAGCCTTGCCCCACCCGGCTGCGGACGAGAGCTTCGGCAAAGCGGGTGTCGTCCTGGTAACCCTGGTTGCCCAGCCGCTCCACCGCGGCCGTGGATTCGTCACGCGCAAAACCGCCGCGCTCGAGCTTCTGCGCGAGTTCGCGGCGAGAGTGTTCGCGCCGGGCCAGCAGCCCAAGCGCCTTGTCGTAGGCGGTGCGGGTCGGGCGATCTGACTGGCGATCGTCCTTGCCCGCGCCGGGATCAGACTTCCTCGAGCGCATCCTGCTCGTTATCGCTGGCCGACGACGGGGTATCGCCCTTGCCCGGCTTCACCAGCAGGCGGGCACGCAACTCGGCGTCGACTTCGTTGGCGATGGCCGGGTTGTCGCGGAGGAACTGACGCACGTTCTCCTTGCCCTGACCGATGCGGTCGCCCTTGTAGCTGTACCAGGCGCCGGACTTGTCGATCAGGTTCTCGCGCACGCCCAGTTCGATGATCTCGCCCTCGCGCGAGGTGCCCTCGCCGTAGAGGATCTCGAACTCGGTCTGGCGGAACGGCGGCGCCACCTTGTTCTTCACCACCTTCACGCGGGTTTCGGAACCAATGACTTCATCGCCCTTCTTCACCGCGCCGATGCGACGGATGTCGAGGCGCACGGAGGCATAGAATTTCAGCGCGTTACCGCCCGTGGTGGTTTCCGGGCTACCGAACATCACGCCGATCTTCATGCGGATCTGGTTGATGAAGATGACGAGGCAGTTCGACTTCTTGATGTTGGCCGTGAGCTTGCGCAGCGCCTGGCTCATCAGGCGGGCATGCAAGCCAACGTGGGAGTCACCCATTTCGCCTTCGATTTCGGCCTTGGGGGTGAGCGCGGCGACCGAGTCGACCACGACCATGTCCACGGCGCCCGAGCGCACCAGCATGTCGGCGATTTCCAGGGCCTGCTCACCGGTATCCGGTTGGCTGACCAGGAGGTCGGCGACGTTGACGCCCAGCTTTTCGGCATAGCTCGGGTCGAGCGCATGCTCGGCGTCGACGAAGGCCGCCGTGCCGCCATCACGCTGGCAGGACGCGATGGCCTGCAGCGTCAGGGTGGTTTTACCCGACGATTCCGGACCGTAGATTTCGACGACGCGGCCGCGCGGCAGACCGCCGATGCCGAGGGCGATATCGAGGCCGAGCGAACCCGTCGACACGGTGTCGATCTGGTCGTCGACGCGGTCGCCAAGACGCATCACGGCACCCTTGCCGAACTGCTTTTCGATCTGGCCGAGCGCGCTCGCCAGCGCCTTGCGCTTGTTGTCGTCCATCGTGAATTCCAGTCTCGTGTGTAGGTGAGTATCTTGCCCGACCGTGGTCTCAGGGACTGCGATCCGCAGTCCCTCAGTTTGCCATAGCCAGCCGGGATCAGCCCTTCAGTTCGGCGGTCATTCCAACAAGCGCCGCGGCTACCGTCTGCCGCCTGACCGCCTCGCGATCCCCGTCAAAATGATAGAGCCGTGCGTGGGCGTAGCCCCCGCGCTGCTTCCAGCCGATCCAGACCGTGCCGACGGGTTTGTCCGGCGTACCGCCAGACGGGCCCGCGATGCCGGTGACCGCCACGGCGACGCCCGCGCCATACCTCGCGAGGGCGCCCGAGACCATTTCGAGAACCGTTTCCTCACTGACGGCACCCGTGCGCTCAAGGGTGCCCGGGTTGACGCCGAGCAGTGCTTCCTTGGCGCTATAGCTATACGAAACGACCCCGGCCTCGAACCAGGCCGAGCTCCCCGCCAGGTCGGTAAGCGTCTTCGCGATCCAGCCGCCGGTGCACGATTCGGCTGTGGCCACCATCACGCGCCTCTCCTGCGCGGCGGTCGCAACGTCACGGGCCAGCGCATCGAGGTCGGCATCGGTGGGGATGGGTGCGTCAGCCATGGGGGTCCTTGGGTAAAGGGAGCAGTTCTACTACCGGAGCTGATGTATGTCGATGCAGCCCTTCCGTATGCAAGTACGTAAGGGCGCGTTCATGCAACAGGTTGCCAGCCTGACGGGTCGCCTATATCATTTGCCACCATATGTTGCTCGAATAGGCTCGTTTCAGGTGCCATTCTGTAGCGATGACATGGCGCACCGCCCTTCAAAAGCTGGTGGGGTCACCCGCGCTCTCTGTGCGGCGAGCCCTCACTCCTCAAAGGGGCTGCAGCCCCTGATAACCCAGCCGACGTTTGTTCAGCATTCGTATGCCCGGAAAGCCATCCCGATGTAGCGCGAATGACACGCTGTACTGACAGCCTTCCATCCACCAAGGACAGACATGATGGTTACAATCGCAACCTTCACGAGCCATGCGCGTATTCGGCAAAATGCGGCTTCAGTTCGCACTGCCACTGAGACGGCCGTCAAGCCTCCGACGCGTTTCACGCATATTACACCTCCGGAATGTGTGACAAACATCCCAAAAACAGGCAAATTCGACCCTAGTCAAAAAACAGTTGTTGCGTTACCTTTACGCCGCGGACAGGGTCCGCTTAAGGGGTGGGGAATCCAAGGCTTCGACAGACGCAACTTTAGGTAGGCGACCCGGGATCGCCTCCGAAGGCGTACGGCCATTCTTCGCTGGCACGTAATGCAAGGGCGTCCTTGGCGCTTGTACAGGATGTTGTATGGATGATTTGCATGTCGCTCGAGGCCGTGTCGGCTCGAGACTGGCTCCAGCCAGGGGTCGTACATCCGCGAGCGGGACCACCGCAGCGGCTTCTCCATCGGGACAAGCCCTTTCCCGACACTCCCGCTCCAACCTTATTCCGACTGTTTTAAACGCTACGCCTCACGGCGAGGCCCCATCGTGCCTGCCGCTGCCGGCGCTTCATTGCCTTTCAATGACTTACGAGCCACGCGTGAAAACACACCTGTCTTCGAAGCTCTCTATCCTTGTCGTTGCCTCGTTGACGGCCCTGCTCTCCGCCTGCGGGACCCCGGCAGCCAAGGATTTCGGCGGCCGCTGGCGGCCGATCAATCGTTACGACGATAAGCCGGTCGAGATTCCGCTGGCCGTCCCGTACACCTATTACGCCGCTCCGATGGACGGCACGCTGAAAACCATGCTGACGCGCTGGACGAGCGACACCGGCACCCGGCTCTCGTATCGCCTGCGTTCCGATTTCACGCTGCCCAAGGGCGCGGCGGACATCCACACCTCGGAACTGCGCGACGCCGCCAGCCAGTTGAGTGCGATCTTCGCCCAGCAAGGCGTCACCGTGGTCGTGGACGGCCCGGAACTCGTCGTCGACGAAACCAGCAGCATCGTGCCCACCGCACCCGTTGCCGCCGAACCGCCACCCACGCCGGAAAAGCCATCCATTGCGCAAGCGCCGGATGCGACTGCCGCCGCAACGCCACAGACCCGCTAACCAGGCTCCCTCGATGCTCAACAAGAAGCAATCTCCGAAGATCGACGCTGCCGTGGCGAAATCGGTCGACTTCGAAATCACGGTTTCCGACCTGGCGCAGAAAAGCGAACGCCGTGCGTGGATGGTTGCCTTCTGCGCGATTTCGATGTCGTTGATTCTCGCCGGTGCCCTTTTCTACATGCTGCCCCTGAAAGAAAAGGTGCCGTACATCGTCCTGGCCGATGCGTATACCGGCATGAGTTCGGTAACGCGCATCACCGACGACGTGATCAATCGCCGCATCACCGCCAGCGAGGCCATCAACCGCAGCAACGTCACCCACTTCATCCTCGCGCGCGAATCGTTCGACGTGACGATGATCAACCTGCGCGACTGGGCCACCGTGCTGACGATGGCGGCGCCGAATGTCGCCAAGGCATACACCGACCTGCATGCGCTGGACAATCCCAACGCTCCGTACAAGACCTATGGCCGCGATCGCGCCATTCGCGTGAAGATCTCCAGCATCATTCTCATCGGCGGCGACAACGGTACGACACCGAAAGGTGCGACGGTCCGTTTCCAGCGCAGTGTCTACAACAAGGTATCCGGCCAGATCGTCCCGCTGGACAGCAAGATCGCCACGCTGGCGTTCTCGTACAAGCCGAACCTGAAGATGGACGACCAGTACCGAGTGGAAAACCCGCTCGGCTTCCAGGTCACCGACTATCGTGTCGACAGCGACTATGCGGAGCCGCCGCCGCCCGAGAGCGAGGTGCCCGCCGCGGCGCAAGCTCCGGCAGCTGCTACACCCATCCCCGCACAACAGCAGCCCGCTTCGCTGGCAGCACTGCCGGAGCCGCCCATTCCCGTCGATGGCGCACCTGCCGCGGTCGCTCCTGCGCAGGCAGTCGCGCCGCAGTCCACCACTCCCGTCCAACCGAACGCCGCCAACGGAGGGCGCCGTCGATGAAACATCGCACCTTGTTACGGCTTTCCCTGGCCGCCTGCCTGATAGCGACCGGCATGACCGGTGTCGTCCATGCGCAGGTCGTCACGCCATACCAGTACGAGCCCGACAAGATCTACACGGTCCGCACGGGCCTCGGGATCACGACCCAGATCGAACTCAGCCCCAACGAAAAGATCCTCGACTACAGCACGGGTTTCAGCAGCGGCTGGGAACTCACCCGTCGCGACAATGTGTTCTACGTGAAGCCGAAGAACGTCGACGTCGACACGAACATGATGATTCGTACCGCGACGCATTCGTACATCTTCGAACTGAAGGTCGTCGCCACCGACTGGAAGACGCTTGAGCAGGCGCGCCGGGCCGGCGTGCAGTACAAGATCACCTTCACCTATCCCTCGGACACCAGCTTCCTCGCCGAAACGAAGAAGGTAGCTGAGACGCCGGAACTCGACACCGCGCTGGTCAAGGGGCGCGACTACAACTTCGACTACGACTACGCCATGAAGCGCAAGACCGCGCCTTGGCTGGTGCCGACCAACGTCTACGACGATGGCCGTTTCACGTACATCAAGATGCCCGACCTGAAGCAATTCCCCACTGGGAACTTCCCCACGGTGTACATGCGTGAGAAGGAACATGGCGAGGATTCGGTGGTGAACACCACGGTCGAGGGGAACACCATCGTTGTCCATGGCACGTACAGCTACCTGGTCATCCGGCACGACAACAACGTCGTGGGTCTGCGAAGGAACACGAAGAAGTGAGCCCGAATAATCCTTATCATCCGGAAGACGAGACCCGCGACGACCACGTGTCACCGCCGGGAAATGGTGACGAGCACGCCGATCCGCTCGCAGGCAATCCGTATTCGACGCAGCGCCGCCAGGCGCCGCCGCCGGACCTCGATGCCGGCGCACCGCAGCTCCCCGCCGCCGATATGCGTCGGATGAACCGCCGCGCCCTTGCCTTCCTCGCCGGCATCGTGGCGCTGCTGCTTTTCGCCGCCTGGTTCTTCATCAGCGGCGGCAGTTCCACGCCGGCGCCGAAGAAGGCCAAGGCGGAAGAGACGGTCACGATTCCCGACGCCCCCCGGGTCGCGCCAATGCCGGAAGCGGCGCCCAGGCTTCCCCAGCCGATCGCGCTGGCACCGCCCCCGCCGCTTCCGTCGACACTTCCTCAACGTCCTGCCGCCACGCCGCAGGTGCGCACGGGTCCGTCGCTCATGGAGCGTCGCATGATGGATACCGAAGCCGCGCAGATCGCGGGTGGCGGTGGACAGTCAGGCGGTGGCGGCGGTCCGGGCGGCCCGGCAGGTCCCTTCGGAATGGTTCCCGGCATGCCCTACCCCGGCGCGCCGGGTGGCGTACCGGTGAACTCCGCCTACAGTGCCAAGGCGCTGCCGGAGGTCTCCAATGCCTCGCCCCTCACCCATCCGGACACGCTCATGCTGCGCGGCACGTTCATCCGCTGCGTGCTGGAGACGAGGATCATCACCGATATCCCCGGCTTCACCTCCTGTGTCGTCACCGAACCGGTGTACTCGTTCACGGGCAAGCGCCTGCTCCTGCCGAAGGGCTCGAAGGTGCTAGGCAAGTACGAGATGGAACCCAACGGTCCGCGCGTCGCGGTCATCTGGGATCGCATCGTCACGCCCACGGGCATCGACGTGAACATGGCCAGCCCAGGCATCGACACGCTGGGCGGTGCCGGTCACCCCGGACATTACAATGCCCACTGGGGAAGTCGTATCGGTGCCGCGTTGCTGATCTCCCTGCTGAGTGACGCATTCAAGTACGAGGCTGCCGAGCACGGACCGTCCCAGACCACCATCAGCAATGGTGTGGTCACGCAGAGCCCGTTCGAGAGCAACACCGCGGAGTCGATTCAGCAGATTGCCAATTCGGCCGTACAGCGCGCCGTCAATCGCCCCGCGACCGTCACGATCAACCAGGGCACGGTGCTCGCCATCTACGTCGCCAAGGACGTGGATTTCAGCGGCGTCGTGGCGCGGTACTGATCGATATGAACGAACCCGCGCTCGCCGCCGTCGGAAACGACTTCCTGGATTACCAGTACGAAGTGCTGGGCATCCGGGACTACCTGTCGTCTTCCGACGTCACCGAGATCTGCATCAACAAGCCCGGCGAACTCTATCTGGAGCGCCGCGGCCAGTGGCAGCGCGTGGATGTGCCGTCGCTCACCTTCGACCGTGCACGGCAGTTCTGCACCGCCGTGGTCAACGAAAGCAATACCGGCCAGCGCATCACCGATGTGGACCCGGTGGTTTCCCTGACCTTTCCCACGGGCCAGCGCGCCCAGTTCGTTATCCCGCCTGCCTGCGAGGCCGGGCGGGTTTCCATCACGATCCGCTTGCCCTCGCGCCAGAACAAGACGCTGGCGCAGTACCAGGAAGACGGTTTCTTCGACCAGATCCTGGAAGGTGCAAACACCATCACCGAGGCGGACCGGGAGTTGCTGGAATTGCGCGCCGAGCGCCGCTACGCGGACTTCTTCCGCCATGCGGTGCTGAGCAAGAAAAACATCGTCGTCGCCGGCGCCACCGGCAGCGGCAAGACCACCTTCATGAAATCGCTGGTAGGACATATCCCGGACGACGAACGCCTGGTCACCATCGAGGATGCGCGCGAACTGTTCATCGACCAGTCCAACGTCGTCCACCTGCTCTATTCGAAGGGCGGCCAGAGCACCACCAACGTCACCGCGAAGAGTTGCATGGAAGCCTGCCTGCGCATGAAGCCCGACCGGATCATCCTCGCCGAGCTTCGCGGCGACGAGTCGTTTTACTTCATACGCAACTGCGCATCGGGACATCCCGGATCGATCACCAGCTGCCATGCGGGCAGCGTGGAGCAGACCTGGGACCAGCTCGGCCTGATGGTGAAGGCCTCCAACGAAGGCGCAGGGCTCGAATTCTCGACGATCAAGCGATTGTTGATGCTCACGATCGACATCGTCGTCCATATCAAGGCGCACGCCGGACGCCGCCACATCACCGGCATCGACTTCAACCCGGCCCGGGGCCTTGCTCCGGACGGGGGGTAACACGCGAAACACAACGGTCATTAGACAGGAGTTGTAACGGTGGTACCAGGAATGGAAATGATGGCTTGCCCCAATCTCGCCGTACCGGTCGAGGTGATGCAGCATGTCGTGAACGTCGAGTCGTCGCGCAACCCGTTCGCCATCGGCGTCGTGGGTGGGCAACTTGTGCGTCAGCCCGCGGACCTCGGCGAAGCCGTGGCGACGGCACGCATGCTCGAGGCGAAGGGCTACAACTATTCCCTGGGCGTCGCGCAGGTCAATCGGGCGAACCTCGGCAAGTTCGGACTCGACACCTACGAGAAGGCTTTCGACCTGTGTCCTAATCTCGTCGCGGGATCACAGATCCTCGCGCAGTGCTATGCCAATGCCGGCGGCGATTGGGGCAAGGCCTTCAGCTGCTATTACTCCGGCAACTTCACTACCGGCTACGAGGACGGCTACGTCCAGAAGATCTTCGATTCGATGGCGCGCCAGAACGCGTTGGCCACGAATGCCATACCGATACCCCTGGTGATCACGCCGGCGACGGTATCCGGCAAAGGGGCGACCGTTCGCCCTCTCGATGGTTCTGCCTATCGTGTGGCCATGCGCAGCGTGGCGGACGCTTCGCTCGCCTTCGCGATGTCACCTGTTGTCGCGAAGGCCGCGGGGCTCCCGCCACCCAGTCGCGCTGTCAAACCTTCCGCCAATCCTGCCGTGCCCGAAGCGTTGCCCGATGCCGCATCCATCGCGCAGGCATTGCAGGCCATACAGGCCGCACGGAGTCAGGTCAATGCGACGGGTTCGGCCCCAGCCGACGGCAACGGCGTTTTCGAACCGCAAGTGCAGGGGCCTGACGATCCGGCCCCCTCATCCGTCGCCACGCCAGCGCCTTCCTCGACACCCGCCGGCGATCCGGCGGACCTGCGCCGTGGAGGAGCCGATGGCGCCTTTGTTTTCTGACCTGCTTCCGCCTTCATCGGAGGCCTGTCATCGCGAAACCGGCTACGGAGTTCGTAGCCGTCCTCAACCCGGCCGCACACAATCGGCCGCACCCCGCCCAGTAATACGAAGGAACTACGAGATGTCCAAACTGCCCAGCATCCCGACCGACCGCACGTCGCTCAACAAGGTGGTGATCTTCTTCATGATCGCCGCTGTCCTTCTCCTGCCGTCGATCAGCCTGGCCCAGAACGTGGCTGAAACCTCGAAGAAGGTCTGCGGCTTCTTCGAGAACATCAATTCGCTGCTGAATGCCGCCTCCATCGTGGTCGTGACCATCGCGGTGATCTTCTCCGGCTACCAGATCGCCTTTGCCCACAAGCGCATCGCCGATGTCGCGCCCGCCCTAGTCGGTGGTGTCCTGATCGGCGCTGCCGCCCAGGTGGCGAAGATGGTCGTCGGTGGCAGTGGCGACACGACCGCATGTGCCTCCAGCAGCGGCGGCGGCGCGACGTTCCTCATGGAGTCGCTGCAGACCGCGATGCACCTGCTGCACCTCCATGCATAAGAACGCGCTTTTCCGCGGCTGCACGCGTCCTCCCATGTTCATGGGCGTGCCCTATGTACCGTTCTTCGTGGGGGCGGGCAGCGGCTTGCTGATGGCGATGTATTTCAACATGTGGTTCCTCCTCTGGATTCCCTTGTCCATCGTCGTCATGCGCCAGATGGCGCGTCGCGACGAACTGATCTTCCGGCTGCTCGGACTGCGTCTTCAGTTCCGGACGCGGGTGAGGAACCTGGCGGAGCACGAAGGTACCTGGGTGTTCACGCCCAATAGTTATCGCGAGCCAGGCAAGGCTAAACGATAAGGCATCCCTCGCCCTGGCAGATACCTGCCAGGGCCTTTCCAGCGCGTCTCACGGTAGACAGAGCCATGTTCATTCCAGATGCAGCGATCGGCGAATTCATTCCCTTCTCAACCCACGTCTCGCCGACCGTCCTCAAGACGACGGGGGGCGATTTCCTGCTCGTGTGGCGCCTGGGCGGCCTGCCCTTCGTGGGCCGTGAGGAGTGGGAGATTGAACACCGTCACAACACGTTCAACCGCATGCTGCAGACGCTGCGTGCGCCGGACTTCGTGAACGTGGCTTTCTGGGTCCACGACATCCGCCGCCGTCGCGGCATCAAGGACAAGAGCAAGTTCCAGCATCGTTTCAACCAGGAACTGTCCGAGGGCTACTACACCTCGCTCTCCGGCCAGAAACTGATGCAGAACGAGCTATACCTCACGATGATCTATCGCCCCGTGGTATCGGGAAAGCGATTCGTCGAGAAGTCCTCCAACGCCGAACGTCTTCTGTCCGAGCAGGCACAGGCCATTGCCACGATCCTGGAACTGGCAGGCAACGTGGAGGCCGTGCTCAAGGACTACGCGCCGAACCGCATGGGCATGTACGAAGCGCCCAACGGCGTCGTGTTCTCCGAAGTACTTGAGCTTTACGGATACATCCTCAACCGCCTGGATGAGCCGGTTCCCGTACTGACGGCAGCCGTGAAAGATTACCTTTCTGTCAGCCGGCAGCGCTTTTCGTCGAAAACGGGCGACTTCGTGCTGACCACGCCCGATGGGGTCAACCACTTCGGCGCGATCCTCAACATCAAGGAATACGTCGAGGGTACCTACCCGGGAATCCTCAACGGCTTGAAGTACCTCGATTTCGAATACGTCATCACCCACTCCTTCAGCCCCATGGGCAGACAGGACGCGCTCAAGGCCCTGGAGCGCACCAAGGGCATGATGATCTCGTCCGGCGATAAGGCCGTCAGCCAGATCATCGAGATGGACCAGGCCATGGACCAGCTCGCGTCCGGCAACTTCGTGCTTGGTGAATACCACTTCACCATGGCGGTGTACTCGACGGCACAGGACGTACTTTCGCAGCAGATTGCCGCGACGCGCGCGGAGCTCTCCAACGCCGGCTTCGTCTCGGTGAAGGAAGACCTGGCCGTTACGTCCGCGTTCTACGCGCAGTTTCCGGGTAACTGGAAGTACCGGACTCGCCTCGCCAACGTCAGTTCGCTCAACTTCCTGGGCCTGTCGCCCCTGCACAACTTCGCCACGGGAAAGAAGCAGAACAATCCCTGGGGCGATTGCGTCACCACGCTGCAGACGACGAACGGCCAGCCGTACTTCTTCAATTTCCACGCCACGCATCCCGCCGAGAACTCGTTGGGCGAGAAGGCCATCGCCAATACGATGGTCATCGGCAAGTCCGGCACCGGCAAGACGGCGCTGATCAACTTCCTCCTGAGCCAGGTGCAGAAGCTCGATCCGGCGCCGACCATCTTCTTCTTCGACAAGGACCGCGGCGCCGAGATCTTCGTCCGCGCATGCGGCGGCAACTACCTCGCCCTGGAAAACGGCAAGCCCACGGGATTCAATCCGTTCCAGTGCGAGCGCACGGAAGAGAACGTCCAGTTCCTGGCCGATCTCATCAAGGTGCTGGCCGGGAAGAGCGTGTACAGCTCGCGCGAGGAAGAGGACATCTATCGCGCCGTTGAGGCGGTCCTCGACATCCCCATGCACCTGCGAAGCATGACGAATTTCCAGAAGAACCTGCCGAACCTCGGCGACGACGGCCTCTTCATCCGTATGCGCAAGTGGACCGCTGGCAACTCCCTCGGATGGGTCTTCGATAACCCCCGCGACACCGTGGACCTGTCCCGGGCCAACATCATCGGCTTCGACTACACAGAGATCATCGACAACCCGGAAGTCCGTGCGCCAGTCATCAACTACCTCCTGCATCGCCTCGAGGCCCTGATCGACGGCCGCCGGCTCATCTACGTCATGGACGAGTTCTGGAAGATCCTGGATGGAAAGGGCGGCCTCAAGGAGTTCGCCAAGAACAAGCAGAAGACCATTCGCAAGCAGAACGGCATGGGCATCTTCGCTACGCAAAGCCCCGAGGACGCGCTGGCCAGCGACATCTCGGCCGCGCTCATCGAGCAGACCGCCACGATGATCCTCCTTCCGAACCCGAACGCCAGTCGCGAGGACTACGTCGACGGCCTCAAGCTCACCGACGCCGAGTACCAGGTGGTCGTAAGCCTGGACGAGCGCTCGCGCCGCTTCCTGGTCAAACAAGGCCATGCCTCGGCCGTATGCCAGTTGAACCTGCGTGGCATGGACGACGCGCTGGCAGTGATCTCCGCGTCCACGGACAACATCGAAATCATGCACGAGATCCTGGCCCGGCAGGCCGAGGACGCGGGCGTACCGCCAGACGACCTCACCCCCGACCAGTGGTTGCCGTCTTTCTACGAAAACCGAAAGGGTAGCGGCAAGAAGCCGTCACCCGCCTCCCCCACGACACGCCCTGCCCGTTCGGCGGCTCGCTGACCCCTGGAGACCACCATGGCTATCCAAATCGAACATCATCGTTACGCCTCCCCGATTCGCCGGCTCCTCGGTGCCTCGGTGCTTCTTCTGGCCTTGGGTTCCATTGCTCCTGCTGCGCATGCGCAGTGGGCGGTCAACGATGCCACAGCCAACAGTACGCTGGAGCAAATCCAGACGAATACTAATAAGACCGCCGAAAAAACCACCGATATCGACCAGCAGACCACCGACATGAACACGGTGCTCGGCAAGACGGTCGGTGAGGGCTTAACGATCAACGGCAATATCAATGCCATCAACGAAAAGCTGAAGATCGGTGCGGTCAAGGACAGCCAACCGGGCCCTCGTGTGGGAAACCCCGTGAAGGAACTCCCCGCGGATTCGACGGTGCTGGACGACGGCACGCGCTGCAAAGCCGTTGCCCAGCCTCAGCGGCCGACCTGCGAGCAAATCGTCGGCCTGGAGAAC
>NZ_DASYDO010000043.1:0-33922 GCF_036499525.1 Luteibacter sp. | reverse complement strand
CACGCGCACCATCGTCGACGTGCTGATCGCGCAGCAGAACCTGACCCAGGCGCTCAGCGATTACTCGCAGTCCCGCCACCAGTTCATCCTCGACAAGCTGCTGCTCAAGCAGACGGCCGGCACGGTGGACGTGAAGGACCTTGAGGCAGTGAATGCACTGCTGCTATAGAAAGCAGCACACACGAACCAATGGCGAACGCCATTCGTCATTGGGCCAGCGTACAAGCATGTAACGGAACGAGTCACTGGGTCCTGCCTTCGCAGGGACGACTACGGAACGATGTCAGGCGAGGCTTTTGCTCCAGGCTTCGATCGCTTCCACGGCACCGAGGCAATCGGAGTAACGGTTGTACAGCGGCGTCGGCGACAGTCGGATGACATCCGGTTCGCGCCAGTCGCCGATGACACCATGCTTTTCAAGGTGTTCGAACAGCGATCGCCCGGTATCGCGGCCCGCGCGAACGCGGATGGACAACTGCGCTCCACGCTGCACCGGATCGTTCGGCGTCACGATATCCAGCGTCTCGTCCAGTCGCGTGCGTATGAGCCAGTCCAGATAGGCGGTAAGGCGGCGGCTCTTCTCGACCAGGCGCGGCATGCCCGCGCGGGTGAAGACATCCAGCGACGCGCGCAGCGGCGCGAGTGCCAGAATCGGCGGGTTCGACAGCTGCCAGCCATCCGCGCCAGGCGTGGGACTGAAGTGCGGCCCCATCTGGAAGCGCGTGCTCTTGTCGTGCCCCCACCACCCGGCGAAGCGCGGCAGGTCGGCGCGCGCGTGGCGCTCATGCACGAAGGCTCCCGCGACGGCGCCGGGTCCGGCGTTGAGGTACTTGTACGTGCACCACACGGCGAAGTCCGCGCCGCTGTCGTGCAGGGCGAGGGGCAGGTTGCCTGCGGCGTGGGCAAGGTCGAAGCCGACGACGCAGCCCTGCGCGTGGCCGAGCCGCACGATAGCCTCGAGGTCGAAGACCTGGCCCGTGCGGTATTGCACGCCCGGCAGCATGATCAGCGCCACCCGGTGGCCGTGCTCGGCGATTGCCTTCTCGATGGCGGCCATCGACAAGATCCCGCCGGGGCCGTCGGATTGCAGTTCGATGAGATCGCGCGACGGATCGAAACCGTGAAAACGCACCTGCGACTCGAGCGCATAACGATCGGTCGGAAACGCGCCTGCTTCCATGAGGATCGCCGGGCGCTCCGCCGTCGGCCGGTAGAAGCTGACCATCATGAGGTGCAAGTTCACGCCGAGCGAGTTCATCGCTACCACTTCGTGCGGTTGTGCACCGACCACGTCGGCCATCGCGTCGCGTACGTACTCGTGGTAGTGCATCCACGGCGAACGGCCGCGGAAGTGTGCTTCCACCGCCAGTTCGGACCAGTCGGACAGCTCCGCTTCGATCGCCGCCCTTACGCCCTTCGGCTGGAGTCCCAGCGAATTGCCGCAGAAATATAACGTCTCGCGACCGTGGTGCGGTGGGATATGGAATTCGTCGCGGAAGGCGCGCAGCGGATCGGCGGCATCCTGGGCATCCGCCCACGCGTGCGTCGCTTCGAAAGCGGTCATCGTCAAAATCCTGGAATCACGAAGGCATGTGGGCGGCCACGTCGGCACAACCCTTGTCGAAGGCTGCGCCGAAGCGAGCGTCGTCGGCCGGGCGGATGCAACGCAGCTGGATCGCGTAGCCATCGCTGTAGAAATAGCGCTCGAAGTACTGGAGCGTCACGGCGCCTTCTTTCGCGGTATAGACATTTTCGGTCGGCGACGCCGCCTTGCCGGGCGCGTATTCCGCCAACGACGTGGCATGGCTGCGCAGGTTGCCCGCGAACTGTTGGAAGCCGTTGAGGTTGGGCACCTTCTGCGCGGTGACGGAGACGCGTGCGAGCGTGGCGTTCGCGGCACTCGCTCCCGGCACCTGGAACACCTGGGTCTCCGTTTCGCCCTCTGACTGCAGGATCGGCAACCAATGGTCGGGAACCGCGAAGCGGACGGCGCCGCCCATCATCGACACATCGGTGGCGCCGAGCGCGGGGCTCGCGAGGAGCAGGGCAGTCAGGAAGAGACGTGGCAGGCGGTTCACGATCGAAGATCCCCTTGGAGGACGCGGCGGCGCCGCGTAACGGCGGCATTCTGTCACAGCAGGCGTACCCGGATGGTGGTGCCGCTGTGCGCCAGTTCACGCCACGGCGGCTACCGCCTGGAATCGCGATATCGGCACGCCCAGCCATTCGAGCGCGGTGCCGTGGAAGAGCCGGGCGCGCTCGGCCTCGCCGAGGCCGAGCGCCTCGATGCCGCTGCCCGGTTCCTGTTCACCCAGGGGGAAGGGGTAATCGGTGCCGAGCATCACCCGGTCGTTCCCTGCCGTGGCGAGGAGGTAGCGCAGCGCCGCGTCGTCGTGCACGCAGGAATCGAAGTAAAGCCGCGACATGTATTCGCGCGGGTTGCGTGCATTATCGGTGGCGACGATATCGGGACGCATGCGGAAGCCATGTTCGATGCGCCCGATCGAATACGGGAAGCTGCCGCCACCATGGGCGAGCATGATCTTGAGCGCGGGCAGGCGTTCCAGCACGCCGCCGAAGATCAGCGCGCACGCGGCACGCGATTGTTCCGCAGGCATGCCCACGAGCCAGGGCAGCCAGTACTTGGGCATGGTATCGGTGCCCATCATGTCCCATGGGTGGACGAGGATCGCCGCGCCCAGGTCGGCGGCGGCCTCGAAGAACGGAAACAGTTCCGGTGCGTCGAGATTCCAGTCGTTGCAGTGCGAGCCGATCTGCACGCCTTGCAGGCCCAGTTCGTCGATGCAGCGATCCATCTCGCGGATCGCCAGGGAGGGCGATTGCAACGGCACGGTGCCGATGCCGGCGTAGTGGCGTGGGTGCGCCTCGCACACGTCGGCCATGGTGTCGTTGAGGTGGGTGTGCAGTTCCAGCGCCTGGTGGCCCTTGGCCCAATACGAAAACATGACCGGTACCGTGGACACCACCTGCACGCCGACACCGTAGCGGGCGTAATCGGCGATGCGGTGCTCGGCATCGAATGCCGAATCCCAGACTTCGCGGAAGAACTTCCCGTCCTTGTAGATCCGGTGGTGGCCGCTGGAATGGGTCATCACGGGGAATCTCTCGTCACCGTAGCGAGCGGCGAGATCGGGCCAGTCACGGGGCAGGATATGCGCGTGTGTGTCGATCTTGAGCATGGGCCGAGTGTAGCGCTGCGTGCGTGAAGGAACCTCTCGCGGTGCAGCAACGGGCTGTCGGCCGTCAGGCCGGGGCGGTGGAGCGGCGGTTCACCACGTGCGCGATGGTGTCCACGTTGTCGGTCAGGCGGTCGGTGAGGCGCGATGCCGCGTCGGCGAAGCCACGGTCCTTGTGTCGCGCGAGCGCGGCGGCCAGCGCGCGCTGGTGTTCGCGCAGGCCCGGCGGCATGGGCGCGGCTTCCATTCGTGTCAGCGCCCCGGCCTGGGCGCGCAGGGCCGCGGAGGCCTCGCCGATGAAAGCCCCGACCTGGCTCCAGCCCTCGGGCACGTCACCCACGTCGATCAGCGATTCGAGCGCCATCGCCGTACGGGCGAGGCGATTGCCGTTCGCGTACAGGGTTTCCGCAAGCTCCCGCAGCACGGCGGGCGTGCCCGGTTCCGCGACCATGCGGTCCAGCGATGCCTGGGCGTTGGTGCGCGCCGTGCGCGTGGCGGCGCGTACCTCATAGCGGGAGCGACTGTCGGCCGGCGCGACCAGCGCTTCCATGTAACCCGCATACGCGCACAACATGTCCGAGAGCGCACTGCGAGCGCGGTGACGCTCCCACGTGGGCCACAAAAGGTAGGCGAGCAGGGCCAGGCCGCTGCCGAGCGCCGTATTCAGCACGCGGTCGGACATCGCTTCGAACGGATCCACCCCCTCGAACGAAAGCAGCACGACCACGGTGCCCGTCAGCGCCGCCACGGCGATGCCGTAATGCGCGCCTGCCAGGTAGCGGAAGGCCACGCATAGCACGCCCATCACCGCCACATGTGCCCACACCACGTCCGGCGTCAGGCGGAGGACGAGAGTGGTGAGCATGAGGCCGAACACGGTGCCCACCACACGCAACAGGCCGAAGTTGAAGGTGGCGGCAAAGTCCGGGCGGAGCACGATCGCCGCGGTCATCGGCAGCCAGTACCCATGCGGGAGCGCGTAATAGCGCGAGACGGCGAAGGCGACGGTGAGCACCACCGCGGAGCGCACGGCATGGCGGAAGGCCACGGAATGCGGCGTGAGGTTGGCGCGCAGCGTCGACAGCGCGGACGCGCTGCGCAGCGTGTCGGGCAGCGTGGTTTCCTCGCGCTGCGCGCGTTCCTCGCCACGCGAACCGGCCCAGTGGGTGTTGCGCACCACGGCGGCGAGCTGGCCGGACAGCGCCTGGATGTGCGCCGCCAGGCCCACGGCGCCACCTCCGGCCAGCAGCGCACGCTCGCTGGCCTGCAAGGTGGCGAGCGCACGCTGGGCGCGCTGCGGCGGCTCGGCGGCATCCAGTGCGTCGGCGGTGGCGCTGAGCACCCGGGCAGCGTCGTTGCGGAACATCTCACCCATGCCGTCGCGGGTCGTCTCGAGGATGGCCATGGCGACGAGTTCGAGACGAATGCGCTCGGCGAGTTCCAGCAGTACGCGGAACGCTTCCATCGCACGGCCGCGCGCGTGGTGGCGGCCGAGCAGCGTGGTCTGCAGCGCATCCATGGCGTCGGTGAGGGCGGGTGCCTCGCCATCGTGTTGCTGTTTGCGGGCCAGGACGGCCAGGCCGCGGTAGACGGTGGCGAGCGCCATGCGTTCCGGCCGATAGCGTTGCAGCGGCCACGCCGCGATGGAGAACACCGCCAGCAGCATGCCGCCGGAGAAGATCAGGACGCCGCCGGCGAGCGCTCCGCCGAGGTCGGTGGGCGTGGCGGCGGTGATCACGAGCAGGAGCATGCTGGTCATGCCCACGCGCGCGATGTCGGGGCCGAAGACCACCAGCAGCCCGCCGAAGAAGCCACAGATCGCGCAGGCCACCGACATGGGCAGTACCCAGTCGCCAATGAGGAACCCGACGAGGGACGCGGCGCCGGCCGCCAGCGCGGCGAGGAAGAGGCGGCTGAGGCGTTGCTGGTATGGCCCCGGCTGATCGGAGAACATCGTGTCCAGCGCACCCGCCGCGATGCCGATGCCGATTTGCGGGTAACCAAACATGAGGCCCAGGGCGAGGGGCAGGACTACCGCCGCCGTATTGCGCAGCGCGACCCGCAGGGGGACGTCAGGTCGCTTCGTCCGGATCAGCGTGCCGATGACGCTGGCGCGGAACGAGTAGCCGTTGCTCATGGTGTCTGGGGGCTCGTCCTATGAGCCCCGATTCTGCCGCAATCCACCTGACTGGACACCGTGGGTTACGCGCGTCCGGCGAACTCGCCGGTCACGGTATTCACCGTGACTTTCTCGCCGGTGGTGATGTACTCCGGCACCTGCACCTCGATCCCGGTGCTCAGGGTGGCCGGCTTGGTGCGCTTGGTGGCGCTGGCGCCCTTGAGTTCCGGCGCGGTGTCGCTGACCGTGAGGACCACGGAGGTCGGAACCTGGAGGCCAACCGGCGCATCGTCGATGACCTGCACGTAGTAGCCTTCCAGGTCTTCCACGATGTAGCCGGCGTTGTCGCCGATCACTTCGGGCCCGAGGATGTACTGGGTATAGTCCTCGTCGTCCATGAAGACGAAGTTGTCGCCGTCCATGTAAGAGAACTTTGCCTGGCGACGGCTCAGCTCGACCTCCTTCAGTTCGTCGTCGGCGCGCAGGCTGAGGTCGAACTTGCGGTTCCCGGGAATCGAATACAGGGTGAAACGAAAGGTCACGTTGCCGCCGCGCGCGGTGGGCGCGCTGCGATCGATGTCGCGGACCTGGTACACCGTGCCTTCGTTCTCGACGACGTTGCCCTTCTTGATTTCGGATGCTTTCATGGTGTTCGACTTCGTGTCGTGGGGTTGATTACTTCGGCGCGAGGCGGACGGCGCCGTCGAGGCGAATCGTCTCGCCGTTGAGGTAGCGGCTGGCGAGGATGAAGGCCACCGTGTCGGCGAACTCTTCCGGCTTTCCCAGGCGCGAGGGGAACGGAATGGACGCGGACAGCGATTCCTGTACTTGCGGCGGCATGCCGTCGACCATCGGCGTCCAGAAGATGCCGGGCGCGATCGTGTTGACGCGGATACCGAAGCGGGCGAGTTCGCGCGCCATCGGCAAAGTCATGCCCACCACGCCGCCCTTGGAGGCGGAATAGGCGGCTTGGCCGATCTGGCCCTCGTAAGCGGCGACCGAAGCGGTGTTGACGATGACGCCACGCTCGCCGTCCTCGCCTGCGGTGTTGGCCTGCATGACCTGCGCGGCGGCCTTCGCGACGTTGAAGCTGCCGACCAGGTTGACCATGACGGTGCCGGAAAAATTCGCCAGCGGCATCGGGCCTTCCTTGCCGAGCACGCGACCCGCGCCGAGGATGCCGGCGCAGTTCACCACCACGTTCAGGCCACCCATGACATGGCTGGCGGCCGCGACGTTGGCGGCCACGCCGTCCTCCGAGGTGACGTCGGTGCGATGAAAGGAGGCCTTGGCGCCGAGCCCGGCTACGGCAGCCCGCCCTTTTTCCTCGTTGACGTCGAAGAGGCCAACCTTGGCGCCCGCCGCGACGAGGCGCTGGGCGACGGCGTGACCCAGACCGGACGCACCGCCGGTGATGACGGCCCTTACCTGCTCGAGCTGCATGGTGACTCCGCATTGAGAATGGCAAAGAAGCGCATCTTAGCCGAGGGAGCACGGGACGGCAGCTTGCCCGGGTAGGAGCGCGCCCTGAGCGCGACAGGTTTTGGGGCCATGAGCACCAGGATCTGTGGCTTCTCGCGAAAAGCTGTCGCGCGCAGGGCGCGCTCCTACCTAGGGTCGTGCCTTCAGGCTTGCTGCCAGTTCTGCCGATGACACCAGCTCAGCGAACGGGATCACCGGTACCGGCGGGTTGGCGGGCTCCGAAAGGAACAGGCTCCACACGCCCACGTCCCACCAGCGGCCGAGCTTGTAGCCGGCCTTCGGCCAGACCCCCGCGGGGACGAAGCCCATCGCTTCGTGCATGGCCACGCTGGTGTCGCCGGGCAGGGTGATGACGCCGACGGCCTGGTTGATGCCCTGCAGGCGCATGGCCTCTAGCAAGGCACCGTAGAGACGCCGGGCGATGCCGCGACGGCGGGCCTTCTCGTGCACGTAGATCGAGGTTTCGGCGATCCAGTCGTAGGCGGCGCGCTCACGGAACCGGCCGGCGTAGGCATACGCGAGGACCTCGCCATTTTCTTCCCATACCAGCCAGGGATGGTTGGCGAGGCGCGCACGGATACGCCCGGCCATTGCTTCATCGCCGGGAAGTTCGGTTTCGAAGGTGATTGCGCTGGTCTCGACGATCGGCGCGTAGATGGCGTGGCAGGCGGCCGCATCGGCCTCGACGGCAATGCGGATCACAGGGCCTTTTCCATGCAGATGCTCGATGCGCTGACGCGGTGGTCGCCGAACGGACGGCAGCGGCGGTAGCCGGCGCGTTCGTAAAGTTCGATCGATTCGGTCTGCGCGGTGCCGGTTTCGAGTTTCACCATCCTGACGCCGGTGGAGCGCACCTGCTGCTCGAGCGCTTCGAGCATCTGCTTGCCCAGGCCCATGCCTCGGCAGGCGGGCAGCACATACATGTACTTGAGCTCCACGTAGTCGCCGTGGTCCACGCCGGCGCCGCAGGCCAGCGGAAGGCCGTCCACACGCACCGTCATGAAGGTGGTGTGCGGCTGGCGCAGGCTTTCCACACTGACGGACGGCGGCGGCAGGTGCCGGTCGAGGTCGGAAAGATAACCGTGCAGCTGCTCGATCAGCGGCAGTATGTCGGGCCGGCCGGGATCGTCGATGGCGAACACCAGCGAAGGTGGCGAGGGTGGGACAATGAGGTCGCCGTCGTTGAGGTGGCGCAGGAAAAAACGATCGCAGCTGAAATGACCGGTACCGCCCATGGGCGTATCGATGTGGGTGAACCCGTGACGCTGGTACAGCGCCTGCGCCGCATCCATCCCGGTGAGGGTTTCCAGGTAGCAGTGCGAGAACCCGGCGCGGCGCGCGGCGTCGAGACAGCGGCGCAGCAACTGCGACGCCGCGCCCGTGCCGCGTGCCTCGGGCAGGAAGTACATCTTGCGCAGTTCGCAGGTTCCTTCGTCACCGCCATCCAGCGGGGCCATGCCACCACCGCCGACGGCGTGACCGTTCATTTCCACGACGAAATACGCCGCGCGCGGTCGGGAGTACGCGGTCGACATGGTGTCGACTTCGACATCGTGGATGGCGAAGCCAGGCCCGTCGGCGCCGAACTCCGGCATGACGGTGCGGATCACCGCGGCGATGTGGGCATCGTCGCGTGGCTCGATGGGGCGGATGAGGTAGTCGGCAGGCATGGGTAGATGCTGCCATGGATGGTGGGATGGTGTCAGGATGCCGTGCAGGCCTGGGTCACACGGCTGGCGGTGGCCTTGCCGAGTTGTGCGGCCAGCCACGTACCGGTTTCCACCAGGCGGTCGAGGTCAACGCCCGTGGTCATGCCCATGCCATGCAGCATGTACACGACGTCCTCGCTTGCGACATTGCCGGTGGCGCCCTTCGCATAGGGGCACCCGCCGGTACCCGAGACGGCGCTGTCCACGACGCGCACGCCTTCCTCGAGGCAGGAGAGGATGTTGGCGAGGGCCTGCCCGTACGTGTCATGGAAATGGACGGCAAGCGATGCCATCGGAACCTCGGTGGCTACCGCGCGCAGCATGGCGCGTGCCTTCGTGGGCGTGCCGACGCCGATCGTGTCGCCGAGCGACACCTCGTGGCAGCCCAGTTCGTGCAGGCGCCGCGCCACGCGCACGACATCCGCCACCGATACCTCGCCCTGGTAGGGACAGCCGAGCACCGTGGAGACATAACCGCGCACGGCCACGCCATCGGCGCGGGCGCGCTCGAGCACGGGCACGAAACGATCGATGGACTCGTCGATCGACGCATTGATGTTTTTGCGATTGAACGCTTCCGAAGCGGCCGTGAAGACGGCTACTTCTGATGCGCCTGCCGCGCGCGCGCGCTCGTAACCCTGCAGGTTCGGCACCAGCACCGGATACACTACGCCGGACGCCTTGCGAATGCCGCGGAACACGTCGGCGGCATCGGCGAGTTGCGGTACCCACCGGGGGCTGACGAAGCTGGTGGCCTCGATGGTGGCGAGGCCGGTGCCGGACAGGCGGTCGATCAGTTCGATCTTCACCGCGGCGGACAGCATGGTCTTTTCGTTCTGCAAGCCGTCGCGGGGGCCGACTTCGACGATACGGACGTGGTTGGAAGCGTTCATGCGGACTCCGGTCAGACCGTTTCGACGAAGCGGACGAGGACGGTATCGGCGTCCACGAAGTCGCCCTGTGCGACGGATACCGATTCTATGTTGCCGGAGCGTGGCGCCTTCAGGGCGAGTTCCATTTTCATCGCCTCCATCACCAGCAGTTCCTGGCCTTCCTCGACCACGTCGCCGGCCGCCGCTCGGACCAGCACGATGCGGCCTGGCATCGGCGCGACCAGCTGTTTCGCGCCCAGGGCTTCCTCGCCTGCCCACGCATAGGCAGAAGCACGTTCGAAGGTCCAGCGGCGGCCCCCTTCGTCGTGAAGCCGCACGCGACCGTCATGCAGCGACAGCGGCATGCGGCGGGAATGCTCGTCGAACCGCCCGGACAGCACGCCACCTTCCAGCCGTGCCCCGGCCACGGTGCATGCGCTGCTACCGAGGTGCAGCACGTAGTCGCCCCCATGGCCATGCGCATCGATCTCGTGCCGACGGCCACCTTCCGCGAGCGCGACGACGCGCTTGCCGGGATGGCCAAGGCGCCATGCATCGGCGCCGCCCCACGGCGAATGCGGATCGCCGGAAGCGTTGCGCGGCGATGCTTCGTCGGCGAGGAGCATGGCGGTTGCCGCGGCGAAGCAGTCAAGGTCGGAGGCTTCGGCGGCCCCGGCCAGGAACTCTTCGAGATGACGATCGAGGTAACCGGTGTCGATCCGGCCTTCGACGACGACAGGGTGACGCGTGAGCCGCTCGAGAAAGGCCACGTTGGATTTCGGTCCCACGATGTCCGTTTGAGCCAGCGCCTCGCGAAGGCGCTCGAGGGCCTGCGTGCGATCGTCGTCGTGCACGATGAGCTTGGCGATCATCGGGTCGTAGAAGATCGTGACGGTATCGCCGGCCACGACGCCGCCGTCCAGGCGCACGTGTTCCGACGGTGCCGGCAGGGTGAGGGAAACGAGGCGGCCGGAACCCGGCAGGAAGTTCGCCTCCGGATCCTCGGCATACAGGCGTACTTCAATCGCGTGGCCGTGCGCCCGGATGTCTTCCTGCGCCAGCGGCAGCGGTTCGCCCGCGGCAACGCGCAACTGCCACTCGACGAGGTCGAGCCCGAGCGTTTCCTCGGTGACCGGGTGCTCCACCTGCAGGCGCGTATTCATCTCCATGAAGAAGAATTCGCCATCCTGGCCCACGATGAATTCGACGGTACCCGCGCCGACGTAATCCACCGCGCGCGCCGCGGCCACGGCGGCGGCGCCCATGCGGGCGCGGCGCGCGTCGTCGAGGAAGGGCGAGGGCGTCTCTTCCAGCACTTTCTGGTAGCGGCGCTGGGCGGAGCATTCGCGCTCGTTGAGGTGGACGATGCTGCCGTGCGTATCGCCGAACACCTGGAATTCGATATGCCGCGGATGCTCGACGTAGCGCTCGAGGATGACGCGCGTATCGCCGAAGGCGTTCGCGGATTCGCGTTGTGCGGAGGCAAGCGCCTCCGCGAAGCCGGCCGCGTCGCGCACGATGCGCATGCCCTTGCCGCCGCCGCCCGCGGCGGCCTTGATCATCAGCGGGAAGCCCGTGCGCGCCGCTTCCGCGGCGAGGTGCGCCGGATCCTGGTCCTCGCCGTGGTAGCCAGGGACGAGCGGCACGGCATGGCGCTCCATCAAGGCTTTCGCCGCAGCCTTCGAACCCATCGCGTCGATGCTTTCGGGCCGCGGACCGATGAAGACGATGCCAGCCTCGGCGCAGGCGCGCGCGAAGCCGGTGTTCTCGGAGAGGAAGCCGTAACCGGGGTGGATCGCTTGCGCGCCGCTGCGTTTCGCCACCTCGATGATCGCGTCGCCGCGCAGGTACGACTCCGCAGGACGGGGGCCGCCGATCGGCCACGCCTCGTCGGCCAGGCGCACATGCTGCGCTCCCGCATCGGCACTGGAATACACGGCGACGGTGCGGATGCCCAGGCGGCGGCAGGTCCGGATCACGCGGCAGGCGATCTCGCCACGGTTAGCGATCAGAATGCAATCGAACATGCGGCTCCCGGCATGGTGTCGGAGGGAAAGGGGAAAAGCGGGAAAACTAGCAGATCGTAGCCTTTTGGCGGGTTGCGCCGCAGCATCGCGAAGCATTCGTGATTTGCAGTACGGGTGCCGGTCGCCTAGCCTTGGAGGCCCGGGAGGGCATCTCCTGCCTTCCCCGATCCCCCTCCACAGCGAGAATTTCATGCAGATCGCCAATCGACACGCCGTTTCCTTCCATTACACGCTGACCGACGACCAAGGTAACGTCATCGACAGTTCGGAAGGTCGCGAGCCGCTGGCCTACATCCATGGCGAAGGCCACATCGTTCCGGGCCTCGAGAAGGCGCTTGAAGGCCGTTCGGCCGGCGACCAGTTCAAAGTCGACGTCGCGCCGGAGGAGGGCTACGGTCCGCACCACCAGGAGCTCGTCCAGGTCGTGCCGCGCGATGCCTTCCAGGGCGTGGAAGATCTGCAGCCGGGCATGCAGTTCCAGGGCCGCAACGACCAGGGCAGCATCAACGTCACCGTGAGCAAGATCGAAGGCGGCAATGTCACCGTCGACGGCAACCACCCGCTCGCCGGCCAGACGCTGCACTTCGCGGTCGAGATTACCGACGTGCGCGACGCGACCGAGGAAGAGCTGTCGCACGGGCACGTGCACGGTGAAGGCGGCCATCACCATTGAGTTAGCGGGGGTTACCGCTACACCGCTTCGTTGGCCTTTCGCGCGCAGGGCGCGCTCCTGCAACGACGCGTTGTAGGAGCGCGCCCTGCGCGCGAAAGGCCAACGAAGCGGAGACGCCGCAGGCCCGGCTAACCCTCAATACCAATCCAGCAGCGACACACCGAGACCCAGGTACGTCGCCCGGTGGTTGTAATCGATCAGGCTCTCACCGTAGCCGTTGAAGACTTCCATGTAACCGCGCAGGTTTCCCACCACCGGGAAACTCCAGGTGCCGCGTAGCGAGCCATGCGAACGATCGCCGGTGCGGAACGAGTGCCGCGCGGTCAGGCCGAATTCCTGCCGGCCCACCTCGTGCACGATCTGGATCTCGCCTCGCCCCATATAATCCTGGATGTCCGGGTTGTCGTCGTCCTTGCGGTCCTCGGGAATCCGCCACCACGGGCGCAGCATGATCGTCCAGCCTTCGCGTTCCAGGCCGATGTCCGCGACCACGCGGTTCCAGCTGCGCGACAGCGGATCGGCGCGGCCGTTGGACTGATGGTTGATGCCTATGCTGGCAAGGCGGCCGGTCCAGCCGAGCACCTGGTAATGCGTGTTGAACGCCAGCATCGCCTCGGGTTCATAGTTCGTTTCACGGAACGGGCGCGAGTTGTCGGTGTTGTAGACCTGCCAGCGGGACGACTGGGTATAGCCGACCCACAGATCGCCGTTGTCTTCGAACAGGTTCTCGGCGACCTTGGTCTTCAGGCTGATCTGGAACTTGGCCTCGACGTCGTCCAGTTCCTGGGGCGTGGTCACCGTGTGGCCAGGTGCGGGGCTGTGCGGGCGCTTGTTCTGCGTTGAGGCGCCGAAGAACGGCAACGCGTAGGTGGGCTTGTACCCGCGCAGGTTGAACGTGCCCAGTTTCGATTCCGGCGATAGCTCCCAGCGGCTATCGAGCAGCGACAACGGGCGGGCGACCTCGCGCGAGTTGCGGGTGGCCAGGTCGACACTGATCGAATCCGCGGAGGAATCTTCCTTCTTGGCCGCCTGCGGCAGCCGGTCGCGGCCCACCGCCTTGTCGTAGCAGAGCAGGCGCTGCGAATCCGTTTCGATCGCGGAGCAGGCGCGAATGTCGATGGGGCTGGGGTTCTGCGCGAGGGCTAGGCCCGCGTGCAGGAACGCATAGGCGCCGAGAGCGCCGGTGGCGCGGAATGGCTTCATGGTGGATGACTCCCTGCGAACCGGTGCGGCACGGTGAAGCGGGGGAGTGTAGCCGCGCCGGTTGCATGAAGAACGTGCAGCGTTCAGCTTGGCGAAAGGTGGGAAACCCGCCGGCGGGCTTCCCACAGCGTCGGCCGGTCGTGCCGGCTTTCTCATTATGGGCTGGCGGACGCGCCGGATTTGGCGACCCAACGCTGGTATTCGCTCTTCGAGATTCGCCCATCGCGGTTACTGTCCGCGTACTGGAAGTCGTTGGCGAGGAGCGGATACGCCGATGCCTTATCAGGGGAGATGGAGCCCTTACCGCCCGCAAGCGTCGCGAAATCCGGCGCCGGACCCGCCGGTTTCGCTGGTGCGGGACCGCTGTTTACGGTGACCTGCCCCTGCGGGGTCGCCATGGTCGATCCCGTGGAACCCATTTCCGACCCGGGCGACGCAGGGGGGGATGACGGCATCGGAGCAGCGGGCGCCGCAGGAGCGGCAGGCGGCGGTGGGGGCGCCTCGCTGGCAGGCGGTGGCATGCTCGGGTCGGGTGCCTGTGTGGTCGGTGGCATGGGCTCGGCTGTCGGCGGCGGCGGCACCGCGCCCGGTGGTGGGGGCGGCGGCGTCGCCTCACCCGGCGGGGGAGGCGGTACCTGATGGGTGGGCGGCGGAACCTGGGCGAACGCCGCGCCTGCCAGCAGCAGCGATGCGCCGAGGGCGACGGCGCGAACTTGCTTCTTCATGGGATGGCCTCCTTTCGTCACGTGGTTGATCGTTGCCGACGCTAGCAAGGAGCGATTTAATGGCGACCCAATTGCGGAAAGGCCTCCACCGTGCCGTCACGCGTATCCGACGCACCCTCTACAGGCGACGTGCTTCGTCTTTCGCCGCGATCCGCCCAACTACTGCACCTGGCCGCGCAGGGGTTGCTCAGGCGGTCGACACGCAAGGCACGCAAATCCGACGTGGCGGCGGCGATCGCCCGCATGGGCATGCTGCAGATCGATAGCATCCATGTTGTCGCGCGTAGTCCGTACATGACCCTGTTCTCGCGGCTGGGCGGGTATCGGAACGAGTGGCTCGACGAGGCGTTGGCCGAAGGCGTCGTCGCGGAGTGCTGGGCGCACGAGGCATGCTTCGTGCCGGTCGAACAGTATCGCTACCATCGCGATTACCGCGCGGGCAGGGCGTGGCATTGGGCGCACAAGATGGCCGAACGGACGCACACGGAAGCACGGTCCGACATGGACGCTCTGCTCGAGCGCATTCGCAGTGAAGGCCCATTGCGTGCGGCCGATTTCGAACGGGACAGCCCTGGAACGAAGGGATGGTGGGGATGGAAACCCGAAAAGCGCTGGCTGGAGGCATGGTTCGCGCTGGGCCGCTTGATGGTGGCACGGCGTGAACGCTTCCAGCGAGTGTACGACCTCGCCGAGCGGGTCACGGAACGCTGGTCCGACCCGCCGTCCGCCGGTGCGTTGGACGAGGCTGCGATCCGGCGGCATTTCATCCTGGAAAGCGTTCGCGCCCTCGGCATCGCGAAGGCACGCTGGGTCGCCGATTACTTCCGTTTACGCCCGAGCGTGAGCGATGCCGAACTCGAACCGCTGGTGACCGGCGGCCTTCTTGTGACGGTCGCGGTGGACGATTGGGGCGACCCTGCCTACGTGCACCATGAGCACGCGGCCTTGCTCGACGAGGCGGCGCGGAACAGTCTGCGAGCCACGCGGACCACGCTGCTGTCGCCCTTCGATCCGGTGGTATGGGATCGCGCGCGAGCGCTGGACCTGTTCGGTTTCGAGTACACGATCGAGTGCTACACGCCGGCGGCGAAGCGGAAATACGGCTACTACGTGCTGCCCGTCCTGCACCGCGGCAGGCTGGTGGGCCGGCTGGATGCAAAGGCGCAGCGCCAGGCCGGCCTGTTCCAGGTACTGGGCATCTGGTTGGAGGATGGAGTCGCCGTCACGCCGGCCCTCGTCGAGGATCTCGCCGGCGCGATCGGCGAATGCGCGGGCTGGCATGGCACGCCGCGCATCGCGATAGAGCGCAGCCAGCCGCGTGAACTGGCCAGGCTCTTGGGAAAGGCGGTGACCGCCTGATCAGCGCGTGGAGGCGGGTGCCGGCACGTCCGCGCAGGATTTCCCGTGCAGGGCTTCCTTCAACTGGTTCGCAAGGGACGTGCAGCGGGCGCCGAGCTGGCCGCGCATGTCCGGATCCTGTGACTGCCGCAGCAGGCTCGTTCGCATGAGTTCGTAGCGGTTGTCGATCTGGTCCCGGGCGTAGACGCCGGCGGCAAGATGGCAACTCTTGTAGCTGGCCAGGTACTCGTCGCAAGCCGCGATGCCGGTATTCTCAGGCAGCGCCGCTTCCTTTCTGTTGCTAGAGCGGGGGGGCGGCGTCGAGGTGCCCGTCGAGGACCGCTTGGCCGGGGCGCTGGTCGTCGTGGTCGTGGTTGCCGTGGCGGTACGGCCGCTGGTGGTCTCCGGTTTGGTCTTGTGGTCGGAGCAGGCGGCGAGCGCGAGCGCGCCAGCGAGCAGAGGGATGAGGCGGGTCACGGTGCGGTTCATGGTCGTCGGGTCCCCTTGGCGAGCGTGGACGAATGGTAGTCAAAGTCGCAGCATCGATGCGACGCCCGGCAAGCAGTGTGCCCCAAAGGGGTGAAATCGATGTCAGTGAGTCCCATCGCTATTTTCCACGGGTACAGGTATAGTCCGCGCACTGTGTTTGCCGGGGTCATAGAGTTACGTTGACCCGATGCAGCTGATCACGGATCCGCAACATCGCTTCGCTCCTCGCGTTTCCTTGCACACCAGTAATGCAGCGACTTATGTCAAGTCGCTGGTTTCATTCGTAAATCGTATTGGAGTGTTTCTATGTCGGATCGTGAGATCGGCACCGTAAAGTGGTTCAACGATGCCAAGGGCTTCGGCTTCATTTCCCGTGAGAACGGCCCGGACGTGTTCGTACACTTCCGCGCCATCCAGGGCAACGGCTTCAAGTCCCTCGCTGAAGGCGAGAAGGTCTCCTTCAAGGTCGTCAATGGCCAGAAGGGTCTGCAGGCTGAGGAAGTCAACAAGGCCTGATCGGCCGGGTTGACCAGCTTTGCGAACGAGCCGGACGGCAACGCCCGGCTCTTTTTATGCCCCTCGAGTTACGTTCTCACTGACGCAATTAGGTGAGAGTGATTTTCGTTGGGCAATATCGGCAAAAAAAATCAGGTCATCGCATTTCCTTCACGTTTTTGACGTGATCGGCGTCAAAAAAATCGCCCTCTGTAGGCATTCCCCTACAGATGTTTGGGAAAATGTGGTTATGATCCTCAGTACTGAGTCTGCGCGGTCACGAGAGTGGCCCGATGTTAGCGAGCAGTTCTTGCGCTCCATCGCCTCACCCGGTCCAGCATGCCCAGTAAGTCGCCGGCTCGCGAGCCGGGTTTTCGTGTGTTGGATAGAGGTGTGTGTGATGGCAACAGGTACTGTGAAGTGGTTCAACGACGCCAAGGGTTTCGGCTTCATCACTCAGGATGAAGGCGGCCCGGACGTATTCGTGCATTTCCGTTCGATCCAAGGCAACGGTTTCAAGTCGTTGCAGGAAGGTCAGAAGGTGGAATACACCGTGACCCAGGGCCAGAAGGGCCCGCAGGCGGACAACGTCAATCCGAAGTGATTTGGTCGGGTAGGCTTGCGCCGCCCGTCCTTGCATGACTTCTGCTCCTTCGGCGCCGTGTGCGCCGGAGGAGTTTTGGCATACGCCCCGCTGCATGGAATGGGCGTTATCGCGCGATAGCTTCGTGCCATCCGGCCCGGTCCGCCTTTGCTAGGATTTCCGCATCCCACGGAGTCCGGCCATGACCACCATTCCCATAGACGGCGAGCAGCGCGATCTCGGCGGCGGTTTCGTCATTCGGCGCATGCTGCCGCACCTGAAGGCGCGCCATGTCGGCCCCTTCGTGTTCTTCGATCAGATGGGCCCCACGGCCTTCGATGACGACTCCGGGCTCGACGTCCGTCCGCATCCGCATATTGGCCTCGCGACGGTCACCTGGTTGTTCGATGGCGTGATTCGTCACCGCGACAGCCTGGGCAGTGCCGTGGACATCCACCCTGGCGACGTCAACTGGATGACCGCCGGCCGCGGCATCGTGCACTCCGAACGGACGCCGCCGGAAGCGCGTCATGACCATGCGAGCCTGCATGGTATCCAGGTCTGGGTCGCCCTGCCGACCTCGCACGAGAAGGTGGAACCGGAGTTCCATCACCATCCCGCCGCCGAACTGCCCACGGTCGAACGCGACGGTGTCCGGATGGTGGTGATTGCCGGGAATGCGTTCGGTGCAGCCTCTCCCGTGCGCGTCTTCGCCCCGATGTTCTTCGTTGAGGCCCGCCTCGAGGCTGGCGCGAGGCTTACGATGCCGCAGGAGCATGCGGAGTGGGGCGCCTACGTCGTACAGGGTGCCGTCCGCCTCGACGAGCTGGAGCTCGCCGCGCTCGACATGGGGGTGGCGCACGACGGGCCGCCGCCGGTGCTCGAGGCGAAAGAGCCGTCGCTGGTGATGCTGTTCGGTGGGGCGCCGCTCGATGGCGAGCGGCACTTGTGGTGGAATTTCGTGGCCAGTTCGCCGGAGCTGATCGAAACGGCGAAGGCAGACTGGGCGGCAGGACGGTTTCCGCTGGTGCCCGGTGACGAGTACGAGCGGATCCCGCTTCCCGGGTATTGATGCGTGTGAGCGCGCCCGTGTCCTCCGTCAGGCAACCTCGGCCGAAACCGCCGCCCGGCCTGCATCGCGTTGTACCCGGCGCGAGGCACTCCATACGTCCAGGTCCATCTCGTCGCGCGCCGCCCGGCACACCTCGAGCAGCCGTTCCACGTCGGTATCGCTCATCCCGGCGTTCAGGGTGAGGCGCAGGAGCGAGCGGTTCACCGTGGTCGCGGGGGCGCTGAAGACGGAACCGAATACGCCGTACCGCTCCATGATGTCGCGCACGCGGCCGGTGCGGATTTCCTGGCCGGCTTCGAACGCCACGATCTGCTCGGTGCCGTCGCCGATGGGATAGCCCAGGGCGGTGAGCTCGCCACGCACGCGGTGCGTGACCGCACGCAGCCGCTGACGCCGCCAGCCCTCCGTCTGGATGACCCGGTGCGACGCCGAGAGGCCGGCCAGCTCGTGGGGTAGTAGCGAGGAACTGAAGATCGCCGGCAGGGCCTCGCAGCCGAAATAATCCTTGAACCGCGTGGTGCAGGCGATGAAGCCGGCGCGCGAGCAATACGCCTTCGCCAGGCTGGCGGTGACGAAATGCACGCGATCGTTCAGACCCAGGCTAGCGACGAGGCCTTCGCCGCGCTGCCCGTGCGTGCCCAGCGAATGGGATTCGTCGACCACCAGCACGCAGCCATGGGCCTCGGCGATGTCGGCGATGTCCATGAGTGGGGCGAGGCTGCCGTTGGTGCTGTACACGGCATCGACGACGATGACGCCGGGACCGTTGCGCAGCACCTGCCGTTCCAGGTGGGCCATGTCGTTGTGCAGGACCGCCACCGCCTTCGCGCCCGCGCTTCGGATGCCTTCCCACAGCGATGCGTGCGCGAGCATGTCGATGTAGACCGGCACGCGTTCCCCCGCGATGGACTGGATCAGGCCCACGTTGGCGGCGAAGCCTGACTGGGCAAGGATGCCGTCCTCACTGCCGACGGCCCGGGCCAACTCGGCCTCGACCCGGTGCAGGGGCTGGCACTCGTCCTGCTGGAACAGGGCGGACATCATCATCCCCAGCCCGCCTTCGGCCAGGGCTTCGCGCTGCGCTTCCACGATGGCCGGATGGCCGGCGATGGCGAGGTAGTCGTTGCTCTGCAGCATGAGATCGCCGCTATCCGGCCGCCGTCCGCGCAAAATGTGACGTCCGCCCCAATCGACGGCCACCCGTTCGTTGTGAAATCGATCGACCCTACGCATGACGAAATCCGGGAGTGCCGGTGCCTTGGCGATCGGGTGCAGGACGGAAACGTTTTCCATGGATCATCTCTCTCTGGTCAAGGGACGGACGAATGAACGCCACCGCCAGCCGTGACGGCGCGCGCGCCGGCCTCGCCCTGGCAGGCGCTTAATCGGGAGGGAGGGTGATGCCGGGAGCCCCCACAGGAGCCCCCGCCCCTCGAGCCATTAACAGAGAGACGTTGCCCGGACCACGTCGTCCGAACGGGATGTTTTCCAGGCAACGCGAACCTCACTCACCGGAGTATCCGGTGTGGGGTGGTTCGCTCGCTTGAGAATCAAGAAGGTTTAAGGGCGTTCAGATGAACCGTGACCTGCTGTCGGCAGCAAGGCTGAGGTCCTGCTCGCGCAGCCAGGTACGGTAGGACTTCACGTGCTGCAGGCGGAAACGCTGCACATCGTCGATAAGCGCGTAGTAGTACCACTGCTCGCCGGAGACCGCGGTAGCCACATGGAGTTGCGACTCGGGATCGGCTACGCCCTTGTGGTAGAAGCCGTCGCGCGAATTGAACCAGGGGAGTGCCGTACCTCTCCTCAGCGCCTCGAGCACGGCCGGCGGCGCGCCCAGATCTGCCGCAATTTCATAGTGCGTGCGGAGGTCTTCGTCGGTCTGGACGAGTAGGAAGCGGCCGATGCCCCAGGCGTCGACCAGCAGCAGGCCGGTGGGATTGCAGTGGACGTAACACTCCACCGGCTGGAAGGTGGCCGTGACCGCCTGCAGCACCTCGCGGAAGGCGGGATCGCGCAGGAAACGGAAATTACCCAGGGCCAGGGTTTCGGCGACGAACGCGCTGGCACGCTCGAAGTAACGGTGCTGGAGCTCGGTGATGGCCGTCTGGAGCTTCTCGATCGCGGCGGGATCGTTCTTGCGGATGAAGCGATCGATCACGCCGGAATTGAAGGCGTCGATCGCCGTGGCGTCGTCGGCGCGGCCAGTGAGGAGGATCTTGCCGATGTGTGGATTCGGTAAGCGCTTACAAAAGGTGATGCCATCCATCTCCGGCATGGCCTGGTCGACCACGACGACTGAGATTTCGGCGAAGCGCTCAGGGTCGTACACCACCCGGTGGATGGAATCGATATCGAGCGCCACCAGCTCCTGTGTCTCGGAGGGGCGATCCTTCCAACGGTAAAGCCAGCCGCCGCCGGGAACAGGGCGGCTGCCATTGTTGCCGAGGGTGGCCAGTGCACTGCGCGGCGAACTGAAGGTGCGCACGCGCATCATCGGGTCGAGCAGCAGCGGCACGACCTCGAGATACTCCTCGTGGTCGTCGACGAGTACCGTCGTGGTCGGGAAATGGAAGGGCTGGATATCGCCCTGCGAGTTCAGCGTCATCACTGCCGGTCCCCGGTCTCCGGATGCGGGAAGGTGAGGGTGAACTCAGTGAATTCGCCCAGATTGGTACGGCATGCGATGCCTCCGCCCATATGCTCCATCGCGGCGCGACAAAAAGCGAGTCCTATTCCCAGCCCGGTCACGGTGCCGGTCCCCGCGCTGTCGCTGCCGTATGAGTAGAAGCGGTTGAATATCCGCGGCACCACGTCCGGCGGGATGCCCGGGCCGGTGTCGTGGATGCGGATGCGGTTGGCCTGGTCGCCGGGTTCGATGAACACCTGGATTTCACCCTTTCCCGCCCGGTCGGTGTGGAACAGCGCGTTACGCAGCAAGTTGAACAGTATATGCACTACAAGGGCCTCTTCCCCAAGGAGGGGGAAATCGCCCGTAGGCGACAACGTGATACGTTCACGCTCGGCACGTGAACCATAGGGAAACCGGCGCAGCGCCTGCTCCACGCATTCGCGCGCGGCGAGCGGTGACAGGGGCACCTCGCCGATAGGCCGCGCCGAGAGCAGCAGCATGTCGATGATCGTGTTGGCGTAGGTGACCTCGCGCTCCATCACGCCGATGCTGCGCTCCAGCGCATGCAGGTTCTGCGCGCGTACCTCGGGCACGGCCAGGCCCTCGCCTTCGGCCAGCCGGTGGCTCCGTATCAGGTCCGGCATGAAGCGCGCGACGGCGCGCGCGGCGATGCGAAGGGAGCCCAGGGGCGTTCGCAACTCGTGCGCGATGTTGTTCGATGCCGCGGTCAATGCGTCGATGCGCGATTGCTCCGCCATATTCGAGGACACCGTGCAGGTGGCGCCCCCGACCATGCCGAACAGCAGGAGCGGGAGGTACTCGAGCATCGTCCGCGTTTGCAGGTGCGCCTCCGGCGAGAGCACGAATACAAGCGTGGCAAGCCCGCTGCCGATGCTGAACACCACGACGAAGCTGGCGATGTCGAACAGCATCATCAGTAGCATCACGCAGGCAAGGTGGGTCATCAGCCAGGCCGGCGTGGCGTTGCGTAACGTCATGTAGCCCACGAAGAACGGCATGGCCACCGTCATCGCGAAGTACCAGTAGGTGGGCAGGTGCGTGCGCAGGCGGCGCGGCCACCACGGCAGCAGGGCCAGCGGAATGAAGGTGGCGCTGCACACCAGCCGCATGGGCAGGTTTTCGTAGGGTTGCGGGAACAGGTAGGCCCAGACGGGGTAGTACACCGCGAGGCAGAAACTGCCTACCACGCCGATCGCTACCATTTTTGGCTGCGAATACCGCGTGCGCAGGAACATGGTGGTTTCGAACCGCGCCATCGCCCGCAGCAGAAGCCACAGCTGCATGTGGATGAAGTGCCGGGGGCGAGGCTGCTTATCCGCGGGCATGGACATGGGCGGCGTGTCAGGGTCCGCCACGTTCATCGATACTGGCGATGGCAGGCCTGGCAGGCCTCGCCAACGGGGGCGACCGCCCTGACAAGCGCCTCGCAGGTTGCGGGGGCCGCCGCCGCCGCGCCGTCCAGGGCCTTGCCCAGCCGGCCGGCCGCCTCGTAGAAAGGCGCGTCCATGTCGGGGAAGGCCTCGCGCAGGTCACCGGCCGTCTGGAGCATGCGCGCGAGGTGGCCCGCGGAGGCCTTGGCATCGCACTGCTTCGCCCGCACTTCGGCGCGGAGCGCGCCCATGTGATGCTGCATCACGGCCATCACGCCGCGATGGAACGGCGTTCCCTGGCGCAGGGCCGAGAGGGCGAAAGTGGCTCCCATCGCGCCCACGACGAGGCCGAGAATGACGAGAAGCAGCGGGCGCATCGGGGATCCATCACATCACGAGGGCGTCAGCATAGCCCAGGGCCACGATTTTTCGATATGAGACAATGAACGGACCTGTTTCCAGCGAGTTTTCCGTGAGCACGGCCCAGGCCGAACGTTTCGCCGGCATAGAACGCCTGTACGGCCGTGGCAGCCTCGATCGGCTGGCGCATGCGCACGTCTGCGTCATCGGGGTAGGCGGCGTGGGTTCGTGGGCAGCCGAGGCGCTGGCCCGGAGCGGTATCGGCCGGCTTACCCTTATCGACGGTGACGACGTCTGCCTGTCGAATACCAATCGCCAGTTGCATGCGCTGGACGGTCAATACGGCAAGCCGAAGGTCGGCGTCATGGCTGAACGCATGCACGCCGTCAGCCCCACGATCCGCCTCGAGGCGATCGAGCGCTTTCTCACACCTTCGACCCTGGACGATCTTCTGGGTCGGAACTACGACGTCGTCATCGACGCCTGCGATGCCCTGAAGGTGAAACTGGAAACGATCGTGTGGTGCCGCCGCCACAAGCTGCCCCTGGTCACGGTCGGTGCCGCGGGCGGGCGCACGGACCCCACCCAGGTTCGCGTGCGCGACCTGTCGCGCACGGAGCACGACGCGATGCTCAGCATGATCCGCAAGAAGCTTCGCCAGGAGTACGGCTTCCCGCGCAATCCGGACCGTTTTTTTGGCGTCTCCGCGGTGTATTCGCTGCAGAATGTCCAATATCCGCAGGCCGACGGCAGCGTCTGCGGCGTCCGCCCGCCGGGCGCGGATGCGCTGAAGCTCGATTGCGGCGGTGGCCTGGGCGCGGCCACGCACGTGACCGGCGCGTTCGCTTTCGCGGCAGTGGGCAAGGCACTCGAGAAGCTGACGGCCGCAAAAAAGGGCTGACTCTCAGCGTTCCTCCGCCACGATGCGGAGGGCCTCCTCGAGGCGTTCGATATTTTCTTCGGCACCCAGGGCAAGGCGGATACCGTCCGCATGCCGCCTCGAACCCACGAAGCGCTTTGACGAAGCCACTCTGACTCCTCTGGCGAGCAGGCGCCTTTCCAATGTTGTCGTCGCGGCGCAAGGCAGCCATGCGTGCAGGCTTGCGCCCGAAGTGACCAGGTCAGGCCCGATGACTTTCCGTGCGATGGCTGCACGTTCCTTCATCGCGTTCGCGAGGCGGTCGAGCAAGGTATCCACCGTGCCATCGTCCATCATGCGCCCGACCACGGAAGACCAAAGTGAAGGCAACCCGTCCAGCTGCCTCTCGATGGTGCCAGCCACCAGCCCGTGCAGTTTGGCATCGGGATGGACAAGCCAGCCCATCCGGAGTCCCGGTCCGAGGATCTTGCCGATACCGCCGGCGTGCACGGTACGGTGCGGGGCGATGGCCGAAAAGGGAGGCAAGGGCGGTTGTCCATGCCATGCCAGGGGCGAGTACACGTCACCCTCGATGATGAGCAGGTTCAACGCCTCGGCCACCGCCGCGATCTCCATGCGTCGAGAGAACGGCATGGTGGCCGTGGTGGGGTTATGCAGGGTCGGCTGCACGTATACCGCTGTGGCGGCGCCAAATTTCTTCGACCGCGCCAGCGCATCGGGGCGCATGCCGTGTTGGTCCATCGCGACGTCGATGCAGCGGACGCCCATTTCCTGAGCCATGGCACGGAGACCCTGGTAGGTCCGTTCCTCGACGAGAACGGCGGGTTCCCACTGCTCCGTGGCGAGAAGCGCCAGGGCCAGCGCGTGTCGCGTTCCGTTCGTCAGCGTGATCAGGGAGGGATCGACCGGTCCGTGTCCGCAAACCCGTTGCAGCCATCGCGCCACGGACTGCCTGGCCGCGAGCGGGCCCGAGGGATCCGGGTATGTCAGGTCCTCAGTGCTCACCGTCGTCGCTGCAAGTGCCTCGCTGAGTTTCGATGCGGGCCCGGTTCGCAGCGGCAGGTTCGTCGCAAGGTTGTAGTTCTGATTCATCGGCACTTCATCGGTTAGGCTTCGCGCCATGTGGTGCGTCTATCTCATCGAATGCCGTAACGGCGCCTGGTATGCGGGTATCACCAACAACCTGGAGGCACGCTACGCCGCGCACGTGGCGGGGAAGGGCGCCCGCTACACCCGTGCCAACCCGCCCGTGCGGTTGCTCGGCTCGCGCGCTTTCGCCGATCGCTCGGCGGCGTCGAAGGCGGAGCATGCGCTGAAGCGCCTGCCGAAGTCGAAAAAGCTCGCGTGGCTGGGCATGACTGGACATGGGGTACCCGCGGACGTTGGCCTGGCTTAGGATGGGCTGCGATGGACACTCGCCTGCACACGAAGGTTACCCCGGATTGGCACCGGTGGATCGGTGAAGCCCTCGCCGCTGGCCATCCGCCGGCCGAACTGCTCGCCACCATGACGGAGAACCGCTTCGACGAGCGCGCCGCCCGCGACGCCATCGCCGACGCGATGTTCGGATCGACCGCTCCCGTGGCGCCGGCTCCGGTGGCGGCAGCGGCAGCGTTCAGCAGCAGGCTCGCGGAGGGGCACACCTTGCACGCCGGAGGCCGCGACATCCGCATACTCGTGCGCGTTTCGCGCCCGATCATCGCCGTGCTCGACGGCGTGCTCGATACCGATGAGTGCTTCATGCTCCGCGAGCTGGCAAGGACGCGGCTCGCGCGCTCGCAGGTGGTCAATCCCGGCACGGGCATCGGCGTGGTGCAGGACATTCGTACGAGCGAGGGCGCCAACTTCGGCAGGGGTGAAACCGAACTCATAGCCCGCATCGACGCGCGCACCGCCGCCATCATGGGCATGGACGAAGAACATGGCGAAGGGCTGCAGGCCATGCGCTATGGCGTGGGCGCGGAATACGTGCCGCACTTCGACTATTTCCCACCCGGCGACCCAGGCAGCGAGCCGCACCTGCGTCATGGCGGCCAGCGGGTGTCCACGCTAATCATGTACCTCGACGACGTCGAGGCCGGTGGCGAAACCATCTTTCCGCGCATCGACTTCACTTATGTCCCGCGCCGCGGGCAGGGCTTGTACTTCGAGTACACCGCCCCCGACGGTTCACTCGATTCTTTGTCGCTGCACGGCGGTGCTCCGGTGCTCGCGGGCGAGAAATGGATCCTCACCAAGTGGATGCGCGAGTGCGCCTTCGCGGGTTGAACCGTGACCTCTGGCCTATATCGGCCAGGCACCGGGGGACGCAATCTCGTTCGCTTCTAGGGGAGGGTGGAACCGATGCGCCGCGAGGCAGCCAGAATCGTTCGTTTGACCGTGGCTTGTGCGTTGCTCTTTACCGGCAGCGCATGGGCTCAGGACACGTCCACTCCAGCGGCGCCGACGGCCGCGTCCACGGCTCCGCCCGGGGCGCTAGTGTCACCCGCCGAGATCCCCTTCGCCTCAGCGCATGCGGGCTTCGTGCGCACACCGAGCGCGCCCGACGCATGGGGCGGCCCCCGCACGGGAACCGAACCCACGCTGTCGGACCGCGTCGTGTCCTACCGCATCCAGGCGCGGCTCGATCCGGACAAGCATACGGTGGATGGCCAGCAGCAGCTGACCTGGCGCAACCGCAGCGGTCGCCCGGTGTCGTCGGTGTTCCTCCACCTTTACCTCAATGCTTTCGAGAGCGAGGGCAGCACGTTCTTCACCGAGCGGCGCCTCCTGGCCGCGCATGGCGGCTCGCGCGGGATTGCGCCGGTGAAGAAGGGCGAGTGGGGCTATATCGATCTCGGCAATGTCGAGCAGGACGGTGCGGCGCTCAAGTGGCGCTACGTGCATCCCGACGGAGGCCCCGACACGGATCACACCGTGGTCCGCGTCGACCTGGCGCAACCGGTATCTGCGGGCGGCAGCGTCACCCTGGACATGAACTTCCACAGCCAGTTGCCGCGGGTCATCATTCGCACCGGCTACGTCGGCAAGTTCAACATGGTGGGTCAATGGTTCCCGAAGATCGGCGTACTCGAGCTGCCCGGCGAGCGCGGCGCCACCGAACCGCGCTGGAACGTGCACGAGTTCCATTTCAACAGTGAGTTCTACGCGGACTTCGGCGAGTACGACGTCCGGGTCACGGCGCCGAAGGATTACGTGGTCGCCGCCGTTGGCGAGCAGCAGGGCGATCCCGCGCCCGAAGGCAACGACCTCACCTGGCACTTCATCCAGGGCGACGTGCACGACTTCGCATGGATGGCGGCACCGGGGTACAAGACGCTCGACGGCGAGTACACCGGGCCGGGAAGCCCGAAGGTGAAGGTGCGGGTGGTCTATCCGCCCGAATACGAGGCCAGCGCGAAACCGGTGCTCAAGGCGTCCATCGACTCGCTCGCCTATTTCTCCGGCACGCTGGGCCCCTACCCGTACAAGACCCTGACCGCCGTTGTGCCTCCGTTCAATGCGTCGGAGGCGGGCGGCATGGAGTATCCGACCTTTTTCACGGCCGACAGCTTCCTCAAGGTGAAGCCGAAGACGCTGGACGAGTACCTGCTCGATTTCGTCACGATCCACGAGTTCGGCCACGGCTATTTCTACGGCCTGCTCGCCTCGAACGAATTCGAGGAGCCGATGCTCGACGAAGGCCTGAACGAGTACTGGGACGACCGCATGCTCCGCGAGCGCGGGCAGCAGATCTACCTTACCAAGCCGTTCTGGCAGTTTTTCGGCGTCGAACCGCCCCTCGACGCATTCATGCTCGAACGCATGGATGGAACGCTGCGTCACCCCTCCGATCCACTCGGCCAGAACGCGTGGGATCGTTTGTCGAGCGCCGACTACGGCACGGTTTACTCGCGCACCGCCACGGCGATGCACGACCTGGAAGAGCGCCTTGGCAAGGACGTGACCGAGAAAGCCTTCCGCCAGTACTACGCTGCCTGGCATTTCCGTCATCCAGGCATCGGCGACCTGCAGGCCACGCTTGCATCCGTCTCGGGCAAGCCGGAGGTGGTGGCGCAGGTGTTCGACCAATACGTTTACGGCACCGAGCGCATCGACGACAGCGTGAGCGGCATCGTCAGCGAGGAAGTGCTGCCGCTGGCGGGCAACCTCGCGAAGGACGGCCGTCGCGCGGAGCTGACCTCCGAGGACAACGACGAGGCTGTGGAAAAGCAGCGGGATGCATGGAAGAAGGCCCATCCCGATGCCACGCCGGGCAGTGGTCCCTTCCCCTGGAAGACGATCGTGACGGTACGGCGCGATGCTTCGCCCGTGCCGCAGACGCTGAAGGTGTCCTTCATGGACGGCTCCGTGGAAACCGTAGGCTGGGACGACGACCGCCGCTGGGCGCGATTCGAGTTCATCAAGCCGGTGAAGGCCGCGTCCGCCGAACTGGATCCCGAGCGGAAGATCTACCTCGACTCGGACAAGCTCAACGACAGTCGCACGGTGGAGGCGAACCACGCCGCATCGCATCGCTGGGGCGCGGACTTCGCTGCCCTGCTGCAAGGTATCTACGCGCTCGTGGGGACGCTATGAACGGCCAGCAACGACGTTCCTCTTTCTCGGCCATCGGCGGCGCCAGCGTGTCGGGCCTGCAGTGGCGGCTGATGCTGCTGTGGATCTTCATCACGTTGCTGCCCACGGTGGCGGTGGCTCTACCGTTGTGGAGGGTGCTCGACGACCTGCTGGGGCATTCGGTGCACGCGGACGCCTGGGCCGCGAATTTCGACGGACTCATGTTCGGCGACGTGTTCGCGGCGCTGCGCAACGACCACGGCTGGACGGGCATGGCCTTCGTCGTGGGCATGCTGCTGACGTTGCTTACTGCCCCGTTCCTCGCCGGCATGATCGTGGCGGGTGGACGTGCCCATCGCGCGCTCGGCTTCGGTGGATTGCTCCAGGGCGGTGCGGCCGAATACGGGCGCATGCTGCGCTTGTCGATCCTCGCGCTTATTCCGTACGGGTTGTTCGTCGCCGCGGCCTATGGCGCCTCGTCGTTCGCGGACGACAAGATCGATGCGACCTTGCTGGTGTCGAACGCCGAGTGGTACCAGCACGGCGCTTTGGCCGTGGCGCTCCTGTTCTTCGTCATCGCGCAAGCCATCATGGAATCGGCGCGAGCGCAGTTCATCGCCGATATCGGACTGCGTTCCGCTTTCCTTGCGCTGGGCCGGGGCTTCATGCAGTTCGTACGCAGGCCGTTCGCGACCTTGTTCGTCTATCTCGCGATCACCCTGGTGGGCGGCGTTCTGCTCGTGGGGATCGCGTCCTGGCGCGGCCATACGACGGGTGCGGGCAGTGGGCTTCCGCTGGGCATCCTCATCGTGCAGCTGGGTGTGACCGTAGTGGCCTGGATGCGCACCGCGCGCCTGCTGGCACTGGCGGGGATCATCGCGGTGGGGCCGCATCGCCGCCGCCGCACCGACTTCGCACCGGCGTTGTAGGAGCGCGCCCTGCGCGCGACATCTTTTGGGGGCATGGCCCTGGGCTGGCGCGCAAGGTTGGAGACTGAGCCGAAAACCTGTCGCGCGCAGGGCGCGCTCCTACAGGCTCAGCCAGCGCGGCGCACAGCCCTGTGCGGCGGGTAGTACGCGAACAGGTGGGTCGCGCCGCCGAGGAAGTCGATGTTGTCGATGTGCTCGCCGCCGAGGCGTTCGGCGACGTGGTCGGAGGCCTCGTTGCCGATGCGCACGAGGCTGATGACGCGCTGCGCGTGCATCTGCTTCCAGGCGTAGTCGAGGACTGTCTCACCCGCTTCGGTCGCGTAGCCGTGGTGGCGATGTTCCGGCTTCAGCATCCAGCCCAGCTCCAGGTCGGGCCAGCCTTCGGGCTTCATCAGGCCAGCGCGGCCGATGAACTCGCCCGTGTCCTTCAGCTCGATGGCCCACATGCCGCAGCCGCGCAAGGCCCAATGGCCGAGCAACATTGCCATCGAGCGCCACGCGTTCATGCGATCCAGCGGCTGGCCGTCGCCGATCCAGCGCGTGCTGTCGGCGTCCGCCAGCATGGTCGCGTAATCGTCGAAGTGGCGTTCGGTGAGCGCGGTGAGCCGCAGTCGCGGCGTTTCCAGGACGGGGATGTCTGCTATTGCCATCGAAGTGACCAGGTGTCAGTCCAACAGGAGTGCCAGGGCGCGAGTGCTCTGCGCGAAGCTTTCCTGCCAGGACAAGCCGGTTATTTTCTCACCAGTTGCGGCGTCATGGAAGCTTTCTTCCTGCCCGGGGGCAAGGAGGTGTCGATAATCCACCGTGATTTCAGTGCCTTGCGGCAGGTCTTTCGCGGCGAAGATGAAGCCCAGATGCCAGAGGCCGGTGGGTTCGAAGCTGTGGTTCACGTAGCACTCGTCCGGCCATTCAGGCGAGACGGTGTAGCGGTCCTCGAACCAGCGGGCGGCGGCGTGGAGGTCGGCGGAGAGTTCTGGCGAGGCCGTTACCTCGGCCCAGCGATGGGTGCGGTCGATCTGGTCGGGCGCCGTCACAATGCGCCCGGCCGCCACGAATTCGTCGACGAACAAGCCCTTGCCGGCGCCGGGAATGGCGGAATCGGCGATGCGGTAACACGGCAGGATCATTGGCTCATCAAGTCCCTGTTTCATGCGGGGGCGCAAGTGGCCCCGGCATGGGGCGCGAGTGTAGCGCGTTCGCCGCGGGTGGGAAGCCCGCTCCCACCCGCGGCGGCAAGGCTCAGCTCAGTCCTCGTCGCCTCCTTTGGACTTGCGCGCAATTTTTACCTTCCTGGCCGGTTTGCCCGCGTCCAACTGAATGGCCTCGCGGTTGCGGTCGACGAGAGAGGCACCGATGCCTTTCACCTGGGTGAGCTGGTCGGCGGATTCGAAGGCGCCGTTCGCCTCGCGCCACGCCACGATGGCCTGGGCCTTGGCCATGCCGACGCCGTCAAGCGATTGGGCCAGCGTGGCGGCGTCGGCCGTGTTGATGTTCACGGGCGTGGAGGCGAGCGCGAGTGGCGCAAGCAGGAGGCTGGCAAGGGCGATGAGATAACGATGCAAGGTGGTTCTCCTCGTGGAGCGCCGGATGGCGCATGGGCACTCTGGGATGCGCCGCACGGCGCGCGAACCGGCGCGTCGCTGGAAACCGTGTGCGTCATTGCCGGAACGCAACGGCCGCGTTTTCCGACACGCGCCGGGCCTCGCTGTCACCGCTGTTACAATCGGCCTTTGACCAACGAGTGTGGCCAGCCATGGATACCTCCCGAATTTCGTCCTTTGTCAGCGGCCTCTGGGATGCGGAAATCGTCCCGCAACTCGTGGAATACATCCGCATTCCGAACAAGTCACCGATGTTCGACGCTCAATGGCGCGAGCACGGGTATATGGACCAGGCGGTGGCGCTGATGGCGTCCTGGGCGCGTTCCAAGCTGCCGGCTCTCGAAGGCGCTCTGCTGGAGGTGGTGCGGCTGGAAGGGCGCACGCCGCTGATCTACATCGACGTGCCCGCGCAGGGCGTGCAGGAAAAGGGCACGGACGAAACCGTCGTCCTCTACGGCCATCTTGACAAGCAGCCGGAGATGACAGGCTGGGCCGAAGACCTTGGTCCGTGGACGCCGGTGATCAAGGGCGACAAGCTTTACGGCCGCGGCGGCGCGGACGACGGCTACGCCATCTTCGGCTCGCTGGCCGCGTTGCTGGCGCTCCGCGATCAGGGCCTGCCACATGCCCGTTGCGTGATCCTGATCGAGGCATGTGAGGAATCGGGCAGCTACGACCTGCCGTACTACGTTGATCACCTGGCCGACCGCATCGGCAATCCCGCGCTCGTCGTCTGCCTGGACTCGGGCTGCGGCAACTACGACCAGTTGTGGCTCACGACGTCGCTGCGCGGCATGACCGGCGGCAACCTCACCGTGCAGGTGCTGGAAGAGGGCGTGCATTCGGGCGACGCTTCGGGCGTGGTGCCGTCGAGTTTCCGCATCCTGCGCGACATCCTCGGTCGCCTGGAGGACCCGGCGACGGGCAAGATCGTGCCGAAGGAACTGTACGTCGACATTCCGCCGCAGCGGATGGAGCAGGCGCGTCGCTCGGCCGAGGTGCTCGGCACGGCGGTCTACGACAAGTTTCCCTTCGTCGAAGGCATGAAGCCCGTCACCGAAGACCTTTCCGAACTGGTGCTCAACCGCACGTGGCGTCCGCAACTGGCAGTCACCGGCGTGGGCGGTATGCCGGCCCTGGACAGCGCGGGCAACGTGCTGCGTCCGAAGACGTCGGTGAAGCTCAGCCTGCGCGTGCCGCCGACGCTTTCCGGCGCACAGGCGGGCAAGTTCCTCAAGCAGTTGCTCGAGAAGGATCCGCCGTACGGCGCAAAGGTCACGTTCGATCTCGAGAAGGACGGCAGTGGCTGGAACGCGCCGGCGCTTTCGCCCTGGCTCGAGGAAGCCGTTGCGAAGGCCTCCGAGCATTACTTCGGTACGCCAGCGGCCTATATGGGCGAGGGCGGCAGCATTCCCTTCATGGGCATGCTGGGCGAGAAATTCCCCCAGGCCCAGTTCCTCATCACGGGTGTGCTCGGCCCGCACTCGAACGCTCATGGCCCGAACGAATTCCTGCACATTCCCACCGGCAAGCGCGTGAGCATGGTCGTGGCCGATGTCGTGGCCCGCCACTTCCAGGAAGCGTCGAAGGCATGACCCTCGCCGCTCGACTCGCAGCCGTGCAGGCGTCGATGGCCGACGCCTGCCATCACGCCGGTCGCGATCCGGCGGAGGTCGTCCTGCTTCCCGTCAGCAAGACCTTCGGCGAAGACGTCGTGCGGGAGGCCGTGGCCCTCGGCCTGAGCCGCTTTGGCGAGAACAAGGCACAGGAAATCCAGGCGAAGGCGACAGCGCTCGCGGACCAGCACCTGGAATGGGTGGTCATCGGCCACCTGCAGACGAACAAGGCGAAGGTGATAGCGGCCTACGCCAGCGAAGTGCAGTCGCTCGATCGTCTCGACCTGGCCATGGCGCTGGACAAGGCGTTGCAGGCGCGCGGCCGCGGGATCGACGTGCTCGTGCAGGTGAAGACCTCATCCGAGGAAACGAAATCGGGTATCGCCGCCGAGGAGTTGCTTCCCTTCCTCGACCAACTGAAAGCCTTCCCTTCGTTACGCCTGCGCGGTCTGATGACACTCGCCGAGGCAAGCGAGGACGAGCAGCGGGTGAGGGCATGCTTTCGTAGCCTGTATCGCCTTCGTGACCGGGCGCGCGAAGCCGGCCATGCGGTGGATCGCCTGTCCATGGGCATGAGTGGCGACTTCGCCTTGGCGATCGTCGAAGGCAGTACCGAAGTGCGAATCGGCTCCGCCATCTTCGGCGCAAGGGCTTACAAGGTTTGATCGTCGCGACTGACGATCGGAGATACGTCAGAGATCGGTCAGTCCTCACGTATGTGAAGGCAAGTGCCGATACTTGTTCAGATTTTAGCCCTGAAGGCCGCGTTTTTTTGCGACTAGTCTGAATCTTTCCTAGGAATGTCTTCTTTTAACCTTATGCCAACAACTAGGCGAATGCGGTTTGGTAACTTCACCGCTCGTTCACGGTCGTCTCACCTTCACGGCGGCTTAACCTCACGATGAATAGGCCTTTTCGCTCATGCATTTAAAGCGACTGACCGCTCTCGCGTTAGCCTCCTGCTGTATCGCCGCCGTAACACCCGCCATCGCCGACACGATCGCCGCTCCACAGGCTCTTGATCAGTCCGCAACGCTTCTCCTCACGGATCTGCCGGTGTTCGCTCCGGCCACCGCCCTGGCCCAGTCCACCGTCTCCGATATCGCTTCGATCACCGCGCCCAAGGCCGACGCTTCCCAGGCTGTCGCCTCCGATGACGAGGAAAGCAGCGACGACGCCAGCAGCGACGACGACGGCGACAGCCTCGTCGCGGCCGCCACCGCCAAGCTCGCCGGCCACGTCGACGGCCACGCTCGCGAGGCCCTTCTCGCCTTCGCCATGAAGCTCCGTGACATCCGTTACCACCGCGGTGGCCGCAAGCCCTCCACCGGCTTCGACTGCAGCGGCTTCGTCCGCTACGTGTTCCTGCACAGCATCGGCCTCGACCTCCCGACCAACTCGGCCAGTCAGTTCCTCGCCGGCCTGAAGGTCAAGCGCAACGAAATGAAGACGGGCGACCTGGTCTTCTTCCGCACCCGCGGCAAGGCCATCTCGCATGTCGGCATCTACATCGACAACGGTCAGTTCATCCATTCGCCTTCGGCAGGCAAGACCGTGCGCGTCGACAGTCTCAATGAGGCCTACTGGGCCAAGCACTTCGTCGGTGCCAAGCGGCCCGAAGGCATCGCCACGATCTGACGGGCACCTTCAACGTATATTTCCGAAACGGCATGCTCCGGCATGCCGTTTTTTTTGTGTGCGCCCGGCAGGGCGCACCTGCTAGGAGGTGCAACTCCTCTACCCACCCGGCAAGGGGAAGGGTTAGCCAGAGGCAAGGGCGTTTCGGGTGACCGGACGTCCGGAGGAAGCCCGAGGCAAAACGCTGGCCTGACGAACAGGAAGCGGATATGAGGCGACGCGTCGGGGTGAGGTAGCCCAAATTGCCAAAGCCCGGTACTTGCACGGACGGCGCGGCGTAAATCCGACAGGCATAAGCGGGAAGGCAGGTGCGTCATACCCGGGGAGATCTCGC
>NZ_DASYDO010000042.1:0-66298 GCF_036499525.1 Luteibacter sp. | reverse complement strand
AGGTCGATGAATTCGATGGGCGATAACCATTCAAATTTGTCGCGGGCTACCGAAAGTAAGTCCTTCTCAAATCGCAAAGCCTCTGTGACATCACCACTGGTTCTAATCTTCTCCAGCGTGACCGCGTGCAACTCTGCTTCTCTATCCCCGGCCAGTGATAGCTCATGAAGCTTATCGATGAAGTCGAAGCAGACAGCAATCCATGTGGCCACAACGCATGCGCGGAATGCGCCCGCGCGGTAGCTTGCAACGGCTTCGTGAATAACCGCTTTGGCGCGGTCATTTCGGCAGCGGAGGATAAGTTCATCCAGATCAGCAAGCGGAGAAGACATGGTGGTCCCCCTTTGGCAACGCGGCCATCATATCCCTGTCAGAGCAACGTTTGGTGCCAAGGTCGGACCGCCGAGACGCGGGTATGCGGGGCGCTCGGCTTTGAGCACTACCTAAAGTGCCATTCGCTCGATGGGTGCTCCGTATTTGTTCAAGGTAGCTGCGTACGTTAGAAGCACTAGACTTCGCTAACGCGCGGATGCACGAAAAAAGGTGCGGGCGCGTACTTTTGGGTGAGAGGGGGTCAACATTTTGACTCCCCCCACCCCGCTTGCCTCAAGTTGAGTGAACGCTTGCCCTGAACGTCACGCTCGCCGGATAACCGGACGGTGAACAACTATCCCTTCAAGCACATCAAGCTGGTATCCGACCAGGATTTGTTGGTAGGCGCCGGACTGCGGAAGGCCATCCGGCTTTGCAAGAACGTGAAGGCAGACGCGGACAAAGCCATTGCACTTCCGAGCTTCGACATTGCCGCCATCATGTATCACGCGGACCTTGCCGCGCTGAGCATGGGGGCATGGCACGAGCTTGCCATCCTGGCCGAGACACAAAGGCATCTGGACTACCTTCATTACCATCCGGACGAAGCTAAGCGTCTCTACGTTCCCGATGGGACCCGCCGCATCTTCGACACGGAGGCAAAGTTGAGTGCGCTTCTCAGCCTGTCATGCGAGATGGACGAATTAGCCAAGGCCGTCGCCAACGAACACGACTTGTTTGCCTCGGTGTCGACCAACGACCGGGCTCGCCAAGTTCTACAGGAAGCCAGGGTGCAGTGACGTTGTCACACGGGCTCAATGCGCCGGAAAGCGACACTTTAAATTCTGAAGAAAGGATATGCAATGTCACCAATGAAGTTCTTAATGATTTGGGTCTTAGTAGGCGCAGCCGTTACCTTGGTACTGTACTTATTAGGTCGATTGTCGGGATGGTGGCGTTCGTGGGGAGCTGCCTTGCCTTGCTGATACGGCAAACATGAAATTTTGAGCGCCTGCTTGTCTTCCCTTTCAGGGATTTCCTGAATTTCAATTCCCACTTCGCTTGTGATGAAAAGGCGATAAAGGTTCGCTGGCAGGACTTCTTCCAGGTCCGCCCCGCTGTCAAAGAAGTGATTCCATGCACATCCGTCGATGAATACAGGAGTGGTCATTCATTCCCTCCCGGGATGTCTCACGGTGAAGTTAAAAAAAAAAATTCGGATGTCGGTCGCAACAATCGAAAATCGACCTAATTGACCCGGGCAGATACTCCCACCACCGCGAAGAGATGCCGTTTCAGTTTCTCGGCGAACTGGTGGACATCCACACTGGCGGGCTCAAACGACCCCGGATGCGCCGCGCTGTTTCTGGTGTTGAGGCAGCGGTTCAATTCCTCGAATGTCTGGAGGTCGTATTTCCACAACTCGATGCCAACCGCGATGAGGTCAAAGTCGCGGCCCAGCTGGAGGTCGGCAAGGCTCGTTATGTTGATGGACTTTGTGATGCGGTTGAACGGCTGACCATTTTTCTTGACGGAATCGACGGCGGCCTGGTTGTAGGCGATGAATCCGACGCGCTGGATGTCTCCATGGAGCCGGGCTACAGCAGCGGCCCAGAGCATCACGATGGCGGCCCTGTAGCACTTCACCGCCGAGCATCGTGCCGCCTCCGAGACATACGCCTGCTCTTCGGGACCCAGCAGACCCGCAAACAGGGACTCCACCTGCCTCGCGGCCGCCTGGGAAGGACTGCCTTCGTGCTTCATCAGCGGTACGACGATTTCATCCATGAAACTTGTCTTGAAGGGCTCAAGGTGGCGGCGGAATGCCGACGCCCGCGTGCGAACCTTCGTTGCCTTCAAGACCGCCGTCATCGCGATTTCGTACTGGTGGACAGCCGTCAGGAACCCCTCAGATTCTTCCTTCAGGGCGGAGGCCAGCTTGAACCAGTCACGCGCTGCCTCGGCTAATTTCTCAGACTGGTCAACCCGGGCGTAACCCGGTCCGGAGTCCAGCTCAGAATAGAGCTTTGTGATTCGTTCTCCGAACGATTCCAGTTCTTCGCTGCTGATGGTCACGCTGCCGACTCTTCACCGCCGGCAGCCTTCGAAAACAGGCTTTCCGCTGCCTTTGTGCCGCTGGCGGACAGGGTGATGTTGGCGCCGCTGGAGGCAACCTTGAACCACTCGTTTTTCATGTATTTGGTTGAATTCCCTTGGTCCCAGCAGTCGTGGTTGATGCAGTCGGCTCGAAATTCCTTCCAGTCAGCAGTCCACGCGCCAGTTGACAGGTACGACTTTACGGCGAGAAACAAGGCCACGTTGCGCATTCGCTCCCCTTTCGAAGCCCCGGGAATGTCGAGCGCGTGATAGGTAAACGGGTCTAGGCTGAAATCAAAGAGGTCAGCCGCCTTGGTGTCAGAGACTTTCAGGCGCTTTGCCAGATTCAGAAACCGGACACGGATGGCCTCAGGAACCGATGTTAGCGGTGTTCCGTTCGCGGGCGGGGCTGGGTCTTCCTGTTTGCGAACGGGAGGAGTCGGCGGCGGGGGTGGAGCGGACACCGACGTGATGTATGCCTCCAGAAGCAATTCAAAGCATTTATCCCGAAAACGCTCCGGACAACCCTGGGTCAGCGTAACAATCCGTTGAATCTCTGGTTCGGCATTTTCAAACACGTCAGCATTCCTGTGGTTATGGCGGCTGCATCTTCAAATGTGATGGCCGTCACAGTCAATGCGCTTTTTCGGCAACCGGGTGCCGGCACGTCAGGGGCGGCAATGCTTTCTTGCTCATTGCCGCAGAAGCGCGATGACCCGGTCGAGTTCTTCCGACAGGTCGACGATGGCCTCCGCATAGCCGGGCAAGGGTGGTTAATTCGCATCCTCGAGAGGCCGCACCACGTTGAACGCCTTGGCTTCGACCCTGGGCATGCCGTGTAGGCTCGCACCGTCCGCAACCAACCGTGCCCGGAACCGGGCTTCCACGAGGTCGCCCGTGAGCAGTGCTTCACTGACGGCCACACCGTCGACGAGCAGACCCGCGACTTCGAGGATGGCTTGTTCGTTCGGCATTGGCTGGGCCCCGGTATTTGGCAATTGTAAGTTGGGCACCGTGCCGGTGCGGCAGGGCCACCGTCAACCGACAAGGGAAGCTTTTGCCGGCCGACGCCGGCCTTCGGGTATTGTTTGGTGCTTGTTGCCCCTGACAACGGGCGGAGTAAACTTTCCCTGCCGTCGGCTTAGGGTGGCCCAAGGGGAAACCATGCAACCGAGACTTCGCCAGGGAACGGCGGCGCTTCTGCCCCTCATTCTTTCCGCTTGTGCGGCGCAAAGCGGTCCGCCTCCGCCGTCATCGCTGCTGCTTCCCGGCGGTCAGGCGTTTTACATCGCACCCCGGATGGCAACGGCCTGCGCAATAAGCGGCGGACGGTTGGTCACCAACACAGTGACGTTGGTCGAATGCACGATGCCCATGGGAGACTCGTTCAAGGAGGGCATGTACCGGGCGCTCCTGGTCGAGCAGCGCGGCGCCACCAATCCGGACTTCCATTCAGAACCCTCGTGGTTACTGGGCGTTTTTCGTTAGGGCACCGTGGTAGGTCAGAAGCCATGCGTCTATGGTGATCGTCGATGGCTCCCATGAGGACCAGTCGCGGGAAGGCTGGGCTCTCGCAACGCCCGGCGACAAGGAAAAGTACGAGCAGAACCTCAAGGATCTGCACGGCTGCATCGCGGAGGCCCGGAAGGGGCTGGTGAAAGGCAGCAAGATGTTTGAGACATGCGTGGGCGACACCAACGAACCGCGGTTCAGTCCGGCTATTAACAAGGCGCAGGAAGCCTATGGCGTGACGGAGAAGTGGCAGGCGGCGATGGCATCGGAACGCGAAAGCGTCTTCTACGCCAGCGCCGAGGAAACCCGGAAGACGCGCACCGATTTCGGCGACATGCCGATCATCGTCCTTACCCACTCGCCTTTCCCCAAGCGAAGCGACGAGTCGCAGAACGATCGCAACTTCAAGACGTTGTCCTGGGAAGGGATGCACCTAAGAGTAGCGGCCATGTCGACGCGAGGCGTCAACGAAATCGTTCCCGATGCGGGCCACTACATTCAGTACGACAAGCCGCAGGTCGTTATCGACGCGGTGAATCAGGCAGTGTGGATCGTTCGGCAGGACTAGCCTCTGCTATGTCGCTTCCCGCTTTTAGAAAAGCTTCGTCACGATCACGAAACCAAGCACGGTGAGCAAGCCGAGCACTCCGGTTCCCGCATAGAGAACCCAGAGCCATGTCGGCATCTCGCGTGTTTGCTTCTCGTGTCCTGTGCCTGTGGTATTCATGATTACCTCCTAGTAGAGCCAACCGAAATGTACGCCAGAGAGTGCGAAGGTGGCCATAAGCGCCGCCATCGCGGAACCAGTGAAAGGACGATAGTGAGTCATCCAGGCTACCCCGCGTAGCTGTTCTGAAGGCTCATCCGTCGGAAACATCATGCCGAAGAGCGGCGTGATGCAAGCCAGGATCAAGGCGGAGATAGCAATGGTCGTGGCGATACCCGTAGCTTCGTGATGAAACTTCCTGAGTGCCGCTTCTCGTTCATACAGGGCTGCAATCGAGAAGGTCAGGGCGACCCATGAAAGCTGTCCGTCCTTCACTGTGAGGAATGGAGACAGGAGCCTTTTGTAGTTCGCGTGCGAGAAAAAGCAGGCTACGCCGACGAGCGCCGTGGGGGCCAGCAAAGGCGCAACAATGTTTCCCAAAGTCCAACCTATCCAGTCCGATGCCACCCGCGCCTCCTGTCCGTGGACGAGACAATAAGGGTGGCATGGATCATAGCGATGTCGAATACATACAAGGCGCTTAGGGCGCCGATGTCGACCGTAGCGCCACGTCGGCGCTCGCTTACATCAACTCACTCCACGCCTCGGCATGAGAAATTTCGCACAAGCGAGTTTGCCACCGGCCCCTCGTTGGCATGGGTAACGCTCGGACAGACCATCGTGATGGATGCATCGAACACGATGGCGCCGCAGGGGTCCTCAGCCTTTACGGCAATACGCAAGATTCTTTCGTCATCCCGCCGTCCTGCCGATAGCATCCACATCCCTCACGATTTCCTGGACCGGTCTTGCATGAGCAGATATAGGCAGGTCACGCCGAAAATCCAACTGATCGACCAAGCCGAAGGCCTTGCGCGACAACTCGGCAAAGCCATGCCGTCTAGCCCTGGCGGCGATGGAGCATGCGCGGGCGCGCAACTCCACCAGATCGCCCTGGTCGGCAGCTTCGCTCATGGCGCTCGAATCCAGGATCAGATCCGTCCAGGCCATCACCCATTCCGCCGACACGTCCATCCCCGCTCCAGTTGCTTGGTTCTGCCAAGGTCGAATGATGGGCGTGAGACGTGAAGATGCCGAAAACGTGCCTTGCAGGCCGTATGGCGCGTCCAACGACGGCGTGCGAGCACCGATGACCCATGTGCAGCCTGCGTGGAGGCGAGGTGGACGCGTCCTGCGCCACCGCTCACGTGTCGAGCGGATCGTTATCGTGCAATTCGTCCATCCAGCCGCGTCGCCGGTGCAACGCCCACTCCACGTGCTCTGCGAAGGGCGTGTCGATAGGCCCCCCGCGATCCATTTCCATCAGGCGTTGGGCGGTGACGTTACCCAGGTGCTGGGCCTGTTCGTCATAGCCGGAGATGCCCTCTCGTTCGAGTTGAACGAGGACGGCGCGCAGGTTGATGTGACGGGCGGTCTGCATGGGCATGGGCGATCACTGGGTGGCTGATCGGATCATCGGCAGCACTCGCAATAACTTGAGATGTGATCGTGGCCGTGACGCGGGCGCGACGGTATGCGGAATCGGCACAGGCGACGCTCCCATCAGCCCCGGAGGTCGGCCCGGGGCGTCTATGCACACAGGAGTCACTGATGAACGACGAATCTCGCAAGCACCGCCCTCAGTCGGGCGACCGTAACGGCAACTACGTGGCGGAGAAAGACCAGCCCGGCCAGAAGGATCGCGACAGGAAGATCGAGAAGGGCGAGAAGGAGATGGAGGATCGGCGCGAGCGTGACGAAGGCATCCGTTGACCACGGGTTGCCGCGAACGGGAGGAAAGTGACCGATGAAGGTCCTGCGTGGCATCAGGCGAACCATTGTGTCGGCGGTGGAGGGATTCAGCGACGACGAGCTCATCACCCGTGCGGCGGCCTTGTCCTTTTACGCCGCACTGTCGTTTGCGCCCTTGCTGCTCCTGCTGGTCTGGCTTGTGTCCATGCTTCACCCGGCATGGCAGGGCGAACTGTCGGCGGCCTTGGCGGGCGTGGTGGGCCAGCGCGCGGCGGAGGCCCTTAACGTCGTCATCGACAGTGCGAAATCGCATCCCAAGCTGGGTGACCTGGCCGGCATCATCGGCATCGGCGTGACGCTGTTCGGCGCCTCCGCCGTGTTCGCCCAGCTGCAGGGCACACTCGATCGCGTATGGCGTGTGAAGGCCAAGCCCGGCGAAGCGGTGGGGGCGTGGTTGCGCGCCCGGGCACGTGCGTTCGCGCTGCTGGGCGGCATCGCCTTCATGCTGATCATTTCTTTCATCGTCAGCGCGCTTATCCAGGCCCTGGTGCGCGGCGACGGTATCGTGTGGAAGGTGGTGGAGTATGCGATCTCCGTGCTGGTCTTCGTGAGCGCGTTCGGCGCCATGTACAAGGTGCTGCCCGATGCCCGGATCGACTGGAGCGAGGCATTCATCGGCGCGGTGCTGACCACGGTGCTCTTTCTCGCGGGAAAATTCGCCATCGGCCTGTATGTCCAATACGCGAACGTCGGGGGTGCTTACGGTCCCGCGGGCGCCTTCATCGTGCTGCTCACCTGGACCTACTATTCGTCGATCATCGTGCTCCTGGGCGCGGAACTCACTCGTGGTGTCGCGGATGCCCGCGGCAAGCCGATCCGGCCCAGCGAGCATGCGGTACGGATCGAGGCGGCGCCCGCGGAATTGCCCGACGAAGCGCCGGCCGGACGCGTGGGGCGGCTGTAGTATGGTGATCGCAAGCGGCGACACCGTTGCCGCCATGGGACGTTGAGCATGCTCCAGAAAGTGTCTCCGGAGCGGCATGAAGAACAGGCCATGCGCGAGGTGCTCGACGGGCACCGGCAGGGCCTGTCCGCCCTATTGCCTTTCGCGGGGCCGGCCATCGTGGTTTCGGTGGCGTATATCGACCCCGGCAATTTCGCGACGAACATCCAGGCCGGCGCGCGTTATGGCTACGGATTGCTTTGGGTGGTCGTGCTCGCCAACCTCGTGGCGATGCTGTTCCAGAGTCTTTCCGCGCGGCTGGGTATCGTCACCGGGCGCAACCTCGCCCAGCTTTGCCGCGAGCGCCTGCCCAGGCCGCTCGTCTACCTGATGTGGGTAGTGAGCGAATTGGCCGCCATGGCGACCGACCTCGCCGAATTCCTCGGCGGCGCCATCGGCCTCGCATTGCTGTTCCATCTGCCGTTGCTTGTGGGCATGGGCATTACGGCGATCGTCACCTATGGCCTCCTGTTGCTGGAAGGCAGGGGATATCGGCGGCTGGAAATGGCCATTGGCGCGATGGTCGGCGTGGTCGGCTTGTCCTACCTCGCGGAGCTGTTCATCGCGCCGATCGGATGGAAATCGCTGGCAGAGCAGATCTTCGTTCCCCACCTGCCGGACAGCATGGCCATCGCCATCGCGGTGGGCATCATCGGCGCCACCGTAATGCCGCATGCCTTGTTCCTGCATTCGGGGCTGACGGAGCGGCGCGCCCGGCCAAAGACCACGGACGAGCGCCGGCGGATCGTCCGCCTGTCCAACCTCGAAGTGGTGCTGGCCCTTTCGGTGGCGGGCCTGATCAATCTCGCCATGGTGGTGATGGCGGCAGGCGCATTCCACGGCAGCCATCCGGACGTGGCCAAAATCGAAACGGCCTACCAGACGCTCGTGCCGCTGCTCGGTGGCGCGGCGGCGACGATTTTCCTTGTCTCGCTGATCGCCTCGGGCTTTTCCAGTTCCGTGGTCGGCACCATGGCGGGGCAGATGATCATGCAGGGCTTTGTCGCCTTCCATATCCCGCTCTGGCTGCGCCGCGCGGTCACGATGCTGCCGAGCTTCGCCGTCGTCATCGCCGGTGTGGATGCCACGCATGCGTTGGTGATGAGCCAGGTGGCCCTGAGCATCGCATTGCCATTCCCGATGGTGGCGCTGGTGTGGTTCACCAGCCGGCGCGACCTCATGGGCCCCTTCCGCACCCGCGTGCCGGTAACCGTCGCTGCCGTCATCGCCGCCCTGGTGGTGCTGGGCCTCAACATCGTGCTGCTGCTGGACGTCTTCGGTGTCGTCTCGCTCTAGGCCACAAAACTGCTAACCTCCCGCGCCTGACCGACCGGAGATTGCCATGAGCCTCATCCAGACCCCCGTTTCCTACGGCGAGCTGATCGACAAGATGACGATCCTGCAGATCAAGCTGCAGGAAATCCGGGACGAGGCGAAGCTGGCCAACGTGCGCAACGAGCTCGAACTGCTGGACGCCACCTGGCGGAACGACAAAGCGTCCGGGATCGACATCGCCGACGAGACGACGCGCCTGCTGGCGGTGAACCAGCGCCTGTGGAAGATCGAGGACGACATCCGCATGAAGGAGCGCGCGCAGGCCTTCGACCAGGAGTTCATCGAACTGGCGCGTTCCGTGTATTTCGAGAACGACGAACGCGCGGCGATCAAGCGCCAGATCAACCTGAAGCTGGGTTCCACGCTGGTGGAAGAGAAGTCCTACCAGGATTACCGCGCGCCAAAGGCCTGACCGAGACTCTGTAGGAGCGCGCCCTGCGCGCGACATGTTTTTAGCGAAGCGCTTCAGGCCCTGCTGCTCCCGGCCTCAAAACATGTCGCGCGCAGGGCGCGCTCCTACCAAGGTATTCAGCCGTTCAGGGGTAGCCGCAGGTGCGCCGCGCAGGCTTCGAAGCGGCCAACCATCTCGTCCACCTGCACGAGATCCATGACACCCGGCTTCTCGATCTTCGTCCCCCAGGGAATCGCCGAGGCGGGCTTGCCGAGGAACTTGCGCGAAGCTTCGTCGTATTTGTCCACGCACCAGCGCTGGTCCGAGTAGGGTCCGGAGCGATGGGGGTTGCTGGCGGCATGCAGGCCCAGCACCTTCACACCCGCCGCGTTCGCCATGTGCATCGGGCCCGAGTCCGGCGTGAGGATCATCGCACTGCGCGCGAGCAGCGCCATGAAACGCTTCAGCGTGTCCTTGCCTGTCAGGTCGAGGGGCGCCTGCCGCACCGCTGCGAGGATGGCATCGGCCAGGGCACGTTCGCCTTCGGACGGACCGCCGACTAGCACCACACGCATGCCGCGCGCCGTGGCGTGGTCGATCAGGGCCGCATAGCGCTCGACGCGCCAGTTCCGCACGGCGTGGCTGGACATGGGGCTGACCAGGAGGGTGGCCGCGTCGCCAGGCAGCTGCTCCGCTGCCCATGCATGGGCCTCGTCCGGCACGGGGATGTCCCAGCGCACCTCGGTCTGCTTCAGGGCCAGCGGCTCGATGAAGCTCGCCATGGCATCCAGCACGTGTTCCCCGCTGCGCGCCGGAATCCGTTCGTTGATGAACATACCGTGCAAGTCCTTCGACCGCGCCGGGTCGTAGCCTATCCGTCGATCCGCCTTCACCGCGAGACTGAGGAGGTTGGAGCGCAGGGCCACCTGCATGTGCAGAAGGGCGTCGAAGCGGCGTCCGGCGAGTGCTTCACGCACGGCTTTCACGCCGGCGCGCCCCGCGCTCTTGTCGAATGTGACGAAATCGACGCCGGGAAGGTCGCCGACGAGGCGGCGCTCGAGCTTGCCGACGATCCAGGTGAGCCGCGTTTCCGGCGTCCTGGCCTGCAAGGTGCGGATCAGCGGCACCACATGGGTCACGTCGCCGATGGCGGACGTGCGCAGGATGCAGAGACTGGAATCTCCCGGCGGGAGGGGGCGGCTTGGTAGACTTGGCACGAAAGGGTTACCGGATGGGTGAGGCCGCATCAGGCGGCTGGCAAATGACTGAGCAACGAATAGAGGAGGGCGCGGGCGGCACGATTCTGTTCGACGCGACCCGTGTACCTCAAGTCGACGCCGACTGGTTCTCGCCCCATCGCTGGCGCGAGAAGGGCGGGCTGCGCACCCAGACCGGGGGCCGGGGCGGCGTGGCGATCATCGACACCCCCGCAGGCGAGGCCGTGCTCCGGCATTATCGCCGCGGTGGCATGGTCGCGCGCCTGTTTGGCGACCGCTACCTGTTCACAGGGGGGGAGCGTACCCGCAGCGTCCGTGAATTCCACCTCCTGGCCGAGCTTTCCCGGCGGGGCCTCCCCGTGCCCGCGCCGATCGCCTCGCGTTATGTACGCCATGGCCTTCGTTATTCCGCCGACCTCATCACCGCGTTCATTCCGGATGCCGCCACGCTGGCCGAACGCCTCGCCGACGGCGCCTTCAACGCTGTACTGGCCGGCCGCGTCGGCGCGATGGTCGCCCGCTTCCACCGCGTGGGGGCCTGGCATGCCGACCTCAACGCGCACAATATCCTGGTGGATGGCGAAGCCATCTACCTCATCGATTTCGACCGCGGCCGCCTGCGCAGGCCTGCGGCAGGCTGGCGCAAGGCGAATCTCGCCCGGCTCAAGCGTTCGTTGGTGAAACTCGGCGCGCGCGATGCCGCCGGCGACTCCTTCGACGCCGAGTGGTGGCCCGCGCTGGTCGATCGCTACGAAAGGAGCCTGAGCGAATGAGCTGGAACCTTCATTTCCTCGGCGCCGGTTCGTCGCACGCGATCGAGCTTGGTTCGTCGTCGGTCGTGCTCGAACGCGACGGGCAGCCGGTACTTCTGGTGGACTGTGGGCCCGATACGCTGCACCGCTACGTGGCGGTCTATGGCAGCCTGCCTCCCGCGCTGTATGTCACGCATGCGCATATGGACCACGTGGCCGGCATGGAAGGCCTGTTCCTGCGATCCTGGTTCGACGAGGCCCGGCGCGGGCGCATGAAGGTGTTCATGCATGCGGCTCTCCTGCCTTGGCTGCACGCACGGGTAGCGGACTATCCCGGGGCCCTGGCCGAAGGCGGCGTGAACTACTGGGATGCCTTTCACCTGATTCCATGCACACGCGGGTTCTGGCATGCGGGGCAGTGGTTCGACCTGTTTCCGACCCGCCACCACGTGCACGGCACCTCCTATGGCGTGGCCCTGCGCGGCAGCTTCGTCTTCACCGGCGACACGCGGCCGATTCCCGAGGTGATGGCCATCCACGGCGTCACCGGCGAACTCATCGCGCACGACTGCGGCGTGGTCGGCAACCCGTCGCATACCGGCGTCGACGACCTGGAACGGGAATACGACGAAGAGGTCAGGTTGCGGATGGCGCTCTACCACTACGGCAGTGTCGCGGACGGCGAGACGCTGGTATCGCGCGGCTACCGCATCGCCCGCCCCGGCGAACGCCTGGCCCTGCCGGAGCCGCACCCACCGCGCCCGGCGGCGGGTTAGGAGCTTGTCTCGCCAGCCTCATCCCGTTATTCTTCCGCTTCTTTGCCGGACCGGAAGCCGGGGAAGAGGTTGTACAGTGCGGAGAGGTGTCCGAGTGGTTTAAGGAGCACGCCTGGAAAGTGTGTATACGTTAATAGCGTATCGCGGGTTCGAATCCCGCCCTCTCCGCCATAACACAAGTCTTTATGGTGGCCCTGTCGGTCCCCCCGCGACGATAGTCTGTAAATCCCGCCAGGTCCGGAAGGAAGCAACGGTAGCGGACGATTCGGGTGCCGGGGTGTGGCTGGCAGGGTCATCGCCTTTTCGGGGCGAGCTTTCATGACCCCCCGGTCCTTGGCACAATCCACTGTCGTCCCAAGGTACTACGCATGTCCTATCAGGTCCTCGCACGCAAGTGGCGCCCCCGCAAGTTCGCCGAACTGGTGGGCCAGGAGCACGTGGTCCGCGCGCTCACCAACGCGCTCGACTCCGGGCGCATGCACCATGCCTACCTGTTCACCGGTACGCGTGGCGTCGGCAAGACCACCATCGCGCGCATCTTCGCCAAGTCGCTGAACTGCGAGCGCGGTGAATCGGCCGATCCCTGCGGCGAGTGCGCCGTCTGCACCGCGGTGGACGCCGGTCGCTTCGTCGACCTGCTCGAAATCGACGCAGCCAGCAACACCGGCGTGGACGATGTGCGCGAGGTGATCGAGAACGCGCAGTACGCACCCTCGCGCGGTCGCTTCAAGGTGTACCTGGTCGACGAGGTGCACATGCTCTCGAAGCCGGCGTTCAACGCCTTGCTGAAGACGCTGGAAGAGCCGCCGCCGCACGTGAAGTTCCTGCTCGCCACCACCGACCCGCAGAAGCTGCCGGTCACGGTGTTGTCGCGCTGCCTGAAGTTCAACCTGAAGCGCCTGCTGCCGGAGCAGATCTCCGGGCAGATGCGTCACATCCTCGGCGCCGAGGCCATCGAATACGAAGACGAGGCGATCGCTGAACTCGCGCATGGGGCCGACGGCTCGTTGCGCGATGGCCTGTCGCTGCTCGACCAGGCCATCGCCTACGGTGGTGGCTCGCTGCGCGCGGCCGACGTGCGCGCCATGCTCGGCAGCGTCGAGCGCGGCCAGGTGCTGGGCGTGCTCGAGGCGCTTGCCGGCGGCGACGGCGCGGCACTCATGGCAGAGTCCGATCGCATCGCTTCGTTCTCGCCCGATTTCGGCGGCGTGCTGGACGACCTCGCCACCGTGCTGCACCGCGTGCAGCTGATCCAGCTGGTGCCGGGCTATCGCGGCGAAGAGAGCGACGCGGGTCTCGCCGACCTGGCCGCGCGCCTCGCGCCCGAAGACGTCCAGCTCTACTACCAGATCGCCACTAACGGGCGGCGCGAACTGCCGATGGCGCCCGACGCGCGCATCGGCTTCGAGATGGTGCTGCTGCGCATGCATGCGTTCCGTCCGGCGGAAGCGGGGCAGGGCGCGCCCGCGCCGCGCGCGGCGGCTCCGGCAGCGCAGCCCGCCGCGGCACGCCCGGCACCGGCTGCGCCGGTATCGCGTGCCGCGCCCGCGCCCGCGCCGGCTCCACGTCCCGCGCCTGCACAGGCAGCGCCCGCCCCCGCACCGGCGCCGGCGCCGATCCCTGCACCGGCGGCACCACCGCGTCCCCTCGCGCTCGGCGCGAACGGCCTGCCGGATTGGCACGACGTCGTGGAGCGCGCCAACCTGCGGGGCCCTATCGGCCAGCTGGCGCAGAACTGCTCGCTGCGCGATATCGATGGCGAGAGCATGGTGCTGGCGCTCACGCCTTCGCACATGCACCTGGCCGTGGAACCCCTGACCAGTCAGATGGAAGAAAAGGTCTCGCAGGCCCTCGGCCGCCGTGTCCGCTTCCGCTTCGTCGCCGACCGGGGCAACCTGGGCACACCGGCAGAGCGCAGGGCGCAGGCGGCGAGCGACGCGCAGACCCATGCGGAGGCCTCGATGGAAGCCGACCCGTTCGTACAGACGCTCAAGCGTGAATTCGACGCACGCGTCATCCCGCAATCGATAAAACCCGTGGAGCCAGGAACGTGAAAGGTCAAATCGGTCAGCTGATGCAGCAGGCCCAGCGCATGCAGGACGAGATGAAGCGTGCGCAGGACGAACTCGCCAAGACGGAAATCACTGGCAGCGCCGGGGGTGGCCTCGTTACCGTGACGATGAGCGGCGGCCACGAGGTGCGCTCGGTGCACATCGATCGCCAGGCCTTCGCCGACGATCCGGAGATGGCGGAGGACCTCGTCGCCGCCGCCGTCAACGACGCGGTGAACAAGATCGCCGAACTGAGCCGCAGCCGCCTGGGTGGCGTCACCGCCGGGCTGAACCTGCCGCCCGGCTTCAAGATGCCGTTCTGACGGCTGACCGCCTGCGATGAGTAATGGCTCCCGCCTCCTCGGCGAACTGATCGACGCCTTGCGCTGCCTTCCCGGCGTGGGTGCCAAGAGCGCGCAGCGCATGGCCTTCCACTTGCTGGAGCGCGAGCGCCAGGGGGGTCTGCGCCTGGCCGCGGCGCTGGAATCCGCCATGCGCGACGTGGGTAACTGCACGCGCTGCCGCAACTTCAGCGAAACGCCGGTGTGCTCCCTGTGCGCTAGCGCCAGCCGAGACCGGCAGGTGCTGTGCGTGGTGGAGTCGCCTTCCGATCTCGCGGCGATCGAACAGGCTACCGGTTATCGCGGCCACTACTTCGTGTTGCTGGGCCGGCTATCGCCGCTGGACGGCCTCGGTCCCGATGAGCTGGGCCTGCCCTTGCTGGTAGAGCGGCTTGGTGAAGGCGAGATCGAGGAAATGATCATCGCCACCAACCCGACCGTGGAAGGCGAAGCGACCGCCCATTACATCGGCCAGCTGGCGAAGGCTGCCGGCATCCGCGCCTCACGTCTTGCCCATGGCGTACCGCTGGGTGGCGAACTCGAGTTCGTCGACCGCGGCACGCTGGCCCACGCTTTCGGCAGCCGGCAGTCGCTGGGCTGACCCGATAAAGGATTCCAGGATGACCGACACCCTTTTCGCCAAGATCGTTCGCCGCGAAATCCCGGCCGACATCGTCTACGAAGACGACGACGTGCTGGCCTTCCGCGACCTCAACCCGCAGGCGCCGGTGCATGTGCTGTTCATTCCGAAACGGTCGATCGCCACGCTGGACGACGCGGGTCCCGGCGACGCCGAACTCCTGGGTAAACTGCTTCTGGCAGCCGCGAGCTATGCGCGCGAGCAGGGGCTGGCAAAGGACGGCTACCGCACCGTCATCAATACGAACGCCCACGGCGGCCAGACCGTCTTCCACATCCATGTGCACTTCCTCGCGGGCAGGCAAATGACCTGGCCACCGGGCTGACCCCTTTTCTCGAAGCTTTTTTCCTTACCTATGCGGATGCCCGTGCGGCGCGCCGTGATAGATCGGCCGCGGCACGATGATGGTGCGCGGGCGGTACCAGAACGGATCACCCCATGGACCGTAACCGTACGGACCCCAGCCCGGACCCCAGAACGGGTCGTAGAAGCCTGGCGGGTAACGCGTGACCGGGACGCGCTTCGGCCACAGGTAGACCACGTCGGCCTCCACACGGGGATAGGCGTAGTCGAAGTCGCCTACCTTCTGAGTGACCGCGCCGTGCAGCGTACCGGTTACCGTGATCTCGCGACCGCGGATGAATACTTCCGGATCGTAGAAGCCGTCGCGGCAGGCGACGAAACGGCCCTGGCTTTCGGTCTTGCCGGCGGTGGGCCGCGCCTGGTCGTCCAGCGGTTCGGAGAGGACGAAGAAGCAGGTTTGCTGCGGGCCCGGTTCGGTCTTGATGATCTCACCGCCCCAACGAACCTTGGCGCCCGGCGCGCCACCCTGTTGGGCACCGGCCGTGGATACCTCGTTGAACTGGCCCTGTAGCGGCTGGGGCACCGTCGCGCAGGCGCCGAGTGCGAGAGCCGCCGCGGCGATGGCCAGCGGTTTGTACATGGACATGTCACGTCTCCTGAATACCGGGCACGGCCGATACCATGCCCTTATTTGACCACGCGGCGCGCCTTTAATTCCTTCACCCCGCGTCGGAACCGGAGTACCGATTCAGGCGGCGGTTCGTCATGCCCGTAGCGCGACCGCAAGTAAAGCTCGCTCAACCTTTCCAATGTATTTCTTTGCCCGGGCAGCGCGCGCGCGGCGCGTGCAAGGAAATGCCGGGGTCCCTCACCGGTCCTTCGCGATACGCCGACCTTGGCCAGTTTTCGTTGGAGCCGGTGCATCGACGCGTCCAGGGCATCGCCTTCGCGACGTTGGAACAAGGCCCAACCCAACGCCGCGGCGACCAGCAAGGCACAACCAAGGGCGAAGATCATGGCCAGGTCCGACACTTCGGCGCGGGCGATGCCGAACGGCTGCAGCAGCCCTTGCTGACGTAGCGCGTCGAAACCGATAACGCCGCGGTTCCACCATTGGTTGACGACATCCCAGCGGTCGCGAAGATCGCGCAGCCAGGGGAAGTCGAGCAGGCCTTCGTCACCGCCGTGCCCCGCGTTGGCCGCGGCGGCCCCGAGTTGCACGCGTTCCGGACGAACCGCGGCGGTGGGGTCGAAGCGGACCCAGCCGCGCCCCTCCAGCCATACCTCGGACCAGGCATGCGCATCCGAGCGGCGCACCAGCAGGTAGCTGCCCGTGGTGTTCCAGTAGCCCCCCTGGTAGCCGGTGACCACTCGAGCGGGAAGACCCGCCGCGCGCATGAGGAAGGTGAAGGCGGAGGCGTAGTGTTCGCAGTAGCCCTCGCGGGTCTCAAAGAGGAAGTCGTCGATGCGGTCGCGGCCGAGGGGTTCGGGAGCAAGCGTGTAGGAGAAGTTTGTGTGGAACAGCGCCAACGAGGCCCGGGCGATCGCGGCGCGGTCGTCGCCATAACGTTGAACCCATGACGCGGCAAGCGCCCGCGCGCGCGGGCCGATACCCATCGGCAACTGCAGGTTTTCGCGCCGCACGTCGTCGTCCAGCGTCGGTTCGAGGCGGTAGGTGGTGGCGGCGACGCCGGCGAACGAGGTCACCTCATCGATGCGATGCTTCGCCTGCACGGTATGGTCGGCCCGCATGACCGTATCCGCTGGAGCGGCCGTGGGGAGGTCGAGCAAGGGCACGACGCGATCGTGCGTGGGTTCGAGCGACAACTGGTAGACGACCTGACTACCGTAATCGGCCGGCGAAGGTGGGCGGCGCCCGTTGCGGAAACCGGGACTCCAGCCTTTGCCGTCGAACGACTGCATCGTGTACGCCCGGAAATAGCGGGCGGCGTTCGGCGGCGGATCACCGGCGAAGGTCACGCGCAGCGCCGGCGTGTCGTCGGTCATGAGGTCAAGCATGTCCCCCGGGGACAGCCGGTTCGACAACCCGGTAACGGCCTGGGAACTCTGCGGCGTGCCCCACAGTGGCGTGCTCAGGCGTGGCACGAAGAGGAAGGCGAACAGCGTCAGCGGCACGGCGGCCAGCAGGGCGAGCAATACCGGTGTGAATTCGCGAACCCAGGGCGTGGCCTGCGGCTCCACCTCTTCGAGCGAGCGCAGCGTCGCCAGCGCGGGGAGGATGCCCAGGCAAACGAAGAAGCTTGCCACCAGGCCCTGATCGAACAGCAGGGCGCTCATGAGGGCGAAGCAGGCGAACGCGATGCCTACGCGCGCATCGCGGCGGTGTTCGCTTTCCAGCAGCTTGAGCACGAGCAGGCCCACGGCGAACGCGCTGCCGGGCTCGCGTCCGAACAGCGTGCCGTTCTGCACGATCACGGCACCGAGCAACAGGCCGATGAGAGGCATCTTGAGCCACAGCGGCGCGTTCCGGCCGCCGCTACGGCGCTGGCGCCAGCGTGCGGCGAGGATGATCGCCAGCGCTGCGCTAAGCCACCAGGGCAGGTGTGCCGCATGCACCAGCAGCACGAAGCCCATGGTGAGGCAGAGCAGGTCGAATGGACGCTGGCCCAGTACCGGTTCACTTGACGGCTTGCGCCGCAGGGAAGGACGGAAGCGGGTCATGGACGCAGCGCCAGGGCGGTCATGCAACGGTGATAGTGCTCGTCGCCTTGCGCCACGTCGAAATAGCCGTCCGGAAGGCGGAGGCTCCAGCGCCGTCCCGCTTCCCTCGCCTCGTCGATCCAACGGGCGAGGCGCGCGATGCGCGATTCATCATCGAGCCCGTGCATCGCGTCCCAGTCCAGCCGCCAGTCTTCCTGCGGCGCAGGTTGCTCGAGGTCTTTCACCAGGAGGCCGTGATGGCGCGCACTGAGTTTCCAGGCGATCTGCCGGCGCGGATCGCCTGGACGGTATTCGCGCAACGCCGCCGGCTCGTCGCCGGGGCGCGGTCGGCCGCGGTCGGTATCGCCGCGCGGCTCGAACGGCTTCGGCCCGAGCGCTTCGGGCCGCGGATAGACGAGCACCGAGCGGTCCGGATGCAGCCAGCTCCATACCCGGAACAGGCCCAGCGGCCACCGGCTGTGCACGCGTATGCGCGGCAGGGGCAGCCAGCCGCGGAACTCCGTGGGCAGTTCGAATTCCACGGTCGTCGCGGCGCCGGCGGGAACGACGAACACGAATTCGCGGCCGCCGACGTCGAGCCTTACCGCCATGCGTTCGCGCTGGCTCGCACCGACGTCGAGCGACACGTGGATGGCTTCGCCCGCGCGTGCCGTGCCGGCGCGCACCCCGCCGATGGTGAGTCCGTTCAGCACGCGGAACGCGACGAGCATGCTGCCTGCCGCGGCGGCACCCAGCAGGCAGGTAAGCATCAGTGCCGCGTTGTTCGCGTAGTTCAACGCGCCGACGAGCATCACTGCAAGCAACACGGAGAAGCCGATGCCGAAGCCGGTGGGCACGATGTAGATGCGTCTTCGATGGAGCTGGATCGGCAACGGCTCCGGCCGGCGGTACCGGGTGAGCGAGGGCAGGCGGCGTTCTGCCCAGGCCACCAGCCGCTGGGGTGGCGGCCGCATCAGGGCACCGCGGTCTCGGCCAGGATGGCGCGCGCGATGGCGTCGCGGTGGCTGCCGCGCGCCGGCACCAGGCGATGGGCGGCAGTGGGCACGAACACGGTCTGCAGGTCTTCGGGGATCACATAGTCCCGGCCGCTGAGCAGCGCCCACGCACGGGCCGCGGCGAGCAGGGCAAGGCCAGCGCGTGGCGAGAGGCCCACTCGCACGTCGTTGTGTTTGCGGCTGGCGCTGAGCAGGGCCTGCAGGTAATCGAGCAGGGTTCCGCTGACCTTCACCGCGAAGGCCGCCGCATGCAACTGTCCGATGGATGCGATGTCGAGACGAGGCGTGAGCCCGGCCATCATGTCGCGGCGATCCTCGCCGGTCAGTAGCGCGCGTTCCGCGGCGGGGTCCGGATAATCCAGGCTCAGTCGCAGCATGAAGCGGTCGAGTTGCGAATCGGGCAGGGGGAAGGTACCCGCAAGATCCAGCGGATTCTGTGTGGCCACGACGAAGAACGGTTTCGGCAGTTCGCGGGTTACGCCGTCCACCGTGGTCTGGCCTTCGGCCATCGCTTCGAGCAGCGCGCTCTGCGACTTGGGCGTCGCGCGGTTGATCTCGTCGGCGAGAAGGAGGCTGGTGAAGATGGGCCCGGGGTGGAAACGGAACTCGCCCGTCTCGCGTTCGTACACGCTGACGCCGATAATGTCGGATGGCAGGAGATCGCTGGTGAACTGGATGCGCTGGAATTCGAGATCGAACGTGGCGGCCAGCGCATGCGCCAGCGTGGTCTTGCCCACACCGGGAACGTCCTCGAGCAGCAGGTGGCCGCCGGCGATCAGGCAGGTGAAGGCCAGCTTCACCTGGCGCGGCTTGCCCAGCAGCACGCCGTTGACCTGGGCCAGGGCGGCATCCAGCCGGTGCCGGAGCATTTCATCGTGGAGTGGATTCGTCGCGGACATGATCGATGCGTATGCCCCATGAGTGAGCCTTCGAGTGTAGCCGTGCACGCGCGATCCTGGCGAGGCATCTTTCTCGCCGTGTTCGTCGCGGCATGTCTCGCGAAGCTGGCGATAGCGTGCACCTTGTCGCCTTTCGGTGACGAGGCCTTCTACTGGCAGGAGAGCCTCACGCCGGCGTGGGGCTACAGCGACCTGCCACCACTCACCGCATGGCTGATCGCGCTTTCCGAAGGTCTGTTCGGTCATGGCCTGTTGCCCATGCGCCTGCCGTTCCTGCTCGTCGGCGCGTTACTGCCCTGGCAGGTGGGTGCGATGGCCGCGCGCTACGGCGACGCCGCTGCCCGCTGGCAGGCGGCCACGTTCGTGACACTGCTTCCGCTGGTGGGCAGTCTGGGCGTACTCGCGCTCCCGGACGTACCGCTGACCTTCGCCACCCTGCTCGCGTTCCAGGGCCTGCTGGGGGCCCTCGACCGGAACCGCATGCGCGACTGGTTCCTGCTGGGCGTTGGCCTCGCCATCGCCTGGATGACGCACTACCGTGCGGCGATGCCGATGCTTGGCGGCCTGCTGTTCCTCTCGCTCACGCCGCGCGGAAGGATGCAATGGCGGCGCCCCGGTTTCTGGATGGCGATGGGCGTAGCCGCACTCGGACTGCTGCCGATCGTGCTGTACAACCTGGGCGCGCACGGAGCGGGCGTAGCCTTCCAGCTTGTCGACCGGAATCCCTGGCAGTTTCATGCGGACGCCCTGGTGCAACCGATCGAGCAGGCATTGGCATGCACGCCACTGGCATGGGCGGCGATGTTGTGGGCGATCTGGCGCTCATGGCGCCGTCGCGCGGAATCGCCGTTCGACGTTGTCGCCGTCGTCGCGGGCACCTTTGTCATCGCTTACTTCGTCCTGGGCCTGTTCGCCGACGACCTCCGCTTCCGCGCGCATTGGCCGCTGCCGGGCTACCTCGTGGCGTGCGTGGCGCTTCCGTTGTTCCTGCGTGAGTCCGGGAAGGCGTGGCGGCGCACGGTCTGCGCAGGGTTCGTTCTGGCAGGCCTTGGCCTGGCTGCCGGGCTCGGTTACCTCGGCCTCGCCGCGTCCGCGCATGGCGCAACGACACTTGCCGGCCTGAAGGCGTTTCCCACCAATTTCACTGGATGGCGCGAAAGCGCCACGGCAATGGAAGCGCAACTCGCGACGCAGCCGGACGCCATCCTCGTCGCCGACAACTTCATGCTCGCCGCGGAACTGCGCTTCGCCCTCGGTGCGTCGCACACGGTGTATTCGCTGGACAGCCCGTTGAACGTAAAGCATGGCCGAGCGCCGCAGCTTGCAGCGTGGGGGCTCGACGAGGCCGGGCTTGCGACCCACGCGGGAAGCAAGGTCCTGCTGGTCGTCGACGAGTCGAAACGGCGTGACATCGAGGCACGGAACTGGCTCGGCTCGATCTGCGCACGCGTCGACATCGTGCGGCCGGTAGGGCGCGTGGAGGCGTTCGACAAGCGGCGCAGCTTTGCGTTGTACGAGGGCAGGGCGCGAGTATCTCGCGGTGCTCCGGGCAATCCGGACAATTGCGTCGTCTGGATGGCGGCGTACAAGGCGTCGCTCACTCCCTAAAGCTCCACCCGCGCGTAGGAGCGCGCCTTGCGCGCGACATCTTTTGAGGCCATGGCTAGGAACTGGCGCGAGAAGTTGAAGACTGAGCCGACAAGCTGTCGCGCGCAGGCGCGCTCCTACCCGAAGGTGGCGATACCCGAAGGTGGCGATATCCGAAGGTAGCGATATCCGAAGGTAGGCGATATTCAGGGGAGTTCTACCCCCGCGGCACGAAGCAATCGAGACGTCGCGATCAACGGCAATCCCACCAACGCCGTCGGGTCCTCGTTGTCGATGCGCTCGAACAGCACGATGCCCAGGCCTTCGCACTTGAAGCTACCTGCGCAATCCAGCGGCTGTTCGCGTTCCACATAGCGCACGATGTCCTCGGCCGAGAGTTCGCGGAAGCGGACCCGGGTCTCGTCGACGTGCGTGGTCGCATCCCCCTGCAGGTCGATCACGCAGACTGCCGTATGGAAGATGACGTCACGGCCGGAGCTGGCGGCCAACTGTGCGTGCGCGCCCTGCACGGTGCCCGGCTTGTCCAACACGCGGCCGTCCAGATCGGCCACCTGGTCCGATCCGATGACGATGGCGCCGGGGATACTCGCGGCGACATCCCGGGCCTTGGCCTCGGCCAGACGCGCCGCGCGGGTGGCAGGGTGCTCGTCGTGAAGAGGTGCTTCGTCCGTGCCGGGCGCGGCCTGTTCGAAGTGATCGAGGAGGCGACGCAGCAGGCCGGCCCGGTAGCGTGAGGTGGAGGCGAGGACGACGGTAGGTTGAGGGGACACGCTCAAAAATCCTTGTGGATATGTTCGCGGACGGCGGTGTCCAGGGCGGCCTGCGCATCGTCCAGCGCCCGCAGGCGCGGCTCGAGTTGATGGCGGGCCCGGACCAGGGCGTCCACCGCTTCGTCCAGTTCGCGCTGGGTGGCGCCCGGACCCCGGTCCCGGATCCAGAGGCGTTGCTGGAGCAGGGCCCGAAGGCCCGAATCCACTGCCTGCTGCGCTTCCACCTCGCCGGAAGCGGGGATGTCGGGGCTCACCGACATGACGGCATGTGCGCGCTGGAGCCGGTCGCGGCAGTCCTTTAGATCGGTCTCGAGACGGTCGGCATTGTCCATCAGGTCCTGCAGGGCGTCATGCCGCCGGCGCGACCGCTGATGGCGCAGCGTCCAGGCGCACAGGCCCAAGGCGATCGCGATCGTCACGGCAAGTGCATAATAAGCAAAGGAAAACACGCGGACTCTTCCCCTTTATGGTCGCGTGGCGGCAAACTGCCAGGATGAAAGGGAAGTCTGCCCGAAAGTCGCCACGCCGCGCAAAAGCGCGACGTGGCCGTGCGGCGACTCCTAACCGGTTGACTTCAGGGATGTTGATGCCTACCATTTCCCGATTATGTCCGTGACATTGCCATCGTCCGTGGACGCTTGGCGCGAGGTTCGTGCGCGGCGTTCGTTCCAGGGTCAACTCCCCGTATCGGCGTTTTCGCGCCTGGGTGAGGTGGTCGCGTCCACCGAAGGTGACGTAACCTATACGCTGGATTTCGGCCGCGACGACTTTGGCATCGCCTACGTGGCCGTACGCGCGCAGGCCGCATTGACCGTCATCTGTCAGCGATCGCTGGAGCCCTTCCAGCTGCCGGTGGAGGTCGATGCACGTCTCGGACTGATCGTCGAGGAAAGCGAGGAAGCGTCGCTGCCTCCCGGTTACGAGGCGTTGCTGGTCGAAGAAGACGGCAAGCTCGATCCGGTCGCGACGATCGAGGACGAACTGCTGTTGGCGCTGCCCCTGGTGCCGGTGAACCCGGACTACGAGTTGCCCGACGATGTAAATGGACCCGGCGAGGACGACATGCCCTCGCAGGAAAAATCTGAAAACCCGTTCGCGGCACTCCGCGGACTCATAAAGTAATTTCGCTGGAGATTTGTCATGGCCGTTGCCAAGAGCCGCAAGACCCCGTCCACCCGCGGCATGCGCCGTTCGCACGATGCGCTGAAGACCGTGCAGCTGTCGACCGATCCGACCAGCGGCGAAGTCCACCTGCGTCACCACGTGACCAAGGACGGCTTCTACCGTGGCAAGAAGGTCATCGACACCCGCGGCGCGGTCGACGCCGAGGATTGATCTCCCTGCCATAGGGACGATCGAGACGCAGGCGGCGCGGCAACGCGCCGCTTTGCGTTTGTGGCAATCACAACTGGGGATACGGTTCTGAAATACGCCCGCATCATCGGTACCGGCAGCGCGCTTCCCGAGAAAGTGCTGACCAATGCCGACCTCGAAAAGATCGTCGACACGAGCGACGAGTGGATCCGCACGCGCACGGGCATTACGCAGCGCCACGTCGCGGCGGAAGGTGAAACCACGGGCGATCTCGCCTTCCTCGCCGCGCAGCGCGCGCTCGAGGCAGCCGGCATCAAGGCGTCGGAAATCGATCTCATCGTGCTCGGCACGACCACGCCCGACATCGTCTTCCCGTCCACCGCCTGCCTCGTCCAGCATCGCCTGGGCGCGAACGGTTGTGCCGCGTTCGACGTCAATGCCGCCTGTTCCGGTTTCGTCTACGCCCTCGGCGTGGCCAATGCGTTCATCCGCAGCGGCCAGTCGAAGAAGGCCCTGGTGATCGGCGCCGAAACGCTGACCCGCATGGTCGACTGGACCGAACGCGAAACCTGCGTGCTGTTCGGCGACGGTGCCGGCGCTGTGGTGCTCGATGCCTCGGACGAGCCGGGCATCTTCACCACGCGCATTCGTGCCGACGGCGGCTTCAAGCACCTGCTGTTCAATCCGGTGGGCGTATCCGCCGGTTTCACGGACGAGCCCAACCACGGCGTGCGCATCAACATGCTGGGTCGCGAAGTCTTCAAGGTCGCGGTCAAGACGCTCGATTCCCTCGTGGGCGAGACGCTCGAAGACGCCGGCATGAAGGAAGACGAGATCGACTGGCTGATTCCGCACCAGGCGAACCTGCGCATCATCGAGGCGACGGCCAAGCGGCTGAACATGTCGATGGACCGTGTCATCGTCACCGTGGACAAGCACGCCAACACGTCGTCCGGTTCGGTGCCGCTGGCGCTCGACTACGCGGTGCGTTCGGGCAAGGTCCAGCGCGGCCAGAACCTGCTGCTGGAAGCCTTCGGTGGCGGCTTTACCTGGGCCTCGGCGCTGCTGCGCTACTAAGCAACCGCGGAATCGGTGTAGGAGCGCGCCCTGCGCGCGACAGATTTTCGCGAGGAGCAGCAGGTCCTGCTTCTCACGGCCTCAAAACATGTCGCGCGCAGGGCGCGCTCCTGCCACCAGACGCCCGCGAATGGTGCATTGCCTCCTGCCTTGCGGCACCATTCGCGGTTTGAAGTCCCGGAACCGTCTCGCATGACCTCATCCAGCGCCTCGCTCGCCTTCGTCTTTCCCGGCCAGGGATCGCAGTCCGTCGGCATGCTCGCCGAACTGGCGGCGGCCCATCCCGAAGTCCGCGCCGCCTTCGACGAGGCCTCCGAGGGCGCAGGCGTCGACCTCTGGTCGATCAGCCAGGAGGGGCCGAAGGACGCCCTCGACAGCACCGAGAACACCCAGCCCGCGCTGCTGGCCGCCAGTGTCGCGGCATGGCGTGTATGGGTGAAGCGGGGCGGGCAGGTGCCGGCCTTGCTTTCCGGACACAGCCTGGGCGAATACAGCGCCCTGGTTGCCGCTTCCGCCCTTTCCCTGAAGGACGCCGCCGGCCTCGTGGCCGAGCGTGGACGCCTGATGCAGGCGGCCGTGCCGCCGGGCGTCGGTGCCATGGCCGCCATCCTCGGTGGCGACGATGCCCAGATCGTCCAGGTGTGCGAAGAAGTGGCGCAGGGGCAGGTGGTTTCCCCTGCCAACTACAACTCGCCCGGGCAGCTGGTGATCGCCGGCCACGCCGAAGCCGTCGATCGCGCCCTTGCGCGCCTCGCCGAGCTTGGCGTGAAGAAGGTCGTGAAGCTTGCCGTTTCCGTGCCTTCGCACTGCATGCTCATGCGCGATGCGGCGGATCGCCTCGGTGAACGCATGGCGTCGCTGGACTGGTCGATGCCGTCGATTCCCGTGGTGCAGAACGCCGATGCGAAGGTGCACGCCTCTATCGAGGACATCCGCGGCGCGCTGATGCGCCAGCTTTATCTGCCCGTACGCTGGACCGAATGCATCCAGGCGCTCGCGGCGGCAGGAATCGTCCAGACATTGGAATGCGGTCCGGGCAAGGTGCTCACCGGCCTCATCAAGCGCATCGACAAGTCGATCGAAGGCAAGGCCATCGGCGCGCCGGACGAGCTCGAAGCGGCCCTGGTTCCGGCAGCCGTCTGACTTCCACAAAGCAGTACAGGATATCCCCATGAGCTCATCCCTGAAGGGTGAAATCGCCCTCGTCACCGGCGCCAGCCGCGGCATTGGCGCCGCCATCGCCGACCGTCTCGCCGCACTTGGCGCCACCGTCTACGGCACGGCTACCAGCGAAGGGGGTGCCACGGCCATCGGTGAGCGCCTCGCTCCGCACGGCGGCCATGGCCGCGTGCTGGACGTCACCGATGCCCCCGCGATCGAAACCCTCGTTGATGCCATCGCGAAAGAGGCCGGTGCGGTTTCCATCCTCGTGAACAACGCAGGCATCACGCGCGACCAGCTCCTCATGCGCATGAAGGAGGAGGACTGGAGCGCCATCATCGAAACCAACCTCACGTCCGTCTTCCGCACGTCAAAAGCCGTGATGCGCGGCATGATGAAAGCCCGCAAGGGCCGTATCGTCAGCATCGCGTCCGTGGTCGGCGTCACCGGTAACCCGGGCCAGGCCAATTACGCGGCGGCCAAGGCGGGCATCATCGCCTTCTCGAAATCGCTGGCCCGTGAGATCGGCTCGCGCGGCATCACGGTGAACGTGGTGGCGCCCGGTTTCATCGACACCGACATGACCCGCGCGCTGCCGGAAGAACAGCGCACCGCGCTGCTGTCCGGCATTGCCCTGGGCCACCTGGGCGAGCCCAACGACATCGCCGAGGCGGTGGCCTTCCTGGCCTCGCCGGCCGCCCGCTACATCACGGGCGAGACACTGCACGTCAACGGCGGCATGTACATGCCCTGATCACGCCGGGCAGGTGGCAGTCGCCACCGGCCCGGATTTGAGAGACAATCGTCATTTCGCGCCCTGCCGGCATTCGGCCGGGCGTCATCAACGTGACGGTGGCATGCTGGCGGGCCCGGTCCTTAGCCACTACAATGCCGCCGGATTTTCCCTCGGGAGGTAAAGGCAACATGAGCACCATCGAAGAACGCGTCAAGAAGATCGTCGTCGAGCAGCTGGGCGTCAAGGAAGATGAAGTCACCACCAACGCGTCGTTCGTTGACGATCTGGGCGCCGATTCCCTGGATACGGTCGAGCTCGTGATGGCCCTCGAAGAAGAGTTCGAGTGCGAGATCCCGGACGAGGAAGCTGAGAAGATCACCACGGTTCAGCAGGCGATCGATTACATCAAGTCTCACGTCAAGAGCTGATCGAGCGACTGGTTGTCGATCGGAGGCGCCGCCTCCCGTCGATCTCCGAGCGACACGGAAGCTGCGCCGTCATGGCGCAGTTTTCGTTTGCGTGTAACGCAACCTGCGCCCGCGTATGGTTTGCGCGGAACAAGTGAAGGATGAGAACGCATGAGTAAGCGACGTGTGGTAGTGACCGGCATGGGTATCGTCTCGCCGGTCGGCAACGACCTCGCCACCGCGTGGAAGAATGTCGTCGAGGGGACCAGCGGCATCGGCCTCGTCAGCGACTTCGACGCCACCGCCTACGCGACGAAGATCGCCGGCGAGGTGCGCGACTTCGACCCGGTGGAAGCCTATTTCGTCGGTACCGACGTGGACGACGACCGGAAGCGTGGTATCGCGAAGGACTTCAAGCGGATGGATCCGTTCATCCACTACGGCATCGTCGCGGGTACGCATGCGTTCCGCCAGTCGGGCCTGAAGATCACCGACGAGAACGCGGGCCGCATCGGCGTCGCCGCGGGCGCCGGCATCGGTGGCCTGCACACCATCGAGGCCACGGCGATCGATCTGCGCGACAAGGGGCCGCGCAAGGTGTCGCCATTCTTCGTGCCCAGCTCGATCATCAACATGGTGGCCGGCAACCTGTCGATCTATCACGGCATGAAGGGCCCGAACATCGCGCTGGTATCGGCCTGCACCACGGCCGCGCATAACATCGGCATGGCCATGCGCCTCATCCAGTACGGCGACGCCGACGCGATGCTGGCTGGAGGCGCCGAGTTCGCCACCACGCCGACGGCTATGGCGGGCTTCTGCTCGGCCAAGGCCATGTCCACGCGCAACGACGATCCGACGCATGCCAGCCGTCCGTGGGATGTTGGCCGCGACGGCTTCCTGCTGTCCAACGGCGCGGGCATGCTCATGCTCGAGGAATACGAGTTTGCCAAGGCGCGCGGTGCCACCATCCTCGCCGAACTCATCGGCTTCGGCATGAGCGGCGACGCGTTCCACATCACCGCGCCCAGCGGTGACGGCGCGGAGCTGGCCATGCGCAACGCACTGCGCGATGCCGGCCTGAAGGCGGAAGACGTGCAGTACGTGAACGCGCACGGCACGTCCACGCCTGTGGGCGACCTCGGCGAGGCCAAGGCCATCCGCAACGTGTTCGGTGAGCACGCCACGAAGAAGGGCAAGTTCGCGGTCAGCTCCACCAAGTCGGTCACCGGCCACCTGCTCGGCGCCGCCGGCGGCGTGGAAGCGATCTTCTCGATCCTGGCGTTGCGCGACGGCATCATGCCGCCGACGATGAACCTCGAGAACGTCGATCCCGAGGTCGAGGCGCTCGGTATGGACCTGGTGCCGAACAAGGCGGAAAGGGCCGAACTCAACGTCGTCATGTCGAACTCGTTCGGCTTCGGCGGCACCAACGGCACGCTCGTTTTCCGTCGCGTCTGACGCGTTGGCTTTCGTCACGCGAACCCTGGCTGGCCGGCGCGATCTCCTCGCGCCGGCCGCGTCGTATCCAGAGCGCTATGCGGCATTCCTCGCCAGCGCCGTCACCGGTACGCCGCAGGCACGCTTCGACATCCTCTTCGCCGTGGGCGCCGAATCGCTGACGCTGTCGGCGGACGGTACAACCCGTAACGAACAAGGTGACGCCCAGGCCGGGACCTTCCTCGAAGCGCTCGATGCCGCGTGGTCCGCGCACCATCGACCTCGCGTCGAGGATGGCCTGCCGTTCCATGGGGGCTGGGTGGTTTACCTCGCGTATGAGCTCGCCGGCCAGATCGAGCCGAGCCTGAGCCTGAGCCTGCCGGCGTCGATCGGCATAGCGCCCGTCGCGTTGGCCCTGCGCGCCCCCGCCGCCGCCATTGTCGATCATGTCGAACAGCGTACGGTGCTCGTGGCGGAAGAGGGTGCCGAGGCATGGCTGGATGTACTCGCCGCCGATCTCGATGCGGCCGAGCCCGAAGCGGTGCTTCCCTTGCCGCTCGCGGTCGAAGAGGACGAGCCCGCGCGCTTCCTCGATGGCGTGCGCCGCGTGCAGGATCATCTGCATGCGGGCGACGTGTTCCAGGTGAACCTTTCGCGCCGCTGGACGGCCCATTTCGCCGATGCGCCGGCACCGGCGAGCCTGATGCGCGCCTTGCGCGCGGCAAATCCGGCCCCGTTCGCGGGCCTGCTGCAGCAGCCGGGCTGGGCCATCGTCAGCTCCTCGCCGGAGCGGCTGGTGGAAGCGCGCGACGGCGTAGTGCAGACCCGGCCGATCGCGGGCACGCGTCCACGCGCCGCCGGCGACGATGATGCGGCACGCATGCGCGAACTCATCTCCCATCCGAAGGAGCGCGCGGAGCACGTGATGCTGATCGATCTGGAGCGCAACGACCTCGGCCGCGTGTGCGTGCCGGGCAGCGTCGGGGTCGACGAATTCATGGTGGTGGAAAGCTACGCACACGTGCACCACATCGTTTCGAACGTGCGTGGCCGCGCCTGCGAAGGCGTGACGCCAGGCCAGATCATCGCGGCGACGTTTCCGGGCGGCACCATCACCGGCTGTCCAAAGGTGCGTTGCATGGAGATCATCGGCGCACTCGAGCAGGAGCCGCGCGGCGCCTATACCGGCGCACTTGGTTACCTCGACGACAACGGCGACATGGATCTCAACATCCTGATCCGCACGCTGGCCGTGGAAGGCGCGCGCGTCTCGCTGCGCGCGGGCGCTGGCATCGTCACGGATTCGGTGCCCGAGCGAGAACTGGAAGAAACCCGTGCCAAGGCACGCGGTCTGCTCCGCGTGTTCGGACTGGCATGACGCCGCGCATATCCGTCGATTTCCTCGACACGGACCGTGTGTCCGTGTCGGATCGCGGCTTCACTTACGGCGACGGCCTGTTCGAAACCCTGCGTATCGCGCGCGGAAGGGCGCCGTTGTGGCCGCGCCACGCGGAGCGCCTGCAAGCCGGTTGCGAGCGTTTGCGCATCCCGCCGCCCGACCCGGTGGCGGTTCGGGACGAAGTCCTCCGGCTGGCTGAAGGCCTCGACGATGCCGTGGCGCGCGTCACGCTCACCCGCGGCCCCGGGATGCGTGGCTATGCACCGCCGGTATCCCCGCACCCGACGCTCGTGGTGTCTGTCTCGCCGCTTGTGCTGGATGCCGCTGCAAGTAGCGATGGCATCGCCTTGCGCCTGTGCACGACGCGCCTCGCGACCCAGCCGCTGCTTGCGGGCCTGAAGCACCTCAACCGCCTCGAGCAGGTCATGGCACGCGGCGAGTGGGACAGCCCGGCCATCGGCGAAGGCCTGATGCTCGACACCGATGGCGACCTCGTCTGCGCCACGGCCGCGAACCTCTTCGCCGTGTTCGGTGGCCAGCTGATGACGCCACCGGTGAATCGCTGCGGCGTGGCCGGCGTGGCACGCGCGGAAGTGCTGGCGGTGCGGGAGGTGACGGAGGCGCGCCTGAACCCCGTTCGACTCGAGGACGCCGACGAGGTCTTCCTCACGTCGGCCGTTCGCGGCATTCTCCCGGTCCGGGTTTTCGGAACCCGCTCGTGGCAGCCCGGCCCCGTTACCCGCGCCCTGCAGGCGCACTGGTGCGATATCGGTCTGCCGTCGCCATCAGAGTGTTCCAAGGATTCTGATCGATGAAGATTCGCGGCATCGCCCTGTGGCGAGTCATCCTTCTGGTGCTGCTCATCGCGGTCATCGCCGCGGGGACGTACCTGTGGTTCGACTGGGCGCGCTTCGCCCGCACGCCGCTGGCCGTTCCCGCGACGGGGCAGAGCATCGACGTCGCTCGCGGCGCTTCCTTCAAGGACATCGTGCGCGACCTGCGCGCGCGCAAGGTCACGCGCGCCTCGCCGCTCTACTGGCGGTTGCTGGCCATGGAAATGCGCGCGTCCGGTCGCCTGCACGCGGGCGAATACGCGCTGCGCCCGTCCATGACGCCGCGTGACCTGATTGCCGACATGGCGGCGGGCAAGGTCATGCAACGCAACTTCACCATCGTCGACGGCTGGACCGTCGCCGACCTGCGCCGGGCGCTGGCGGCGGTGGATACGCTGGCACACGACACGGCGGGCGTCGACGACGCGGATCTGATGAAGCGCCTGGGCGCGGAAGGCGACCATCCCGAGGGCCGCTTCCTGCCCGAAACCTATGCGTACGTGAAGGGCGACACCGATTCGAGCGTCCTGAAGCGTGCTTACGCCGCCATGTCGAAGACACTGGATGCGGCCTGGCCCGGCCGCGCGCCGGACCTGCCGCTCGCCACACCGTATGAGGCGCTGATCCTGGCGTCGATCGTGGAGAAGGAGACGGGCAGGGCGGACGAGCGTCCGCGCATCGCCGGCGTCTTCGTGCGGCGCCTGCAGCTGCGCATGCTCCTGCAGACGGATCCGACAGTCATCTACGGCATGGGTGCGGCATATGCGGGCAATATCCACCGCAGCGACCTCACCACGGACAGCCCTTACAATACGTACACACGGGTCGGCCTGCCGCCGACGCCGATCGCCCTGCCGGGGCGTGCGGCGATCCAGGCGGCGCTTCATCCGGCGGAGGGCAAGGATCTGTATTTCGTCGCCCGCGGCGATGGCAGCCACGTCTTCTCGTCGACCCTGGAACAACACAACCGGGCCGTGGCCTGCTACCAGTTGAAGCGATGTCAGTGACGATTTCCCAGCGCGGCCGGTTCATCACCCTCGAAGGCGGCGAAGGCGCCGGCAAGAGCACCTTGCTGCGTGGCCTGGAAACGCACTTGCGCGGGCAGGGCGTGGATCTCCTCGTGACGCGCGAGCCTGGCGGCACCGATGTCGGCGAAGCCGTCCGCACCGTCGTGCTCGATGCCGCGAACAACGAGCTCTGCGCCGAGTCCGAGTTGTTGCTCATGTTCGCCTCGCGCGCGCAGCTGGTGCGCCAGGTAATCCAGCCCGCACTCGCCGCGGGCCGCTGGGTGCTTTGCGATCGCTTTACCGATGCGAGCTACGCCTATCAGGGTGGCGGTCGCGGCCAGCCCCTGGAGCGCATCGCCCAACTGGAGCGCTGGGCCGCCGAAGGGTTGAAGCCCGACCTGACCCTGCTGCTCGACCTGCCGGTCAGCGACGGCCGCGCTCGCGCCGCGGGCCGCGGCGAGGCCGATCGCATCGAAGTGGAAGGCGATGCTTTCTTCGAGCGCGTGCGCGATGCGTATCGCGCCCGTGCCGCCGCGGAGCCGGCGCGCTTCCGCTTGCTGGATGCGACGGCATCGCAGGACGGCGTGCTCGCCCAGGCGATCGCCGGCCTGGCCGGTCTTTTCCCGGAAACGGCATCGTGAGCCCGTTGCCCTGGCACGAAGATGCCTGGTCGCGACTGCAGGCGCGGCGCGAGCGTGGCGCGCTTCCACACGCGCTGCTGCTTGCCGGCCCGGCGGGCCTGGGCAAGCGCGATTTCCTCGCCGCCTTCGTAAAGGGCCTGCTCTGCCAGCGGCCGGTGCAAGGCACGGCCTGCGGCTCCTGCCGCGCGTGCCAACTGATGGATGCGGGCACGCATCCCGATCGGGTCGCGCTGTCGTTCGGGTTGCGCAAGGACGGCGTCACGCGCAGCGAAATCGTCGTGGACCAGGTCCGCGATCTTTCTCAACGCTTGTCGATGGCCAGCCAGTTCGGTGGCTGGCAGGTGGTGACGATCGATCCCGCCGACGCGATGAACGCCGCTGCCGCGAACGCGCTGCTGAAGACGCTCGAGGAACCGACACCTTCGACCCTGCTGGTCCTCGTCGCCGACGAACCTGCGCGGTTGCCCGCGACGATTCGCAGCCGTTGCCAGCGCATCGATTTCCTGGTTCCCTCGCGCGGCATCGCGCTGGACTGGCTGCGCGCTCAGGGCGTGGCCGACGCGGCTGCCGCGCTGGACGCCGCAGGGGGCAACCCCGGCATGGCGCGGGCGTGGGCTGCCAACGGCGCGCTGAAGCAGCGGGGCGAGGTACGCCACGATCTAAAAGCGCTTGCCGCCGGCCGCGGCGATGCGATGGAAGTCGTCAAGCGGTGGCAGACCGCCGATTCCGCGCGGTACCTGTGGTTCGCCGCACAGGCGGCCACCGACGAAATGCGTGCGCGGGCTTCGGGAACGCCGCTTCCGCTGGAGAGCCAGCTGGACGACGAAGCGCTCGACGCCTGGTACGCAAAGGCCAATCGCGCGCGCGACGCGCTGCGCGGTCCGTTGCGGGCCGACCTCGTGCTGCTCGAAGTGCTTGCCGCCTGGCGTTGACGCGCTCTTATCGCAGCTTCGGTCTTAATCGAGCCGACGTTTCGAACCACCAGGAGCCTTCCTTGCAACGCCATCCGGTCATCGACGGCAGCACCCGCCTCCTCGTCGTCGCGCCGCATCCGGACGACGAGTCGCTGGCCGCAGGCATGCTGATCCAGAGCACGCTGGCCGCGGGCGGGCGTGCCGACGTGCTGCTGTTGACCGACGGCGACGACAATCCCTGGCCGCAACGCTGGCTGGAGCGCCGCCTGGTCGTGGGCGCCGACGCGCGGGCGCGCTGGGGCGCGAGGCGTCGGGGCGAGGTGGCCGCCGCGCTGGGCCGGCTTGGCGTGGGTGCCGACCATCTGCATGCCCTCGGCTGGCATGACATGCAGGTAACGAGCGAATTGCGCCTCCGCCATGGCCAGGCCCTCGGTGCCGTCCGGCGGGTGCTGGAGCGTGTGCGGCCGAACCTCGTCGTCATTCCCGACCTTGGCGATACCCATCCGGACCACGGCTCCGCCCATGTCCTGGTGCGGCTGGCGATGGCCACGGCCGGCTCCATGGCCGACGTACTTACCTACATGGTCCACGGAACAGAGCGGTCCGCGCCGGAAGACCTGCTCGTGCCGGACCTCGATCCGGAACGCCAGGCGACCAAACGGTGCGCCGTGCTGGAACACGCGACCCAGATGGCCCTCAGCCGGACCCGGATGCTCCGGATCGCCTCGCGGCCCGAGCGCTTCGACCGGCCGCCGCCGGCCCCCGGCACGGGAGCGTTGCGCCTGCCGTGGCGGCCGGGGCCATTCGCCCGCACCCGTCTTCGGGTGGTGCTGGCGGATGGGCAGGGCGTGGTCGTGTGGCCGTGGCGCAAAGCGCCGGTGGAGCGGGCAGGCGGGGATTGGATATTGCCCCTCCGCGACGCGCCTGGCCCAGCCTTCGTGAAGCTCACCGCCGACCTGTCCACGCCCTGGATCTACGATCGCTATGGTTGGGCAGGGCAGGATCCGGAACCGGTCGGGCTTGTCGCCCGGCCCGCCGGCTAGCTAGCATGCGGTCAACCAAGGGAATCCGATGTCCATGAACGCCACCAGCTCGTCGCCGCGACAGGGCATCCTTTCGCTGAAGATCAAGGACGTGAACTCCCTGTACATCTCGTACATGCCCTACCTGAAGACGGGCGGCCTGTTCGCGCCGACGGCCCAGCGCTACAGCCTTGGCGACGAGGTGGCCCTCCTGGTCACCCTGATCGACGAGAACGAGCGCATTTCCGTGGCTGGCAGGGTGGTCTGGATCACGCCCGTTGGCGCCCAGGGCAACCGGACGGCCGGGGTAGGCGTCCAGTTCAACGAATCGCCGGAAAGCGAGGCCGCCCGGCAGCGGATCGAGGGCCTGCTGGCAGGAACCCTCTCATCGGAACGTCCGACCCAGACCATGTGACCCGTCGGCGCGGGTTCTGCACCCTGCGTCAGTCTGCCAGGGGTGAAAACCTTGCGAATCCACCCTCGCGAGGCAGTTTCCCGTCATTAAGGCTTGTCGGCATACCGGCACGCACTGGTACAATAGATCGGTTCCCCAACGTGAGATTGTGGATATCCGGAGTCGTTGGCGCGTTTATTGCGCCGGCACGGATCGAACCGTTTGGATCGATTCGATAAAAGCTCCGGCGACACTAGCCGGACCGCTCGTCCCCGCCGACGGTCACTGATGCGCCCAGCGAGGCGCGGAGGTACGCAGCATCGTGCTTGCCCAATACTGGCCCGTCCTGTTGTTCATCGCCGCAGCAATCGGCCTTGGCATCGCCCTCCTGGTGATCGGCATGCTCGCCGGTCCGAAGCGTCCGGACGCGGAGAAGCTCGCTCCGTACGAGTGCGGCTTCGAGGCCTTCGAGGACGCGCGCATGAAATTCGACGTGCGCTACTACCTCATCGCCATCCTCTTCATCATCTTCGACCTCGAAATCGCCTTCCTTTTCCCGTGGGCGGTGGTCTTCGACAAGATCGGCCTGATCGCCCTCGTCGAAATGGCGCTGTTCCTCGCGCTGCTGGTGGTCGGTTTCGCTTACGTCTGGAAGAAGGGAGCGCTCGAATGGGAGTGATGACCAGCATCGACCGGGTGATGCACAACCCGGAACCGCTGAACCTCGTCGACGACATCCTGCGTCCGAACGGCGACGCCCCGGTCGTGAACCGCGGCTTCGGCGTCACCAGCGTCGACGCGTTGATGAACTGGGCGCGCACCGGCTCCATGTGGCCGATGACCTTCGGTCTCGCCTGCTGTGCCGTCGAAATGATGCACGCGGGCGCCGCGCGCCTCGATCTCGACCGCTACGGCGTGATCTTCCGCCCCAGCCCCCGCCAGTCCGACGTGATGATCGTGGCCGGCACGCTGGTCAACAAGATGGCCCCCGCGCTGCGCAAGGTCTACGACCAGATGCCTGACCCGAAGTGGGTCATCTCGATGGGTTCGTGCGCCAACGGCGGCGGCTATTACCACTATTCCTATTCGGTCGTGCGTGGCTGCGATCGCATCGTTCCGGTCGACATCTACGTGCCGGGTTGCCCGCCGACGGCCGAAGCGCTGATCCACGGCATCCTGCAGCTGCAGAAGAAGATCCGCCGCACCCACACGATCGCGCGCTAACAGGGCCAGGGCATCATGAGCGTTACTAACGAGACCTCGCTGGTCGAACGGCTCGCCGCGCGCTTCGGCGACATGCTGAGCGTGAAGGTGGAGCGCAACGAAGTCACCGCCGAGGTGGCTCCGCGGGACCTTATTTCCGTCGCCACTGCTTTGCGCGACGAGGCAGGCTTCCGCTTCGGCACCATCATCGACGTTTGTGGCGTCGACTACTTCGGTTATGGCATGACCGAATGGGACACCGATACCGCGCAGGGTGAGAGCTTCTCGCGCGGCGTGGAAGGCGAGGCCATGGGCCGCTTCACCTGGGCAGAGCGTCCGCGCCAGGTCGAGCAGCAGCGCCGATTCGCCGCGGTGATCCACCTGCTGTCGATCGAACTCAACCAGCGCATCCGCCTGCGCGCGTCCTGCGATGACGACGCGTTCCCGGTCGTGCCGTCGATCACGCCGATCTGGCCGGGCGCCGACTGGTTCGAGCGCGAGACATTCGACATGTACGGCATCATCTTCGACGGCCACCCCGACCTTCGCCGCATCCTCACGGATTACGGCTTCGTCGGCCATCCGTTCCGCAAGGACTTCCCGCTGATCGGCAACGTCGAGGTCCGCTACGACCCCGAGCAGAAGCGCGTGGTGTACGAACCGGTCTCGATCGAGCCGCGCGTGCTGGTGCCGCGCACGATCCGCAACGACGCCGACCTCGATCAGGCCAGGGCGGAATCCGCCGACCACTGGCGGGAGAATTAAGCCGTGGAAGAAATTCGCAATTACACGATGAACTTCGGCCCGCAGCATCCCGCTGCGCACGGCGTGCTGCGCCTGGTGCTGGAGATGGACGGCGAGACGATCGTCCGCGCCGATCCGCACATCGGCCTGCTGCACCGTGGTACCGAGAAGCTGGCCGAGTCCAAGCCGTTCAACCAGTCCATCGGTTACATGGATCGCCTCGACTACGTATCGATGATGTGCAACGAGCACGCCTACGTGCGCGCCATCGAGAACCTCATGGGTATCGAGGCGCCGATCCGTGCGCAGTACATCCGCACGATGTTCGACGAGATCACCCGCATCCTGAACCACCTCATGTGGGTGGGTTCGAACGCGCTCGACCTCGGCGCCATGGCCGTCTTCCTCTACGCTTTCCGCGAGCGCGAGGAACTGATGGACGTTTACGAGGCGGTGTCGGGCGCGCGCATGCACGCCACGTACTACCGTCCGGGCGGCGTGTTCCGCGACCTGCCGGAGCAGATGTCGAAGTACCGCGAGTCGCCGTGGCACAAGGGCGGCGACCTGAAGCGCCTGAACGCATGGCGCGAAGGCTCGATGCTGGACTACCTCACGGAGTTCACCAACGACTTCCCGGCGCGCATCGACGAATACGAAGCGCTGCTCACCAATAACCGTATCTGGAAGCAGCGCACGGTCGGCATCGGCGTCATCTCGGCCGACCAGGCCCAGGCATGGGGCATGACCGGCGCGATGCTGCGCGGCTCGGGCATCGCCTGGGACCTGCGCAAGAAGCAGCCGTACGCCGCCTATGCGGACATGGACTTCGACATTCCGGTGGGCGTGAATGGCGACTGCTACGACCGCTACCTCGTGCGCGTCGAGGAAATGCGCCAGTCCAACCGCATCGTCCAGCAGTGCGTGGCGTGGCTGAAGGCCAATCCGGGCCCGGTGATGGTGCAGAACTACAAGGTCGCACCGCCCAGTCGTGAAGAAATGAAAAACGACATGGAAGCGCTGATCCACCACTTCAAGCTCTTCACCGAAGGCTATGGCGTGCCTGCGGGCGAGACCTATGCCGCGGTCGAAGCGCCCAAGGGCGAGTTCGGCTGCTACCTGGTGTCCGACGGTGCGAACAAGCCTTTCCGCGTGCACCTGCGCGCGCCCGGCTTCGCGCACCTGTCCTCGATCGACGCCATCGTGAGGGGCCACATGCTCGCCGACGTCGTCGCGATGATCGGCACCTACGATCTCGTCTTCGGCGAAGTCGACCGCTAAGTCGACGGAGTGAACTGAATCATGAAAGCCACCGGTCATTTCGAGCAGGTCAAGGACGTCGATCCCCTCGTCGTGCTCAACGATCACACGCGTGCCAACATCGACCACTGGGTGTCCAAGTTCCCGCCGGATCGCAAGCGCTCGGCGCTGATCCAGGGCTTGATGGGTGCGCAGGAACAGAACCAGGGCTACCTCACGGACGCCCTGATCACCGCGGTCGCAAAGTACCTCGACCTGCCGGCTATCTGGGCCTACGAGATCGCGAGCTTCTACTCGATGTTCGAGACTTCGCCCGTCGGTCGCAACAACGTCGCCATCTGCACCAACATTTCCTGTTGGCTCAACGGCGCCGAAGGCCTCGTGCGCCATTGCGAGAAGAAGCTGGGCATCAAGACCGGCGAGAGCACGGCCGACGGCCGCATCTACCTCAAACAGGAAGAGGAGTGCCTGGCCGCATGCGCCGGCGCGCCGATGATGGTCGTCAACGGTCACTACCACGAGAAGCTGACGACCGAATCGGTCGACGCGATCCTCGACGGTCTGAAGTGAGGTAAGGGCAATGGCTAGCACCACCGGTCCGGTCGGACCCGCACCGCAGGAACACCAGGTCGTCTATACGACCCTTCATTTCGAAAAGCCCTGGGCCCTCGACAGCTACGAGAAGGTCGACGGCTACAAGGCCTGGCGCAAGATCCTCGCCGAGAAGCCCGATCCCGCCGCCCTGATCGAAGAGATCAAGAAGAGCGCGCTGCGCGGTCGCGGCGGCGCCGGCTTCCCCACGGGCCTGAAGTGGTCCTTCATGCCGCGCACGGCGCCGGGGCAGAAGTACATCCTGTGCAACTCGGACGAATCCGAGCCGGGCACCTGCAAGGACCGTGACATCCTGCGCTTCAACCCGCATTCGGTCATCGAAGGCTTGGCGATCGCCTGCTACTGCACCGGCTCGACCGTCGCCTACAACTACCTGCGCGGCGAGTTCCACCACGAGCCGTTCGAGCACATCGAGGAAGCCCTGAAGGAAGCCTATGCGGCCGGCCTGCTCGGCAAGGACATCGGCGGTTCGGGCATCGACGTGGACATCTACAACGCCCTGGGTGCCGGCGCGTACATCTGCGGCGAAGAAACCGCGATGATGGAATCGCTGGAAGGCAAGAAGGGCATGCCGCGCTTCAAGCCGCCGTTCCCGGCCGGCTTCGGCCTCTACGGCCGACCGACCACGATCAACAACACCGAAACCTATGCCTCGGTGCCGGCGATCCTGCGCAACGGCGCGGAGTGGTTCCTCAACCTCGGCAAGCCGAACAACGGCGGACCGAAGATCTTCTCGGTGTCGGGGCACGTGAACAACCCGGGCAACTTCGAGATCAGGCTGGGCACCTCGTTCGCCGACCTGCTGCAGATGGCCGGTGGCGTGCGCAAGGGCAACAAGCTGAAGGCGTGCATTCCCGGCGGTTCGTCGATGAAGGTGCTGCCAGCCGAAAAGATCATGGAGTGCACGATGGATTACGACTCGCTGCAGAAGGCGGGTTCGGGCCTGGGATCGGGCGCCGTGATCGTGATGGACGACACCACCTGCATGGTGCGTGTCTGCCAACGCATCGCCCGTTTCTACATGGCCGAGTCGTGCGGCCAGTGCACCCCGTGCCGCGAAGGCACCGGCTGGATGTACCGCGTGCTGTCGCGCATCGTCGAAGGCCAGGGCACGGAGGACGACCTGCACCGCCTGAAGGCTGTCGCCGGCCAGATCGAAGGCCACACCATCTGCGCCTTCGGTGAAGCCGCCGCGTGGCCGGTGCAAGGCTTGCTTTACCACTTCTGGCACGAATTCGAATACTTCGTAAAGCATGGCCGTTCGATCGTGGACGGGCCGGCTGATACGGTCACCACTGGAGTCGCTGCATGAGTGCGCAGCCCGTAGCCAACGCCGCGCCGGACCTCGTCAATATCGAGATCGACGGCGTTCCGGTGCAGGTAGCCAAGGGGTCGATGATCATCCAGGCGGCCGATGCCGTCGGTATTCCCATCCCGCGCTTCTGCTACCACCGCAAGCTCCCGATCGCCGCCAACTGCCGCATGTGCCTGGTGGAAATCGAGAAGATGCCGAAGCCCGCGCCGGCCTGCGCCACGCCGGTGGGCGAGGGCATGAAGGTCTTCACGCGTTCGGACAAGGCGCTCAAGTCGCAGCGCAACGTGATGGAGTTCCTGCTCATCAACCATCCGCTCGACTGCCCCATCTGCGACCAGGGCGGCGAGTGCGAATTGCAGGACGTCTCGCTCGGTTACGGCCGTTCGGTGTCGCGCTTCAACGAGCGCAAGCGCACCGTGGCCGACGAGAATCTCGGCCCGTTGATCGCCACCGAGATGACCCGCTGCATCCAGTGCACGCGCTGCGTCCGCTTCACCAGCGAGATCGCCGGCACGTACGAACTCGGCGGCATGAGCCGCGGCGAAGACCTGGAGATCGGCACCTATATCGGCAAGACGATCGAAAGCGAACTGTCGGGCAACATCATCGACGTGTGCCCGGTCGGCGCGCTGACCAACAAGCCGTTCCGGTTCCAGGCCCGCGCCTGGGAACTGATCGCGCGCCCGTCGGTCGGCTACCACGATGCACTGGGCTCCAACCTGTGGATGCACACGCGCCGCGGTGAAGTGCTGCGCAACGTGCCGCGCGACAACGAAACCATCAACGAATGCTGGCTCTCGGATCGCGACCGTTACAGCCACCAGGGCCTGTACGCCGCCGATCGCGTGAAGTCGCCGATGGTCAAGCGCAACGGCCAGTGGTCGGCAACGACCTGGGACGATGCGCTGTCGGTCGCCCGCGAGGCGCTGAAGAGCGTGGCCGGCTCCGACCTTGGCGTGCTCGTGCACGGCGCCACGTCGAACGAGGAGGGCGAACTGCTTGTCCGCCTCGCCCGTGGCCTGGGCAGCGCCCACATCGACCATCGCCTGCGTCAGCTCGACTTCGCCGACAACGCGTTCGCCCGCCCGTTCGCCTCGACCATCGCGTCGTTCGACAAGGTGAAGTCCGCGCTGCTGGTCGGTTCGGACCTGCGTCATGAAGTCCCGCTGCTCAACCACCGCCTCCGCCAGGCGGTGATGAAGGGCGCGAAGGTCTACGCGGTCAACCCGGCCCATTTCAACTTCAACTACCCGCTGGCAGGCGAGTCCGTCGCGGCACCGCACGCGCTCGTGAACGAGCTGCTGGTGCTGGCCAAAGCCGCCGGCGAGAACGGCGCGGCCGTGCCGGAATCGCTGGCTTCCGCGGTGCAGGGCGTGGCAACCACCGATACCCACCGCGACGCCTTCAAGGCGCTGTCGACGGATGGCGCGGTGGTGGTCTTCGGTCATGCCGCGGCCACGCATCCGGAAGCGTCCTGGCTGCGCGCCATCGCCCGCTTCATCGCGCAGGCCGCCGGTGCCGCCTACAACGAGATCCCGGTCGGCGCGAATGCGATCGGCCTGTCCTCGGTCGGCGTCCTGCCGAGCGCGGGCGGTCTCGACGCGCGCGCCATGCTGGCGCAGCCGCGCAAGGGTTACGTGCTCTACAACGTGGAGCCGCCGCACGACTTCGCGGACGGCGGGCTCGCGCAGCAGGCGATGCATTCGGCGCAGACCGTGGTGGCCTTCGCCGCCTACGCAAGCGATGCGCTCAAGGATTCGGCGGACGTGATCCTGCCGATCGGCCTCACGCCGGAAATCGACGCCACGCTGGTCAACGTCGAGGGCAACGCGCAGGTCGTGCTCGCTGGCGCGAAGGCACCGGGCGACGCGCGTCCGGGCTGGAAGGTGCTGCGTGCCCTCGGTGGCGCGCTGGACCTGCCGGGCTTCGAGTTCGACGACCTTGCCGGCCTGCGCGATGGGCTGACCGAGCGCGCCGTGGAAACCCGCCCGCAACTCGCGCAGCGTGGCGCGGGCGTGAGCTTCTCGCGCCTCGCCACCACGCCGATCTATCGCGGTGACGCGGTGCTCCGCCGCGCCGGTGCGCTCAACGCGCATCCGCTGAATCGTCCGGCCGCCATCCGCATCAATGCGGACGACGCCGGCACGCTCGGCCTTTCCGATGGCGCGAATGCCCGCATCGGCGATGCCGTGCTGCCGGTCGCGATCGATGCCGCGGTGCCCCCGGGCGCCGCGTGGATCGAAGCCGCGCATTCCGAAACCGCCATGCTGCCCCCGTACGGCGCGGCCATCACCCTGAGCAAGGCATGACCATGGCCGATCAACTCATCCACCACCTGTTGATCCCCCTGCTGTTCATCGCGGCGATCATGCTGCCGCTGATCATCGGCGTGGCGATGTTCGTGTACTGGGAACGCAAGGTCATCGGCTGGATGCATGTGCGCATGGGGCCGAACAAGATCGGTCCCCTCGGCATGCTCCAGGCCTTTGCGGACGTGGTCAAACTGCTGCTTAAGGAAGTGATCCTTCCGACCAACGCGAACAAGTTCCTGTACTACCTCGCGCCGATGCTGGCCCTCGTGCCGGCCCTGGCGGCGTGGGCGGTGATCCCGTTCGGTCCCGAGACCGTGCTGGCCAACGTCAACGCGGGCGTGCTGTACCTGCTCGCGATGACCTCGATGGGCGTGTACGGCATCATCCTCGCGGGCTGGGCCTCCAACTCGCGCTACGCGATGCTTGGCGCCATGCGCGCGGCGGCGCAGGTCATCTCCTACGAACTGTCGATGGGCATGTCCATCGTGTGCGTGCTGGTGCTGACCGGTAGCCTGAACCTCACGGCGATCGTCAACGCGCAGAGCGGCAACTTCTTCGACTGGTTCTGGCTGCCGCTATTGCCCGTGTTCGTCATCTACTTCATCTCCGGCGTGGCCGAAACCAACCGTGCGCCGTTCGACGTGGCGGAAGGCGAATCGGAGATCGTGGCCGGCTTCCACGTGGAGTACTCCGGTTCCGCGTTCGCCATCTTCTTCCTGGCCGAATACGCCAACATGATCCTGGTGAGCTTCCTCGCCTCGATCCTGTTCATGGGCGGCTGGTTGTCGCCGTTCCCGGAATCCTGGGGCCTGATCGGTCACGGGGGCTTCCACTGGCTGTTCATCAAGGCCTTCTTCTTCGCCTTCCTGTTCCTGTGGTTCCGCGCCAGCTTCCCGCGCTATCGCTACGACCAGATCATGCGCCTCGGCTGGAAGGTCTTCATCCCCATCACCATCGTCTGGGTCCTCGTCGCCGGGTGCATGAAGTACTTCGGCTGGGTCCACCTCGGCACGGGAGCCTGAAAGCCATGACCCGCGTTACCCATTACTTCAAGAGCCTGCTGCTCATCGAGCTGTTCCAGGGCATGGCGCTGACCATGCGCTACATGTTCAAGCCGAAGTACACGATGCGCTACCCGATGGAGCACATCCCCAAGTCGAACCGCTTCCGCGGACTGCATGCCCTTCGCCGTTATGCCAACGGTGAGGAACGCTGCATTGCGTGCAAGCTGTGCGAGGCGGTGTGTCCGGCACTGGCGATCACGATCGATTCGGCCCCGCGCGCGGAGGACGGCCAGCGCCGTACCACGCGCTACGACATCGACCTGTTCAAGTGCATCTTCTGCGGTTTCTGCGAAGAAAGCTGCCCGGTCGACTCGATCGTGGAGACGCACGTGCACGAGTACCACTTCGAGCATCGTGGCGAGAACGTGGTGACGAAGGCCCAGCTGCTGGCCATCGGCGACCGTTTCGAGCAGGACATCGCCGACGCCCGCGCTCAGGACGCGGCGTACCGCTGAGCGCCCGGAGACCCATGCGATGAATACCGACCTGCTCCAACTCATCTGTTTCTACTTCTTCGGCGCCGTGGCCGTCCTCGGCGGCCTGATGGTCATCACCGTGAAGAACTCGGTCCATGCCGTGCTCTCGCTGGTGCTGACCTTCTTCAGCATGGCCTGCGTCTGGCTGCTGGCCGAAGCCGAATTCCTCGCCATTGCCCTGGTGGTCGTCTACGTGGGCGCCGTGATGGTGCTGTTCCTCTTCGTGGTGATGATGCTCGACATCAAGCAGGAGGCGGTCCGCGAGGGCTTCATCCGCTACCTGCCGGTGGGCATCATCGTCGCGGTGGTCATGCTGGCCGAAATGCTGGCGATGATCGGCGTGAAGGCCATGCACGCGCACACCCTCGGTCCGAACCCCGCCGGTGACTCCAACGTCGCGTGGCTGGGCCAGGCGCTCTACACCGAGTTCCTGCTGCCGTTCGAGATCGCCGCGCTGATCCTCACCGTGGGCATCGTGGCCGCGGTGGCCCTGACCCTGCGCCAGCGCCTGGGCTCGCGCCACCAGTCCGCGGCACAGCAGGTGGCCGTGAATGCCGCCGACCGCGTCCGCGTCGTGAAGGTTGCCGTCGAGCAGCCGGCGTCGGTGAAGCCGGCTCCGGTCGCCGTGCCCCCGCAGGAGAACGCCCCGTGATCACGCTTTCCCATTACATCGTCCTCGGCGCGATCCTGTTCTGCATCGCTGTCGCCGGCCTGTTCATCAACCGCAAGAACGTGATCGTGCTGCTCATGGCGATCGAGCTGATGCTGCTTGCGGTGAACACCAACTTCGTGGCCTTCTCGCGCTTCTTCGGCGACGTGGGCGGCCAGGTGTTCGTGTTCTTCATCCTCACCGTGGCCGCGGCGGAATCCGCCATCGGCCTGGCGATCCTGGTCCTGCTGTTCCGTAACCGCAGCACGATCAATGTCGCCGAAATCGACAGCATGAAGGGTTGATCCGATGAGTCTCTCGCTTTCAATCCTGCTGACGATCGCGCTCGCACCGCTCGTGGGGGCGATCCTTGCCGGCCTGTTCGGCAAGCTGATCGGCCGGGCAGGGGCGCACACCGCGACCATCCTCGGCGTGGCGATCTCCTGCGGCCTGTCGTTCTACGTGCTGTACCAGCTGGTCTGGGGCAGTGCGCAGAACTTCAACCAGGATGTCTACACCTGGTTCCAGATCGGCCACTTCCACGCCTCGGTAGGCTTCATGGTCGACCGCCTCACCGCCATGATGATGGTGGTGGTCACCTTCGTGTCGCTGCTGGTGCACCTGTACACCATCGGCTACATGGCGGACGACCCGGGCTACCAGCGCTTCTTCAGCTACATCTCGCTGTTCACCTTCTCGATGTTGATGCTCGTCATGAGCAACAACTTCATGCAGCTGTTCTTCGGCTGGGAAGCGGTGGGCCTCGTGTCGTACCTGCTGATCGGCTTCTGGTACAAGCGCCCCACGGCGATCTTCGCCAACCTCAAGGCCTTCCTGGTCAACCGCGTGGGCGACTTCGGTTTCCTGCTAGGCATCTCGGCGATCCTGTATTTCCTGGGCACGCTGGACTACCAGACGGCCTTCGACCACGCCCCCGACCTGATCGGCAAGACCCTGCAGATCACGCAGAACCATGCGTGGGACGCCGCCACGGTGATCGGCGTGCTGCTGTTCATCGGTGCCATGGGCAAGTCGGCCCAGGTGCCGCTGCACGTGTGGCTGCCCGATTCGATGGAAGGTCCGACGCCCATCTCGGCGCTGATCCATGCGGCCACGATGGTGACCGCGGGTATCTTCATGGTCGCCCGCATGTCGCCGCTGTTCGAACTGACTGATGCCGCGCTGTCGTTCGTCCTCGTGATCGGCTCGACCACGGCGCTGTTCACCGGCCTGATCGGCATCGTCCAGAACGACATCAAGCGCGTCATCGCGTACTCGACGCTTTCACAGCTCGGCTACATGACCGTCGCGCTCGGCGTATCCGCCTATAGCGGCGCCGTGTTCCACCTGATGACCCACGCCTTCTTCAAGGCGCTTCTGTTCCTCGGCGCGGGTTCGGTCATCATCGGCATGCACCACGAGCAGGACATGCGCTACATGGGCGGCCTGCGCAAGTACATGCCGATCACCTGGATCACGATGTGGATCGGTTCGCTGGCCCTGGCCGGTACGCCGTTCTTCGCGGGCTTCTACTCGAAGGACGCCATCATCGAGGCTGTCGGCGAGTCGCATCGCTGGGGCGCCGGTTACGCGTACTTCTGCGTGCTGGGCGGTGTGTTCGTCACGTCGCTTTATAGCTTCCGCCTGCTTTACATGACCTTCCACGGGAAGGAGCGCTTCACGGTGGAGCACAAGGCGCACGGCCATGGCCACGATGCACACGACGACCATCACGACGACGACCACGGCCACGGTAAGCCGGGCGTGCTCGAGCATGCGCCGCACGAATCGCCCTGGGTGGTGACCGTGCCGCTGGTCCTGCTGGCGATCCCGTCGCTCCTCATCGGCTTCTTCACCGTCGGCCCGATGCTTTACGGCAACTGGTTCGGCAAGGCCATCCACGTGAACGAGGCCAACGACGTGCTGGGCGAGCTCGCCCACGAGTTCCACGGCGCGCTCGCCATGGGCCTGCACGGCTTCGCCGCCGCGCCGTTCTGGCTGGCCCTCGCGGGTTTCGCCGTGGCCACCTATGTGTACCTGTTCAATCCGTCGATCGCCGATAAGGCGAAGAACGCGCTGAAGCCGGTGTACCAACTGCTCGACCGCAAGTACTGGATCGATGAACTCTACTTCGCTGTGTTCGCGAAGGGTGGCGTGAAGCTGGGCGAAGGCCTGTCGAAGGTGGGCGATGCCGCCATCATCGACGGCGCCATCGTCAACGGTTCCGCCAGCCTGGTACAGCGCATCGCCAGCGGCACCCGCCGCCTGCAATCCGGATTCCTCTTCCACTACGCGTTCGCCATGATCCTCGGTCTTATCCTGCTCCTCGGCGGGTACTGGCTGATCGGGCAATAAGGGAAACGAGCTCTATGTCGAATCACTTGCTCAGCCTGCTGATCTGGCTCCCGGTCGTCGGCGCCATCCCGGTGCTGCTCGCCGGCACCAGCCGGCCCGGCCTTGCCCGATGGATCTCGCTGCTGGTCGCGGTCGCCACCTTCGCCGCCAGTCTGGCCCTCCTGCCTGCGTACGACGCCAGCACGGGCACGCTCCAGCTCACCGAATCGATGAGCTGGATCCCGTCCCTCGGCATCAACTACTCGCTGGCCGTCGACGGCATCTCGATCGCCCTGATCATCCTCACGACCCTCGTCCAGATCCTGGTGATCGTGGGCGCATGGGAAATCATCCAGAACAAGCCGCACCAGTACATGGCCGCGATGCTGATTCTGGAAGGCATGATGATCGGTGTGTTCTGCGCCACGGACGCGTTGCTGTTCTACGTGTTCTTCGAGGCCATGCTGATCCCGATGTTCGTCCTCATCGGTATCTGGGGTGGTCCGCGCCGCGTCTATGCCACGCTGAAGTTCTTCATCTACACGTTCTTCGGCTCGATCTTCATGTTGATCGGTCTGATTTACCTGTACCACAAGACGGGCGGCAGCTTCGCCATCGCCGACATGGCCAGCGTCCACCTGACGCTTACCGAGCAAAGCTGGCTGTTCTTCGCCTTCCTGCTGGGCTTCGCGATCAAGGTGCCGATGGTGCCGGTGCACACCTGGTTGCCCGACGCCCACGTGGAAGCACCCACCGGCGGTTCGGTGGTGCTGGCGGCGGTGATGCTGAAGATCGGCGGCTACGGTTTCCTGCGCTTCAGCCTGCCCATCACACCGGATGCCTCGCACCAGTTCGCCTGGCTGGTGATCGTGCTAAGCCTCATCGCGGTCTGCTACATCGGTTATATCGCGCTGGTGCAGCAGGACATGAAGAAGCTGGTGGCCTATTCGTCGATCGCCCACATGGGCTTCGTCACGATGGGTATCTTCATCGGCTTCCTGCTGGTTCGCGAATCGAACAACCCGGATGCCGCACGCCTGGGCATGCAGGGTGCGATGGTGCAGATGATTTCGCACGGCTTCATCTCCGGCGCGATGTTTACCTGCATCGGCGTGCTCTACGACCGCATGCATACGCGCCAGATCAAGGACTACGGCGGCGTCATCAACGTCATGCCGATCTTCGCGCCGTTCTTCGTGCTGTTCGCCATGGCCAACAGCGGCCTGCCGGGCACCAGTGGCTTCGTCGGCGAGTTCATGGTCATCCTGGCCTCGTTCAGTGCCAACCCGTGGATCGCGCTATTCGGCGCCTTCACCCTGGTCATCGGCGCCGCCTACACGTTGTGGATGGTGAAGCGTGTGCTCTGGGGCGACATCAAGAATAAGCACGTGGCGGAACTGACGGACGTCAACGGTCGCGAGATCTTCGTGCTGGGCGCCTTCGCGGCCGGCGTGCTGGTCCTCGGTATCTGGCCGGAGCCGCTGGTCCACCTGATGGATGCGTCGGTTGCTCGGATCGTCGAGCAGCTGGCCATCACCAAAGTCTGAGCAGGAACTATCCATGCCGAGTATCAACGACATCCTGATCCTGCTCCCCGAGGTTTACCTCGTGCTGGCAGCTTGCGTGCTGCTCCTTCTGGATGCGTACCTGAAGCCGGCCCAGAAGGGCACCGTTCACTGGCTTTCCATCCTGGTGGTGCTGGTCGGCGCCTACCTCGTCGTCAGCGGCCAGCCGCCCAGCACGGTCACAGCCTTCAGCGGCATGTTCGTCCGCGACGGCGTGGCCGAGGTGCTGAAGCTGTTCTCACTGCTTATCATGGCGGTGATCTTCGTCTACGCGCGTCCTTACCTTAAGGAGCGGGCGATCCCCTTCGGCGAGTTCTACACGCTGTCGATCTTCGCCACCGTGGGCCTCATGTTCCTGGTCTCGGCCGGCAGCCTGGTCACGGTGTACCTGGGCCTCGAGCTGCTCACGCTGTCCTCGTACGCACTGGTCGCCTTGAACCGCGATTCGCAGCTCTCCTCGGAAGCGGCGATCAAGTACTTCGTGCTGGGTGCGCTGGCCTCGGGCATGCTGCTGTACGGCATGTCGATGATCTACGGCGCCACCCACAGCCTCGACCTGCACACGATCCACGCCGCCATCGTCGGTGCGGAATGGAAGACCCTGCTGCTGTTCGGCCTGGTCTTCATGATCGTCGGCATCGGTTTCAAGCTGGGCGCTGCGCCGTTTCACATGTGGATCCCGGACGTCTACCAAGGCTCGCCGACCGCCGTCACCATCTTCATCGGTTCGGCGCAGAAGCTGGCTGCTTTCGGCATGGCGTATCGGCTGCTGTCCACCGGCATGGGCGATATCGCCGGTGGCGCGACGGGCCTGGCGCCGCAGTGGCAGATGATGCTGGCGGTGCTGGCGGTGCTCTCCCTGGCCATCGGCAACCTCGTGGCCATCGTGCAGTCGAACCTGAAGCGCCTGCTGGCTTATTCGACCATCTCGCACATGGGCTACCTGCTGGTGGGCCTGGTGAACGCGGGTCCAGAGGGCTATTCGGCCTCGATGTTCTACGCGGTGAGCTACGCGATCACCAGCGCCGCAGCTTTCGGCATGATCCTGGTGCTGTCGCGCTCGGGCTTCGAATGCGAAGAGATCGAAGATCTGCGTGGTCTGAATCAGCGTTCGCCGTGGTTCGCTTTCATGATGCTGCTGGTGATGTTCTCGCTGGCCGGCGTGCCGCCGCTGTTCGGTTTCTTCGGCAAGCTGCTGGTGCTGAAGGCGGCCATCGACGCGGGCATGCTGTGGCTGGCCATCGTGGGCGCCGTGTTCGCCATCATCGGTCTGTACTACTACCTGCGCGTGGTGAAGGTGATGTACTTCGACGCGCCGGTGGAAGGCAAGGACGTCCGCGCCACCGCCGATGCCCCGGCCCGCTGGGTACTGTCGATCAACGCGCTTGCGCTGCTGGTGCTGGGCTTTACGTGGGCGCCGCTGCTGGCCTGGTGCCAGCGCGCTTTCGCGGTGTAGGAGCGCGCCCTGCGCGCGTTGATCTTTATTGTGAAGAGCTAAAGGCCCTGTGGCTCATCGCCCCAAAAGATGTCGCGCGCAGGGCGCGCTCCTACGGAAATTTTTTCACATGATCGTAAGAAAAGTACTTGCAAGAATCCGGCCACATCCATATACTTACTGACTCTGATGCGGGGTGGAGCAGTCTGGCAGCTCGTCGGGCTCATAACCCGAAGGTCGTAGGTTCGAATCCTACCCCCGCTACCAGTTTTTCAAAGGCGCAAACCTCACGGTTTGCGCCTTTCTTTTTTTTGCGGGGGAATCATGGCAATGTCATCGCGCCTGGGCCGTGAGTGGTTCGGCAATATTCGTGGCGACGTGCTTTCCGGGCTCGTCGTCGCCCTCGCACTGATTCCCGAGGCGATCGCGTTCTCGATCATCGCCGGCGTGGATCCGAAGGTAGGCCTCTACGCGTCGTTTTCCATGGCGGTGACTATCGCCTTCTTCGGGGGCCGTCCAGCCATGATTTCGGCGGCCACGGGTGCGATGGCCTTGCTGATGGTGGGCATGGTCAAGGAGCACGGGTTGCAATACCTGTTCCTGACGACGATCGCGACGGGTATGTTCCAGTTGCTGATCGGTGCGTTGAAGCTGGGCTCGCTGATGCGCTTCGTGTCGCGTTCGGTGGTGACCGGCTTCGTCAATGCCCTGGCCATTCTGATCTTCATGGCGCAACTGCCCGAGCTGATCGGCGTTTCCTGGATGGTCTATCCGATGACCGCCGCCGGCCTTGCCATCATCTATCTGTTTCCCTATGTGACGCGCGCTGTGCCCGCGCCGCTGGTGTCGATCATCGTCCTGACCATCGTCGCGGTGGTATTCCATATGGACATCCATCGCGTAGGTGACATGGGTGCCTTGCCGGATTCGCTGCCGCACTTCCTCATCCCGGACGTGCCCTGGACGTGGGAGACGGCGAAAATCGTGCTTCCCACCGCCGCCACGTTGTCGGTGGTGGGTCTGCTGGAATCGATGATGACGCTGCAGATCGTCAACGACATGACCGACACCCGCGCCGACAAGAATCGTGAGTGCATGGGCCAGGGCGTGGCGAACATCGCCACTGGCTTCATCGGCGGCATGGCGGGTTGCGCGATGATCGGCCAGTCGGTGATCAACGTGAAATCCGGTGGTCGCGGCAGACTGTCGACCTTCATTGCCGGTACCGTGCTGCTCATCCTCGTGGTGTTCGGCGCGCCGTGGGTCGGCAAGATCCCGATGGCGGCCCTGGTGGCGGTGATGATCATGGTGTCGTTGAGCACCTTCAACTGGCGTTCCATCCGGAATCTCAGGACGCATCCGACCGTGTCGAGCGTGGTGATGCTGGGCACGGTGACGGTCACGGTGGCAACGCATGATCTTGCCAAGGGCGTGATCACGGGCGTGCTCCTTTCCGCCGTGTTCTTCGCCCGGAAGGTCGGCAAGTCGCTGGACGTGGACAGCTCGGTCAGCGAGGACGGAGCGGTGCGCACCTATACGATCAGCGGGCAGGTGTTTTTCGCGTCGTCGGAAGCGTTCGCCGAACTCTTCGATTTCATCGAGGACGACATCGAGGCGGTGCACATCGACGTGACAGCCGCGCACTTCTGGGACCTCACGGCCGTGGGCGCGCTGGACAAGGTGGTGTTCAAGTTCCGCAAGGCCGGCAAGCGGGTCGAGGTGCTCGGTTTGAACGAGGCCAGTGCCACCCTGGTGGACAGGCTGGGGACGCATCGCCGCGGCGGTGCAGATGCGCCGGCCGGAGCTCACTGAGCTAGGTCTACCGGCACTGGTTCCCCCCAGGGGCTGGCATTACGGTCGCCATAAGTCCACAAGGAGTAGCGGTATGCGAACGATCATGAACGTGCTGTGGTTCGTCTTCGGCGGCTTGATGATGGGGCTGGGCTGGTGGCTGGCGGGGCTGGTCGCGATGATCACCATCGTCGGCATTCCCTGGGCACGCTCCTGCTTCGTCATCGGCACGTTCGCCTTCTTCCCGTTCGGCAAGGAGGCCGTCGATCGCGAGCAGCTTTCCGGCCGGGGTGACATCGGCACCAGCGTGTTCGGCACGCTGGGCAACATCATCTGGTTCGTCTTCGCCGGCATCTGGCTCGCGATCGGCCACGTCTGCTCCGCCATCGCCTGCTTCGTGACGATCATCGGCATTCCCTTCGGCATCCAGCACCTCAAGCTGGCCGGCATCGCCCTCGCACCCATCGGCAAGACCGTGGTCAGCTGCGACGTGGCTGCGGCCTCGCGCCGGTTCAGCGCCGATGCGGCGGTGCAGCGGATGCGCGGAGTCGCCTGACCTTCCTCCCGCGCCACAAACGTGTTGATGGCCTCCGCCCCCGCATAGGCGAGGACGGAGGCATCCGTCGAGCTACTGCACGATATCCGCCGCGACGTGATACACGCGCCCGCCCCAACCGTCGTTGGGGAAGGTATCCGAGACCTTGCGGCCACGATGGCGGCACATAGAGCGTTTGTTGGGGGCCGACCTTCCAGGCGGCGATGTCATCGGTGATACCTGGTCAAAGGTGCTCGCGCTACGCTTATCACCAGGCCAATCGCATCGATAAGGAGCTCCACATGCCCGCAGGACATCAGCACGACGACGTACGGATCGTCGATTTCCCCGAAACCGTCGTTGCATGCCTTTCGCATGTGGGACCGCCCGAGCACATCGGCGAGACCATCCGGCGCTTCATCGCCTGGCGGCGTGCCAACGGTCTGCCGCCGTCGAAAAACGCCACCTGGAACATCCTCTACGGCGACCCCGAAACGACCCCGCCCGACAGCTTCCGGCTGGACCTATGCGTGTCCTGCGTCGACGTGGCACCGAACGACGAGGGCGTGGTTCCCGGGCGTTTGCCGGGGGGGCGCTGTGCCGTGCTTCGCCATGCCGGCTCCGACGCCCTCCTGGGCGACGCCATCCGCTTTCTCTACAGCGAGTGGCTGACGGTTAGCGGCGAGGTGCCGGGCGACGTGCCATTGTTCCTCCGCCGGGTCGCTTTCTCCCCTGACGTCCCGGAGCATGAGGCAGTGACCGATATCTATCTTCCGCTCATGCAATAAATTGCGAATAGGTCGGCCCTGACGAATCGGCCCTTAGTGACTCCAAATCAGCTGCTGCCGATTCTGCATCGTCTTATTTTGCGTGCCACGTCACGGACTTCCGTTTCTTCCCCGGCCGTTCGAACTTCCCGAAAGCCTCGCGAAAGATGGCGGGGCCATTGCTCAAGCGACAGGGGAGCAAGGGGCGGGAAGGGTGGGGTAGCGCAATTTCCTGCGAAAAGACATGCGGCCGGTGGATCCACCGGCCGGCGGGGATGGTGACGCTCGATCCAGAACGCCTGCAGTGTCAGGGCTTCCGCCTTGGCGGAAGCAATCTACGGGCTAATGGAAGGATCAATCATGAAGATCGATGCTTTTGCTTCTGGGATCTCTCGCAAGACAGTAATGACGGCGGCGATCGCGCTGGCGATGTCCACCCTTTCCGTGCATGCGGAAGACGCCTGGGTGTCCACGCGCACGCAGGCCGCGATGTTACCCGTCGCCGGTACGCAACCCCTCGCCGCCGCGTCCACCACGGGCACGCCGGTAGCCCCGGGCTACGCGCTGAACATGACCGGCTCCCCGCATATCGATGGCGCGGCCGTCACGGCGATGGCGGCCGACAAGCCGTTGCACATCTCGGTCAGCCTCAAGCTGCGCAATCCCGACCAGCTCCAGTCGTTCCTTGCCGACGTGACCACGCCGGGCAATCCGCTGCACGGCAAGTTCCTCACGCCCGGCCAGTTCAAGGCGCGTTTCGCGCCTACGCAGGCGCAAGTGGATGCGGTGGTGGCACACCTGCAGCAGGCGGGCTTCAACCATATCGAAGTAGCTCCCAATAACCTGCTGGTCTCGGCGGACGGCAACGTCGGTGCCGCGACCAACGGTTTCCATACCTCGATCAAGCGTTTCACCGCGAATGGTCGCGAGTACTTCGCGAACGATACGCCAGCCCTCGTGCCTGCCGCGCTCGGCGATTCCGTGCTGTCGGTGCTTGGCTTGCAGAACGTGTCGGTGAAGCGTCCACTCAACCACGTGTACAAGCCCGCGGACGTCACCGTGCCGGGCTCGTCCATGACCACGCAGGCCGCCACCGCGGTCACATCGCATCACCCGCAGGACTTCGCCCCGATCTACGGCGCCAGCGGCGTGCCGACCGCAAGCAACACGACGGTTGCCGTCATCGCCTGGGGTTCGATCACGCAGACCGTGACCGATCTCAACAGCTTCACGGCCAGCGCTGGCCTGCCCACGGTGAACTCCACGATCACCAAGGTCGGCAGCGGCACATTCGCGAACGATCCCGATTCGAACGTCGAGTGGTCGCTGGACAGCCAGGATATCGTGGGCATCGCGGGCGGCGTGCAGCACCTGATCTTCTACACGTCAGCCAACGGCAACTCGAGTTCCGGCGGCATCACCAACGCGGGCATCACCGCCACCTTCAATCGCGCGGTGACCGACAACCAGGCGAAGCTGATCAACGTCTCGCTCGGCGAAGACGAAACCGCCGCGGAGCAGTCCGGCACGCAGGCGGCAGACGACGCGATCTTCCAGCAGGCCGTCGCACAAGGCCAGACCTTCTCGGTGGCTTCCGGCGATGCCGGTGTCTACCAGTGGTCGACCGATCCGCAAACCGGTTCGCCCGGCTATGTCGCCAACTCCGCCGGTACCGTGAAGATCGACCTCAACCACTATTCGGTCAGCGAACCGGCGAGTTCGCCCTATGTGATCCAGGTCGGCGGCACGACGCTTTCCACCAGCGGCAGCAGCTGGACCGGCGAAACGGTGTGGAACGAAGGACTCTCGGCCGTTTCTCCGCCCACCTACAACAACCAGCGCCTCTGGGCCACCGGCGGCGGCACGAGCCTGTACGAGACCGCTCCGTCGTGGCAGACATCGGTCAGGAGTTCGACCAGGCGCGTGGGCCCGGATGTCTCCTTCGACGCCGCGTCGTCGTCCGGTGCGCTCATCGTCGCGAACGGTTCGACCTATCAGGTGGGTGGCACCAGCCTTGCTTCGCCGCTGTTCGTGGGGGCGTTCGCGCGCATCGAATCGGCGGCGAACAACGCCATCGGTTTTCCGGCCTCGAAGTTCTTCCAGGACTTCCCGGCCCACGCCTCGCTGCTGCACGACGTGACCTCAGGCAACAACGGTTACCAGAACCATGGGTATACAGCGTCGAGCGGCTTCGACGAAGCCACTGGCTTCGGCAGCTTCAACATCGGGGCGCTGAACACCTACGCCCAGGCGAACTGGGTAAGCGGCGGTGGCGGCACCAACACACCGCCGGCAGCGAACTTCAGTTCCACCACCAGCGGCCTGACCGCCAGCTTCACGGACAACTCCACGGACAGCGACGGCAGCATCGTCTCGCATTCCTGGAGCTTCGGTGACAGTGGCACGTCCACCGCCACTAACCCGAGCCACACCTACGCATCCGCCGGTAGTTACACGGTGAGCGAAACGGTAACTGACAACGACGGTGGCACCAACACCAAGTCCTCGACGGTGACGGTGAGTTCGGGTGGAGGTGGCGGCAACGTGTTGCAGAACGGCGTGGCGGTGACCGGGCTCTCGGCGCCCCATAACGGTCAGCTCAATTACACGGTCGCGGTTCCGTCCGGTGCACACAACCTGAAAATCGCGATATCAGGTGGCAGCGGCGACGCGGACCTGTATGTGAGGCTTGGCGCGGCCCCGACGTTATCGACCTTCGACTGCCGTCCGTACGTCACGGGCAACACGGAAAGCTGCACGGCCACCGCGCCAACGCCGGGTACGTATTACGTGATGCTCAATGCGTACGCCGCATTCTCCGGCGTGACGTTGAAGGCAACCTGGACCAACTGAGGTAGATCCACCGGAAGGGCGCCGGCGAGGGTCGGCGCCCTTTCATAGGATGGCGTGAAGTGTCCGGCCGGCATCCCGGCCAGGCCAGGCCTGCCCACTTGCCAGCGACGGCTGCCCAAGGATGCGCGCCACGGTATAAGCTCATGAGCATGAGCCGCACCCTGCTGGCACTCATGGTCCCCGAGGCCGAACCTCTGGTCGGCGATCTGCGCGCGCGCCTCGATCCCGCCGCGAAGCTGGGCCTCGGCGCGCACATAACCCTGGTCTACCCCTTCCTCGACAGCGAACGCATCACCCATGCCGTCGCGGACCGGCTGCGGACCGTGGCCGCGGCGCGGCAGCCGCTGGCATTCCACCTGGATGCGGTGCGCATGTTTCCGTCGACGGTGTGGCTCGCTCCCTCGCCCGCGGCCGCGATCGGATCGCTCGCGGCGGCGTTGCAACTGGCGTTCCCCGAGCGCCCGCGTCGCGACCGAGAGTTTCCTGACTACGTGCCCCATGTGTCCGTCGCCAGGGAAGTGCGCCGCGACCGTGGCGCCATCGCGGCCACGCTCGAGGAGCGGCTGCACGCCAGTGGCCCGGTGCCTTGCATGGTGCGGCATGTGCATGTCATGGAGCGCGCGCCGGAAGGCTGGCAGACGCGGCTGGTCGTGGAACTGGGTGGCCCATCGTAGGAGCGTGCAGGGCGCGCTCCTACGGTCGCTCGGCGTCCTGGAACAGGCGGCGATGCTCGCCGTGTTCGTACCACTGGCTGACGGACGCCGGCACGTGCGCGTGCACGTCGATGCCGGCGGCTTCGAACATCGCCCAGGTGTCGAGCAACGCGCGGGCCAGGCGAGCCGCGTCTGGATCGCCGGGTGCGTTGTTCCGGCCCCAGTCGAGGGTGTCCACGATGCGCAGGGACCAGTCGTGGAGCAGGTCGGCGCGGGTGATGAGGTGTTCACGGAGCCATGGCCGCAGGCCCTCTTGCAGGGGCAGGGCCTCGTCCCCGGCGATGCGTCTCAGTAAGCTGGCGACTTCGGCGTAGGCACCGCGGTACAACTCGGTATGGCCTCCGGCGGCTGCCCGGACCACCAGCGGGGCCATGGCATGGTGTTCCGTGAAACTCTCGATCAACCGCCGTTCGATCCGCCGGGCCGCCGCCACCCGCTCCGCATCCACCAGCAGGCCCCGGTCGAGGTCGAAGAATTCGTAAAACCGGCGGTGCAGGGTGCTGAACCGGGTGAACGGATCGCGCGAGAAGCCCAGCTTCAGGAGGTCTTCGTCCCGGCACGGCACCACGTATACGAAGGCCCGGCCTCGGGTTGCGAATCGGGGGTAGGGAACCTCTTCCGTCATGCGGACAGTATTCGCCTCGAACTTGCATGAAGCTACAAATTTACGATAGAATCCGTGAATCTTAAGCGGCGTTCGTGACGGCCAAGGCCTGTGGCGACCACCACTTCAGGAACTTTCTTTTTACAAGAAAGCCTCCTTGTGAGGCTTTTTTGTTGGGCGCACGGAGGTGCCCTGCGACACAACTGTGAGCGCCGTCAAGGCATCGCGTGGGCGCTGGAGGAGAGTGTCGGGATACATCGGCGACGAAAGGAATGGGCCGTTCGCGCCCTTTTTTTGTTTCTGGCGACCAGAAAAACCGCAGGTAACGTGGATACCAACGCACTTTCACAGCGATTCACCGACATCTTGGCCGATCTGGGCCTCGACGTGCTGGGCATCGAGTTCCTCCCGTCCGGCGGGCAAAGCACCTTGCGCGTCTACCTCGACGTGTCTGGCGGCGAGCGCGAGGTCACGGTCGAAGACTGCGAGGCCGCGAGCCGCGAGTTCTCGGCCTTCCTGGACGTTGAAGATCCGATCCCCGGCAACTATGTACTGGAAGTTTCCTCTCCCGGCATCGACCGCCCCCTGTTCACGGCGCAGCAGTTCGCGCGTGTGAACGGCCAGGAGGTCAAGGTGCTGCTGAAGGCCCCGATCGAGGGTCGCAGGCGACTCAAGGGCAACGTCGTTGAAGTAAACGGCGAGCACATTGTGGTTGAGGGCGAGGCCGGCAGATTCGAATTCGAGCATGCGGACGTCGAAAGCGCCCGCGTGGTTCCCGACTGGGTGGCCCTCGGCTATGCGCCGCAGCCGAAGCCCACGCCGGGCGGCAAGAAATCCAAATAACGTAACCATGGGATGCCGCGAGGCATCCTCACGGGAGTAGCGGCAGATGAGCAAAGAACTTTTGCTGGTAGTCGACGCGGTAGCCAACGAGAAGGGCGTGCCGCGCGAAGTCATTTTCGACGCCATGGAAGCGGCGCTGGCCTCGGCCGCTAAGAAGCGCTACCCCGATGAAGATCCAGACATCCGGGTCGAGATCGACCGCAACAGCGGCGATTACGAAACCTTCCGTCGCTGGGAGATCATCGCCGACGATGGCGAGATGGAGGATCCGTCCTTCCAGATCCGCCTGATGGACGCCCAGGACGAAGCGGGCGAAGACGAGGTTGCCGAGGTCGGTGGCTGGATCGAACACCAGATCGAGAACGCCGAGTTTGGCCGCATCGCCGCGCAGGCCGCGAAGCAGGTCATCGTGCAGCGCGTGCGCGAAGCCGAGCGCCAGCAGGTGGTCGACGCTTTCCGCGATCGCGTGGGCGAACTGGTCACCGGTATCGTCAAGCGCGTGGAGCGCGGCAACGTCTACCTCGACCTGGGCAGCAATGCCGAGGCGTTCATTCCGCGCGACAAGACGATTCCACGCGAATCGGCCCGCGTGGGCGATCGCGTGCGCGGCTACCTCTATGAGGTGAAGTCGGAAGTCCGCGGTCCGCAGTTGTTCGTGTCGCGCAGCGCGCCGGAATTCATGATCGAGCTGTTCAAGCTCGAGGTGCCGGAAGTCGGCCAGGGCCTGGTGGAGATCAAGGGCTGTGCCCGCGATCCGGGCGACCGCGCCAAGATCGCCGTGGTGGCACACGACAGCCGCACCGATCCCATCGGCGCGTGCATCGGCATGCGCGGTTCGCGCGTGCAGGCCGTGTCAAACGAACTCAACGGCGAGCGCGTCGACATCATCCTGTGGCACGAGAACCAGGCCCAGTACGTCATCAATGCGATGGCGCCGGCCGAAGTCCAGTCGATCATCATGGATGAAGAGAAGCACTCGATGGACATCGCGGTTGCCGAGGACAAACTGTCCCAGGCCATCGGCCGCGGTGGCCAGAACGTGCGCCTCGCCAGCAAGCTCACCGGCTGGCAGCTCAACGTGATGACGCAGGACCAGGTCACGGCGAAGTCCGAGGCCGAGCAGCAGGCGGCGCTCAACCTGTTCATGGAACGCCTGGAAGTCGACCAGGAAATCGCGAGCATCCTCGTCCAGGAGGGTTTCTCCTCCGTCGAGGAAATCGCGTACGTGCCCAGCGCCGAGCTGCTGGCGGTCGAAGGCTTCGACGAGGACATCGTCGAGGAACTTCGCGCCCGTGCCCGCGACTCACTGCTCACCGAGGCCCTTGCGGTCGAGGAAGGCATCGACGAAAACGGCCCTTCCGCCGAATTGCTCGAGATGGAAGGCATGGACGAACCCACCGCCTTCGCGCTCGCCGAGCGCAACGTGAAGACGCTCGACGACCTGGGCGACCTTGCCGTCGACGAGTTGATCGATATCGAAGGCATGACCGAGGAGCGCGCATCGCAGCTGATCATGGCTGCGCGAGCTCCGATGATCGCCCGATTGGAGAAGGGCGGCTAAGCGCGAGTCCGGAAGCGCCCTGGAGGGGCGCCCCGAGGGAAACCGCGAGGTTTCCCGCCAAGGATGGAGGCAGCCGTACGGGTCATCGACGGCACGTAAGGTTACGCGCGGGAACGGCGGAGAATAAAGAACGATGTCGGACGTCACTATCAAACAACTGGCCCAGGTCCTGGAGATGCCAGTCGAGAAGCTCCTCGGGCAGCTCGACCAGGCCGGGATGAAATTCAACAATGCGGATCAGGTCATCAGCAGCACCGAAAAGGTGAAGCTGCTCGGTTTCCTGCGCCGCACGCACGGCAAGAACGAAGCCGCCCCCGAAGCGGACGACGCGGCCCCGCGCCAGATCACCTTGAAGCGCCGCACCGTCGGCGAGTTGAAGGTGAACTCAGGCAGCGGCCGTGGCGCCGGTCCGGCCAAGACGGTGAACGTCGAGGTCCGTGCGAAGCGCACCTACGTCAAGCGCAGCGCGATCGCTGAAGATGCCTCGCACGACCCCGACCGTGAGGACGCCGCGCGCAAGCTGGCCGAATCGCAGGCACAGCGCGAGCACGAGGAAACCCAGCGCCAGGAGGAGGCCGAGCGCCGCCGTCAGGCCGAGGAGGCCCGTCAGCACGCCGAGGCCGAAGCCCGCCGCCAGGAAGAGGTCGCCGTTGAGGCGCGCCGCCAGGCGGAAGAGGCAGCGGCCGAGCATGCCCGCGCCGCGGAATCCCGTGCCGAGACGCCGGTGGCTGCTGTCGAAACCGAAACCCAACCCCAGGCACCGGTCCAGGCCGCGGGCGACGATGGCATCGGCCACCAGACGGCGAAGCTCGATAACCGTTCGCTCGGCATGATCCTGCCGCGCATCCACGAGCCGCGTAAGCGCGAGCGCGTGGTGTCCAAGCCCGTTCCGCCTCCGGCTCCGGCCCCCGCGCCAGCGCCTGCACCGGTGGCTTCCACGCCGTCGGCGCGTCCGGCCGCTCCGTCCGCCGCGCGTCCGGCGCCGTCGTCCACGCCGTCGTCGAACGACTCCCGTGGTGCGGCGCGTCCGAAGCACGGCGGTGGTGGCGGTTCCGGCGGCGGCCGTGGTAACGATCGCGACGCGGGTGGCAAGCGCTTCGCCGCCGGCGAGATGCACCTGTCCGACGCCGACCGCGCGCGCCGCTCCAGCAGCAACCGCCGCGGCGGCAAGGTCAGGGGTCGCTCCGAGGCGCCGCGTGGCGCCGCATCGTCCGGTCCGCACGGCTTCACGCGTCCCACCGCCGCGGTCGTACGCGACGTGGTGATCGGCGACAACAACCTCGTCACCGAGCTGGCCCAGAAGATGGCCGTGAAGGGTGCCGAGGTGGTGAAGGCGCTGTTCAAGATGGGCGTCATGGCCACGATCAACCAGACCATCGATCACGACACCGCCGCTCTCGTCGTGGAGGAACTGGGCCACAACCCGGTTCGCGCCACCGAGAACGATGCGGAAGCCGCGCTGGCCTCGCACACCCAGAGCGTGGAGCTCGAAGGCGAGAAGGTCACGCGTCCGCCGGTCGTCACGATCATGGGTCACGTCGACCACGGCAAGACCTCGCTGCTCGATTACATCCGCCGCACCAAGGTCGCTTCGGGCGAAGCGGGTGGCATCACGCAGCACATCGGCGCGTACCACGTCGAGACCAGCCGCGGCGTGATCACCTTCCTCGATACGCCGGGCCATGCCGCGTTCACGTCGATGCGTGCCCGCGGTGCGCAGTCCACGGATATCGTGGTGCTGGTGGTTGCCGCCGACGACGGCGTCATGCCGCAGACGGTCGAAGCCGTGAAGCACGCGCGCGCCGCCAAGGTGCCGCTGATCGTCGCGCTCAACAAGATGGACAAGGCCGACGCCAATCCAGACCACGTGAAGCAGGGTCTCGGTAACCTCGAGGTCATTCCGGAAGAGTGGGGCGGCGACACGCCATTCATCCCGCTTTCGGCGAAGACCGGCGATGGCGTGGACGCTCTGCTCGACGCGATCTCCATCCAGGCCGAAATCATGGAGCTCAAGGCAGTGGCCGATGGCCGCGCCTCGGGTGTCGTGATCGAATCCAGTCTCGATCGCGGTCGTGGTCCGGTGGCTACGGTGCTGGTCCAGCAGGGCACGTTGAAGAAGGGCGACTTCGTCGTCTGCGGCGTCGAATATGGCCGCATGCGCGCGCTCGTCGACGAAACCGGCAAGCAGGTCAACGAAGCCGGCCCCTCGATTCCGGTGCAGGTGCTGGGTCTGTCCGGCGTGCCGGAATCGGGTGACGACTTCGTCGCCGTGAAGGACGAGCGCCTGGCTCGCGAAGTGGCTGCGGAGCGTCTGCTCAAGCGTCGCGAAACCCGCCTTGTCAGCAAGTCGAACCGTCTGGAAGACATCATGGCCCAGATGGGTCAGGGCCAAGGCCAGCAGACCCTCAACATCCTGGTCAAGGCCGATGTGCAGGGTTCGGTGGAAGCGCTGCGCGATTCGCTCACCCAGATCGGCAACGACCTGGTGAAGGTCAACGTGATCTCGTCCGGCGTGGGCGGCATCACCGAGTCGGAAGCCACGCTGGCGGCGGCCTCGAAGGCGCTGATCATCGGCTTCAACGTCCGTGCCGACGCCTCGGCGCGCAAGGTGATCGACACCAACGGCCTCGACGTCCGTTATTTCTCGATCATCTACGACGTCATCGACCAGGTGAAGCAGGCCGCTTCGGGCCTTCTCGGCGTGGAGATTCGCGAGGAAATCATCGGTATCGCACAGGTGCGCGACGTGTTCCGCTCGTCGAAGTTCGGGGCGGTCGCGGGCTGCATGGTCACCGAGGGCTTCGTCAAGCGCTCCAAGCCGATCCGAGTGCTGCGCGATAACGTGGTGGTGTTCCAGGGCGAACTGGAATCGCTGCGCCGCTTCAAGGAACTCGTGGACGAAGTCCGCAACGGCATGGAATGCGGTATCGCCGTGAAGCAGTACAACGACGTGAAGGTCGGCGACCAGATCGAGTGCTTTGAGCGCATCGAAGTCCCCCGCACGCTCTGACAGGAAGCAACGCGCCTCCCCGGTTCGCTGGGGAGGCTTTATTCGTTTCAGGAGGCAGATATGCCGTCCCGTGATTTCAAGCGCACCGACCGCGTGTCCGCCGAACTCCGCCGCGAGATCGGCCTCCTCGTGCACGCTGCCGTGCGCGACCATGCCCTGCCGTCGGTGAGCGTGTCCGACGTGGAAACCACCAAGGACCTGGACTGGGCCACCGTGTGGGTCACCGCGCTGATGCCCGAGCAGTCCGCGATAGCGATGAAGGCGCTCAAGGAACTCGCGCCCGAGTTCCGCCACAGCCTCTCGCGCTCGATGCGTCTGCGCCGAGTGCCTGAGCTGCGCTTCAAGTACGACGAATCGGTGGACCAGGGCGAACGCATCGAGCGCCTTCTGCGCGACAATCCCGTCCCGCCGGCCGATGCCGGGGACTGATGGGCGGCCGGACCTTCCGTGACATCCACGGCATCCTCCTGCTCGACAAGCCGCTGGGCCTGAGTTCCAACCAGGCTCTGCAGGCAGCGCGGCGCCTGGTGGGCGCGGCCAAGGGTGGCCATACCGGCAGCCTCGATCCGCTCGCGACGGGCCTGCTGCCACTCTGCTTCGGCGAGGCGACCAAGCTTGCCGGCTGGCTGCTTGGTTCGCGCAAGGCCTATGAGGCCGAGGTGAAGCTTGGCGTGACCACCACGACGGCCGACCTCGAGGGCGAGGTGGTCGAAACGCGCGCCGTACCGACGCTGGACAACGTCACGCTGGAAGTGGCCCTGGCACCCTTGCGTGGCCACATCGTGCAAATTCCGCCAGTCTATTCGGCGATCAAACAGGACGGCGTACCCCTTTACGTGAAGGCGCGCCGGGGCGAGGTCGTGGACGTGCCTGCCCGGGAGGTCGACGTCTATCGGCTCGACGTGATCGGGCGCAGCGGCGACACGATCCGCCTGCACGTCGAGTGCGGCTCCGGCACCTATGTGCGCAGCCTTGCTGTCGACCTCGGCGAGAACCTGGGCTGCGGCGCTCACCTGACCGGCCTGCGCCGGCTCTGGGTCGAACCCTTCCTGGCGCCTGCCATGATCACCCTCGATCAGCTGCGCGATGCCGCCGAGACCGGCCCGGACCCGTTGGACGCCTGCCTGCTGCCCGTGGAAGCGGGCCTGGCGCATATTCCCCGGGTGGATCTCGATCCCGGGCAGACCCGGGTGCTGGGATTCGGCCAGCCGGTGCCGCTGGGGCAGGGCGCGAACCCGGGCCGTTGCTGCGTTCACGGCGCCGACGGGCGTCTGCTGGCCCTGGGTGAGGTCGATGGAGAGGGCACGCTCAGGGTGCTCCGGGGATTCAATCTGCCGCCCGTCTGAACGGGCTTGTTGCCACTACGCGCAGGACGTTACAATTACGTGCTCGTTTAACAGCTTTCATCATAAAGCGAGGCTTGCGCAACTTCACCGGTAGCCGTTGAGGTTGCGCAAGTCTCGCATCCGCTTTTAAGGAATCGATACACATGTCGCTCACCGTCGAACAGACCAGCCAGATCATCAAAGACTACGGTCGCAAGGAAAACGACACCGGCTCGACCGAAGTCCAGGTCGCCCTGCTGTCCGCCAACATCACCGCGCTGCAGGACCATTTCCAGGCGCACAAGCAGGATCATCACTCGCGTCGCGGCCTGCTGAAGATGGTCAACAAGCGCAAGACGCTGCTGGCCTATCTCAAGAAGAGCGATCTCGGTCGCTATCAGACCCTGATCGAACGCCTCGGCCTGCGCCGCTAAATCACCGGAACAGGACGAGGAGAGATCGAAGTGGCGAAAGTAACCAAGTCATTCCAGTACGGTACTCACGAGGTCACACTGGAGACGGGCGAAATCGCCCGGCAGGCCTCCGGTGCGGTCATGGTCAGCATGGGCGGCACCGTCGTCCTGGTCACGGTCGTCGCAGCCCCCAAGGCGCGCGAAGGCCAGGACTTCTTCCCGCTCACGGTCGACTACATGGAGAAGTTCTACTCCGCGGGTCGCATCCCCGGTGGCTTCTTCAAGCGCGAAGGCCGCCCGACGGAGAAGGAGACGCTCACCTCCCGCCTCATCGATCGTCCGCTCCGTCCGCTGTTCCCGGAAGAGTTCCGCAACGAGATCCAGGTCATCGCACAGGTCGTGTCGCTGAACCCGGACGTCGACGGTGACATCCCGGCGCTCATCGGCGCCTCGGCCGCGATGACGCTCGCCGGCGTGCCCTTCAAGGGCCCGATCGGCGCGGCCCGCGTCGGTTATGCCAACGGCCAGTACATCCTGAACCCGACAGCTACCCAGCTGAAGACCTCCGACCTCGACCTCGTCGTGGCTGGCACGTCCAGCGCGGTGATGATGGTCGAGTCGGAAGCGAAGCTGCTCAGCGAAGACGTCATGCTCGGCGCGGTGGTCTTTGGCCACCAGCAGATGCAGGCTGCCATCGACACGATCAACGCCTTCGTCGCCGAAGCCGGCGCCAAGACGTTCAAGTGGGAAGCCCCGGTCACCAAGACGGCACTGTACGACGCGGTCAAGGCCGCCGTCGGCACCCGTTTCGCCGAAGCCTTCCAGATCCGCGACAAGCTGGCTCGCCGCGACGTCATCTCCGCGCTGAAGACCGAGGTCAAGACGGCCATCGCCGCGCAGGCCGAAGCCAATGCCTGGACCGATGGCGACATCGGCGTCGCCTTCGGTGAAGTGGAATACCGCACCCTGCGCGACGGCGTGCTCAGCACGAAGGTCCGCATCGACGGTCGCCAGCTCGACGATGTCCGCCCGATCTCGATGCGCGTCGGCGTCCTGCCGCGCACGCACGGCTCGGCGCTGTTCACCCGCGGCGAAACGCAGGCGCTGGTCGTCGCCACGCTGGGTACCACCCGCGACTCGCAGATCATCGACGCGCCGGAAGGCGAGTGGAAGGACACGTTCCTCTTCCATTACAACTTCCCTCCGTTCTCGGTGGGCGAAACCGGCCGTGTCGGCAGCCCGAAGCGTCGCGAAATCGGCCACGGCCGCCTCGCCAAGCGCGGCGTGCAGGCCGTCAAGCCCACGATCGAAGAGTTCCCGTACGTGGTCCGCGTCGTCTCGGAAATCACCGAGTCGAACGGTTCGTCGTCGATGGCGTCGGTCTGCGGCTCGTCGCTCGCGATGATGGACGCGGGCGTGCCTCTCAAGGCAGCCGTGGCCGGTATCGCCATGGGCCTGGTCAAGGAAGGCAACGACTTCGTCGTGCTCTCCGACATCCTGGGTGACGAAGACCACCTCGGCGACATGGACTTCAAGGTGGCCGGTACCGCCGATGGCGTGTCCGCGCTGCAGATGGACATCAAGGTCGACGGCATCACCGAAGAAATCATGCGCACGGCGCTGGCCCAGGCCAAGCGTGGTCGCCTGCATATCCTCGGCGAAATGGCCAAGTGCATCACTGAAGCCCGCTCGGAAATGAGCGAGTTCGCGCCGCGCCTGCTCACGATCAAGATCCACCCGGACAAGATCCGCGAAGTGATCGGCAAGGGTGGCGCCACCATCCGCTCGATCACGGAAGAGACCGGCACCACGATCGACATCACCGACGACGGCAACGTGGTCATCGCCTCGGTCAACCGCGAAGCCGCCGAAGCCGCGCGCAAGCGCATCGAGCAGATCGTCTCGGACGTCGAGCCGGGCCGCATCTACGAGGGCAAGGTTGCCAAGCTGATGGACTTCGGCGCGTTCGTCACGATCATGCCGGGCAAGGACGGCCTCGTGCACGTCTCGCAGATTTCCAGCGAGCGCGTCGAGAAGGTGTCCGACAAGCTGAAGGAAGGCGACATCGTGAAGGTCAAGGTCCTGGAGGTCGACAAGCAGGGCCGCATCCGCCTGTCGATGAAGGCCGTTACCGAAGAAGAAAGCGCCGCTAGCTAAGTCCTTAGCTCACGCGTCCGAAGAGCCCGGCATCGCGAGATGCCGGGTTTTTTTTTGGTTCTTCACGGAAGTCCGGGGACGCTGCATGGATACATCGGTTCATTCGCCAGGCGAATGCATGTTTCCAGCGGTTCGGACGGTGAGGCGCAGAGCCTTCGGTGCCCACCCTCGCTGCTCAGACAGGTCCTCCGCGTTCGATAGGGAGGGCCGCTTGCGCGGCCCGTGTGCTCATATGGCCTCCGGCCGCTCTCTTGTGCGGAACTCGCCTCGAGG
>NZ_DASYDO010000041.1:0-1629 GCF_036499525.1 Luteibacter sp. | reverse complement strand
TCCGGCCGTGACGCCGGGATCGAATCGGCGCAGGTATTCGGCGACGATTTCGTCCTTGCCGGGGAAGTGCTGGTAGGCCGTGCGCTTCGACACCTGGGCCACGGCGCAGAGCTGGTCCATGCCGGTGCGGTTGATGCCCTGATCGCGGAACAGCTGCTGTGACGCGCTGAGGATGCGCTCGCGCGCGCCCCTGCCGCGGCGCCGGCCCTGGGGGCCCTTCTCCAACTCCGTCATGCGTCCAGCATAGCCCACTTGGGTACCGACCGGTTTACATAGCTTGCGTTCCCGCTGGCCATCCGATACGTTAAGCGCACAGATCGGTGTACATAACAACCAGGCGGATTCGAATGCCCAGCAATTACAAGGAGTGATCGTGGGAAAGCTCGATGGCAAGGTAGCGGTGATCACGGGCGGATCAACCGGCATGGCGCTGGCCGGCGCCAAGCTGTTCGTAGACGAAGGAGCCCACGTCTTCATCTCGGGCCGGCGGCAGGAAGCGCTGGACGAAGCCGTCAGGCTGATCGGCCGGAACGTGACCGGCGTGCAGGGCGATGCGGCCAACCTGGCGGATCTGGACCGCTTGTTCGACACGGTCAGGCAGGAAAAGGGCGCGGTCGACGTGCTGTGGGCAAGTGCCGGGACGGGCGAGCAGCGCAGGCTCGGCGAGATCACGGAGGAGCACTTCGATGCCGCCTTCGGGCTGAACGCGCGCGGCAAGCTGTTCACGGTGCAGAAGGCATTGCCGCTGTTCAACGACGGCGGCTCGATCTTCATGACCGGGTCGAACGCTTCGCAAAGGGGCTACCCCGGGTGGAGTGTGTATGCGGCGAGCAAGGCCGTGCAGCAGGCCTACGCCCGCGTGTGGGTGGCCGAGTTGAAGGACAGGCGGATCCGGGTGAACGTGCTGACCCCCGGCCAGGTCGCCACGGCGAAGCAGGAGGAGCTGTTCGACGAGGAGACGAAGCGGCAGTTCGAGTCCCTGATCCCGCGGGGAAAGATGGGCCGCCCTGAGGAGATCGCGACGGTCGCGCTGTTCCTCGCCTCGGACGACTCAAGCTACGTGAATGGGATGGAGCTGGTTGCCGACGGCGGCACCACGGTGATCTGAGCGGGAGACACCGGCATGTGCGGGTGGCGACTGCGAGTCGGCAGCCTGAAGCGGCAGGTCAGAGGCTCTAGGCCGGGATACCGCGGTACCTGACGAGCAGCAGCTGTCCCGGCACATCGCAGCCGACGCGCTGGGCCTGACCCGGCACAAACGAGACAAAGCGAAAGCTCGAGGACAAGGAAGCGAGCACACATCATGAGCAGCATCAGCATCATCGGCACCAGGAACATGGCCCGCGCCATCGGTGCGCTGGCGGTAGCGGGCGGCAACACCGTCGAGGTCATGGGCCGCGATCAGTCCAAGGCCGCTGACCTGGCCAAGGCTCTCGGCGGCGGCGCCACGACGGGAGAGTGGGGCGCCGTCCCGGCCGGGGACATCGTCATCGTGGCCGTGTTGTACGACGCTGTCGTTCCGGTCGTCGCCCAGTACGGAGACGCCCTCGCGGGCAAGGTCATCGTCGACATCAGCAACCCCTTCAATTCCGCGGCCGACGGGCTGGCCACCCGCGAGGACACCTCGAT
>NZ_DASYDO010000040.1:0-56335 GCF_036499525.1 Luteibacter sp. | reverse complement strand
GCGCGCGGTATAGGTGAAAGCCGTGGTGGCGACGACACCGTCGGGGCGAGTTTCCTTCACGTCCTCCACCCAGCCGCGGGGCGTGTAGGTGGTGGTAAACAACGTACCCTGGGCGTCCTTGCGGGAACGCACCCGCCCCGCCGGGTCATAGCTGAGGATTTCCTCGATGTGGCCAAGCGCGTTCTCGCGCTTCCACAGGTCACCCTGGCGGTAGTCGCACGGACCCGTCGTGCAATTGGCCGCATCGGCAGCGCGGTAGGTGTACGTCGCCAGGATCGCGATCGTGTCGCGGTCGCTGCGCGGGCCTTCTTCATGGATCAGGCGACCGGCCGCATCGTAGGTCAGGCGCCAGATGCGCGAGAGGGTGAGCGGCGCGCCGGGTTGCGTGGGATCGATCGCGCCCCACGCTTCGCGGCCGGTGAGGTTGCCTGCCGCGTCGTAGCTGAAGCGCTCTTCGCGGCCGGGGCCGGTGATGCGCGTGGGCAGGCCTAGCGTGGGATGCCAGGCCGTGGTGATCGTCCGCGCTTGCGGCGTGCCGGCGGCTTCGGTGCGCTCAATCTCGTTGCCCTCGGCGTCGTAGCGGTAGGTGGTGATCTGACCATCGAAGTCGGTGCGACGCGACAGGGTGCCGTCAGGGGCATAAGCCAGCGCGGAACTGGCGGCGCCGCAGCCGGCGCCACCGGGCTGGTCGACGCCGACCAGCCGTCTCGCGCCGCGCACCTCGGCGTAGCGATAACGGTGCACGGCACCCATCGGGCCGGTCACGGCGACCGTGCCGTCGGCTTCTTTCGCCAACTGCACCTTATCTACGCCATTGGCGTGTTCGCTGGCGATGGCGCGCCCGGTGCTGTCGTAGCGGAAGGTGGCGAAGCGCTGCGCCGTTTCATCGTAGATGCCGGTGAGTGCGTGGGGATGGTCGCCACCGGCGAAGGCCACTTCGTTGTAGCGGTAGTCGTGGAAGGTGCCGTCGGCGTAGGTGGCGCGGGCGAGGTCGGCTTCGCGCCCGGCCTCCGCCGCGCCTGCATAGGTATAGGTCACGGCCACGCCGCTACCGTCGCTCACCGAAGCGATGCGCCCCACCGTGTCGTAGGTGACGGTGAGCGTGCGGCCCTGACCGTCCGCGATCTCGACGAGCTTGTCGGTATAACGCAACGTCACGTGCTGCGCCGTACCGGCGCCCATCGCAATAAGCCGGCCCTGGGCGTCGTAGGTTTCGATGGCTTGACCGGGCGCCGGCCGGTAGGTCCAGCCATTGCCTGCACGTAACAACTGGCCACGCGGATCGACGGCGCTCGCGTAATGACCATCCTGTTCGACGAAATCGATGCGCTCGCCGGTGTGGCGCTGAAGACGAATGCCACCGGTGTCGCCTTCGGTGAGGATCGACAATGTGCGGTCGTAAGTGCCGCGCCAGCGGGCGCCCAGTGCGGCCGTGTCGGGCAGAGTCGATACGTCGCTGCGCGCGCCTTCGCCGACGATGCCGCTGTTGTAGTAGCGGTGCCAGGCCAATGGCGAAGCACCCGTGGCGGCGATGTCGATCACTTCCTGGTACTTGTTGCCCAGACTGATGTTGAGCGGGTTACCGGCGCTGGGCCGGGTGGCGCAATCGCCGGGGCCGAGGTCGGCTTGGTAGAGAGTGCCGGGATCGGGCTCCGGAATGCCATCACCGCGACAATACATGACCCCGAAAAAGTCGAGGTATTGGATCGTGTCGTTCGGATAGGGACCGGATTCGACACCTTGGTAGCGGTTGTAGAGTTTGTCCGGTTCCGGGCACCAGAGATATCGGTCGTCGTGTGTGTACCCTAAACCCGGAACTCCCCATGGCCAAACGAAATCGTAACTGACGCTATAGCGCGGGCCATGGAGGCCGGGGTACCGCAATTCGCAGTTGATTTGCCCCTGGTAGGCGCACCACTTCTTCATCAGGTCCTGGGCTGCCTGATCCAGATCGCCTCTGTGATAGGCGGTCGGATAGCCATCAACAGCCACCTGATATAAGTCGAACGGCTCGTATTCACGAGGCGCGGCTTCTTTCGCTCTCAAGGCCGATGAAGCGAGAACGAGCAGGGGTAACGCAAAGAGCGTGCCTTTTTCCATCGCTCGCATGAACCTACCCCTTCCGCTGACATGAGAGCGCGAGTCTAGGTAGGCGAAGTCCGACTGTCTGTCATCCTGAAACAGATACTCGGATTTTTCCGAAAAGTTCTACGCAAAAAAACGTACTAGCGAGCGACACCCATCTCACGCAGGAACACCAGCGAATCGGCCAGCACCCGCGCCGCGGCCGGTGAGCGCTCCGGCGAGGCGAGTACATGCGCCGCATGGTCATAGGCCACGAGACGGCGGCGCGACGGCGGCGTGCCCAGCCAGCTGAACGCCTCGCGCATCGCGGCCACCGAGGTCAACGTGTCGTGATCGCCTTCCCCGCCGTCCCATAGACCGAAGAACACCGGGCAGGCGATCCCGTGCAACCGCTCGGGGCGCATCCATTCCAGGAACAGGCGCGCGATGGCCCGGTACCCATCGGAATGCACTACCGACGACCAGTAGCGACGCTGAAAGGCCGACCGCTCGCCGGGTGGCGCCACGGGGCCCTGCAACAGCACCGCGGCGCGCAGTTGTTCGCGATCGTACACGCGGATGCCGGGAGACCATGCGACCACCGCCTCGATGGCTTCGGGCCGGCGCGCGGCCAGATCGAGCGCAAGCGACGCGCCCATCGATGTCGCTACGAGGACGACGCGTTCACCGAGATGCAGCCCGATGTCCAGCGCCTCGTCGGCATCGGTGCGCCAGCGTTCGGGCGTGATACCCGCCATCGCATCGGGCAGTTCGCTGCCGTGGCCGGTAAGACGATTCAGGAACAGATGTGCCGAGCAGGCGTCGGCAACCGCTCGATGGGCCGGGTCTCCTTCCGCCTGGCTGGCGGTGAAGCCGTGCAGGTAGACGACAGCCAGGGGCTGCCGCATGTGCGGCGTGCCCGGGTGAAAGACGATGCGCGCCTCATTGTCGGGCTTGATGCCCGCGGTCGTGCGCTCGTGCCGGTCGATTCGCGCGGCGAGTTCGTCGAGTTCCGTCACGCGTCGGCCGCCGCGCCAAGGTATTCGCGCTGGGCCGCCACGAAACGATGGACCGATCGCGCCAGGTCGTCGACTTCCACCACGGCGGAGCGCATGTCGCCACCCGCCTCCACGATCACGGCAATGTCGTCGCAGACCCTTCCACCGCCCGGAACGCCGAGATTGCCCAGCACGTTGCGCAGCGCGTGCACGGCTTCCGCCGCCGCAGCCACGTCATGCGTGAGGATTGCGCCACGCAGGCTTTCCAGATGGTTAGCCGCCGTACGCGCGCAGAGTTCGACGAATTCACCGAACTCCTCCCGGCTGCTCAGCGCGCGCATGTCGTCCAGGGGCGTCGAGCCGTCCCGCTCCGCGGCCGGTTCGATGGCGGGCTGCCAGAGGCGCGCGGCATGGTCGAGGCGGCGCTCCTCGGCCACGGCCTCGATCACGTCGAGCATGCGCTGCGCGGCAATCGGTTTGGTGAGGTATGCCCTCGCGCCGGCCTTGAAGGCGATGCGTACCGCGTCGTGGCTTGAATCGGCACTGAGCATCACGATCGGCGGCACGCTTCCCGTACGGCGCGCAATCTCGATCCGGCCCAGCACATCCCAGCCGGAGCTGCCAGGCATGTGCAGGTCCATGAAGATCAGGTCGAAAGACTCGTTCGCCAGGCGCGCCAGCGCTTCGTCGCCACCCGCGCTGAACACCGTAACGTGGCCCGCGCGATCCAGGATACGGCCGACGATCTCGCGATTGGCCGCGTTGTCGTCGACGACGAGGCAACGCTGCGCGGGAACGCGGGCACGGTGTTCGTCGAGCAGGTCCGTGAGGGGCATCTCGGATGCGCTCCGCGCACCGGCCGCCGCCCGAGGCAGCGGGAAACGCCAGCTGAAGATCGCGCCGCCCTTGGGATTGTCTGCGACCTCGAGGCTTCCACGCATTTGCTCGGACACGTTGCGCACGATGTACAGACCGAGTCCCACGCCCTCCTGGCGCCGGCTTTCCCCGGCGCTGAGTTGGTGGAACGGGTCGAAGATGCGCTGCTTGTCCACGTCGGCGATGCCGATACCGGTGTCGGTTACGGTGCAGGCGATGATGGGATCGCGAGCACCGATGCCTTCGGTCAATTCCACGCGCACGTCCACCGACCCGCCCGGGGGCGTGAACTTCAGCGCGTTGGACGCGAGGTTCGACAACACCTGCTCGATACGGCCAGGATCGCCGGTGAAGACGCCATCCACTGAAGCATCGCGGGCAAGGGCGAAGGCGATCCGCTTCTCGGCGGCGAATGGGCGGCAGACCGCACCGACCGTCGCCAGTACCTCGTCGAAGGCGAACGCCTGGTGGCGAAGATTGAAGCTGCCGCCGGCGAACGACGCCACGTCCAGTACCGCATTCACGCGGTGCAGGAGTGCGTTGGCATTGGTCGAAAGCAGCGCGACCAGACCGCGCTGGTCTTCGCTCATCACCGAGGTGTCGATCAGCGACGCGGAATGGATCACCGTGCTTAGCGGCGTCCGCATCTCATGGCTCATCATCGAGATGAAGCGGTGCTGCGCTTCGCGCGAAGCGATCGCCTCGGCGGACACCTCACGCAATGCTTCCATCATCCGGTACAGGGTCATCGGCAGCACGATCACCAGGCCAAGCGCATACAACGCGTAGGCCGGGCGGGAAATCCAGTAGCCGTCGGGCGCTACCACCGCCAGGATCAACACGGAAGCGGCTACCCCCGCGGCGAAAGCGCGGCGGCTGTAGCGCACACCCAGGGCCACGGAGAGGAAGGGCAGTACCGCCGTAAGGGTGATAACCAGCATGAAGGCGGCTTTCAGCAGGATCGCGACGATCACGAAGTTCGCGGCGCTGCCGATGGCGTCGAGGGCGGCATTCCGGCGCAACGACCCGGCCCGTACGCAAAGCATCCACACCGCGCTGAGCACGAAGAGGCCGAGCGCGACGGGGACGACACGCCGCGCTTCGGTCGCCATGGTCGTGGGACCATGCAGCCAGGCGGCGGTCCAGACGACGATGAAGCCGAGGATGACGGTACGCATCAGGGCGACGCGGTACTCGCGGAAGCTGGCCACGATGCGGTCGATGCGGGGGTTGCGCAGCCGCGCGGCGACCTCGCCGAGCATTACCGGTTCGGCGCGCCTTCCGCTGCCGTCATCGATCTTCATGTACTGCCTGGTCCGGCTTCCCCGATAACGTCCTAGTCTAGTAAGTCTGCCGCCCGTGGCAACCCCAGGCTCAGGCCTTCTTGCGACTGCGTTTCAGTTCCACCCAGGTGGGCGCATGGTCGCTCGCCTTCGGCCTGTCGCGCACCCAGCGATCCACGTTCGCGTCCTTCAGCCGGCCGGCCAGGACGGGCGCCAGCAACAGGTGGTCGATCCGCAGGCCACGATCGCGGGGCCAGTGCTGGCGAAAATAGTCCCAGAACGTATAGATGCACTCGTCGGGATGGCGCTCGCGCAAGGCGTCGGTCCACCCCTGGGCCAAGAGGCGCGCATAGGCGTCGCGGCTTTCCGGTTGCAGCAGGGCGTCGCGCCGCCAGTGCTTCGGATCGTAGATGTCCTCGTCGGTGGGCACCACGTTGTAGTCGCCGGCAAGCACGACGGGCTGCCCTGAATCGAGCAGTTTCTGTGCGTGGCGCAGGAAGCGTTCGAACCAGGCGAGCTTGTATTCGAACTTCGGACCGGGCCAGGGGTTGCCGTTGGGCAGATAAAGGCAGCCAACCAGGATGCCATGCGCCATCGCTTCGAGATAACGGCTTTGCGTGTCCTTCGCATCACCGGGAAGGCCGCGGCGGCTCTCCACCGGATCCACGCCCTTGGCGAGGACGGCCACACCGTTCCAGGACGCCTGGCCCGCCCATAGCGCGCCGTAACCCGCGTCGTTGATCGCGCCGATCGGAAAGCCGTGGTCCGCCGCCTTCAACTCCTGGAGGCAGGCGATGTCGGGCGCCTCGCGCTCCAGCCACTCAAGAAGGTTTGGCAGCCGGGACCGGATGCCGTTGACGTTGTAGGTGGCGATTTTCATCGCGCGACTTTCGGGCAGTCGAAGTGGAGGAAGAGTGAGCGGCACCGGATGGGTTGGCACGACATTTGCCTCGATCCAAAACCGTTCCTTAAGACCGGCGCGGCACGTTCTCGGCCACAATCTTTTACGAAGCGCGTGCAGCGGGTCAGTGCGCGTTTTCGGCAAGCTTTTTCGAAGCGATAAATTCGCGCAATTACCTATAGTTACCATGATTTATGCTGCATTGCAGTGTCGCACGCGTTTGAATTCGCCACGCCCTGTGCTTCGATTCGGGCCGCTGGACAACCCTCTCGACGTGCTGTAAACCTTCGATTCATTCCATTTGGATCGAGGCAAATGGATGCAAGGCGACGGAGCGCGGGAGGGGTCTTCGAGGGCTCCATATCGTATGTGCCGGGCGGGGGCCCGGACCGCGTTTCCCGCGTGATCGTCATTTCAGGGCATCACTTTTCGGGGAAAGCATGAAGAAGCAGTATCTCTCTCGCAGGAGCGCACTCGCACTGGCGGTCTGCACTTGCCTGAGCGGCGTTTCGAGCGTTTACGCGCAGTCCACCACCGGCGCCATCAATGGCTCGGCTCCGGCGGCGGCGAATGAAACCATCGTGATCGAGAGCGGCACGGGCTTCCGCCGCGAGGTGCAGGTCGACGCGCGCGGCCGCTACGCCGTCTCCCAGCTGCCCCTGGGCACCTACACGGTGACCCTGATGCGCGACGGTTCCGCCGTCGATTCGCGCAAGAACGTCGCACTTCGCGTCGGCGCGAGCACCGACGTGTCGTTCAATGCCGCACCGGCCACCGCGGCCAGTGCCGAAAGCCTGGAAGGCGTGACCGTCACCGGTACCGCCCTGCCCAGTATCGACGTGACCGCCGTCGACTCGCGCACAGTCATCACCTCCGAGCAGCTTGCCAGGATTCCGCTCGGACGCTCGGCCGAAGACATCGCCCGCCTCGCACCCGGCGTGGTCAACAACGGCGGTGGCTTCACCAGCGACACCGGCCACTCGGTCGCCAGCTTCGGCGGCGCCGCGGCGAACGAGAACGCGTACTACGTCAACGGTTTCAACACCACCGACCCGCTCAACGCCCTCGGCGGCCTGCAGCTCCCCTACGGCGCGATCGACCAGCAGGAGGTCTATACCGGCGGTTACAGCGCGCAGTACGGCCGCTCCGATGGCGGCGTGATCAACCAGGTGGGTAAGCGCGGCACCAATGAGTGGCATTTCGGAGCGCAGATGCTCTGGGAGCCGGCATGGGCGCGCGCCTCGGGTCCGAACCTGCACTACGCCAACACGCCGGAATCGGCACCGGCCGGCGACCTGTACCAGCCGAAGAGCCAGGCCGACAAGTGGACCACCACGGTCAGCGCCTACGCCAGCGGTCCGCTCATCAAGGACAAGCTGTTCTTCTTCCTGGCGGGCGAGTTCGAGAAGCAGGGTCAGCGCAACGTCAATCCTGTGGGTAACAACACCCCGGCCTCGACCAACGATTACCGTAATCCGCGCTGGTACGGCAAGCTCGACTGGAACATCAACGACAGCAACATCCTCGAACTCACCAGCGCCGGCGACAAGCGCGAAGGCTCAGGCACCCGCTACGGCTACGACTACGCCAATCTCTCGCGAACGGCGCGCATCGGCGATGTCAACGACACCAAGACCGGCGGCGACCTCTGGGTGGCCAAATACACGGGCTATATCACGGACAACCTCACCGTGAGCGCCATGTACGGCAAGATGTCGAGCAAGAACTACGACCAGCCGACTGAGTACGATCCGGACCTGATCCGCGTCGACAACCCCGTGCGCCAGAATCCTGCGCTCAACGGTGGTAACCCGATCCAGAACACCCAGGTCGGCGACATCAGCTCGCCGGGACGCGGCAACAAGGCGACCAACTTCCGCTTCGACGTCGCGTACGTTCTGGGCGACCACACGATCTCGGTCGGTATCGACAACGTGCGTTCGCGCGTGGAGGACTTTGGCACGCAGAGCCCAGGCCCTGGCTACGTCTGGGCCTATGGCCACTCCGACGACCCGATGGAAGCCATCGACAATACGCCGGGGCGCAACTTCGTGCCGGCACCAGGGCTCTTCCCGAACGGGGAAGGCGGCTACTTCGTCAGTAGGAACGTCGTCAACAACCTGGTCGACGTGCGTTCCGACCAGAAGGCGCAGTACATCGAAGACAAGTGGCAGATCAACGATCGCTTGCTGCTGTCCATCGGTCTGCGCAACGACCAGTTCACCGACTACAACCAGTTCGGCGAGCCCTTCATCAAGCAGACGCGTCCGCAGTGGGCGCCTCGCCTCGGTGCTTCGTGGGACGTGAACGGTGACGGGAGCTTCAAGGTCTACGCCAACGCCGGCCGCTACTACCTCGGCCTGCCGCTCAATCCGGCAACGGGCGCGGCCGCCGGTTACACCGCCACACAGCAGTACTTCACCTATTCAGGCATCGACCCGGTAACCGGCAATCCGACCGGCCTGACCCAGTTCAGCGGCGTGGTCTCGGGCAACAACTCCTACGGCATCCCGCCCGACCCACGTACGGTTGCCGCGAAGGACCTGAAGTCGGAGAACCAGGACGAATTCATCCTTGGCTTCGACAAGACCTTCAACGAAAACTGGAACTACGGCGTCAAGCTGACCCAGCGCAAACTCAATGCGGTGATCGACGACTTCTGCGACATCGACGTCGTCACGAACAAAGCGACCGCACTCGGCTACACCGTCGGCTCGACGAACAGCTGCTACCTCGTCAACGGCGGCCATTCGAACAAGTTCACGCTCATCGATTCGGCGGGCAACCCGTTCGTCGTGCCGCTCAACCGAGAAGAAATGGGCATGCCGAAGACCAAGCGCCGTTACCTCAGCGCCGAGTTCTACGCCGAGCACCAGTTCGATGGCACGTGGTACGGCAAGTTCGACTACGTGTGGTCGCATTCCTACGGCAATACGGAAGGCCAGGCCCGTACCGATACGCGCCAGTCGGGTGCCGCGGGCAGCGTGGACTGGGATAACCACTGGGTAATGGACTACGCCAACGGCCCGCTCGGCAACGACCACACGCATGTGTTCAAGGCTTATGGCTACTGGCAATTCGCCCCCGAGTGGCAGGTGTCCGGCAACCTCCAGGCGATCTCCGGCGCGCCGGAAGTCTGTCTTGGCTATTGGGGCCCGAACCAGGACGACGTTGCGCACTACGGCAGCTCGTACCACTGGTGCGACGGCGAGCCGTCACCGCCGGGAGACAAGGGTCGCCTGCCGTGGACCTTCCAGCTCGACCTTGGCGTGACCTACCGGCCGGAATGGGCGGGCTCGAAGCTGGCGTTCTCCGCGAACGTCTTCAACGTGCTCAACCAGCAGCGTCCGACGTTCCGCTATCCGACCGAGTTCGAGAACCGCGGTACGCCGCATCCGATCTACCGCGTCCCGCTGTACACCCAGGACCCGCGTTACGCCCGCCTGGCGGTCAGCTACGACTTCTAAGGTCGATCAAACCAAGCAAGATCCCTGTGTGACACTTGCGCCCCTCTACGGGAACCGGCTCCTCCCCAGTCGGTTCCCGTAGACCGGGCGCTTCTTTTTTTACCTCAGCGCGCCTCGCCCGAGGCGGCGACCACTCTTTCCATATAGCCGAGTACGTCCGCCACCGGGAGATCGAAGATGCCCGCGTCGCCGTTGTCGTACGCCTGGCGCCAGACGCCATAGCCGTCGCGCCAGCTTTCTTCCGCGTCTGCCTCGCCTTCGACCTGAAGGAGGCTCGCGTCGAGGCTCTTGCGTGACACGGCGGCATGGTGCATCGCGGGCTGCAGACCGCCCGGAAGCCGGTGGTTGCGCAGCTTCACGTTCAGGATGGAGACGTGGAAGACCTCGCCATCTTCCGGCTCGTGGTCGATCCGGCGGATGGCCACGCGGGAAGCCTCCTCACCGGCGCGGGTACGGTAGATCCACGCCTGGCCTACGGCGTAGTCGGGCTTGCTCACCAGTGTTTCTCCTTAATCCTGCGGACAACTCATATCTTAGTGCAGGCTTAGCGCCGGACGCCCGTCGCCAAGATGCCTTAAACTTGCCACCCATGAGCGCGCACCCACCGGTGCGACGCGACGTCTTTGAGGTTCAAGCAAACCATGGTGGCACTGGCGACCGAGCACGTCATCGACGTGCACCACTGGAACGACAGCCTGTTCAGCTTCCGCACCACGCGCGACCCGGGGTTCCGGTTCGAAAGCGGGCATTTCGTGATGATCGGCCTGGAGGTCGAAGGCCGGCCGCTGATGCGCGCCTATTCGATCGCCAGCGCGCATTACGAAGAGCACCTGGAATTCTTCAGCATCAAGGTGCAGGAGGGTCCGCTGACCTCGCGGCTCCAGCATCTGAAGCCGGGCGATCCCGTCATCGTCAGCCGCAAGCCCACAGGCACCCTGGTCCTCAACGACCTGAAGCCGGGCAAGCGCCTGTACCTGCTTGGCACCGGCACGGGTCTGGCCCCGTTCCTCTCGATCATCCGCGATCCGGATACCTACGAGCGCTTCGACAAGGTGATACTCGCGCACGGCGTCCGCCACGTGAACGACCTCGCTTACTCGGATTACATCGAGAACGCGTTGCCGAATCACGAATACCTGCGGGATCTGGTCCGCGAGAAGCTGGTCTATTACCCCACCATCACCCGCGAGCCCTTCCGCAACCGGGGGCGCATCACCGATGCCATCGCAGACGGTGAGTTAGCCCGCGCCACTGGGCTCCCGCAGCTGAATCCGGCAGAAGACCGCGTGATGCTGTGCGGCAGCCCTTCGATGCTGGACGATATCTGCGTATTGCTCGATGGCGAAGGTTTCGAGGCGTCGCCGCGCACGCGCGAGCCAGGCGACTATGTGATCGAACGAGCCTTCGTCGAGAAGTGATCAGCGCCTGATGCGGCCCTGGCCTTCGTTATCCCAGTAGCCGAAGATGCGCCGGGCGATGAGCTTGTAAAGACGTTTGCCGGTCGCGCGCCATAGTCGCGAGTGCGCCGCGGGTCGGGCCAGCATCGCCCGCTGCCTCGCGGAGAGGCGTTCCGGAGCATAGGTACGCTTATGCTTCAACAGGTGGCGCAGGTCCTCTCGCGCCAGCAGGCGGAACAGTGGCCCCCGGCGACCGCGGGTCCAGGCGATCTGGAAATCCACCAGACCCGGTGTACCGTCCTCTCGCACCAGCCAGTTCGGTTCCTTGGCCAGGTCGTTATGCACGATGCCGTGACGATGCAGCACGGCCAGCAATCGCAGCGCGGCACGGTAATAAGCAGGGTCCATCGGCTTGCCGAGCTGCATGGGCTGGCCCGCCATGTAGCTGCGCTCCAGCACATGCCCATTCCATGCCAGCAGGCGCGGCACGCCGTCCACGCCTTCGAGCTTCGCGAGAGCACGTGCCTCCCGCGCGGCGGCGCGCCGGGCGAACCAGCGAGCCCACCAGCGGGCCGCACCGATATCGCGCCGGATCAGCGAGACGCCATCGCGCCGGACATGCTCGATGCGGCCGAGTTCGTCGGCCTTGAGCAGGGTGATGGATTCCGTCGTCGCGGTATGCACGCTCTTCCTTCGATACGTTGACACGCTCTCCGCCTTCCGAAAGCTACGCTAAGATGCGGACTTCGCAGGGAGAGAACGCACGATGCTGCTGCGACATATCCTGTCGCTGGTTTTCGCCACGGCCGGCCTGACCGCCTGCCGCGATGCCGACCAGGCGAACGGAGCGGACACGCCACCGCCCGCACGGGCCGGTGTCGACAAGCATACCCAATCGGCGTACGAAGGCCTCTACACGATGGAACTGAAGCTTCCCGAGCTGCCGCTGGCAGCCGGGGAACTGCGCGATACCATCGATCGTTACGTGGACCGGCAGAAGCGCGATTTCCTCTCCAGCCTGGAGTCGCCCGCTGCCCGCGCACGGGCCCGCGAGCTACCCTGGGACCTGGACCTCGACATCGCCGTCGCGTCGCGTACCGACCGCTTCATCAATGTGCAGGTAGACGGCTCGGCCTTCACGGGCGGAGCCCACCCCGCGCCGATCGTCGACAGCTTCACCTTCGACCTGGAGGAAAAGCGGGTCGTGGGCATCGACGACCTCTTCGCCGATCCGCGGGCTGCCGAGGCGGCTTTCGCCACGGAAGCGCGGCGGCAGCTGCTCACCGCTCTCGATGACCAGGACGAACCGCTGGCCTCGAACAGCGAACAGATCGACGATGGCACCGCGCCCGGCAAGGACCGATATCGCGTGTTCAGCCTGCTCGTGGGCGCGGACAACAAAGTACATGGCCTCACCTTCATCTTCCCGCCCTATCAGGTGGCCTCTTATGCCGCAGGCCCGCAGGCCGTCGACGTACCCAGCGAAGCCTTCGCCACCTACCTGAAACCCGAGTACCGCGAGGCATTCCGCTGATGGACCTGGTCCTTTACCTGCTCGCCGCCACGCTCGTCGTCGGTGGCGTGGCGGGCGCTGTCTTGCCGGTGCTGCCCGGCATCCCCATGATCTTCGGCGGCATCTGGCTGGCCGCCGCGGTGGACGAGTACCGCCACCTCGGCTGGGGCTGGCTGGTGGCCATCGGCATCGTGGGCGCCGCCGGTGTCGCGTTGGATTTCTTCTCGGCATCGCTGGGGGCGAAGAAGATCGGCGCGAGTCCGCGCGCCCTGTGGGGCGCGGCGGTCGGCACGATCGCCGGCATGTTCTTCGGCATCCCGGGCCTGATCGTCGGGCCGTTCGCGGGAGCCATGGCCGGCGAACTCTGGTCGGGAACAAGCGTCCTGCGCTCCGCGCACGTCGGCGTGGGCACATGGGTGGGCATGCTGGTGGGCATCCTCGCCAAGGTGGTGATCTCCTTTCTCATGATCGGCATGGCCGGCCTCGCCCTGCTTTTCAGCTGACCTCCACTAGTCCCATTGGCGTGCTGTGTGCGTAGCGGCTAGTCTCGGCGGACTACCACGGGGAGATACGCATGTTCCGACGACTCACGCTCGCCGCCGCCGTCACGCTGGCGGGTGGCTGTCTGCACGCCGAGACCGCCAACCAGCCGGCCTGGATCGCCCGCAGCAATGCCGATGCGCAGCCGCTGCTCGACGTCACCGCCCGCTTCAGCCCCGAATCCGCGACTGAGATCGGCGTGAAAGGTTTCGACGAGAAAACGATCGACCTTGGTCCCGACGTGGACAAGCGCCAGCGTGCCGCCCTCGTCCAGGTGCGCGGCACCGTGAACAAGCGCCTTGCCGAAGAGAAAGACCCGAACGTGAAGCAGGATCTTCAGATCCTGCTCAAGCAGATCGATGGAAGCATCAAGGGCATCGACCTCAACGACAAATACCTTCTGCCATGGTTCGACGCAGGGCAGATCGTCTTCGGCGGCGAATTCTCGCTGCTCAACGCGGAGAGCAAGCCCGAGCAGAACAAGGCCGCCCTCGGTCGCCTGAAGTGCTACGTGGGCATGATGGCGGGCTGCACCGCCCTGGTGGACCAGGCGAAAGCCCGCACCACCGAGAAACTCGGCGACAAGTCGTTGCTCGGGCCGGTCAAGGCCGACGTGGAGCAGAAGCTCGGCAACACGCAGCGTTACGTCGACGGTATCCGCAAGCTGTTCGCGGAAAAGAAGGTCGCCGGTACCGACGAAGCCATGGCGAAGCTCGACCAGCAACTCAAGGACTACAACGCCTGGGTGAAGAAGGTCGTGCTGCCGCGCGCCCGTACCGACTTCCGCCTGCCCGAGCCACTGTATGCGTACAACCTCGAGCAGGTCGGCCTCGACATTTCCCCGCGTGAACTCATCGATCGCGCGCAACTGGAATTCATGGAGACCACCTATGCGATGCAGATGCTGGCGCCCGTGGTCGCCAGGGCCGAAGGTCTTCCGGATGGCGATTATCGCGACGTGCTCAGGGCGCTGAAGAAGAAGCAGCTCGCGAAGGACAAGGTAGAGCCGGCCTACCACGCCGTGATCGGCAAGATCGAGGACACCATCCGCAAGCAGCGCATCGTGGAACTGCCCAAGCGCGAGATGGCGATGCGCCTTGCATCGGAAGCCGAGAACGCGCGCACGCCGGCACCGCACATGGATCCCCCGCCCTTCATCGGCAACACCGGCCAGCGCGGCACCTTCGTGCTGACCACGGGCAATCCGCCGGCGGATGGCGATAAGACCCAGATGTATGACGATTTCACCTTCGAAGCCGCCGCCTGGACGCTCACCGCCCACGAAGGCCGCCCGGGCCACGAACTGCAGTTCGCGGCCATGGTGGAACAGGGCGTGTCGCTCACTCGCAGCCTGTTCGCCTTCAACAGCGTGAACGTGGAGGGCTGGGCGCTCTACGCCGAAGCGGAAATGATGCCGTATGAGCCGCCCGCTGGGCAGTTCATCGCCTTGCAGTTCCGCCTGCTGCGCGCGGCGCGCGCCTTCCTCGATCCGATGCTCAACCTCGGGATGGTGACGCGCGACCGTGCGCACGAGATCCTCGTGCACGATGTGGGCCTGTCGGAGCCGATGGCCCGCCAGGAACTGGATCGCTACACCCTGAACTCGCCCGGCCAGGCCACGGCGTATTTCTACGGATATACGCGCATCCTGGAACTGCGCGCGGAAACGCAGACGCGCCTCGGCGACAAGTTCGACCGCAAGGCGTTCAACGATTTCCTGATCGCACAGGGTTTATTGCCGCCGGACCTGCTGGCAGAGGCGGTGCGCACGCGGTTCATTCCGTCGCAGGAAAAAAAATAGGTCATGTAGGAGCGCGCCCTGCGCGCGACATGTTTTGGGGCCACGACCCGGAACTGGCGCGCCAGCCTGAAGACTGGCGCGAAAACATGTCGCGCGCAGGGCGCGCTCCTACCGGGTCAACGCCCCGCGGGCGCGTCGGGGATGACGTAAAGCAACACCGCAAGGTAATGCAGCACGCTGCCGGCCAGCACGAAGAAGTGCCAGATCGCGTGGTGGTACGGCAGCTTCCGCGCCATGTAGAACGGCACGCCGGCCGTATAGGCCACGCCGCCGCCGAACAGCAGCAGGAGGCCCCCGGAAGGCAGGTTGGTCCGTAACGGCTCGATGGCCACCACCGCCACCCAGCCCATCACCACGTACACGGCCACCGCGGCCTTGCGGTAGCGTTTGAGCATGCCCAGTTCCGCCGCGCTGCCCAGGATCGCGAGCGTCCAGATGGTGCCGAACAAGCCCCAGCCCCAGGCGCCCGGCAAGGCCAGCAGGGTGAACGGCGTATAGGTGCCGGCGATCAGCAGGAAGATGGCGATGTGGTCCAGCGTGCGCAGGATGCGCTTGGGCATCTCGCCCGGCACCGAGTGGTAAAGCGTCGACGCCGTATAGAGCAGGATCAGCGTGGTGCCGAACACGGAACTGGCAACGACCGCGCGGGCGCCGCCGTGCATGGCCGAAAACGCCACGAGCACGGCCAGCCCGGCGATGCTGAGCATGAGTCCGATGCCGTGGATCACGCTGCTGGCGATTTCTTCCCCCAAGGGGTACCGGGGCTGCGCGCTGTCGATAGCCATGGCTGCTCCGTGGGAAGGATTCGGCCGTCGAGGTTAACCGATGACCAGCGATCCGCCCATTGACCGCGCCGTCCCCGCCGTTGTTCCATGGGCCATGCTCCTCGAACTGCTCGTGCACATCGCTCGTCTCCCGCCTCAGGGCGCTGGTCTCCGGGCCGCGCTGGCCATCGCTGCTCGCCTGGGGGCGCGTCTGGATGCGTTGCACGTGGTGGACCTGCCCGCCGCGGCCTACACCGTGCCCGAAGCGGTGCCGATGCAACTCGACGCGGTACGCCAGCGGGCGAACGACGCCAAGGCCGTCGCAGGCGACTGGGCCGCCTTGCTCGCTTCACGCCACCTCGAGGGCAAGTGGCGTGTGGGCAACGGCGACACGGTATCGCTGCTCGCGCACGCGTCGGCGGGCTACGACCTTATCGTGATGGAGCGTTCCTCGACCATGCGCGGCGATGCGCCGGTAGGCTTCGGTGTGGTGTCGCGCACCGTGTTCGCGTCGAGCCGGGGCGTGCTCGTAGTGCCCGAAGCCGCGCCGGTGGAAACCCTTGGCGAGCACGTGCTCGTGGCCTGGAGTGGCAGCCGCGAATCCGCCCTCGCGGTTCGCTCCTCGTTACCCATGTTGCGCAAGGCGAGCCGGGTCACCGTCATCGACGGCAGCCGGGACGAGGACGTCGGCACCTGCGCCCTGCCCGATACCGACATCTGCGGCTGGCTGGACTCGCACGGCGTCAAGGCGGATGTCCGCCGTCTCGACGAGAAAGCCTTCGCTGCGCCGGGCCCGGCACTGCTCGACATGGCGCACGCGGAAGGCGCCGACCTGATCGTCATGGGTGCATGGGGCCGCTCGCGCCTCTCCGAGATGGTGTTGGGGGGAACCACACGGTTCCTCTTCATGCAGTCCGACGTGCCGATGCTTGTTGCGCATTAAGGTCGCGGATCGTCCTTGTGGGAAGCGCGCTGGCGCGCGATGGGGCCTGAGGAGCGCCCGTCCAACGCCAGCGTGCTTCCCGCTCGCTCCCTGGTCCCTTAGCGCTGCATTACTACGACGTCCGGTTTGCGGGTGGCCCGGGCGATAGCCCAGACGATCAGGGCCAGCAGGCCCACCGGCAGCAGGATCGGTAGCAAGGCCAACGCGATCACGGGAGCCGCGGCCAGCATCACCACGCCGCCGATCACGGCGCCCATGACGGTGGCGACGAGACTGAACATCCCGCCGATGATGCCGAAAACCAGCTTCATCACGGTGCCGACGACGGCGAAGACAAGCCAGAAGCCGACGGCGAGGACGACGAGCGAGGTGAGGAAGAACATGGCAGGACTCTCCGTGGTCGGGACGACCGCCCCGGGGGTGGCGATCGCAGGTTCGATGCCCTGATCCGTGAAAGGGTTTAAGGCCTTCCTGAAAGCCCGGGGTTACGACCCTTTAACGACCCGCGTGGTCCACTCCCCGCCAGTTGAATCCAGTGGGCGGCCCTCCATGGGTAAGCGTTTTTCCATCATCAGGACCTTGCGGGACATCGCGTTCGACCTGTCGGACGTGGCGCATCCGGACCTCGCCTCCATGGGGCGCGAGATCGGTGGCATCCTGCACGGCCGCAGCGCGGAGCTGGCCTCCACGCTGGGCCCGCTGCGCGAGCGGCGGCGCGGCTTCGAGCGGTGGCTCCTCGCCGAACGCGCCCGTCCGCCGGTGAGCGTGCTGGTGCTGGCCTGGCCGCCCGGCTATGCCACGCCGGTGCACGATCATGGCGGGCTCTGGGGGCTCGAGGCCACCATCTCCGGTGCGCTCGAGGTCGAATCCTTCGACAAGGACGCCGACCATTCGCTGCGCAGCATCGGCCGCACCTGGCTGGGTCCCGGCGATGCCACCTGGTTCGAAGCCACCGACGACCATGCCCACCGCTGCCGCAATTTGTCGCGGCATGACACGGCGCTCACGCTTCACGTGTACGGTGGCGATCTGGCACAGTACCTCGCGTATGAGCAGCCCGGTCCCTCCGGACACTGGATCGCACGACCGAGGCAATGGATCATCGCGGGACGCCTGACGGCCTGACGGTCTCACGGCCCTCCACCCCAACCCCCGGGCGAAGGACCAAAGCATGTTTCATAAAGTCGCCATCATCGGCGGTGGCGCGGCAGCGGCGACGCTGGCAAGCGAGTTGCTGGAGCGTCGCACTCATCATCCGCTTCACCTGGACTGGTACACCGGCGGCCCGGAACCGGGCCGCGGCGTCGCGTACGGCACTGCCTCGCACCGCCACCTCCTCAACGTCCGTGCCGCCTCCATGGGCATGTTCGCCAGCAAGCCCGGCGGCTTCCTCGACTACGCGCAATCCCTGGATCCCTCGGTGAAGGGGTCGGAGTTCCTTCCACGCCGCATGTACGGAGACTTCCTGCAGTCGCGGGTGGAACAGGCCGTGAAGAACGCGGGGTCGTTCGGCCACGACGTGAACCTGGTGCCGTTCACCGCGGAATCGATCATCCCGGCCGAGGACGGCGTCGTCATCGGATACGGCGACGAAACCTCGCGCGCCGACGCCGTGGTGCTGGCGATCGGTTCGTTGCCGCCCCGCCCATTGCCGGGCGTCGAGGATGCCGCGATCGCCAGCGGACGCTACGTCACCGATCCATGGCCTTTCCTTGCCTCCGCGGAACCCGACGACCGTCCGTTGCGGGTCCTGGTCATCGGTCTCGGCCTGACCGCGGTCGACGTCCTGCTTGAGCTGTCGGCGCGCTGGCCGAATGCGCATTTCGACGCGCTGTCGCGCCATGGCAAGCTCCCGGAACCGCACCTCGCCGCCGCATCGGCGCCACACGACGACGGCGGCGAGCTGATCGAATCGATGCGCGAAGATCCGAACCTGCGCGTCTGGATGCGACGCCTGCGCGATGTGGCCGAGCTTGCCGAAGACTGGCGCACGGTGGTCGATGGCATGCGACCGCATACGCAATCGTTGTGGCGAGACCTGCCGGCACATGAGCGCGCACGTTTCCTGCGCCACGCCCGCTGGGCATGGGAGCGCGCGCGGCACCGGATGCCGCCGCAGGTGGCCGCCCAGGTCGCGCAACTCGAGGCCGCGGGGCGGTTCACGCGATCGCGTGGGCGCATGCGCTCGGTGCACCTGTCGCCGGAAGGGGTTCTCGATGTCGTGCACGCCCTGCCTGTCAATGGCGAATCGGTGGACGCCTACGATGTCGTGATCCAGACGGTAGGCCTCAACACCGACACGCAACGCACGGAACACCGGCTTGTTCGCCAGCTGGTGATCGATGGCATCGTCACCCCGGATCCCCTTGGCATGGGCTTCGCCGCCGTACCGGACGGCCACCTGCTCGACGGAAACGGCAAGCCGCGCCCGAACATGTTCGCCATCGGCAGCCTGTTGCGCGGTGCGCTCTGGGAGTCGACGGCGATGCCCGAAATCCGCAAGCAGGCCCAGGGCGTGGCGGACATGCTCCTGGCGGAAGAAAGCCGGCGCGTCGCAGCGAGGTAACGCACATGGAGACCGGGCGCGCATGATCGCCAGCCTGGTCGCCATCGCGGCGCTCTGCCTGCACATCGCGGGTGTATTCGCCGCCATGCATGCGGTGATGCATACGCGCACGGCGCAAGGCGCCTTCGCCTGGGTGCTGGGCCTGGTGCTGCTCCCCTACGTCACGCTGGTGCCCTATCTGTTCCTGGGCGCCAGCCACTTCGGCGGCTACGTCGACCTGCACCGCCAGCGCCAGGCCCGCTTCTTCATGCTCCACGAGGAAGCGCTGCATCATGGGCAGCTGGGCCTGCTGGCGCATTCCATGCCCGTGCAGGACCCGCGCTACGACGCTATCGGAAGGATGCTGCAGACGGCCATGCACGATGGCAACGCCCTGCTCCTCCACGTGGATGGCGAGGCCGCGTTCACCGCCATGTTCGCCGCCATCGCGCGCGCCGAGCGCTACGTGCTCGTGCAGTTCTTCATCATCCACGACGACGTGCTGGGGCGCCGGCTGCGCGACGCGCTGCTCGAACGGGTGGCGGCCGGCGTCGAGGTCTGCCTGCTATACGACAGCATTGGAAGCCACGCGCTCGACGACGGCTACGTGGACCGGTTGCGTGCTGGCGGGGTACTCGTACGGCGCTTCGCCACGCGGCGCTGGCGTAACCGCTTTCAGCTCAATTTCCGCAACCACCGGAAGGTGCTGGTGGTGGACGGCGTACGCGGGTTCGTCGGCGGACTCAACGCGGGCGACGAATACCTGGGCATGAAACCGCCGCTGGCACCGTGGCGCGACACGCACATGCAGATCGAAGGCCCGGCCGTCGCCGACCTGCAACGCGTGTTCGCGGAAGACTGGTATTGGGTCACCGGCGAACGCCCGCCCTCGTCGCCGCCGCCCGAACGTTGCGGACGCGCGGCGACGATGATCGTCGCCACCGGCCCCGCCGATCGCCAGGAAAGCTGCTCCCTCTTCTTCACCCAGGCGATCCAGGCCGCGACGAAGCGGGTGTGGATCACCACGCCGTACTTCGTTCCCGACCAGGCCGTCTTCGGTGTGCTACGGCTGGCCGTGTTCCGCGGGGTGGACGTGCGCATCCTCATCCCCTGCCGCCCGGACCATCGCACCGTGTTCATGGCGTCCACGCTGTACGCGCATGAAGCCACCCTGGCGGGCATCCGCATCTTCCGTTACCGGCAAGGCTTCCTGCACCAGAAAGTGATGCTTATCGACGACGATACCGCCGTGGTCGGCAGCATGAACCTCGACAACCGCAGCTTCCGTCTCAATTTCGAGATCGCCGCGCTGAACGTCGACCGGGCGTTCGCGCTTTCCGTGGAAGCCATGCTGGAGGACGACTTCGCCAACAGCGACGAAGTCAATCCGAACGACTACCGCCGGCTCGCTTACTTCCGCCGCGTGGCGCTGCATGTCGCCCGCCTCTTCGACCCCATCCTCTGAAAGGTCCTCCTGCATGAGGCTGGCCTTGAACATCAGGGATGACGGACGGCGTTGAAAAGTTTCTTCAGGCCTCCGGAGAACATCGCCCAGCCGATGCACACGCCGGCCAGCGCGCCCACGAACTCGAAGAACACTCGCAGGCCGATCGCATCCGGGTCGTGCACGGCCGCGAGCTTCAGCTTCAGCAGGGTCAGCGATTGCAAGGGCGCCGTGTTGAAGTAGAAGAGGTCCCACAGGTCCTGGCCAGCCGAGAGCACCACGGCGAAGGCATAGGCGACCCCCAGTTCCTTGCCATGGCTCCATCCGCTGTTTTTTGCGAAGGCACGCAACAGCCCGTAGACGACGATGCCCACGACCAGGGCGATGGCGCCTGTTTCCAGGGCGCCCACCATGCCGTAGCCCGTCCAGCTGCGATCGTATGGCATGCGAAAACTCTTAAGGGGACCGGACGCGCATTATGCCCGGCTGGTGACCGCTTCGGGAGCCGGATAGCCCAGGGCGCCGCGGTTGGCTGGCAGCCGAGTCCGGACTGTCGCGGTAAGCCCTTTCAATCAACGCCGACGCAAGTTCGGCAAAGTCGTCGTGCTCTTCACGCGCGATGAACGCCTTTGCGCGTGAAACTTGAGTGGTTTCTCATGCGACAAAATGTCCTTGTACCGCGCTGCGTGACCACCGACGCGAAGACAGCGTCGTAAGTTCGCCATGGGCCGTTATTAGTACGACAAACCACTATGATGCTGCGGTTGTATGCACGAACAACATGGTGCATTGCAACTTGGATAATCAAAAACGACATATCAAAAAACGTAACATATTGTCTTCAGGGAGAAGATACATGCGTAATCCATTTATCAGGCGCCCTCTTGCAGTAGCCATGTTTGCCTGCGCCGCATTCAGCGCGAGTTTCGCCCACGCAGACGATGCGTCCGGTAGCAAATATCTGTTCGGCGACTGGAACGGCGCCCGCACACGCCTCGCCGACGAGGGTGTGACGTTCGACTTCGGTTACGGCTTCGAAGCCGCGCACAACTATTCGGGCGGCGATCGCCGCATCACACGCTATACCGACCAGTGGAAGTTTGGGACCGCGCTGGATCTGGACAAGCTGTGGGGATGGCACGGCGCCACCTTCAAGCTGATCGTCACCGACCGCAACGGACGCGACATCGGCGCCGACGCGAACATCGGCAACAACCAGCTTATCCAGGAAGTGTACGGCCGCGGCCAGACCTGGCACTTGACGATGTTCCAGCTGGAGCAGAAGTTCTTCAACGACCGGCTCAGCTGGAAGATCGGCCGCATGCCTGTCGGCGAGGACATCAATAACTTCTCGTGCGACTTCATGAACCTGAGTTTCTGCGGTGCGCAGCCGGGCAACATCGTCGGCGACTACTGGGTCAACTGGCCCACCAGTCTCTGGGCCACGGTGCTCAAACTGAACACGACAAACGACACCTTCGTGCAGATCGCCGCCTACCAGGTGAATCCGAAGTACGTCGATGATTCCTACGCGCGCCGTCGCGGCCTTGACCTGGACTTCCCCAGCGGCACCACGGGTGCGCTGATCCCGCTGGAATTCGGCTGGAAGCCGGCGATCGGCGGCTTGCCGGGTTCGTATCGCGCGGGCGTCTGGTACAACACGTCCAAGGGCAACGACCTTTACCTCAACCAGGATCGCCAGCCACTCGCGACCGCAGGCGGCGAGCCGCTGCAGCGCAGTTCGCGCAAGGGCGCCTGGATCACTTTCCAGCAGCAGGTATCCGGCGAAGCAGGCGGTAGGGGAACCACCGTGTTCCTCAATATCACGTCTGCGGACCATGCAACCTCGCCCACCAACAACCAGATCGCACTGGGCATGGAATACAAGGGTATCTTCGGCCGTCCGAACGACTTCGTGGGCGCCGCCATCGCGGGTACCCACGCCAGCGGCTACGCGGCGAAGAACCAGCGCCTGTTCAATGCGACGCATCCCGGTGAGGAAGGCATCATCAACGACGGTTACGAGAAGGTGGCCGAGGTGTTCTACAGCTGGTCACCGATCGCTTCGATCGCCATTCGCCCGAACCTGCAGTACATCAAGGATCCTGGCGGCAGCAAGCAGACCGACAACGCGTTCGTGCTGGGGCTGAAGACCAGCATCGCGTTCTGAGGCGGCGGCTCTCCGCCATGTAGGAGCGCGCCTTGCGCGCGACAGCTTTTCGCGCCAGTCTTGGGATTTTCCGCCAACGGCGTCGCGCGCATGGCGCGCTCCTACAGGATTCCACCTCATGATCGACCTTGTCGGCTTCGATGGCGACGACACGCTCTGGCGTAGCCAGGAGTTCTATGACCAGGCCCAGGAGACGTTCGAAGCCATCCTGGGTCGTTACGTGGACCTGGGTAGCCAGGGCCTGCGGGATGCCCTGCTCGCCACCGAACGCGGCAACATCGCGCTGTTCGGCTACGGCGCGAAGGGCATGGCGCTATCCATGATCGAATCGGCCATCGACCTGACCGATGGCCGCATCGAGGCGCACGATATCCACCGCATCGTCCGCCTGTGCAAGGACGTGCTTTCCCATCCGGTCGAGCTCCTGCCGGGTATCCGCGACGCGGTGACGGCGGTCGCGGCCACGCATCGCGTCGTGCTCATCACGAAGGGCGACCTTTTCCATCAGGAATACAAGGTCGCGCGCAGCGGCCTTGCCGGCATCTTCCATCGCATCGAGATCGTGTCGGAGAAGGATCCGGCCGCCTATGCACGGCTCTTCGCCGAATTCGACGTGGCGCCGGACCGCTTCGCCATGGTCGGCAACTCCCTGAAGTCGGATATCGCGCCGGTGGTGGAACTCGGTGGCTGGGGCGTGTATATGCCTTACCACAGCACGTGGGCGCATGAACTTATCGGCGATTTCGCGATGGGCGAGCGGGTGGTCGAGGTAGCCGGCGCGGATGGCATTCCTGACGCCATCGCCCGGATGCACATGGCCTGAGTCCACGTTTCTTTCGCGCCGCTGCCATGAAGCTGGCGCGGCATGCACCACGGAGGCGGGATCGTGGATTCGAGGTTGGCAATGGCCTGGCGAGTGGTCAAGATCACCGCGAAAGGCTTCAGCGACGACGAGCTGATGACCCGGGCCGCGGCACTGGCCTTCTACTCGGCGCTTTCCTTCGCACCCCTGCTGGTCCTCCTGCTCTGGATCGTCGCCTCGCTTCGTCCGGAGTGGCAGGCGCAACTGGTGGACAGCCTGAACGGACTGGTGGGGCCCCGGGCCTCCGAGGCCGTGCGACTGGTCATCCAGAATGCCAGGGAGCGCCCCAGCGTGGGCAGCATGGCCGGCGTGATCGGTCTCGGCGTCACCCTCGTGGGCGCCTCCGCCGTCTTCGCCCAGCTACAAGGTGCGTTGAACCGGGTATGGAGCCTGCAGCCTCGTCCCGGCTCCACCAAGGGCGCGATCCTCGGCTGGCTGCGCGCCCGCATGCATGCCCTGGGCCTGCTGCTCTCGCTGGCCTTCCTGCTGGTCACGTCCTTCTCCGCCAGCGCACTCATCGCCGTCTTCGTGCGTGGGGGCACCACGGGCTGGCAGGTCCTCGAGATCGCTATCTCGCTGTGCGTCTTCGTCCTGATCTTCGGCGCCATCTACAAGGTGCTGCCGGACGCCATCATCGAATGGCGCGACGCGATGATCGGCGCCGCGCTCACCGCCCTGCTCTTCGCCATCGGCAAGTTCGCCATCGCCGTTTACCTCGACCGCAGCAACGTTGGCGGCCCTTACGGCCCGGCGGGCGGCGTGGTCGTGCTGCTGGTCTGGGTCTATTACTCCGCACTGATCCTGTTGCTGGGCGCCGAGTTGACCGAGGCCGTCGCAGGGGTCCGCGGCACGCCAATTAAACCGCGGCCGTACGCCATGTCGACGCGACCCGCCATGGATCCCGGGATTGACCCGTCCATCACGAGGCCGGAGGTATCCCTGAAGGCCACCGAGAAGGAGGACCCGACATGAAGAGCCCACTGCTCGCCGTCGCCGCGATCGCCCTCGCCAGCACGGCCGCCATCAACACGCCGCCGGCCGAAGCGCAGGCCCGGCGGAGCCAGCACCAGGTCTGCGAGGACGTGGAGGTCAAGCAGATCAACTCGAAGGACGACAATCGCCTGATCGGCACGGGCGTGGGAGCCGTCGCGGGTGGCCTCATCGGTCACCAGGTCGGCGGGGGCAAGGGCAAGACCCTGGCCACGGTCGCAGGCGCCGTTGGCGGCGGTTATGCAGGAAACCGCATCCAGAAAAGCCATCAGGACAAAAACGCCAGCTATAACACCGAGCGCCGCTGCCACTGGGTGGACGACTGATGACACCCCGGGTGTAATCCCGATAGCCGTGCCCCGGTCTTAGAAGGGGTCAGAGTCACCCGAGGGATCCGACTCCCGGTGATTCTGGCCCCTTTCTCACCTCCGGAGGCAATATGCGCAACGATCCCGACCGCCGGCGTTTCCTGGGCGTGCTGGCCGCCACGGTGGCCGCGGCCGCTTCCCTGCCCTTCATCCTGCGCACCACGCGGCCCGCGGCGGCCGCCGACGTGCCGCCGCCGAAACGCGGCGACGTCACCCTTGATTGCTTCGGCAACGACAAGAAGTCGCTAGGCACCTGCGTGAAGCCGCGCGTGGTCCTTACCGACGACGAGTGGAAGGCACGATTAGGCACCAAGTCCTATTACGTCACGCGGCACGACGGTACCGAGCCCCCCTATACGGGTGAGGGCTGGGATCGCCACGAGAACGGCATCTATCGCTGTATCGGCTGCGACACCGCGCTCTACGACTCGGCGACGAAGTTCGATTCGGGAACGGGCTGGCCGAGCTTCTGGCAGTCGATCTCGAAGCGCAACGTCACGGAGAAGACCGACAGCAGCCTCCTCGAGGAGCGGACGGCGGTGAACTGCGCGCGCTGCGATGCGCACCTCGGCCATGTCTTCGACGATGGCCCGGACCCTACCGGACTGCGCTACTGCATGAACGCAGCGGCGATGCGATTCGTGCCGGTGACGGCATAGAAAAGGTTCTTGGCGCATGGCGAAAAAAAACCCCGCTCGCGAGAGCGGGGTTTTTTTCATCAATGACCCGGGGGAGTCATCGACGTCAGTTCGAATTCCTTCGGCGGGGTCTCGTCCCTGAGGTAGCGCACGAAGTAATCCCAGCGACGACGCGTCATGTACGGCGTGGCGGTGCCGTAGCCGTGGTGGGCGTTCGGGATCAGCACCAGGTCGAAGTCCTTGTTCGCCTTGATCAGCGCGTCGACCACTAGCAAGGTCTCGTACGGCGGAACGTTATCGTCCGACGTACCGTGGGCCAGCATCAGGTGGCCCTTCAGGCCCGACACCCACTTCTGGTTCGCCTGGTCGTCGTAATTCGACTTGCCATCCTTGCCCATGACCAGGAGACCCTGCCACTTCTCGGCCCAGTCGTCTTCGTAGTTGCGGTTATCGTGATTGCCCGACTCGGAGATACCGACCTTGAAGACGTCGGCATAACGGAACATCGCGGTCGCCGTGGCGTTGCCGCCGCCGGAGTGGCCCCAGATACCCACGCGATCGCCATCCAGCCACGCGTACTTCTTCACCAGCTGCTTCACTGCCGTGACCTGGTCGGGCAGCGTGTTGTCGCCGATGTTCTTGAAATACGCGTCATGGAAGGCCTTGGAACGCCACGGCGTACCCATGCCGTCCACCGCGACGACGACAAAGCCCAGTTCGGCCAGCGCCTGGTTGTCGCCATGCGACGGGACGAAGCTGCGCGTGCGCACCGACCCGGTCTGCGGACCCGGATAGATGTAGACCACGAGCGGATACTTCTTCGACGGGTCGAAGTTCGTGGGCTTGAACATCTGGCCGTAAAGGTCGGTCTTGCCGTCGCGCGCCTTCACCGTGAACGCGGTCGGCGGCACCCAGCCCTTGGCCTTGAGCCGCGAGATGTCGGCGCGGGCGATTTCCTTCACCGTGGCGCCGGTGTCGGCGCGGCGCACCACGGCCACCGGCGGCGTGTCGATCGTCGAATACGAATCGAAGAAGTACGTGCCGTCTTTCGACATGGACACACTGTGATCGGCATTCTCCGGCGTGAGCAGGGTCAGGCCCCTGCCATCGAAGCCCACCTTGTAGAACTTCTGGTAGTACGGATCGACGCCCTTCTCGCGACCGACGCCACGGAACCAGATCGTCTTCGTCTTCGGGTCGACGTGGAGCACCTGGGTGACGTTCCAGTCGCCCTGGGTGACCTGGTGCTCGAGCTTGCCGGTCTTCAGGCTATACATGTACAGGTGGCCCCAGTTGCTCCGCTCGGAGAACCAGATCACCTCATCGGTCTCGGGCACGTACTGCCAGTTGGCCTTGTCGTTGCCGCCTTCGAAATAGGTCTTTGCCTTCTCGTCGAAAACCGTGCGCACCTCGCCGGTTTCCGGGTTTGCGAGACGGAGCCACTCCTGTGTGTGATCACGCGCGGTCGACACGAAGGCGATGCTCTTGCCATCGGCGGCCCAGCGCACGTCGTCCCAAACGCCGGGGCTGCATGAGACGTCGTCGCAAATCGTCGAGCGATGCTGGTCGGCCGGCATCTTGAAGCGGACGAGCTTCTTCGTCGGCACGTCGATCACGACGCGCTCGATCATCGTCACGTCCTTGTCGCCCGGCAGCGGGTACTTCCACGTGCTCACGTTCGGGTGCCCGACATTGACGCTGACCGTGGTCATCTCGCCGGTCTTGCGCTGATCCTGCTGGAACGTGGCGATCTTCTTCGAATCCGGCGACCAGACAAGGATCGCCTCGTCGGTGTGCTTCCAGCCGGCGTTATCGGTGGCGTAACCGTAGTCCTTCACGCCATCGGTAGTGAGCCGGGTTTCGGCACCCGTGGCGACATCTCGGACCCACAGGTTCCAGTCACGGATGAAGGCCTCGGACTTGCCGTCCGGCGACTTCATGCCCGGCTCGCTGCCGTAGTCCTTGCCGTTGGCATCCTTCTTCACCGCGGCGAGTTCGCACTTGCCGATGGCCTTGTCGCACACGTAATCCTTGCCGCCGGAGGTGATGTCCAGGCCGTCGTCGGGCCTCACGACGAAACCGGTGACGGGAAGCTTGCCCGCGTCCACCTTCTTGCCGGTAGCCGACGAGAGCGCGGCGGCGACCTTGTCGCGATCGAAGGCGCGGGTGGCCGTGCCGGTGGCGGCGTCCACCTTCAGGAACTGATCGCCGTCCTTGTCGTGGTCGCGATACCAGAAATGGCCGTCGTCGATCCAGGTGACGCGCTGGACCGAGTGGTCCACGAGCGGCATGGTGTTGTTGGCGAGGAACGAGGCCGCGCGGTTGTAATCGTCGGTGGTCACCGCCGCGGCTGCGGCGGAAGCCCCGATCAGGGCGAGAAGGACGGCGCCGGTAAGCGCCGCGTTACGTTTGGTCGACATCGATGGTCCCCGTGACGGCAGGGCGGCGCGGGAGGCACCGCAAACCGGACGAGGCTAGCCCCAGGCGCCGGATCAGGCGTATGCCAAAGGTCACGGGTAACGGATTACCCGCGGTGCGGCCCCGTACGGAACCGTCGGCCTTGCCGTTGCACCATCTTCAGGGCCCATGCGTCCGGCAGCAGCTTGAACATCGTCTTGATGGCCTGGTTGACCCGGCCGTTCACGTAGACAGCCTTGCCGGCATCCACCGCGTCGAGCCCCTGCCGTGCGACGGTAGGCGCATCCATCCACATGAAACCGGGCATTTTCGAGACGAGTTCGCGCGAACCGGTGACGTCGTGGAATTCGGAACGGGTGAATCCCGGGCACACCGCCGTTGCATGCACGCCGGTGCCGTCACACTCGAGCGCAAGAGATTGCGAGAACTTGATGAGGTAAGCCTTGGATGCTGCGTACAAGGTGTTCCCCGCCGAGCCGGGAAGATGACCCGCAAGCGACGCGATATTCAGGATCCGGCCGTAGCCGCGCGCCTTCATGGCTGGCAGCAGGCGCCAGGCCAGTTCGGTGGGCGCTGTCATGAGGACCTGAATGAATGCCGCGTGGGTCTCCCACGGCTGGTCCTCCAGGTAACCGGGCACGCCGTAACCGGCGTTGTTCACCAGCACGTCGATAGACAAGCCCTGCGCTTCCAGCGCCGTCACCAGAGCCTCCGGCCCGTCAGCCCTCGCAAGGTCCAGCGGGGCGACGATCGCTTCGATGGCATGGCGCTCGCGCAACTCCTTCGCCAATACCTCAAGGCGATCGGCGCGACGTGCCGTGAGGACGACATCGTGGCCGCGACGGGCAAGCTCACGGGCGAAAGCTTCGCCGATACCGGCGGATGCACCGGTGACCAGCGCGCGGCGGTTGGATGCCATGGGACCACTCCGTAACTTTAGCGTGAGACGAGAGTATGCCCCCGCCTCGCCTGAATGAACGAACCGGATTTGTAGTGGCCGCCGAGACGCGGTCTTCACGGCCCTGTGCACGCCCCGGCCGCGAAGCTGGTGTTCCCAAGACGACTCCCCATGAGTCACAAGGAGCCACGACGATGAGCACGAGCACCGACCACGACATCAAGGTCCTGAACACCCTGATCGAAACGACGATCGACAGCGCCGAGGGCTATGGCGAGGCCGCGAAGGATGCGGAAAACACCCGCTACGCCGCCCTCTTCCAGCAGCGCGCAGCGGAGCGCCGTCAGGTAGCGCAGCGTCTGCGGCAGCAGGTGAGCGCGCTGGGCGGGAAGCCCGAGGATGACGGCAGCGTCCTCGCGAAAGCGCACCGCATGTTCGTCGAACTGCGGGCGAAGATGAGTTCGAAGGACGACACGGCGGTCGTCGACGAAGTCGAACGCGGCGAAGACCACATCAAGCACAAGTACGAGGATGCGCTGAAGGACAACGAGGTGACGGCGGGTACGCGCTCGGCGATCAACGAGGCGTATGTGTCGGTGAAGACGGGACACGACCAGATGCGCGACCTGAAGCACTCCTTGCACGACAACCATTGATCGCGATGGCAACACTAAGAGGTATCTGAAGCTCGATCGTGCGCTAGTCGAACGCACCAGCGGATTCGTCGTCCTTGCCAAGATGACCCGTGCCAGTGCTTCCGATGCGCTGGAAGGCTTCAGCAAGGCGCTTGAGCGTATCTCTGAAGCGCTGCGCAAGAGTGTATTTCGCCGACCCGCATAGTCCATGGCAACGGGTTTCGCACGCCGTTGCAGGTCTACACCGAGCTCCGCCAACTAAGCGAGACCGATCGGGCTACGACGCACTGACCGTGTTGCGCGTGGACCTTGAAACCACCAAGGTAAGCTCGTAGTGTTCACCTCTTCCCCAGGCTGTAGAGCACGCTTAATAATGTCCGTCAACAAAGAAAAACTCGATGCATTTCTCGGCAAGGCCATCGCCGATCTCGGTGCCGCAAACAGCGCGGCGCTTGTGCTGCTCGGTGACGAGCTCGGCCTCTACAAGGCGCTCGCAAAGGAATCCCTGACACCCGCCGAGCTGGGAGCGCGCACTGGCACCCACGAGCGCTACATGCGCGAATGGTTGGGTAACCAGGCGGCCGGCGGTTATGTCGATTTCGATGCGGCGTCGGGCAAATACAGACTCAACGATGAACAGGCGGCGTGCCTTGCCGACCCCGCTGGCCCGGTCGACCTGCCCGGCGCGTATGAGGTTGTGCTTGCCCTCTTCCATGCCTACCCACGTGTGCGCGACAACTTTCGAAGCGGTGGCGGCATGGAGTGGGGCGAACACCATCCGTGCCTTTTCCACGGTACGGAGCGCTTCTTCCGTGCCGGTTACAACGCTCATCTGCTGGACGAGTGGCTCCCTTCGCTCGATGGTGTGGTGGAAAAGCTCGGCCGTGGCGGCAAGGTTGCCGACATCGGTTGCGGCCACGGCGTCAGCACGATGCTCATGGCCAAGGCGTTTCCCGCCTCGCAGTTTGTCGGCTACGATTATCACGGACCGTCGATCGAGGTCGCCCGTGAGCGGGCGAAAGAGGCGGACTTGAAGAACGTCACGTTCGAGCAGGCGGATGCCACGAGCTACAAGGAACGCGATTTCGACCTTATCGCCTTCTTCGATTGCCTACACGACATGGCCGATCCCGACGGCGCCGCGCGCCATGCCCGAAGTGCACTGAAGGATGATGGCACTTGCATGATCGTGGAGCCTTATGCTGGCGACAGCACGGCGGATAATCTCAATCCGGTGGGCCGCGTGTACTACGCGGCATCGTCGATGATCTGTGTCCCGGTGTCGCTCGCACGCAATGGGCCGGCACTAGGTGCGCAGGCCGGTGAGGCCCGCCTGCGGAACGTGATCGTCGATGCCGGCGGCTTCCACCGCCTCCGTCGTGCGGCGGAAACCCCCTTCAACATGGTGCTGGAAGCACGGCCTTAGAGGCACCAACAACATCGAAAGAAGCGTTCGTTAGGACGCTACCGGCTGGAACTCGCTGCGCGGGCTTTTCGGCTGCGCTTGGGCTTCTCCTCTATTTCCCGAGCACAGCCAGCGGTCCCTGGTGAACCTGAAGCCGACCCGGGACATCTTCGCCACGCGTTTCCTGGGCATAGTGATTACGCTGCTGATGACGGTCATGTCGCTGATCCCCTGCGACGTCGACCACTTCAAACGGGTCAATGACACCTACGGACACCTGGCCGGTGACAAGGTCCTCGTCCAGCTGGCCCGACACGCGGTGCGTGGCGCCGACAACCTTCCGGGGTTTGGTGGGTACTCACCTGCATACGCCTTGTAATTTAACCAGACAATAACGGGCATGAACACACCATCACTGAGCTGGTGCTGGCGGAATTTCAGTCTGCGCCCAATGCACGCACCGGTAAGATCCATGAGGCTTTGGTCCGTCACCTGTACGCCTTCCTCCGTGAGGTCGAACCATCGGAAGCGGAGGGCTGGCGGGGATCGATTTCCTCACCGCGCCGCCTCAGCACCTGATCCCTCGTTCGCCCAGCTGAGGACGCGCGCGCCAGGCCCCCCAGGCCCCCCAGGCCACCGCTGACAACGATCCGTAGTCGGCCGACTCCCCACGTACCCAACCACAGAGATCTTCTGCATGTCTGACATTCTTCAGCGCATCCTTGCACGGAAAAAAGAAGAGATTCGCGACCGTACCCAGGCGGTATCCCTCGCGCAACTCACAGCGCGAGGTGCCGATCAGGCGCCGACCAGAGGTTTTGCAACGGCCATCCGCGCGCAGATCGCGAGCGGGAAGCCCGCCGTGATCGCCGAGCTCAAGAAGGCCAGCCCGAGCAAGGGCCTCATTCGGGAACACTTCGATCCGATCCAGATAGCGCGCAGCTATGAGGCGGCCGGCGCGACGTGTCTGTCGGTGCTCACCGATGCGTCCTTCTTCCAAGGCCATGAGGACTATCTTCGCCAGGCCCATGACGCCTGCTCCTTGCCAATCCTGCGCAAGGACTTCATCGTAGATGTCTACCAGGTCTATGAGGCGCGCGCGATCGGCGCCGATTGCATCCTGCTCATCGTTGCCGCCTTCGCCGATGGCGCCGGTGGCTATGATGTGGGGCGAATGACCGAACTTGCGCAGTGCGCCAAGGCGCTGACCCTGGATGTCCTGGTGGAGGTCCATGATGCGGCCGAGTTGGACGCTGCTTCGGCGCTTCCGGTGACGATGATCGGGGTAAACAATCGCGATCTTCGTACGTTCGAGACGTCCTTGGATACCTCCCTGGCACTGATGGGCGCCATTGGCGCAGACACGACGATGATCTCCGAATCGGGCATCCACACCGTCGAGGACGTGCGTAGGCTGCGCGATGCAGGCATTCATGGCTTTCTGGTGGGTGAGGCTTTCATGCGTGCCCCCGATCCGGGCCACGCCTTGCGCCAGCTGTTCTTTGCGCCCCCAGCGAGCTAGCTGTCTTGCGATTCACCGAACAGCCATGACCCAGCGTCCCCCAACGTCGACGACAACCTAAGCCGTCATCCGCGCGCTACTACGAAATTGTCCAGTCTTGAAAAAGAAAAAGCCCCCGACAAATCGGGGGCTTGTAAGTCAAAACCGTACGAAGACGGTCTAAGGTATGTCCTAAAAAGGAATATCGTCGTCGTCGAAGCCTTCGTTGGCCGGCGGCGCCGAACGCTGCGGCGCGTTGCCGCCGCGCTGCTGGTCGTGATCGTCGCCGCCGCGCGAGCCACCCGCGTAGCCGCTGCGCTGCTGGCCGCCACCGCTGTTCCAGTTGCCGCCACCACCGCCGCCACCCTGGCCGCCGCCTGCGGCGCCGCGCGACTGCTGCGGACGACTGCCGCCCTGGCCGCCGGCGAAACCGCCGCCCTCACCGCCACCCTGGCCCCCGAGCATCTGCATCTCGTTGGCGATGATGTCGGTGGAATACCGTTCGACGCCATCCTTGTCGGTGTACTTGTCCGTGCGCAGCGAGCCCTCGATATAAACCTGGCGGCCCTTCTTCAGGTATTCGCCCGCGATCTCGGCGAGCTTGCCGAACAGCTTCACCCGGTGCCACTCCGTGCGTTCCTGTTTCTCGCCGCTCTGCTTATCGGTCCAGGCTTCGGAGGTGGCGATGCGCAAGGAAGTGATCGCCGTGCCGCTGCCGGTGTAGCGGGTTTCCGGATCCGCGCCGAGGTTGCCGACGATGATGACCTTGTTGATGCCGCGTGCCATGGATTTACCTCGTATGCGTGTACCCGCCCATCATAGCGAGCCGGCGCGGGATGCGCGGGCGGGTTGTGACCGGATAGTTTCGTCGAAGGCCGGGCGGCTGGCAAACCATCTCGCGCCGATCGGGCCCGACGGGCCGCGTAGGTCCGCAGCCTTCATTCCCAGAGAATCTGGATCTGGGCCGTGGCGCCCGCGGTGCCGGGCTGCAGTGCGCCGACACGGACATAGCGGGCTTCAAATCCCAGTTCGGGGTGGCCGCCATCCCAGGTGAAGTCCACCGGGGTCGTACCATCGGGCGGCAGGGCTTGCCCGCCCGCCGATCGCATCTCGATGGCGACGCCCCGCGCTTCACCGACGGCTGCGAGGTAACGGGGGTCGCCCGCGTGGGGAGTGGCGCGAAGGGTGACGGACGCGCGGGTCGCCCCGATGCAGTCCATCCCCGTGAAACGGGAGCGATGCCACGGGCTGGCGGAGCCCACCGAGCCGAGCTCCCCGGCCGGCACCGAACCAAGATCGATGCGAATGCGCTCGGCGACGAGCCCACAGGACGGCGTGATGGCTCCCTGAACCTGGAATTCGAGGTGGTCATCGCCTCGGGCGTCGAGGCATGCCATGACACAGGCCACGGCAACTACTTTCGTTCTGTTCATTCACATACTCCTGTAAGCCGCGGATCGCCGGCGGCGGTGGGCGTACCTGCCTGAAGGTGCAGGACGCACTGGCTGGCCGCATCGCCCGACCAGCGCACCGTCCACTGGCCGCTGGTCAGTTCCGTGCGCAGGAAGATCCGCCCTCCCTGGCCCACGAGACCCACCGAACGGTCCTCGATGTCCAGGACCTCGGCGCCGAACGGCAGAGGACGTCCGTCCGAAAGCCGTCCGGTCACCAGCACGGTCTTCGCCAGTTCGGTCTCGAATGTCACGGAAACGACGGCCCCAGCCGTGGGTGCCACCCGGCGATGGGTGGATACGAAGCCGACATCGAGGGAGGTACCCGCCGGGTCGAGGTCGATGGCGTTCCAGCGGTAAGGCGTCAGATAAGGTACGACCGCATAACCGCGCCGGTCGATCCTCACGTCCGTGCCTCCCGTGACCCCAGCACCTTGCGCGCCGCGGGCCTGGACGAGCGCGACCGCGTCACCCAGCCGCTGGGCCGGCGTGACGCCCCCGCGGTGGAAGACCAGACCGCCCGATGCCGACAGAGAGGCGGCCCGCGTCGATGGCGAGCTCTCGATCGTCGCGATGACTTCGCCACCGGCCAGGCGCCGGGAAAGCGATGCGTCGATGCGGTTCCCTTGCCCGCTGTCCCGCCCCACCGCCACCCCGTACTGGGCGTCCATCGTTTCTCCGGCGCTTCCATGGATACCCAGGCGCGCGCCCGATGCGTGCCCGGCGCCGTGAACTGTCGCGTGCAGGTTCGCAGCGGACGCAGGCGTGCCCAACGGCATGGACATACTCAACTGCCCGGAAGTATCCCTGTACCTGCCGGAGGCCTCGCCGCGCAGCGACCGCCTCAGCGCGACGTCCATGTTGAGGCTACCCCACCCACAGGCCCACGACATCGCCTGCTCCAGGGTGCCGCCCCGCCCACGGCCGACGTGCGAGGCATTCACGGCCAGGATGCCCCGCCTGCCGAGGTCTTTCTGCACGAGCACGTCGATGCGTCGCATGGAACGTGACCGGGAAGCATCGTCGCGCCCCTGCGCAACACCGAGCGACACCAGGGTTCCGCCGGCCCACTGCCTGCCGTGTCGCATGCGCCAGAGCACGCTACGCCCGCCTCCCGGCAAGCGGGAGCGGGTGACGTCCGCCGAGAAGGCTCCTGCAAGCGTCGCCAACGCTCCGCCCACGAGCAACGACGCACTTCCGCGCGACAGGCGGCCGCCGGCATAAACCGTTGCGTCGCCAGGAAATCCGTGCCGCCAGCTCGCCTGGACGATACCCGGGGAGCGCCCGCTGGCGACGACTCCGCGCCCGGCATTGAGCGCGTACGCCGTGCGGCCCTCGCGCAGGAGTTCGGGTACCGGAAAGTACGGCACGCGGAATGTCCGGTGTTTGCCGTGTTCCTCGATGTCGACCTCGATGTCGCCCCCGCGTCCTGCCGCATACAAATCGTCCACGTCGAAAGGGCCCGGCGGTACGGCGAGTTCGCGCAGCAGGACGCCATTCTGCGTGATCCGGACGATGGCATGGCTGGCCGCGATGCCTTTCACCCGCGGCGCATATCCACCCAATGCATCGGAGGCCATGCGCGCATCGCTGGCGAGCGAAACGCCGCGTAGCCGGACAGGCGCGAACATGTCGTCCGCCAGTGGAAAGGCACCGGCACGCAGTTGGGCGCGCCATCCGGCCACGGGCCGTTCGACATAGGCATGGCGATGGCTGTATCGCCTTCCCGCCCAGGAACCGGCGTGACGAAACCGCCACGCTCCGGCATTGATGCCGGCGTCGGCGCCGACATTCGCCGAGGTGTCGCGGCGCTGCGAGGAGGCCGCGTGGCGCAGGCTCGCGCGCCACGCTAGCAGGGCCGCCGTTACGCCATGGTCCCACTGCGCCGGCGGCACGACACCCGGGCGTTGGCGCGACATGGCGGCTTGCGGCACCTCGATGTCAAGGCGCTGTTCGCTCACGTTGAATCGCGTCGCCGCCGAAGCCATGCGCCGATCCAGGGGAAGACACGGGTCATCGTCCACGGACAACGCGGCGGCCGGATCGAGCCCATACGTGAGGAGCTCGTCGTGCGCGATGCAAGGAGAGGCGTCGGCACGATCTTCCCAGGCCTTGAACCGGACCGGCCTGCGCGCCTGCCATTCTCCGTTCATCCAGACGTCGACGTCGTAGTGTCCGGGCAGCACCGGATTGCCGCGCGCAAAGCGCGACATATCGAGGGCCGCTGCGTCGTCGGCCTGGAGGAAGGCGGAATCGAAGACGACCGCGGCATCCTGGGCCTGGGCGAAGCTGGCCGTCATCAGCCACCCCCCGAGTGCACGGCACGCGACCCGTCCCGCGGCACCCTCGAACGGCATGGGCATGCGATCGGGCTCACGGTTCGACGGCCGCGGAGCCGGGAATGGCGGCGCCGAAATCGTTGATGGTCACGAAGTCCACCTTCATGTCGCGCAGGCGGCTTGCGGCATCGGGAAGGGAAAAACGCGCGGATGCGCCGGGGCCGACCATGCCTCCCCCGAGGGCGTGCGAACCACTCGCCGTCACGGCCGGCGAAACGCCGATCGCGTTGAAGGAGACGTGGTAGGGCGAAGCGTTGTCGACACGTAGTTGCGCCTTCCCGGCCTCGGCCTCGATGGACCAGCGCAGGCTTGGGACGGCACGTTCCGGCGGCATGGAAAGGCCCTTGGGCCGATGGAACAATTTGAGCCGGTGACGGAAGGCGAACTGCAGGATGTTCTTGCCTTCCGCATCGGACGGTTTAGGTGGAATCTCAAGAACGTTCAACCAGTAGAGTTTCTCCTTTTCCCTGGGCGTGTCGTCCCCGGCATGCACGATGCGCAGCGTGTGCGCCTGTCCCGGATCTATCCGGAAGACAGGTGGCGTGATCGCGAACGGCGCACGCGCCGTGGATGGCGAGGATGCTTCGTCGCCATCGTCGATCCACGCCTGGACCAGGGCCGGCTCTTTTCCCTTGTTCTCCACTTTCAGGGACACATCGCGCGCCGGCGCGGGAAAAACAACGCGCGTGCCGGCGATGACAACCGCGGCATGCGCTGCCGTGGCACATGCAAAAAAAATGGCGGCGCCCATTGCCGTTATGACTCGTAACATGATGACGGTTCCTTTGTCCCGGTTACCCATGACCGGCCGGGCGATACCCGGCCGGCGCGTCCCTGTCTGCCTTTATTCGTAGACGACCTGGAAGCCCACGCGCGAGTTCGCCGCTCCGGCTGTTAGAGCGCCAGAGCGGTAATAGCGCGCGATGAGATCGATCTGCCCCTTGTTGTCGGCTACGACGACCACCTTGGAATCTTCCGTGTAGAGATGGATGGGCGTGCCGTCGTCGTTGGCAATCTGGATCTGCACGCCGCCCGCCGTGTCGGCGCCGGCGTCGACATTAAGACGACCGGTGGCGCGATCGAGGGCCGGACTGGCCGGATCGAACCGCACCTTCACCTTCGTGTCGTTCGCGCATTCGGGATTGCCGCCGACCTGGATCGTGAACCCGCGGTCGCCGTAAGTCTGTCCGACCTCGCTGAGGGCCCCCGCACTGATGGTGTTCAGGGCGACCTCCTTCCTGGCACCGCCGCTGCCGGGTTGAAGGCCTTCGACGTTACAGGTGGTGGACGTGATCCTTCCGGTGATGTCGATAGTGCCGTCGTTCGCTGCCGAGGCGGTGGAGCCGGCGGCGAGAGTGGAAAAGAGCAGGCTCGTTGCAATGAATTTCTTGTGCATGGCGGCTTCCTTGAGCTGGATAGGCACGCCCTTGGCGGCGTGCACGACCAGTCTGGGCACGGATGAGCCGGTTCTTCGATACGTAAAATCTGAAAAATGTAACGAACACAGGCACTTTCGCGGGGATAGCCGCGAAGCAGGGACAGCGCATGCCGAAACCGCACGTAGGTGACCAGGCTGGCCGCGTCCTGAGGCCCGTCCGGGTCGACGCACCGATATAGCCTGCTCAGCCCGTATAATGTTCGCTGATACGTCGCACACGACCGGTCCATGTCCTCCATCGCTGCCCGCCCCTCCTCCCTCGATTTCGCTGGCGTTCGCGCGCTGGCGGCAGACGACATGAAGGAGGTCGATGCGCTCATCCGTCACCGTCTCTCCTCGGACGTGGTGCTCATCAATCGCATCGCCGACCACATCATCGCGGGCGGCGGAAAGCGCCTGCGGCCGATGCTCCATGTACTCGCAGCCCGGGCCGCGGGTTATGGCGGTACGGAGCACGCCAAGCTGGCGGCGATCATCGAGTTCATCCACACCTCTACCCTGCTTCACGACGACGTGGTGGACGAGTCGGACATGCGCCGCGGCCGGAAGACGGCGAATGCGCTGTGGGGAAACGCCGCGAGCGTGCTCGTGGGGGACTTCCTCTATTCACGCTCGTTCCAGCTGATGGTGGAACTGGACGACATGCGCATCATGCGCACCCTCGCCGATACCACCAACACCATCGCCGAAGGCGAGGTGCTGCAGCTGTTGAACATCGGTAACGCCGATGTCGACGAACACGCCTACCTGGCCGTGATCGAACGCAAAACCGCCGTGCTCTTCGCCGCCGCGACCGAACTGGGCGGCGTGCTCGGCGGACTGCCCGAGGCACAGGTAGCGGCCCTGCGCCACTACGGCATGGAACTGGGCTACGCCTTCCAGATTGCCGACGATCTGCTCGATTACGTCTCGGACGCCGAAACCCTGGGCAAGAACATTGGCGACGATCTGGCCGAAGGAAAGCCCACCCTGCCGCTGATCTACGCGATGCAGGCGGCGGACGCGGAGCAGCTGAAGTCCCTGCGCCATGCCATCGAACACGGCGGGCTCGATTCGCTGGACCGCATCGTTGCCGCGATCCGCGATTCCGGCGCGCTGGAACGCACGCACGAGAAAGCCGTGGCACATGCGACGGCGGCGCGCGATGCCCTTGCGGAACTGACGCCCTCGACCTTCCGCGACGCCCTCGTGGCGCTCGCCGATTATTCGGTCGAACGCCGCTTCTAATAGGCGCGGCGAGGGGGAACCTGCCTCGCCGCAGCGTCGCTCCGTTGGCTTCTCGCCGCTATAGCGGCTCCCGCATTACTTAGCGAACGCCTCGCTCAGCCACGCGTGCATCGCCGCATAGGCGCGATGCGCCACCTTGGCGTCGTAACGGCAGTTCCCCGTCGCCGCCGTCGCCTCTTTCTCGGTGAAGCAATGCACCGCACCGCCGAAAGCTTCCAGCGCCCAGTCGACCTTCGCGTCTCGCATTTCCGTCTCGAACGCCGCGCGCTGCGCCATCGGCACGCTCTCGTCGTCGGCACCGCTCAGGGCGAGCACGCTCGCGTGGATGTTGGAGGGGAGTTTCGTATCGGTGGACAGGATGCCGTGGAACGTGACCACGGCGGCGAGATTGGCGCCCTCTCGCGCCAGGTCGAGCACCGCCGAGCCGCCGAAACAGAAGCCGATGGCGCCGAGCTTCGTGGGATCGACCGGCGCGTTCTTCGCCTGCGCCTTCAGCTCGGCGAAGGCTCGCGATACGCGCTGACGCATGACCTTGCGATCGGCATATAACGGCTTTACCGCGGCGCCCGCCTCGCCTTCGTTCGACGGGCGCTTGTCGCCGCCATACATATCGGTGAGCAGGATGACGTACTCCTTGCCGGCGATCTCCTTCGCCTTGGCCACCGCCATGTCGTTCACGCCGAACCAGTTCGGCACCATGAGCAGGCCGGGCCGCTTGGTGGTGACGGCATCGTCGTACACCAGGAAGCTCTTATAGGTCACCCCGTTGTCGGTCCACTGCACGGGCTTGGCGACCATCGCCGCCGAGGCGGCACCCACGTGACCGAAAACGAGCAAGGACAGGACGAGCAACGAACGGCGCATCGGCGTGACTCCCTGGGAAAGTCCGCCAAGCATAGGCGCGTCCTGCGGGAGCCGCTATAGCGGTTCCCACACGATGGTTTCAGAGTCCCGCAGCGTGGCGGGCGATCCGGCGTTTCAGCGGACCGAAGGCATCCAGCAGGCGAACGCCGGCGCCACGGGCGGCGACGAGCGGCGCCGCCTGCCATGCGTAAATGCGTGCCAGGGCGTCGAACGACCAGGCATCGAGACCGTCCGCACTGCGCCGGCGGCGGGCGTAACGACGCAATACGTGGGAAGCGGCGATATCGCGTCCCGCATCGCGGGCATCGCGCAGGGTGTCGCGAAGTTCGACGACGTCCCGCAATCCCAGGTTCACGCCCTGCCCGGCCAATGGATGGACGGCGTGCGCTGCATCGCCGAGGAGCACGAGCCGGTCGGCCTCGTAACGATCGGCCAACTTCAAGCGCAACGGGAAGGCGGCGCGGCGAGTGACGGTACCGATGGGGCCAAGCCGGAAATCGCTGGCGACGCCGAGCGCCTCGCGAAAACCTTCGTCGTCCAGCGCAAGGACGCGGCGCGCCTCGGCATCCGGCAGCGACCACACGATTGAACTGCGCCCGTCGGCCAGGGGCAGCATCGCCAGCGGACCGCTCGGCAGGAATCGCTGCCAGGCCGTACGTTCGTGCGGTCGCGATGTGCCGACATGGGCCACCACGGCACGCTGCGCATAATCGCGCCCATGGGTGCCAATGCCCACCATGGCGCGCAACGGCGATTCCGCACCGTCGGCGGCGACGACGAGTCGCGCCGCGATCGCCTGGCCGTCGGCCAGCTCGATGTGGGCACGATCCTCGCGCTGAGACAGCCCCTTCACTTCCGCCGGAACGATGCGACGGACACCGGCGTCGTCCAGCGCGTGCCACAGGGACGCCTGCACAAGTGAATTCTCGACGATGTAACCGAGCACGTCGCGGCCTTCGTCGGCCGCGTCGAACCGGATCGTGGCACCACTTTCGGCGTCCCAGACCACCATCCGGTCGTAGCCGGACGCGCGGGCGGAACGAATGGCCGACCACACACCCAACTGGTCGAGCAGCCCGATCGATGACGGAGCGAGGCCGACGACCCGCAGGTCCACTTCTTCGGCCGCAGCCCATGGCGCGGGTTCGCGCGCGTCGACCAGGGCGACGGAAAATCCCTCGCTTGCGAGAGCCAGCGCGGCGGCGGCGCCAACCATGCCGCCGCCGACCACGGCAATGTCCAGAAGATTCCCCCGGCGGCGCGGCGAGGTGTCGCTCCAGGCGTCACTCATGGCGTCTTCTCCCGCACGGCGAGGGGAGCATGGGGACGAAAACCCATGCCGCGACGACTCAAGGCTTGCCGCAGCGGCGGCAAGCGGTCCAGCGCCAGCATCGCCAATGAGCGCAGCGGGCCGAGCAGGGGCTGGTCCATGCACGCGAGACGCACGAGGCCATGGCTCATGGCCATGGTGCCTTCGCGATCCGGCGTGCGGCGGCGCACGTATTCCGCAAGCATCGCCGGATCCCCGGGATCGGCGACCGACGTCACCAGCTCGGCAAGGGTGAGCGCATCGCGCAGACCGAGGTTGAAACCCTGCGCCCCGATCGGATGCACCGTTTGCGCCGCGTTGCCGACCAGCACCGCGCGGGAGGCCGTCAACGACTCGGCCGCGACACGGCGGATCGGATAAGGCACGCGCTTGCCCGGCCGGCCGAGGCGGCCAAGGCGCCAGCCAAAACGTTGCTGGACGAGAGCGGTGTACGCGGCATCGTCCATGGCCGCCACTTCGTCCGCCCGCTGGGCGGACACCGTCAGGATCGCGCCGACATGGCGTTCGGCGAGCGGAAGTACGGCAACAGGGCCCTCGTCGGTGAAACGCTCGAAGGCACGCCCTCGCGGATCGCGCTCCGGCAACATCGTCGTGACGAACAAGGCCTGTTCGTAATCGTGTTCGCGGGTACCGATCCCCAGCTGGGCACGCACGCCAGAGGTCGTGCCATCGGCGCCGACCAGCAGTGGCGTCGTCAGGCGACGTTGCTCCCCACCGGTCGCCACCGTCACCGACCACCCGCCGTTCACGGGCTCGATGCCTTCCACGCGCGCCGGCGCCAGGCGGACGAGGTGCCGGCAGGCTTCCAGTCGCCGCAACAGGGCGGCGCCGAGTTCACGTGCGGGCAGGGTCCAGCCGAGGGCGTCGACGCCTTCCGCCGCCGCATCCATCCGTACGCTTCCGAAGTCGCCGGCGCGGCTGGTATGGATGTGCAGGATCGGCGTGGCCCGCTGCCTGGCGAAATCCCATACGCCGATGGCATCCAGGCCGTTAACGGTCGCACGGGCCAGGGCCAGATTGCGCTCGTCGTAGCTGGGCTGCTGGTCGACACGCGGCACCGCGGCTTCGATCAGCACCGCCGGCAGGCCGGCAGCATCGAGTGCGATGGCAAGGCTGGCGCCCACCAGACCCCCGCCGACAATGATCATTGGGTTCGGCTGATTCATGCGCGAATGATACCCCCGTCCCGTTAGAATCCTCCGGATGGGTAACCGACTTTCCAAGATCTATACGCGCACGGGCGACGACGGCAGCACGGGGCTGGGCGACGGCAGCCGCACCGGCAAGGATTCCCTGCGGGTGGCGGCCTACGGGACCGTGGACGAACTCAACAGCGCCATCGGCATGGTCATCGCCGCCGAGGGCCTGGACGAGGACATCCGTGAAGCACTGGTCCAGATACAGCATGAGTTGTTCGACCTGGGCGGCGAACTGTGCATCCCCGGCATGGCGATGATCCAGGCGAAGGACATCGATCGCCTGGAGAACGTGCTGGACGGCTTCAACGCCGATCTTCCGCCGTTGAAGGACTTCATCCTGCCCGGCGGGGGCATGGCGGCCGCGACCTGCCACCTTGCCCGCACGATCTGCCGCCGCGCCGAGCGCGACGTGGTGGCCCTCGGCCGGACGGAAGACATCCGGCCCGAGGCACAGCGATACCTGAACCGCCTTTCAGACTTACTCTTCGTCATGGCCCGCGTGCTTGCCCGCCGCAGCGGCCACGGCGAGGTGCTCTGGCAACACGAACGCCGCCCGCGCGGCTAAGCTGCCCCGCTCCCTCCGGTGTAAGCTCCCCCGGGGCTTCCAAGGAATCATGCTCATGGGCGACATGCCATCGTGCGGTGGGGTTGGCGATTCTGCTAAGTTGGCGGCCTTTCGACCGGATAAGACCGAACCCGTGACGTCATGCATCAGCATCCTGCCTAAACGCCGCCTGCTGGCGACCGCCGTCGCCCTCATCGTTTCGGCCTCCGCCCTCGACGCCCAGGCGCAAAGTGCGCCGGCCCAGGGTGAAACCCGCGCCGTCGCTCCGGCCGCGATGACGGTCGCGGCGGAAACCTGCCCGCTGGGTTCGTTCATCTGCCCGCCGCGTCCGGTCAGCTACGCGCTGTGCCGTCCGAACGCGATGCTCGATTTCTACGAGCCCTCGATCACCAGGGACAGCTCGCTTCGCGACACGGCGGTGACCGACATCCATTCGGGCATCGACGATGGCAACGCGAGCGGCGTCAAGGTCGAGAGCCCGGAGCCGGACGTCTATCACATGACCGGCGGCGTCCGGATGGAGCGTGCCGACCAGGTGATGCGCGCCCAGGATGTCACATACAACTCCGATTCCACGGCTTACGACGCCCGTGGCGACGTGAAGTACCAGGAGGCTGGCATGCTGGTGTCAGCCGACCGCATGACGGGCACCACGACCCCCAATCAGGGCGATGCGTATAACGTGCGCTACCAGCTCCTGCAGTCGCGCGGCAATGGCGTAGCCGACCATGCGAAGGTGACGGATCCGCAGCATGGCCGCTTCACCGCCGCCAGCTACTCGACGTGCGACGTCGGCAGCCGCATGTGGGAGTTCCGCGCGAAGACGATGAACCTCAACAAGGACACGGGCGTCGGCGAAGCACGCAGCGCGACCATGCGCTTCAAGGGCGTGCCGTTCATGTATCTGCCCTACTTCACGTTTCCGCTGGACGACCGGCGCAAGAGCGGCTTCCTGTACCCGACCTTCGGCTCGAGCACGCGCTCGGGCATGTACCTCAATCTGCCGTACTACCTGAATCTCGCGCCGAACTACGATGCGACGATCACGCCGGGTTACTACAGCGATCGTGGATTCATGCTCGGAGCGGAGTTCCGCTACCTGCTGCCGCGTTCGACCGGCACGTTCGAAGTTCAGTACATGAACAACGACAAGGGGACGGATTACAACGAAAGCCGCACCAGCGATCGTGACGGGTCGAAGCAACGCTATTTCGCCCACATCACCAACTCGACGGACCTGGGCGCGGGTTTCAGCTTCGGGGCCAACATCAACCGGGCGTCGGACAACCAGTACTTCCGCGACTTCAGCAACGACCTCTACCAGTCGTCCGTCGGCATCCTGTATTCGAGTGCCTATGTCCGGAAGTCGGGCGAGTACTGGAGCGCGGCCATCGGTGCCGACGATTACCAGAACGTGGATGCCGGCCTGCCGAACTACGTCGTGCCTTATCGCCGCTGGCCTCGCGCCCTTTTTAACGCGGAAGCGCCGGTCAACGACTGGCTCGACATCGGCGTGGATACCGAAGCCGTGGCGTTCCGCAAGGTCGACCGCGCGCCGGTGTCCGGAACGCGCCCGGGCCAGGTCGATGGTAACCGCCTGGATCTAGCCCCTTACCTGGCGGCGGATTTTTCCGGTGCCTCGTGGTTCGTCCGCCCTCGCGTGGAATACCGCTACACGGACTATCGACTCGACTCGGACTTCCGGCACTTCAACTACACGCAGCAGAGCCCGTCCCGATCGATACCGATCGGCAGCCTGGACGCCGGCCTGATCTTCGACCGCCAGACCAGCTTGTTCGGCAACAGCTACACCCAGACACTTGAGCCGCGCGTGTATTACCTCTACGTGCCGTACCGGAACCAGGACAACCTGCCCATCTTCGACACCAACACGATGTCGTTCGATTTCTGGCAGCTGTTCACGACCAACCGGTTTTCGGGTGCCGACCGGCAGATGGACGCCAACAACGTGACGGCGGCGCTGACCACGCGCCTGCTGGACGACAATGGCGTCGAACGGCTGTCTGCGAGCATCGGCCAGATCAAGTACCTGAGCGACCAGAAGGTGCAGTTGCCGGGCGTGGCGCCCACCGATTTCGGCCGTTCCGACTATGTCGCGCAGCTCGGCATCCAGCTCGACGACCAGTGGCGGCTGAACAGTTCCTACCAGTGGAATCCGAACAAGACCCAGAATCCTTACCCCAACGACCAGGACGAGGTATTCCAGCGGGGCCGCGACACCGACCTCGCCACGGTGCAGGTCCAGCGACGGATCAAGGGCGACGGCATTTTCAACTTCTCGTACCGGTATCGCCGGAACGTGATGGAACAATTCGACACCTCCGTGGTCTTTCCCGTCTCCGAACGCTGGCGCGCGCTGGCCCGGTGGGTCTTCGCCAGGCGCGACGTCCTGCCGGTCACCTATGACGGCCGGACGTTCAACGCGTTCACGTTCTCCCACCGGACCCTGGAAGCTGCCGTGGGCGTTGAGTACGACAGCTGCTGCGTCGCCTTCCGTGTGCTCGGCCGGCACTACGTGCACGACTACCTGCGCCAGACCGACAACGCGATCATGTTCGAGGTTGAATTCAAGGGCTTGGGCTCGCTCAACCCGCAATCGGGCGCCTACCTGCGCCGTGCTATCCTTGGCTATCAATAAATGGGGCATGTGCCCCGGGCTCCCTATTCGATGAAGCAGATCCTCGCCTACTCCCTGCTGGCCGCCTCCGTCCTGGTCGCCGCACCCTCCGCCCACGCCCAGCTGATGCCCTCGGCCCAGCCCTCGCAGGGCATGAGCGTGGGTAACGGCTCGCTCGACCGCATCGTGGCAGTCGTGGAAGAGGACGTCATCCTGCAGAGCGAGCTGGACGAGGCCATCAACACCATCGTCCGCCAGTACGCATCCAACCCCGGCCAGCTGCCGCCGAAGGACGTCCTGGCCCGCCAGGTGCTCGACCGTCTCGTCCTCATGCGCCTGCAGGTACAGCGCGCCAACGACCAGGGCATCCGGGTGTCGGATCAGGACGTTGACCAGGCCGCGGGTAACGTCGCCCAGCAGAACAAGATGAGCCTCGACCAGCTGCGTGCGGCGGTGGAGCAGGACGGCTTCAGCTACGCGGCCTTCCGCCAGCAGCTGTCCGACCAGATCGTCGCCCAGAAGCTGCACGAGAGCGTCGTCCGCGACCAGGTGACCGTCACCGATGCGGAAGTGAACAACCTGCTTGCCAGCCCCACCTACAAGGCGGGCGAAGTCCACCTCGCGCACATCCAGATCAGCACCCCGTCCGGCGGTGGCGCCAACGACATCGCCCAGGCACAGGCCAAGGCCGAGGAAGCCATCAAGGCGATCCAGGGCGGCATGGACTTCAATGCCGCGGCCATCCGTTTTTCCGACGCACCCGACGCGCTCGACGGCGGTGACCTGGGCTGGCGCCGTCTCGATGAAGTGCCGCCTGCGTTCGCCGACGCGGTGTCCACGCTCAAGGCGGGCGAGAACACCGCCGCCCTGCGCGGCCCCACCGGCTTCCACATCCTGAAACTGATGGAAACCCGCCAGCCGGGCCGGCAGATCGTCACGGAGTTCCACGCCCGCCAGATCCTCATCAAGCCCTCCGAGATCGTCACGCCGGAGCAGGCCGAGAAGAAGGCGCAGGATCTCTACACGCGCATCGTCGACAAGAAGGAAGATTTCACCAAGCTCGCCAAGGATGAGTCCAAGGACACGACCACGGCGAACAACGGCGGCGATATGGGTTGGTTCGCAAAGGATGCCTGGGGCCAGGCCATCGGCGCCCAGATCGACCAGCTGAAAGACAACGAGGTGTCGCACCCCATCCAGACCGACGCCGGCTGGATCGTCCTGCAGCGCCTCGGCTCGCGCCAGAGCGACCTTACCGACCAGTTGCAACGCGACCAGGCCCGTCAGGCCATTGGCACCCGCAAGGCGGACGAAGCCTACGAGAACTACTTGCGCGAACTGCGCTCGACCTCGTTCGTGGACGTCCGCGTGCCGGAACTGAAGGATCCGGACGACAAGCAGGCGTCGGCAACGCCGTAAGTCACGATGAACGCGACCATCCTGCCAAGGCTCGCCGTTACCGCCGGTGAGCCTGCCGGGGTGGGACCCGAGCTTCTCGCCCGTCTCGCAGCCGGCGATCTCGCCGCCGACCTCGTCGCGGTAACCGATCGCGACCTGTTGCTTCGCGCCGCTCATGCTTGCGGCCTCGATCTCGACATCCTGGACGACGATGGCACACGCGTGGCATCGCGTCCGGCCGGAAGGATTCGAGTGCGCCATGTGCCGCTTGGCGCCATCGAGGCGCCTGGCAAACCCGACCCGCGCAATGCGCGGCACGTGCTCGACGTGCTCGCCGTGGCGGCCGATGGCTGCCTCGCCGGGGCATTCGATGCCGTTATCACCGGCCCGGTGCAGAAATCCAGCATCAACGAAGCCGGCATTCCGTTCAGTGGACACACCGGTTTCTTCGCAGAGCGCGCCTCCGCCGAGGTGGTGATGATGCTCGCCAGTCCCGACCTGCGCGTCACCCTGGCCACCACCCATCTCCCGCTGTCCGCGGTGCCGGCCGCGATAACGCCGGTGCTGCTCGAGCGCACGCTGCGCATCGTCCAAGCCGCCCTGGCCTCGCTGTTCGGTATCGCCCGTCCCCGCATCGCCGTGCTCGGCCTCAATCCGCACGCCGGCGAGGGTGGGCATATGGGCCGCGAGGAGATCGATACGATCGCACCGCTTCTGGAGCGGTTGCGCGGCGAAGGCATGGACCTGCTCGGGCCGATCCCGGCCGATACCGCGTTCTTGCCGGCCATGCGCAGGCGCTACGATGCCGTGCTCGCGATGTACCACGACCAGGCCCTGCCGGTACTGAAGAGCGAAGCTTTCGACAGCACGGTAAACGTCACCCTCGGCCTCCCCTTCATCCGCACGTCGGTGGACCATGGCACGGCGCTCGACCTCGCGGGTACGGGCGCGGCGAATCCCGCCAGTCTGTTCGCGGCCACGCGTCTCGCCATGGATCTCGTGAGGCACCGCCTGTCATGAACGCACGTCCCAAGAAAAGCTTTGGCCAGCACTTCCTGCACGAGAAGCGCTATATCGACCGTATCGTTTCGTCGATCGCGCCGAAGGACGGCGATACCGTCGTCGAGATCGGCCCGGGCGAAGGCGCCATGACGATACCGCTGCTCGCCGTGGCGAAGACCATGACGGCGATTGAACTGGATACCGATCTCATCCCCGGTCTACAGGAGCGCGCCGCCGCTGTCGGCGACCTGCGCGTCGTTCATTCGGACGTGCTCAAGGTCGACTTCAGCGCATTGGCGCGGGAACTGGGGGCGGAGCGGCTACGCATAGCCGGCAACCTGCCCTATTACATTTCCAGCCCCATCCTATTCCATTGTGTCGAGCACGCAGCAGCCATCCAGGACATGCACTTCATGTTGCAGAAGGAAGTCGTGGATCGCATGGCCGCTGAGCCGGGCAGCAAGGTGTACGGCCGCCTCAGCGTTATGCTCCAGCTGGCCTGCCGGGTGACGCCGCTGTTCACCGTGCCTCCCGGCGCATTCCGTCCGCCGCCGAAAGTGGATTCGGCTGTCGTGCGACTGGTTCCCCTGTCGCCGGAACAGCTGCCCCAGGGCGATCCGGCGAAAATTCACACGGTCGTGAAGGCCGCCTTCGCAATGCGCCGCAAGACCCTCGCGAACACGCTGAAGGGGATGATCGACGAGGCTGCCATACGCGCCCTGGGCATCGATCCTCGCGCACGCGCCGAAACGCTGCCCCCCGGGGATTTCGTGAAACTCGCAAACGTGATGTGAGCGTGTTTTTCGGGGCACACTTGCCCACCCCCTCCCCGTCCCCGACAATCACCGCATGAACTCGAAATCCCCCTACACGATCGATGTGGAGGTCGAAACCCGCTTCGTTCCCGACCAATCGCAACCGGCCGATAACCGCTACGTGTTCGCCTACACGATCACGCTGCGCAATGCCGGGCAGACCGGCGCCCAGTTGCTTACGCGACACTGGTTCATCACGGATGCAAACGGCAAGGTGGAGGAAGTGCGCGGCGACGGCGTCGTTGGCGAGCAGCCGTGGATGCGCCCGGGCGACTCGTTCGAGTACACGTCCGGCGCCGTGCTCGAGACGGCGGTTGGCACGATGGAAGGCAGCTACCGCATGGTGGCCGACGACGGCACGCATTTCGATACGCCGATTCCCACTTTCGTGCTTTCGATACCACGCACGCTCCACTAGGATCGGAACCATGGACTGCGCGCACGCCGGGAACGGCCATAAGGGCACACTGGAGCAACAGGACTGATGGCCGTCTATGCGATCGGCGACGTTCAAGGTTGCTACCCCGAACTCCAGCGACTGCTGGACAAGCTCCGTTTCGATCCGTCCGCCGACAGACTCTGGTTCTGTGGCGACCTGGTGAACCGCGGCGGTGAGTCCCTGGCCACGCTGCGGCTCATCCATTCGTTGCGCGACCAGGCGATCATCACTCTCGGCAACCACGATCTCTCGCTTCTCGCGATCGGCCAGCGCCGCGAAGACGCACAGGCCAGGGTAAACCCCGAACTCCGCGAAGTGCTGTTCGCCGACGACGCGCCCGTGCTGCTCGAGTGGTTGCGTATGCAGAAACTGCTGCACCACGACGAGACGCTGGGCTGGACGATGGTCCATGCGGGCCTTGCACCCATCTGGACCCTGCGTCAGGCGCAGCGTGCGGCGCTCGAAGTGGAGCGCGAACTCGGCGGCCCACGACACCAGCGCCTGCTGAAGAACCTGTTCGGCAACCGCCCGCCGGGTTGGAACAACCGCCTGCAGGGTGTGGAACGCCACCGCGCCACGATCAACACGCTGACGCGCATGCGCTACTGCGACGTCAACGGCCGTATCGATTTCGAGGGCAAGGGCGCACCGGGAACGCAGAAGCCCGGCCTGTACCCGTGGTTCGAAGTGCCCGGCATACGCCGCCGCGAGACGAAGATCGTCTGCGGCCACTGGTCTGCCCTGGGGCGCTTCGCCGGCCTCGGCATATACGCCATCGATACAGGTTGCGTCTGGGGCGGCCAGCTCACGGCCATGCGCCTGGATTCGCCTGAGCCGGTCTACGTCACAGTCGAGGCTGAGTCTTATCGGGAGAAGCCGAAAGGCGGCGGCGACTGATGTAGGAGCGCGCCCTGCGCGTTTATGCCCGCGTCGGGTACGACATGTTTTGAGGCCGTGACCGAGAGCTGGCGCGCCAGCTTGGGAACAGGCGCGAAAACATGTCGCGCGCAAGGCGCGCTCCTACACAGTAGGAAAAAACCGCCTTTCCAGAACGAAAAAGGCGCCCCTCTCGCGAGGGACGCCTCCTTGGCCTCATTAGCCTGTTTTGACACAGGCTGTTTCAGCGGTTTTTTTTGTCAGCTCAATTGGCCGTGGCAGTGTTTGTACTTCTTGCCGGAGCCGCAGGGACAGGGGTCGTTGCGCCCGACCTTCGGCCCTTCATTGAGTACCGGCGCCATCGGCTGCTCGGCGTCGACACCGCCGCCCTGGCCAATCGCCTGGGCGTCAGCGTGCTGGAACTGCAGGCGCTGGGCTTCGGCCATGCGCTGCTGCTCGGCTTCCATCGCGACGACTTCGTCTTCGCTGCGAATGCGGATCCGGGCGAGCATCTGCACCACTTCGCCCTTGATCCGGTCGAGCATCTCGGCGAACAGTTCGAACGATTCGCGCTTGAACTCCTGCTTCGGCTGCTTCTGCGCGTAACCGCGCAGATAGATGCCCTGGCGCAGGTAGTCCATGCTGGCGAGGTGTTCCTTCCAGGCGTTGTCGACCACCGAAAGCATCACGTGCTTCTCGAGCGAGCGCATCGTCTCGGCACCGATCTGCGCTTCCTTTTCGGCGAACAGCGCGTCGACAGCCTCACGCACGTGCTCGAGGATACGTTCGGCGTCTGCGTCCTGTTGTCCTTCGAGCCAGTGCGCCACGTCGAGGCGAAGGTTCAGCTCGCTCGCCAGTTCGCGATCGAGGCCGGCGATGTCCCACTGGTCGTCGATGCTGTCGGCGGGAACGTACTTGCGAACCAGCGCCGCGACGACGTCCTGGCGGATGTCACCGATCATGTCAGAGATGTCGTCGATCTCGAGCAACTCGTCGCGCTGCGCGTAGATCACCTTGCGCTGGTCGTTGGCGACGTCGTCGAATTCGAGCAGGTTCTTGCGGATATCGAAGTTGTGCTGCTCGACCTTGCGCTGCACCTTCTCGATCTGGCGCGTGATGAGACGGTCTTCCAGCGCCTCGTCTTCCTTCATGCCGAACATCTGCATCCAGCGGCCGATGCGCTCGCCGCCGAAGATGCGCATGAGGTTGTCCTGCAGAGACAGGTAGAAGCGCGAGGAACCCGGATCGCCCTGGCGACCGGAACGGCCGCGCAACTGGTTGTCGATACGACGGGACTCGTGGCGCTCGGTGCCGATGATGTGCAGTCCGCCCGCGGCGAGCACCTGCTCGTGACGCTTCTTCCACTCGTCGCGCGCCTTCGCGCGATCGGCGTCGGAGGCGTCTTCCGGCAGCGTGGCGAGCGCGGCCTCAAGGCTGCCGCCGAGCACGATGTCGGTACCGCGACCGGCCATGTTCGTGGCGATGGTCACCGAACCCGGCGCACCGGCCTGGGCAACGATGTGCGCTTCGCGCTCGTGCTGCTTGGCGTTTAGCACCTCATGCGCGATGCGCTCCTTGCGGAGCAGGCCGGACACGAGTTCGGACACGTCGATGGACGCGGTGCCCACCAGTACCGGCTGGCCGCGCTCGTAGCAGGCCTTGATGTCAGCGATGACCGCCTTGTACTTGGCCTCCGGACCGAGGAACACGGAATCCGGATTGTCTTCACGGATCATCGGCTTGTGGGTGGGGATGACGACGACTTCCAGGCCATACACGGTCTGGAATTCGTAGGCTTCCGTATCGGCCGTACCGGTCATGCCGGCCAGCTTCTTGTACATACGGAACAGGTTCTGGAAGGTGATCGTGGCGAGGGTCTGGTTCTCGCGCTGGATCGGCACGCCTTCCTTCGCCTCGACCGCCTGGTGCAGGCCGTCGGACCAGCGGCGACCGGCCAGGGTACGGCCAGTGAATTCGTCGACGATGATGACTTCGCCGTCGCGCACGATGTAGTCGACGTCGCGCTGGTAGATGGCGTTCGCGCGCAGGGCCGCGTTCATGTGGTGGACGACGGCGAGATTCTTGGAATCGTACAGGCCGCTATCCGGATCGATCACGCCCGAGTCGCGTAACAGCTGCTCGGCGTGCTCCATGCCCTCTTCGGACATGTGCACCTGCTTCTGCTTCTCGTCGACGAAGTAGTCGCCCGGGCCGTCTTCCTTCTCCTGGCGGGAGAGGCCCGGCACCACCTTGTTCACCGCGATGTACAGCTGCGGCGAATCCTCGGCGGGGCCGGAGATGATCAGCGGCGTACGCGCCTCGTCGATGAGGATGGAGTCGACTTCGTCGACGATGGCGTAGTGCAGGCCGCGCTGATTGCGCTGTTCCTTGCTGAGCGCCATGTTGTCGCGCAGGTAGTCGAACCCGAATTCGTTGTTCGTACCGTAGGTGATGTCCGACTGATAGGCGCTGCGCTTGTCGGCGTGGTCCATGCCGGGGTACACGACGCCAACCGTCAGGCCGAGGAAGTTGTACAACCTGCCCATCTGCGCCGAGTCGCGCCGCGCCAGGTAGTCATTCACCGTGACGACGTGCACGCCCTTGCTTTCAAGGGCGTTGAGGTAGACCGGAAGCGTGCCGACCAGGGTCTTGCCCTCGCCCGTGCGCATTTCGGCGATGCGGCCGGAATGCAGCACCATGCCGCCGATCATCTGCACGTCGTAGTGACGCATGCCGAGGACGCGCTTGGCGGCCTCGCGGGTGACCGCGAAGGCCTCAGGCAACAGCTTGTCGAGCGTTTCGCCAGCGGCAAGACGCTGACGGAACTCATCGGTCTTGCCACGCAGGGCGTCGTCGGAAAGTTTCTCGAACTCCGGCTCGAAAGCATTGATGCGCTTCACCGTCTTGGACAGGTCGCGCAGCACACGCTCGTTACGGCTGCCGAAAATACTCGTCAGGGCACGATTGAACATCGATCATCCGGATCTGAAACGAAAAAAGTTGCCAGGCGACAGGTAGCCAGCCGGCATGAAGGGACGATCATACTACGGGCGCCCCCGGCTTTCCTCGGGGTGGCGGCGGGCCTGTCCAGATTCAAGCCCGTTCAGCGATGGCTGCGGACGTACGCCAGCGGATTCACGACCCGGTCGTGGTACCAGACTTCGAAATGGACGTGAGAGCCCGTGGAACGGCCGGTGGACCCCGCCTTGGCGATGACGTCGCCGACGCGGACACGCTGGCCCGGTCGCGCGACGATGACGCTGTTATGGGCGTAGCGGGTCATATAGCCGTTGCCATGGTCGATTTCGACGACATTGCCGTAGCCGGAACGCTGACCCGCGAAAGTGACCATGCCTTCGGCCACGGCGGTCACGGCCGTACCCTTCGGCGCGGCAATATCGATGCCCGTATGGCGGGCAGCGTGGCCGCTGAAGGGGTCGGGGCGGCCACCGAAATAGGATGAGATATAGCCGTTCACGGGCATGCCCGTGGGGCGCAGGCTGGATTCGATGCTGCGGTCCATCAGCATGTCGCGCAGCGCTTCAAGCTGGGCCTGCTGGGTGTCGAACTGACCGGAGAGCCGGTCGATGCTTTCGCTGAGCGAGGCCGGCATCGTGTAGGCGGGCACGTCGGCGCCGGTGGTGAGTTCGGGGCCGCCCTGACCGGGCTCCTCGTCGAAATCGAACTCGCCATCGTCGAGCTTGCCGACCTGGGTCAGGCGTTCTCCCAGGGCATTGAGACGGATGGACTGGGCCTGGAGTTGGCCGAGCTTCACGGCCAGGGCGTCGAGGTCGCGCTGTGCGTCACGCCTGATCTCGGCGACGCGGGCGTCCTGGTCGCCCACCTGCTGCTTCAGGTGACCGATATCGCCAAGGGCGCTGGCTTTCGGACCCGCGACCGCCAAGGCGACACCAGCCCCGATGCCTGCAACCCCGAGAATTCCGACCAGGGCGACTGCCACAAACCTGCAGCGCAAGCGCCGGCAGTTAAGGTCGAGCGTTTTCGGCCCTTTCTGGCCACGAGACACGAGTATGATCTGCATACGTTCCACATCGAATAGTCAAAGCCGGCCCATGCCACCGCCGCCCAGTCCGTCCCGCCGCTCCACCAACGGACTCAAGTCCGTCGGAGACGTCGGGCCCGTCGCATCGCTGGCCCAGCGGGCCCGCGAACTCGACCGCCTGGACCGCCAGCTGCGCGCGACGCTGCCCTCACCATTGCGCGATCAGGTCCGTTTCGCGGACCTGCGCGACGGCAGGCTCGTCTTCCTTGCGCCCTCGTCGGCCTGGGCTTCGCGGGTGCGCCTGTATCAGGCGCAGATCCTCGAAGCCGCCCGCGCCATCGGCGCGAAAGCCCACTCGGTTGCTGTGAAAGTGGCCCCCCTGCCACCCGAGGAAATCATCCCCGACCGGCACAAACCGCTTTCCGCTTCGGCCGCCCGCCACCTGCGAGGCGCCGCCGCGTCACTCTCTGACCCCACGTTGCGGGATCTGTTCCTTTATCTGGCCTCTCAGGCCGAAAATTCAGATTAATCCTATGCTTATCTTTGCCCTGGATAGTCCGTAAGTAGCCACGGACTCACAGGGGTGGCAAACTTTATAGCACGCATGAAGCGCGTATATACCGAAAATGTACATAAAATTCATCGTTCGTGACCCGGTTCACGATGGTGCGAGCGCACAAAAGAAGGGTTTTCGAGCAAGTCCGGCATAGAAGGAAAAGCAGGTTCTTCTCACATGACCGTGGATATCTCCGGGCTTGGCTTCGCCATCGCATTAAGTCTGGACATGGCGGAACGTCGGACTAGATCACGAAGTCTTCGCCACGGCCGCTCGCCTGATGGTAACGGTCGAAGTCATGGTTCAAGGCGTTGCCGATGGGCCTGCCGGTCCGTTTGCGCATCATGCTGCTGATTTTGCGCGGCTTCGCGCTCGCGCCTGTGCAGCTCGGCGTAGGTCTTCTTCCGCCAGCGCCAATATTTCTCCCGCTCCTTTTGATAATGCGCTGCCAGCCGCTTCAGAGTGGTTTCGTCCGCACACCGGTCTGTCGTGGCAAGCGGGAAGCCGTTAGCCTTGATGACACGGTGACCAATGGAACGCGCGTTTCCCCAGTCGTAGCCATCGAAGGCTGAGGGGGGATCATAGACAATGGTCTCGCCCAAGAGCGTTCCGGTAGCGGCTTCATAGGCACGGAGGAACACGGGGGCCTCCCATATGACCCCCCAACGCTTGGATGTCTCCGGGTCGGGATGGGGCAAAGGATGAAACGGTGACGGGAGTAGCCAGTAAGGCCGGAAGACGTCCACGCGAATGCAGCCGTCCGGGCTCGTGTCGGAGTGCCAATAGGTGCCCCACGCCTTCTCCCACCAGTTGGAGGCAACATAGAGCAGGACGGCGGCGAGAGCGAGGAAGGCGACGATGGTGGTCCGCATGGCTTCAACCCAGGTCGAGCCAGAGATCCGCCGCTTCCCAGCGCACGTCGGAATAGATCACGAAGTCGCCGCCACGGCCGCTCGCCTGACGGTAACGGTCGAAATCATGGTTGAAGACATTGCCGATGGCCTCCCCGTGCCACTGGAACACCATGCTGTCGAACATCGCGTTCATGACCATCTGCGCCTTGGTCAGCACGCCACTGTGCGTCCAGGTACCGAGGAACTGGAAGCCGTTGAAATCGTAGTTGTCACGAAGGTAGAAGCCGACGTGGGTCACATGCAGGGCCAGCCGGCCGGTCCATGCGTTGCGCATGGCCTCACCGATCAGCGCTACTTTCAACGTGGCCTTTCCCAACGCACCGTACATGTCGTCGAGGGTGTCATAAGTCTCGCCCAGACTCTCGCTGTTCGCCTGGCACTCTTGATCTAGCTGGATGGCTCTCATATCGAGACGCCCGAACTCCACCGAGCTCCGACCGCCCCAGTCCAGCTTCTCAAGCCTCTCTCGAAGCAAGTTAAGCGCCGCGGGATTAGCCATCTTCTCGCGCAACAAGTCTATGGCGTTGCGGCAGCGGGAGAATGATATCGCCCAATCCATGCGGGCTATCGAGGTATCCACGTGCGCGGCCGGGATAGCCAAGGGTTCAGGTGGCCCCTTGGGGGTCTTCCACGCCCCCGGCATCGTCCAGGCCGGCGCCTCGAACCAGCGCTCCATCAGCGCCGCTGAGACAGGCCAGCCCATGCGGCGCATCGCCCCCGGAATTTCCCGGATGTGCAGGGTCGGGATGACGACCTTGGTGGGTTCCGGGTCGCTGATGGGCTTCAGGCGCAGCTCCATGTGCTCCGGGGTCATCATCGTGTCCGGACCCAGGCCATCGGCCGCGTGGGAAACGTCGATC
>NZ_DASYDO010000039.1:0-18689 GCF_036499525.1 Luteibacter sp. | reverse complement strand
CGTCGTTTTTGCTGTCGTCGTCCTTTCGATCTTTCTCGGCATCAACATGCTGCCGAAACATCATCCGGCCAACTGGCTGCTTGGCATCGTTGGTGGTGCCTGCCTCGTCCTGGCCTGGTATGCGATCTTCCGTCCCATGCTGATCGCCTCCGGCGGCAGCGATCCTTCGCTTATCGCACTCGGTCTCACCGCCGCCGGCATCGTGTCCTGCGTGCTCGGCGTGGTGTGCCTCGGCGTCTGCGTGTGGCGTGATCCGGCACGCTTCTGGATGCTGTCGATCGTCTTCATCGGCGTGATCGGCGCCACCCAGGTTACCGCTCTTACCTGAGACTCACGCCCCGGGCAATCCGGGGCGATGCCATTCGTGGTCGGCCACGAAGTCCGTCGGGACGTGCACGCCGCGGCGCGCGATCTTCTCGGTCATGATCGTGTGGCGCATCATCAGGCCCGAAACGATGTAAGCCGTGGTGCAAGCGGCCAGCAGCGGTAGCAGGGCGTGGGGCTGCATCGTCGTTTCGAACACGAACACGGCCGAAGTCATCAGGGCGCGCGACGCGCCGGCGAATAACGCAGCCATGCCGATCAGAGCCGCCATGTGGGGATCCACGTGAAGCGGCGGCCACGCCGACAACAGCACACCGCAGACACCGCCCAGCGCACCCCCCACCGTGAACAAGGGTGCGAGGGTACCGCCTGACGTGCCGCTGCCCAAAGCCACCGACCATGACACGAGCTTGGCCAGCGCCAGCAGAGCCATGGCGGCGAGGCCCATGTTTCCGGAAATCACGTTCGTGATGTTGTCGTAGCCCACGCCGAGCGTGGCCGGCATGACATAACCGACCGCACCGACGACCAGACCACCGAGGGCTGGCCACCACATCCAGTGGATCGGCAGCTTCTCGAACGCATCCTCGATGCCATACGTCAGCCGCGTGATCAGCACGCCGGCGACGCCCATCAGCAGGCCCAGCAAGGCATAGACGATGAGCGCCTGCGGGGCCACCGCGGCAAGCGCGGGCATGGGAAAGACAGGGCCGGGACCGTCCAGCGCGAAACGCACGCCGGTGCCGGTCACCGCCGCGAGGGCCACCGGGAGGAGCGATCGCGCGCGGCGTTCGAACAGCAGGAGTTCGATGGCCAGCAGCACTGCCGATACAGGCGCGCTGAACACCGCGGCCATGCCGGCCGCCGCGCCGGCCGCCAGAAGCGTCTTGCGCTCGTTCTCGCTCACTGGCAGGCGTTGACCGAGCAGCGAACCGAGCGCACCGCCGGTGGCGATGATCGGGCCTTCGGCGCCGAACGGGCCGCCGGTGCCGATCGCGATAGCCGACGATACCGGCTTCAGCCAGGTCATCCGCGCGGGAATCCGGCTTTCGTTCGTCAGTACCTGTTCCATCGCCTCGGGAATACCGTGACCACGGATGGCGCGCGAACCCCAGCGGGCCATGCCGCCCACGACCAGACCGCCGATGGCGGGCACCACGATCACCCAGGCGCCCAGATGATGGCCCGCCGGCGATGTGAGTTCCGAGCTCCACGTCTGGTGGAAGGCCAGGTTCGTGACCAGGCCGATCAGCATCGTGAGCAGGCGCGCAACGCAGCCGACGACCAGGCCAAGCCCGATGGCCAGGATGCCGACGCTGACCACCCGCTTGCTGAGCAATGGCAGGCGCGTGGGCATATGGGCGTCGGCAAGCGACGGGTCCAGCGCAGGCGCAAGCGGAATCGCCGCACGGTCGTGCGGCGTATGGAGTGGGTCGATCATGGGGACGGCCGAAGATGGAGAATGCGGCGAAAGGCTACCGGGATATCCGCTCAGTAGCTGGCTGGCAGATGAACAGCCTCTCAGGCTGGAGCGGGAGGCCCGCCGGCGAGGGCACCTGAGTGCCGGTACCCGGACGCCGTCAGCGTTGCCGCCCCGCCCACGACGCTCAGCATCGCGGGCGCACCAAAGGGCAAGGTCCACTTGTCGGGTCCATGGCCGAAAGCGAGCCCGCGGAGAATGGGCAGTCCCGACGAACGCCCAAACCGTTGCAACGCGTGTTCGATGTCGTAACCGTTGTCATACTCGCTCACCCGCTGCCCACCGAGCCCCCCCACGAGGATGGCCCGCTGGTTATCCAGCACACCGGCAAGTTTCAGTTCGAAGAGCAGGCGCTCGATGCGCCACGCCTGTTCGCCGATTTCCTCGACGTAGAGGATGCCGCCCGGGATCGAGGGTAAATACGGCGTGCCGGCCAGGCTGCACAGTGCCGACAGGTTCCCGCCCCACAACGTGCCCTCCACCAGCAGGTCACGCTGGTCGTCGCCGCAGACCCAACTCATCTCCGTACGCGGCGACGTCGCGGTCTGCCAGAAATGCCGCCAGGTATTCTCGCGGAGATACCCGGCACCGAAGTCCTGGACCAGCATCGGCCCATGCAGCGATCCGATGCCGCTGCGCGCATACAGGGCACACTGGATGGCGGTGAAGTCGCCATGGCCCACCAGCACACAGGAATCGTCGACGAATCGCGCGGCCAGGCCGTCGAAGTCCAGCCGGTCGAGCAAGGAAATGGCACCGTACCCGCCACAGATGGCCATGACCAGATCGGGCAATGGCTTGCCGGGGTCGACCAGACGGTTGATATCGGCGGCACGCTCGGCGTCGGTGCCGGCGAAACGTAGCATCACGCGATCGACGACCTCCGTGCCGTGTACCCGGTGCCCGGCGGCCTGGAGTCGTTCGATGCCCCGATGGCAGGCAGCGCGGTCTTCCGCGTACCCGGAGGGGGCGATGAGCTCTATATCGAGTCGTTTCGGCATGTCGGACAAGGCGTGACTATCCTTACCAATACCTTCCACCTTGAGGCGAAGGCAACCGTCGGTGGGCCGCTCACCATTCGTAGTATTCGTCGGCCGGGGTAAGGTCTTCTGATGGAGCGTTGCGGGTGAGCGTCTCGCGCGGCTGCTCTCCGAACACGCTGCGGTATTTCTCCGCGAAACGCGAGAGGTCCCACATGCCGCAACTGAGCGCTACCGACTTCACCGAACGCCGGCCTGCTTCCGCCGTGACCAGGCTGCGATGTGCCGTGCACAGGCGAAGCATGGCGAGGTAACGGTTCGGTGGAATGCCGAGGAGGTCGTCGAATGCGTAGCGCAGGCCGCGCTCGCTTGCGCCGGCGGCCTGGCAGAGCTCCTGGGAGTAGATGTCGCGGCGCAGGTTGGCGCGCATGAAGCGCTCCGCGCGGCGAACCACCTGGTAATGCGCGCGCCGTCCGCGCGATGCCACTGGCCGCTCCTCGGACGAGGAAGCGAGCGCGACGCGAATGTGTTCGTCCAGCAGATCCTCGATCGGCCCCATCACGTGCTCGCCGGATTCGCGCACATTTGCCGAAATCTGCCGGTAGGCCCGCTTCAGGTGTTCCGAGCGCACCGAGAACAGCCGCAGCCGCTGCGCCGCCATGTCGACGTCGGCGTGGTCTGAGGCGAGAAACCGCGAACGGAACCGCGCGTAGGGCGCCACCACGAGGGTGAAGCGTGTGCCGCGTTCGAACATGAAGTCGCTGGGCGCGCCTCGCAGCAAGGTGACTGCCATGTCCGATTCGATGCCGATGCCCTGGCACCAACTGCGTTCACCTGTCTCATGCAGGTAGACCAGCATGCACGAATCTTCGGGAACCGTAAGCGAACCGCGCACGTCGAAGTCGATGTGCGCGGACAAATAAGTGACTCCTTCGTGGGCCCGCGCAGCGATGGCCGCGCGTGGACGCGCGGGGCTCAACGTCAGCAGGTCGACTTCGCAAAAACCGAGCACGGCGCCCAGTTTTACGAGATCGTAGTCTTCGAGTCCCTGTGTATCGGCAAGGCGGCTCATGCGATTACCTCCCAGTGCTCACTTCCCCGGACATGCCGCTCACGTACAGGCGTCATTCCCGCAGGACTCCCCTTTGTCTCCTGCCCCCTTACGCCGGCATCCGTCCTACGGAAACGATTCCAGCGATGCTTATAACTAACGATGTATGGGATCAAATACCAGTACTTTGTGAATTTGCCGAATATGCTTAGACGATAAGGGTCTACAGCTCATGGTTTGGCGAAGTTCGTGCTTTCGGACCGGGGGCCTCCCCTGGAAGGTCAGTGAGGCTACACTCGGATGGTTACCAGCTATGAAGGGAAAGCTCCGCCGATGCGACGCCTCGCTCTCTGCTGCCTGACTGCCCTCACCCTGGCGGCATGCCAGTCCCACGACGAAGACAAGACCGTCGCCACTCCGCCGGCCGCGCCGGCCGGCCCTTCCAACGCGCCGCCGCCACCCCTGCCCGCGGTGGCCAACGAACACCACGAGTTCACGCCGGACATCACCGGGGCCGACTTCGCCGCGCACCTGCGCGTGATCTCGTCCGACGAGTACGACGGCCGCAAGCCGGGCACGCTCGGCGAGCGCCTCACCACGAACTACATCATCGAGCAGTTCAAGCGGGCCGGGCTGGAGCCGGGGAACAAGAGCGAATGGGTCCAGACGGTGCCTTCCGTATCCACCGCCCTGAACGGCCAGGACTCCCTCACGCTGGATGTCGCCGAAGGCGGCGGAAGCGAGCACTTTGCCTTCGGCACCGACATGGTCGCCGGTACGCTCCAGGCCAAGGGCGATATGGACCTGAAAGACTCCGACATCGTGTTCGTGGGCTATGGCGTGGATGCGCCCGAAGCGCAGTGGAACGATTTCGACGGCCTGGACGTCAAGGGCAAGACCCTGGTGATCCTGGTCAACGATCCCGGCTGGAACGGCAGCGACGCGACCCTGTTCAAGGGCCGGGAGATGACCTACTACGGCCGCTGGACCTACAAGTACGAGGAAGCCGCACGGAAAGGCGCGGCCGCGGCGTTCATCGTTCACCAGACGGAACCGGCCGGTTACGGCTGGAACGTGGTTCGCAGCGGCTGGACCACGCCACGCCTGGACCTGCCCGAAAGCGAAGACCCGGCACCGCGCCTGCCGGTGGCTGGCTGGCTCACGCGCGAAGCGGCGGTACGCCTGTTCGCCAAGGCTGGCAAGAACTTCGATGATCTGGCGAAGCAGGCTGGCACGCGCGGCTTCCAGCCGATGCCACTCGACGCCAAGGCATCCATCCACCTGCAGAGCACGATCACCCACTCGCTCAGCAATAACGTGATCGGCATGGTCAAGGGAACGGAGAAGCCCGACGAGGCCATCGTCTACACGGCGCACTGGGACCATCTCGGCCACGATCCCGCGCTGAAGGGACACCCGATCTACAACGGCGCCATCGACAACGGCACCGGCATCGCCGCGATGCTCGAGATCGCCGGCAAGTTCGCCCAGGAGAAACCGAAGCGCTCGGTGGTGTTCGCCGCCGTGACGATGGAGGAATCGGGCCTGCTGGGGTCGAAGTATTACGTGGCGCACCCGCCATTCCCTCTCGCCAAGACCATAGCCGACATCAACATGGACGCCCTGCCCGTCAGCGGCACCACGCACGACATGGCGGTGGAAGGTCATGGACAGAACGACCTGGAAGACCTGCTGGCAGAGGTGCTGAAGGCCGACAATCGCGTTGTCAGTGGCGACACCGCACCCGAGAAGGGCTACTACTTCCGCTCCGATCACTTCAACTTCGCGAAGGCCGGCGTGCCTGCGCTTGCCGCAGGCGGCGGCACCGACATGGTGGTAGGCGGCAAGGCCGCGGGCCAGGCCGCGGAAGAGGATTACGGGAAGAACCACTACCACCAGCCGACCGACGTTTACGACATGCGCTGGAACTTCGACGGCGTGATGCAGAACGTAAAGGCGTTCTACGCGCTGGGCGACAAGCTGGCGAACAGCGATACCTGGCCGGCCTGGAAGGAGGGCAGCGAGTTCAAGGCAGTACGGGAGAAGTCGCTGACCGAAGGTGCCAGGAAAAAGAAATAGGAAATTGTGTAGGAGCGCGCCCCGCGCGCGATATCTTTTGGGGCTTTGAGCAACAGGGCCTGTTGCTCTTCGCGAAAAGCCGTCGCGCGCAGGCGCGCTCCTACAACGATTTCGCTTAGTAATTCACCTGCAACTGCACCCGCAACAACTGCCCGTCGATCCGGCGGTACGGCGAGGCACTTACATCCGTCCGTCGCATGTTCGCCCACGCCACGGCGAGCTCGATGGCGCTCGACGGCTGCCACTCGACGCCCGCTTCCAGTTCGTCCACTTCCATCCGCGGCGCGTTCGTATCGAACTTCGCCGCGCCGCGATACGTCTGCCATTTCGCATACGGGATGAGCGAGCCGTACCCGCCGTCGAACTTGTACATCACCTGTGCATAGCCCCCACGCAGCGACTTCGTGCGGATGACGCGCCGTGCGATGTCGAGCTCGGGCCCCTGCCCAACCGTCCACTCGGCCTGGATACCAAACGGCTGCGGGTAGTAGATAACGTGCGCCGCGACGCGACGATCGGTCGATCCCGCCCCGGATGCGTCCACGGCCGGCGTGAACGTGCCGCCGCCGATCGTCGCCGACGCGGTGGACACCTTGTAGCGTCCCGAATACGCGTCCGCACCCACCTCCAGGTACTGGCCGTTCGCGAACTTGAACGGGTACGAGAAGTGGATCACCGAATGCAGCTGGTCGTTGCGATCCGGCCGGTTGGCGCCCTGCCCGTTGTACACGCCGAAGCCAATGACGCCATAGTCGCCCGATCCCTTCAGGCCCGACTTCTGCAGGTAGGCGAAACGTTCCTTCGCCACGGTCGGCGACCAGTAGGCGAAGACGCCGAGGTCGCGTTCGTCGCGAACGCCTGAATTCATCGCATCGGCGCGATCGAGCGCGATGCGGTTCTGGCTCGACTGAAGGTCTTCCCAGCCGTACGGGATCTTCGACTGGCCGGCGCGAATGCGCCAGGTTTTTTCCTTATTGAGCCACAGGTCCGCATAGGCATCGCGCAGCTGGGCAAAGTGTGTGGTGCTCGAGCCGGAGGGCGTGCTGGCAAGGTCGGGCTGGATATAGATCGACATGTCGTCAGTCACGTCGCCGCTGATCACGACGCGGGCGCGACGGATGCCGAAACCTTGCTCGCGGCCGACGAAACGATCGCCGGGCGACTTGAGATCCCTGGCATCCTTGCCCAGTTCCTGGTTGTAGCGCATCTGCACATAGCCGCGGATACCGATTTTTTCGTACCACGCCTTGGCCGAAGACGACGGTGCCGGGGCTGCCGGCGCGATCGATGTCGCGGCGACAACCGTGCCCGCCGTAACGGTCACGGGACTCCTGGCCACCGGCAACCCGGCTTCATCGCTTGCGGGCACGAACTTGCCCAGCCGCTGCCGGCCCGGCCCGGGCTCGGCAAAGATCTGGCGCGTGGCTGAATCGACGTACAGCTCTACGGCCGCCTGCGGCGCACCCTCGGCGGCCGCGGCACCGCACATCGTCCAGAACGCGGCGGCCACGGGGATTTTCTTCATGATCGGTGACTCCGAATGGATTGAGAAAATACTCAAACATCGGCGATAATGACGTAAACAAGCCTTAAACATCGCTATTTGGCCGACGCCGGGAAAGTTATCGTCGGCCCATTGCAACTCCATGACAGTCACCGGTGAGCTGGACAGGCCACCCGTCCCGAAGGCAACACTTCCGTCATCACCGCGTCACAGTGGATAATTCGCCGCAGACGCGCCTCGCCAGGGGACCGGCTCCACCGTAGTTGGCGAGGTACCTCTCTTACCCCAGCATCCCAGGCGGAACCCGACCCATGTCCTTCGCAAGCCCGCGCCGCACGCCGCGACGTCTCGTCATTGCCTTGTCCATCGCCGCAGCGCTTGCTGCCGGCACGGCTATCGCCCAGGACACGCCCCAGGACGCGCAGCCGTCCGGCGCCTCGCCGCGGACGGCGACGCTGCAGACCATCAACGTGACCGCCGAAAAACGCACGGAAGACCTGCAGAAGGTGCCCATCTCGATGACCGTGGTGACGGCCGAGAAACTGGAGTCCTTCGGGCAGGCCGGCGACGGGGTGCTGCAACTTGCCTCGCGCGCGCCCAGCGTGTATGCGGAAACCTCGTATGGCCGTGAGTTCCCGCGCTTCTACATCCGCGGCCTCGGCAACAGCGACTTCGACCTCAACGCGTCGCAGCCGGTGTCGATGGTCTATGACGACATCGTCCAGGAAAACCCGATCCTCAAGGGCTTCCCGCTATTCGACCTTGAGCAGGTGGAAGTGCTGCGCGGCCCGCAGGGCACGCTGTTCGGCCGCAACTCGCCGGCCGGCGTGATCAAGTTCGAATCGCGCAAGCCAACGCAGGAAACCGAGGGCTATGCCCGCGTGTCCTACGGCTCGTACGGCACGGCCAACGCCGAAGCCGCGATCGGCGGCAAACTCAGTTCGAGCTGGTCGGGCCGCATCTCTGCCCTCGCCCAGCACCGCGACGGCTGGATCGACAACGACTACACCGGCAAGAAGGACGATCTGGGCGGCTACAACGATCGCGCCGTTCGACTCCAGGCGCTGTACAAGGCTTCGGACGACTTCGACGCCCTGATCAACGTGCACGGCCGCTGGCTCGACGGCAGCGCCATGGTCAACCGCGCCAACTCGATCACTCTCGGCGGCGACCAGTTCGTGCCCGGCTTCGACCGCGATTCGGTGTCCCAGGACGGCCGCAACAAGCAACACCTGTTCACCTGGGGCAGCAACCTGCACCTGAACTGGCATTTCGGCGATCTCAACTTCGCCTCGATCACCGGTCTCGAGCGTGCTACCACGTACAGCCTCGGCGACGTCGACGGCGGTTACGACGCTTCCGGCACGCCAGCCAAGGCCAGCTCCACCAACCGCGTGACGCCGTTCTATTCGGAAACCGCCGACGCGCTGCCGAAGGATCGCCAGATCACCCAGGAATTCCGCCTGTCGAATGACAACGCCGAGCGCCTGAAGTGGCAGGTTGGCACGTACTACTTCGACGAAGACATCGCGATCACCAACTTCTCGTACGACACGCTCAACAACCACGTGCTCAACGGTTGGGTGGACCAGGCCCAGCGCACGAAGGCATGGGCGGTGTTCGGCTCGGCCGACTTCCAGTTCACCGACGAGTTCGACGTGCGCGCCGGCGCACGCTGGTCGCACGACAAGCGTGACTTCAAGGCCGAGCGCTTCCTCGGCTTCACCGGTCCCGTCGGCCCGCTTACCTCGGATCCGACCGACTCCCGCTGGAGCGGAGACCTGACCGGCACCTGGCAGCTGTCGAAGAACTCGAACGTCTACGCGCGCATCGCCAATGGCTTCCGCGCGCCCAGCGTGCAGGGCCGTATCAACTTCGCCAACAGCATCTCCACGGCGAAGCCGGAAACGATCACCTCGTACGAGATCGGTTACAAGTCCACGTCGGACGACAACAAGCTTCGCTTCAACGCCGACGTGTACAAGTACAACATGCACAACCAGCAGCTCACGGCCGTGGGCGGTGCGACCAATGTCACCCAGCTGATCAACGCGAAGAAGACGGAAGGCTACGGCGCCGAGTTCGACCTCGAGGCCTACCTGACGCCGAACTTCTACATGACGGCCGGTGGCAGCTACAACCACACCGAGCTGAAGGACCACAACCTGGCCGTGGCTCCCTGCGGCGGTGGCTGCACGGTGGTCGATCCTCTCAATGCCACCGGCAACGCCCTCATCGACGGCAACGCCCTGCCCAACGCGCCGAAGTGGATCGGCACCTGGACCGCGCGCTACGGCATTCCGTACGGCGACAGCGGCGAGTTCTTCGTCTACACGGACTGGAACTATCGCAGCGAAGTGAACTTCTTCCTGTACGACTCGGAAGAGTTCCGCAGCAAGCCCTTCCTCGAAGGCGGCATCCGCATCGGCTACAACTGGGAATTCGGCAAGCGCGAAATCGCCCTGTACGGCCGCAACATCACGAACAAGAAGGTCATCACGGGCGGCATCGACTTCAATAACCGCACGGCGTTCGTGAACGACCCGCGTATCGTGGGCGTGGAGTTCCGCGCGGAGTTGTAAGCCCCGCCGCTACATCGATCGGCCCAACGGCCGGCCCTTCGCGGGGCCGGCCGTTTTCGTTTGCGTTGCGGCCCCCGCATGCGCTCCCGACGCCGCGTAGGAGCGCGCCCTGCGCGACAGCTTTTCGCCGCAGTCGCGATGTTCACGCGCCAGTTCCGGGGCACGGCCCCAACACATGTCGCGCGCGTGGCGCGCTCCTACGAGGCGCCGCCTAAACCTTTTTCGAAAAACCCGCATCAGAACGGGTGCCCCGCCGGTACACCCCACCAGCACACCCGGTACGGCATAGGCCACAAGTCATAGGGAATTTCACGACATTCCGGTTGACGGCTAAGAATATGGTGTTGTAGTTCACTACAACACCGGTTACCCACAGCACCACAGGAGCAATCATCATGAAAAGCCCGAACTACATCGCCCTCGCCGCCTCGTTCGCCATCGCCGCCTCCGTCCTGGTCGCCTTCAGCAGCACATCGACCCTCGCCGCCCCTATCAGCGAAATCAACGGCACGAAAGTCACCGATCTCGCCCCCATCGTCGTTTACGCCGACGCCGGCCCGAACGTCGCTTCCCTCTAACCCCGAGCACCACGTAACACGTCATCGGAGTCGTCCCATGAAAGCGCCGAATCTGATCGCCCTGACCGCATCCATCCTGATCGCCGGCACCGCCGTGTCTACCCTGCGCTCCTTCGATGACCGCGCCGCCGCGATGCTCGCCGCACCGCACTTCGTCAACGGCACGCGTGTCGTCGACCTGCCCCCGCTCGAAGTACGACCCACTGCCGCCGATGTGCGCGAGGCCGTGCTCCTGGGCGAGGCCACTTTCGATTCGGCCGCGGAAGCGCTCAAGCGCAGCGCCGAAGACCGGGCCGTGGCGCTGATCCGCGCGCAGCTGGCCATGCCCTACTATTCGTTTGGTACCGCACTGCGCCAGACGGCGAAGGAATGACATACATGTCCATCACCTGGAACGACAGCGTCCCGATCTATCGCCAACTCCGCGAACGCGTGGTGGCCATGATCCTGGATGGCGCCTTGAACGAAGGCGATCCGCTGCCGTCGGTACGCCAGGTCGCGGGGGATTTCCAAATCAATCCGCTGACCGTTTCCAAGGCGTACCAGGAGCTGGTCGACGAACAACTGGTTGAGAAACGGAGGGGTCTTGGCATGTTCGTGATCGATGGAGCGCGCGAAGCGCTGCTGAAGAGTGAAAGGGAGCGCTTCCTGCGCGAAGAATGGCCGGCCCTGTATGCCCGCCTGAAGCGCATGGGCCTCGATCTGAAAACCCTGATGCGTGAAGCCAACGGCTCCGCGGAGGACCCGTCATGACAGCGGTCGTCACCGCCACCGGCCTGACCAAGCGTTACAAGACATCGCTTGCGCTGGATGCCACTTCGTTCCAGATCGCCTCCGGCCGCATTGTGGGCCTGATCGGCCCCAACGGTGCCGGCAAGACCACCGCGCTGAAGGCCATCCTGGGTCTCACCACCTTCGACGGCCAGCTTGACGTCCTCGGGATGGATCCACGCAAGGATCGCGACAAGCTGATGGAACAGGTCTGCTTCATCGCCGACGTGGCCGTACTGCCGCGCTGGTTGAAGGTCGGCGACGCGGTGGATTTCGTCGCCCATACCCACCCCCGTTTCGACCGCGCCAAGTGCGACGCCTTCCTGGCCCGCACGAAGCTGCAACGGGGGCAGAAGGTGAAGCAGCTGTCCAAGGGCATGATCGTGCAGCTGCACCTCGCGCTGGTGATGTCGATCGACGCGAAGCTGCTGATCCTGGACGAGCCGACCCTCGGCCTGGACATCCTCTACCGTAAGCAGTTCTACCAGAGCCTGCTGGAGGACTACTTCGACGAGGAGAAGACCATTCTGGTCACTACCCACCAGGTCGAGGAAATCGAACACATCCTCACCGACCTGATGTTCATCCGCGACGGGAAGATCGTGCTCGACACCGACATGGATAGCCTGGGCGAACGGTTTGCCGAAGTGCTCGTGGGCTCCGAACTGGCGGCGGCGGCACGCGAGCTGAATCCCTTGGACGAGCGCCAGGTGTTCGGCAAGAGCATCTTCCTCTTCGACAACGTCAGCCGGCCGCAACTCGAACGATTGGGCGAAGTAAGGCGGCCGTCGATCAGCGACCTCTTCGTCGCCACCATGAAGGGCACCTACGCATGAAAACCTTCTACTGGTTGGTCAAACGCGAATTCTGGGAACATAAGGGAGGCTTCTTCTGGGCGCCCGTGGTTACCGGCATCGTGTTCCTGGCGCTGAACTTCATGGGCATCGTGCTCGGCGAAGTCTTCGGCCGCCGCAATAACTGGGGTGTGTTCCGCTACGGCGACATGCACTTCAAGGGAAGCATGACCCCGGATGACCTGAACAAGGCCGGCGCCTTCATGGATATGTCGCTGTACGCCATCGCGGGCATCGTGCTCTGCGTCACGGCCATCGTGGTGTTCTTCTACTGCCTCGGTGCGCTGTACGACGACCGCCGCGACCGCAGCGTGCTGTTCTGGAAGTCGCTGCCGCTGTCGGATACGTCGACCGTACTCTCGAAGGTCGCCAGTGCCATCGTCCTGGCCCCGGTGATCGCGGTGGTGATCGGTGTGATCGTGGGATTGACGCTCAGCATCCTGTTCGCCCTCGTCGCCACGATGCACGGCGTGGGCCTCTGGGGGCTGCTGATGGCCGCGCATCCGCTCCGCGTCGTGTTCAACATGGTCCTGCTGATCCCGTTGTATGCGGTCTGGGCGCTGCCGACCATCGGCTGGCTGCTGCTCTGCTCCGCCTGGGCCCGCAGCAAGCCGTTCCTCTGGGCCATCGCCATGCCCGTCGCCGCCGGCGTGATCGTGTCCTGGTTCGGCCTGATGGGTATCGCCGGACTCTCGAGCGATTGGTTCTGGACGAATGTCGTTGGCCGTCTGCTGGGCAGCCTGATGCCTGGTGGCTGGCTGACCAACGCCTCGCCGCTTAGTGGCGTGGGCCATGACGACCCGGCGGCGCTGGTGAGCCAGATGGGCCTGGCCTACCACTACAGCGCCCTGGCCAGCCCCTCGCTCTGGATCGGTGCGGTGGCGGGAGTGGCGATGATCGCCGGCGCCATCTGGTTCCGCCGCTGGCGCGACGACGGCTAACCATCGACACCCACGGACGGCTCCTTCGGGAGCCGTCTTCTTACGGGGAGGACGCACGATGCTTCGTTCGATGCTGTTGGGTTCGTTCCTGGTTCTTGCTGTTCCCGCCGCTCACGCCCTCGCGGCGGATGCCGCCCCGCTCCGCGGCGCGGCCCTGGACGCGCGCATCGCCTTCCTCATGAAGGAAGCGAAGGTTCCGGGGCTCGCGATCGCGATCGTCGAGAACGGCAAGGTCGTCTCGGTGAAGGCCTACGGGCAGCGCGACGTGGAAAAAGAATTACCACTGACCACCGATACCGTGATGTATGCCGCCTCGCTCACGAAGGCCGCCTTCGCCTACGCCACGATGTCGCTGGTGGAAGAGGGAAAGCTGGACCTCGACGGCAGCATCGCGAAGGACCTGCCCAAGCCCCTGCCCGACTATCCGAAATACGCCGACCTTGCCGGCGACAAGCGCTGGCGGAAGCTCACGCCGTCTATCCTGCTCAGCCACCGCTCGGGTTTCCCCAATTTCCGCTTCTGGCAGCCCGGGAAGGACTATGACCCGAACGGCAAGCTGTCCTTCTACTTCGATCCCGGCACGCGCTTCGGTTACTCCGGCGAAGGCATCAACCTGCTGCAGTTCGTGCTGGAGAACGGCAAGGGTATCGACGTGGGCGACCTCATGAAGGCGCGCCTGTTCGTACGTTACGGGATGAAGCGCAGCAGCATGATCTGGCGCGCCGACTTTGGGGACAACGTCGCCATCGGCTACGACGAGGAAGGCAAGCCGCTGGGCCACAAGCAGCGCGAATCGGTGCGCGCGGCCGGTTCGATGGATACGACGATCGCCGACTACGCCAACCTTGTGGCGGCCATGTCGCGTGGCGACGGGTTGGAGGCCACGACGTATCGCACCTGGCTGAAGCCGGTCGTGAAGATCCATTCCGTGCGGCAGTTCCCCACCATCGGGCTTGTCGACTCCAAAGACAACGATTCGATTTCGCTGGGTTATGCCATGGGCGTGGGGACGTTCGAGTCACCGCATGGCCCAGCGTTCTTCAAGGAAGGACACGACGACGGCACGAACAACCTCTTCGTGTGCCTGGAAGGGTCGAAAACCTGCGTGCTGATGATGAGCAACAGCTCGAACGGGGAGTCGATCTTCGCCTACCTGCTCGACGACGTCCTGGGGAAGACATGCTTCCCCTGGTACTGGAGCAGCTATATCCCGTACGACCGGCCGGCGTTACGCGGGGAGCCGGTCATGCCGGATCGACATCCCGCCTGCCGGCTTTGACACCTACCCGTCAACTGCCGCCACCGCCACCGCCGTGGATGCCGCCCTTGGTCAATGCGGCGGGATCCAGCAGCTTCGCCAGTTCGGCCTTCGAGAGCCCCGTGGTTTCCAGCGCCACCTCCATGATCGGGCGCTTCTCCTTATAAGCCTGCTTCGCCGTGGCCGCGCCTTTCTCGTAGCCGATCACCGGATTGAGGGCCGTGACGAGAATGGGGTTCTTGTCCAGTGCTTCGCGGATGTGCTCCTCGTTCACCTTGAAGCCCGCGATCGCCTTGTCGGCGAGCAGCATGGTGACGTTGGCGAGGATCTCGATCGACTGCAGCAGGTTGTACGCGATCACCGGCAGCATCACGTTGAGCTGGAAGTTGCCGGACTGGCCGGCGATGGCGATCGTGGCGTCGTTGCCGATGACCTGGGCGGCCACCATGGCGGCCGCCTCCGGAATCACCGGATTCACCTTGCCCGGCATGATCGACGAACCCGGCTGCAGCGCCGGCAACTCGATCTCTCCCAGCCCTGCGAGCGGACCGGAATTCATCCAGCGCAGGTCGTTGGCGATCTTCATCACGGCGACGGCAAGGGCTCGCAACTGCCCGGACAACTCCACTGGCGCATCCTGCGCGGCCATGCCGGCGAAGTAATTGTCCGCGGATTCGAACTTCACCCCGGTGAGCTTCGACAACTCGGTGGCAACGGTCGGCCCGAACTTCGGGTCCGCGTTGATACCGGTGCCCACGGCGCTGCCGCCCTGCGGCAGGCGGCGGGTGCGCTTCAGCGTATCGGTGATCCGCTCGGCGGCATCGCCGATCTGTGCCGACCAGCCCGACAGCTCCTGCCCGAAGGTGATCGGCATGGCATCCATCAGGTGGGTGCGGCCGGTCTTCACCACCTTCTTCAGTTCTTTCGCCCGGCCGTCGATGGTCTTGCGCAGGTGCTTCAGCGCCGGCAGCAGTTTTTCGCTGGTCGCCAGCGTGGCACTGACCAGGATTGCGGTGGGAATCACGTCGTTCGAGCTCTGGCCCGCGTTCACGTGATCGTTGGGGTGCACCTTGCGGCCGGCCGCAGCAGCGAGGTGGGCGATCACCTCATTGGCATTCATGTTGGAACTGGTGCCCGATCCGGTCTGGAAGATGTCGATGGGAAAATGCTCGTCCACCTCGCCTGCCGCGACCTTGGCGGCGGCGTCGCGGATGGCCTTCGCCGAGGCCTTGTCGAGGTGGCCCAGTTTTACATTGGCCTCCGCCGCAGCGGACTTGACCAGGCCGAGCGCGCGGATGAACTCCCGCGGCAGGGTCAGCCTGGACACCGGAAAGTTGTTCACTGCCCGCTGGGTCTGTGCCCCGTAGAGCGCCTTGGCGGGCACCTTCAGCTCGCCCATGCTGTCGCGTTCGGTACGGAACTTGCTCATTGCGGGGACTCCGGGAGGGGGGTAGCCCCATTGTAGGAGCGCGCCGCGCGCGCGACATCTTTTCGCGCCAGTCTTAAGGCTGGCGCGCTAGCTCCGGGGCATGGCCTAAAAGCCGTCGCGCGCAGGGCGCGCTCCTACGGGGCTCGGTATAATGGGCGATTGATTGGCCCGCCTCAGGAACCTTCCATGTCCCACGCCACGCTGACCGCCCTCTCGCCGCTGGACGGCCGCTACGCCGCCAAGGTGGAGTCGCTGCGTCCCGTCTTCAGCGAATTCGGCCTCATGCACCGCCGCGTGCACGTGGAAATCCACTGGCTGCTGGCCCTGGGCGCCCAGCCGGGCATCGTCGAACTGCCGGCATTCTCCGCCGACGCCGTGACCCGCCTGCTGGCCATCTCCAACGAGTTCTCCGAGGAAGACGGCGAGCGCATCAAGACGATCGAAGCCACCACCAACCACGACGTCAAGGCGGTGGAGTACTTCATCAAGGAGAAGATCGGCAACGATCCGGCACTCGCCCAAGCCAAGGAGTTCGTGCACTTCGCCTGCACCAGCGAGGACATCAACAACCTCGCCTACTCCCTCATGCTGCGCGACGCGCGCCAGGATGTGCTGCTGCCCGCGCTCGACCAGGTCATCGCACAGCTGCGCGGCCTCGCCCACGAACATGCCGGACTCGCACTGCTCTCGCGCACACACGGCCAGACCGCTTCGCCCAGCACCATGGGCAAGGAGCTCGCCAATGTGGTCGCGCGCCTCGAACGCCAGCGCCGCCAGCTCGCCGCCATCGAGATCCCAGGCAAGATCAATGGTGCGGTGGGCAACTACAACGCGCATGTCATCGCTTATCCGGGCGTGGACTGGCCGGCGCTCGCCGCCAGCTTCGTGGACGGTTTGGGCCTCACCTTCAATCCGTACACCACGCAGATCGAGCCGCACGACGGCATCGCCGAATTCGCCGACGTGCTGCGCCGGATCAACATCATCCTCATCGATCTCGCCCGCGACATCTGGGGCTACATCTCTCTCGGCTATTTCCGCCAGGCGCTGAAGGCCGGCGAAGTCGGCTCTTCGACGATGCCGCACAAGGTCAACCCGATCGACTTCGAGAACGCCGAAGGCAACTTCGGGCTGGCCAACGCGCTGCTCACGCATCTGGCGCAGAAGCTGCCGGTGAGCCGCTGGCAGCGCGACCTGAGCGACAGCACGGTGCTGCGCAATATGGGCGTGGCGCTGGGCTACGCGCTGCTCGGCTACGACTCGCTGCTGCGCGGCCTGGACAAGCTCGAGATCAACGAGGCCGCGCTCGCCGACGATCTAGCCCACGCCTGGGAAGTGCTGGCCGAGCCGATCCAGACCGTGATGCGCCGCTACGGCCTGCCCAACCCGTACGAGCGCCTGAAGGAGCTGACGCGCGGCAAGGCGATCACGCGCGAGGCGGTCCGCGCCTTCATCGAGACGCTCGAGATTCCGGCCGCCGACCGCGAGCGGCTGCTCGCGCTGACGCCGGGCAGCTACACCGGGCAGGCGGTCGCGCTGGCGCGGCGCATTGACGGCGCAGCGTGATGGACTTCCGCGCCCAGCTGGCCCACGCCGAGACGATCAACGACTCGATGCTGTGCGTCGGCCTCGACCCCGACCCGGCGAAATTCCCCGGCTCGTGGAAGGACGACCCGAGCCGCATCTTCGATTTCTGCGCGACGATCGTCGACGCGACCCGCGACCTGGTGATCGCGTTCAAGCCGCAGATCGCCTACTTCGCCGCGCAGCGCGCCGAAGAGCAGCTCGAGCGGCTGATCGCGCACATCCACAAGAGCGCGCCCGAGGTGCCGGTGATCCTGGACGCGAAGCGCGGCGACATCGGCAGCACCGCCGAGCAGTACGCGCGCGAAGTGTTCGAGCGCTACCGCGCCGACGCCGTGACCTTGTCGCCGCTGATGGGCTTCGATTCGATCGAGCCCTACCTGGCCTACGCGGGCAAGGGCGCGTTCCTGCTGTGCCGCACCTCGAACCCGGGCGGTGCCGATCTGCAGGCGCAGCGGCTGCCGAACGGCGACCGGCTGTTCGAGCACATCGCGCGCCTCGCGCAGGGCGCGTGGAACGGCGGCGGCCAGCTCGCGCTGGTGGTCGGCGCGACCTTCCCGGCCGAGATCGAGCGCGTGCGCGAACTCGCGCCGACCCTGCCGCTGCTGATCCCCGGCATCGGCGCGCAGGGCGGCGACGCGGCCGCCACGGTGCGCTCCGGCTGGCGTGCCGATGCCGACGGGCGCACGCTCGCGCCGATCATCGTCAGCTCGTCGCGCGCGATCCTCTACGCGAGCCGTGGCGACAACTTCGCCGAGGCGGCGCGCGCCGCCGCGCAGGCGACCCGGGCGGAACTGAACCGGGCCCGTCTGCCGGCCTGAGCGGCGCCGGCGCAGCCGGCGAGCGGCGGCATCGCGACAAATGGCCGTTGCCCCGCCCGCTGTTCGGGGGCTGGGCGCGGGGTGCAGCTCCTAACATCCGCGAACCGTCGCACGCCCCGCTGCATGAAGATCACCCGTCTGGCCGATGCCGAACTGCCCGAATCCGCGGCGCGGATCATCGGGCGCTTCTACTTCGGCACCAGCGCGGCGGCCGGGCTGGCGAGCGCGGCGATCCTGTCGATCCTGCTGCCGGAGCTGCCGCTGGCGCAACACCTGTGGCTGGGCGGCTGCTCGGCCTTGTTCGGGCTGCTATGCCTGCTGGCACTGGGCTTGAGCGCGCACCCACGCTTCCCGATGCACACCGCGCTGTGCGGCGTCGGCGCGCTCGCGATGGCCATGACCGGCTTCTTCAGCGTGCTGCTCGGCGAAGGCCTGCGCGGCCCGCCGCTCGCG
>NZ_DASYDO010000038.1:0-44238 GCF_036499525.1 Luteibacter sp. | reverse complement strand
TCGCCACCGCGGCGAACTGCTCGACGAAGGTCGGCGCCTCGAAGGTCTTGTACATGAACATGGATGGCACCCCTTTCCGGCAACGGAGTGCGACGGTAGCAACCGCCATCGATGCTTGGCTTTAGGACAATTCTGAAAAATCGAAAAATTTTAGGAACAGACCGAAAGGGTAAGAATCACCTACCGCGCCTGCGCCACTCCACGTGGCCGAAATCCCGGAAGGTCCAGTGGCCACCCCAGGTCAACCCGAACTCCGTGGCCAACTCACCGAACAACCGATAGCCTTGCATGGCCCATGGATCCTTTTCGCTGATGACGAGCCGGCCATCCTTGATAAACGCACTGTCGGCCGCGAGCCCGTACTGGTGATAGCTCTGGTAGGCGGCAGCGCGGGTGACGTGGCTGCCCATGCCGGCCAGTTCGTTCTGGCGTTCCGGGCTTCGGTAACCTTCGATCAGCACCATGTCGTAGCCGTAGCGCTCCTTCATCAATTGATAGACGCGCAGCAGGCGCTGCGAGAACGCATCGTCAAGCAGGTCCCATTTACGGCTTGCGAAGGCTAGCCGCGGACGAACAAGTTCCACTTCACGTGTAGCGAAGATCGCTGGCGGGAGCGACGCCGGAGGCGTGAGGTGTTCCCCGCGAAGCAGTGCGGCAACGGCGCCATCAGGGAGCGTGTCGTAGGTTTCACTGCGGGCGAAGGATGCGAGGCGGGCATCGCCTCTCCATACGAGGATTGCGCTGGCTGGCACAGCCAGAGTGCAGACTAGTGCGACCGCAGGCCAACGGGGGCGCTTCGTTGACCTTGCGGCGCGTACCCACGTTTGCCGACTTCCTGCCCTGCGCAGTACGTGCCTGAGCGGCTGATACGTCGAAGCTGAAAGTCGTTGGGCGATCCGATGCAGCGTGTCGAAGAGGCGGCGGCGAAACCTCACCAGGGTCTCTGGATAAAGCAGGCTGATGCATATGGCAAGCGCAGCGGCGCAGGACAGCACAGCAAGCATTGTCGCGTGGTCTGCGACACCGTCGACGATGTACGTTATTTCCATGCCTCGTGATTACAGTTGGCACGTCGCGACGTGTTGTGTATGGTGCCTTCGATTCTTGAGGCACGCATGGAACCCGCGAATGGCAACGAACAGGCACATGGATTTGTTGGCCACCGACCCATCGGCGCGAGTCGATCCGTCGAAGCGTATGCTCGCTGGGTTGCCCGCTGGTCGTTTGCGCCGAAGGCGTTGGCGGATTGCTGGCGTCGCTGCGGTGTTGACCGCCGCTGCCTTCCTTGCTCTTGGGTTGAGGGGATCGCCTCCCCATGGCACCGCGGCTAGTGTCGTACACGATGATCCGCTGCCTGCCATACCGTTCGATCCGCTGTTCGTGCGCCCCGAGGTGCCGCGGGCGGTCTTCGATGTCATCACGCCGGAGCGGGTGGCTCGACGCCTTGCAACCGCTGCGTTTGTCAGTGGTCCGACCAGCGCAACATCGTCAGGCAAGCGCACACGACGTGCGACAAGACCCCCGTCGTTCGAGGTCGCCGTCCTCAGTGTGCTGGTCGAACATATCGATGCCGAGCGCCGCACGGCGCACGCGACGCCGCCCGGCGTGAAGTAAATGCTCCGCTTATTCACGGCGCGTCAGGGCGTTTATCGGCATCGAGGAGCTGGTTGAGTTGGCTCAAGGCATCGCCTTCGCCCAGTACCGCGTGCAGCCATATGTGCAGGGGCATCTCTCCCCAGCGGGCTGCCTTGTCGGCCAGATAAGCGACGGGGCTATGAGGCTCGGTGTCGCGAAAGAAGCGGGCGACGGCGCGGAGCGCCTGTAGCGCCTCCTCGCGGCTTTGCAGGCGATGATTCTCGCCTGTAATGGCCGTGACGGCTTTCTTCATGGTGGCCTGCTCGAAGGCTCGCGCGGGGACTGGCTGTGCCGATTGAGGTTTGTCCGCGGACCGTTCCACCCGGAGCAGGTCCAGTGCTTCGACGAGGGCCGCACCAGCCGCTGAGGCAGATGGAGCATCATCGCCCAGGTGTGTTTGCATCTGGGCATCCAAGGCATCCAGTGCAGCGAGCGCGGCCTCGACTTCTCTGGTCAGCAACTCCTGGTGCTGCGCCGGCATGGCTTCGCGCCACACGCCACGCCGCTCGGCAATCGCTTCGGGGCGACCGCCCTGTCTCACCGAGAGGTCGTCCAGTGTGTACGTATCGCCGAGAGGGATGCGTCTGATCCAGCCCGCGGATTGCACGATAAGCCAGCGTAGGGCGCCCGCACGCTCCTCGTCGTCGTCCGCCGGATGGAGCGTGGCCCAGAAGTCCCGGCACAGCGCGTGGGTGAGGGTGTAGCCCGCGGCAAGGCCAGAGAAGCCGTTAGCCTGAGTATGGGCCTCGGTGTACCAGCCCGCGACCCGGAGATCCTTGGTACGGCTTCCAAGCAACGCTTCACAGAGTCGGAGCACTCGTGGCCAGTCGGCCGTCTTGAGGTCGCGAGTCCATTCGCCCTGCGCGATCGTCGGATCGTCGTGCCGTCTGGCTTCGGCGATGGTGTCGAACTCCGCCGAGAACGTCAGATCTTCGCCGGCGGGAAGATCGCCAGCGATGGGATGCAGTAGATCGTCCATGGCGAAGGAGTCAGTCCTGCGCGTCGCGTGTATTCTTCTGGACCGCAATGGCTGCGAAAAGGCTCAGTGCGAAAGACATGGCGTAGAAGCCCTTTTCGCTGGAAGTGAGCGTGGCGTTGAACAGTCCGACGACGAGCAGCGTGATCGCAATGAGCAGCGATGCCCAGGCCAGGCCATAGTAGATAGCTGTCACCGGGATGTTCTGTAGCCGGTCTCGAACCGCCTTCTGTACAGACACGGCAGCGAAAAGGCCGTACATGATCACCGCGAAGTAGTAGCCCTTTTCATTGGATTGCATGTCCGAGCGCCAGAGGCCGGCGAAGAAGGTCACCATGCCTGCGACAAGAGCGAGCCAGGAGGCGCCGACGAAGGCAGGGGAGGGGCGTTGGGTGGTCGTGCTCATGGGTCACTCCTTTTCGTGGAGTGCGATGTTAGCGGCGAAAGAACGAGGAAACGACGTAGGCTCGAAAAAATCAGAATAGTCCTATGCCGGGCATTCTTTCGTAGCCTGTGTGTGGAGCTAAGACGTTTCTGAGTAAGGGAGCCGCGACGGCGCATTTCGGAATTCATTGCCGAACAGCAGGTCAGGGCCAGTAGCCCCTAAGAAGAGAGGCAAGCACGCACCACACGACCGCAAGGAGCGGGGGGCACCGGGCCGTCATCAATCCAACGAAGGCGATGACGGCGATGGCGAAATCCTTGCTGCCATGGATGGCGCCGATCCACACCGGGTCATAAAGTGCCGAGGCCAGCAGCCCAACCACCGCGGCGTTGACACCTGCCAGCATCCGAACTGCCTGCGTGCGCGCCGCCAACGCGCGCCAGACGGGTAGGGCACTGCTCACCACGAGAAGGCCCGGCAGAAAAATCGCCAGCAAACTGACGGTGGCGACCGCGACCAGTTTGAGGCCATGGATAACCGCCTGTCCCCACGTGCCTGCGAACTGGCTGCTGAATTCTGCATGAGTGCGTGCCCGGGCCGTGTGTGTTCGTGCGCGATATCGGTCATCCGGGTGCTCATGCTGCAACGCTGCATATAAGTCGGAACGGTTTTTTGCGCTCCAAGCGCCTGCATTAGAAATACCCGCGCACGCCCACGGAAACATTACGACCGGGGAGGGGTGCGACATCCTTGAACAGCGAGGTCGCCGGTCGCGCCGTCTGGTTCGTCAGGTTGTTGCCATCGACGAATGCTTCCCATTGGGTGCGCGGATCGTTGTGGAAGGTCCAGGCGAAGTGGGCATCCACAAGGGTGTAACCGGCCGTGTCGGTCTCGAACTCGGCCGTCTTGTCCTGCTTGAAGTAGCGCACCGCGCCCACGCTTGCGCGCAGATCCTCCATCGACCACTTGAGCTGCAGGCCGCCGCGGCCCGCGGGGATACGCGGCACGTTGCCACCGCCGTCCGACAGGGTGGCGCGAACGGTGTCTCCGAAGGCGCGGATATCCCAGTTTCCATTGGCGCCCTTGGCGACGTGGAACGTGGCCTCCGCTTCCGCGCCACGGAACTTGGCGTCGTTCTGTGCCCAGTTGCGGACGGGCAGGTCGTCTTCGACCTCACCGGTGTCGGCAAGGTAGATGAAGTTGTTGTAGCGGTTGTAATACACCGCCACCTTGCCCTCGATCAGGTCGCCATGCAGGTGCAAGCCGAGTTCTGCCTGGTTCGACTTTTCCTTGTCGAGGTTGGGATCGCCCACCTCGAACGTGCCCGACGCGTCATGCGGGCCGTTGGAGAACAGTTCTTCTTCGGCCGGTGCGCGCTCGGCGTGATCGAGGTTCAGGCTCAGGTGCCACATGTCCGAGAAGCGCCACGCGGCACCCGCGGAGAACGAGTTGGGTGAGAACGAGCGCTTGCGGCCGCCCTCGGGTGTAGCGTCCTGCTTGTCATGACGCGCACCGAGTTCGATCTTGAGAGGACCGAAGTCGCGCTGCTCGGTCAGGAACACGCCCACTTCCTTCGTGGTCGTGGCGGGCACGAACGTTTCGTCGCCCACCGCGGAGAACTGGCGATGCTCGGTCTGCACGCCAAACGCGCCGACCCAATCCGCCAGCGGGTCATGCGTAATGACCACGCGGCTCTGGTTGCTCATCGTGGTGAACGTGGTCCCCGGCGTGTCGCCGTCGTATTCGACGTGCTGGTAGCCGTTGTGCCCGAGGTTGAATTCGATCTTGCTGATGCCGTTGATCGGGCTGATGAGGCCGCCCTTCAAGTTGTAGTTGGTCTGAGCCATCTTGATGGTGACCGGATCTTCCCCTTCCGCCGGATCGCCGGGTTCGGCGGGGCTGCCATAGCGGTCCATGAAGCGCGACACGGATAGGCCCAGGAAACCCCAGTCTCCAAGCAGGGAGACGCCGACCGATCCTGCGGTGGTCTTTACCTGGCTGTTGGCCAGCGTGCCGCCCGGGATGTCGTAGCTGTCGTTGTCGCGGTGCATCGCGTCTGCATGCAGCGCAAACGACTTGTCGCCGGCATCCACGCGGAACATGCCCGTGTTGCCGTCCGACACCGAATCGTGGCGCGCTTCCACGCGGCCCGCGAATCCATTGTCAGGCGCCTTTTCCGGCACGCGTCCGTCCACCACGTTGACCACGCCACCGATGGCGCCCGATCCGTAGAGAAGGGTCGAAGGTCCCTTCAGCACTTCGATCTGGTCGGCGAGGAACGGTTCGAGCGTGACGGCGTGATCCTGGCTGACGTTCGAGACGTCCTGTGAGGGAAGCCCGTTTTCCAGAACGGAAACGCGCGGGCCGTCGAGGCCGCGAATGACCGGGCGGCCAACGGCGGTGCCAAGAGCCGTGCTCTGCACGCCCGGAATGGTCGACACCGTCTCGCCCAGCGATACGCCGCGCGCGTCGTCCAGTGCGCTGCCTGAGAGCACGCTGACGGGATGGACGATCTGGTCGACCGTCTGGCCGAGCGGAACGGCGTTGACGATGACGCCCTCGAGGTTCCGGGTTGCCGGAGTCGTCTGCGCGCTCTCCTGCGGAGTCGTCGCCTGCGTCGCCACGTTGGGGGTATCCGCAGCTTGAATGGTCGGTGCGGCGATGCCGAGAAGCGCGGCGATCGAAAGAGTGAGTGGGTTGTTGCGCATTTGGTCCTGCCCCTGGTGAAGATCGTAAGGTGCCTTGTACTGAATGTTATAACATACGGTTAATTCAAGTGGCACAACCATGTTGCAGGCCAGTCCGCATTGATCGGAGCCAGAAACTTCTTCAAGCTGGCGGTGGCGGGCACAACACGGTGGGTGACGAGAGCGATGGCGAGTCGAGGAGCCGAGGATGTGAGCCATACCCTCCCCATCGGAATGGTCCTGGTCGGAGCGATCTCTCCGCTGGCCGATTCTGGTAAACCCAGCGCCATCCATAAGGTTCCTGCGGATCGGCCCATGAGGGCCACCCGCACAGGCTTCGACGGCGACAGCCAGGCGGACCTGAAACACCACGGCGGCCAGGAGAAGGCCATCCATCACTATCCCTTCGATCACTACGCGGGGTGGCGCGATGAGATCGGTGCCGCACAGGTACTCGAACAGGCCGGCGCATTCGGCGAGAACCTGTCTACGAGCGGATGGACGGAGAAGGATGTGGCCGTCGGTGACGTCTTCAGGCTCGGCACCGCAACGCTCCAGGTAAGCCAGGGGCGTCAACCCTGCTGGAAGCTCAATGCCCGATTCCAGGTAGAGGACATGGCATCGCGCGTGCAGACGTCAGGTCGCACGGGCTGGTACTACCGAGTACTTGAAGAGGGCGAGGTATCGCCTGACGCCATGCTCGAACGCATCGACCGTGTTTCGCCGGAATGGACGATCGAGCGAGTATGGCGAGCGCTCTACGTCGAGCGACACAACCGTGAGTTGCTTCAATCGCTGGCAAGCCTTTCGACACTAGCGGAAGGGTGGCGGCAACTGGCTGCTCGCCGGGCTCGCTGACAGAGGTGCAGATCCGTAATAGACGCTTGCGGTAGCTCCTGTTCGATAACGTCCCGGACTTCCTGCACCACCGGACTATCCATCTCGGCATCGAGGAGGATCTTTCCCGATTCCTTCAACAACCCGATAGCCCAGCGTGCGACGAGGACGGAGCCAGCGACACCCATGACGGGGTCCAGCCAGGACGCGCCGTAAAATTTGCCGCCCAGGAGAGCAACGATAGCCAGCACGGAGGTGGCGGCGTCGGCGATCACGTGGATATAGGCAGACCGCAAATTCACATCGTGATGCCCGTGATGGTGATCATGGTCGTGCCCGTGCCCGTGCCCGTGGTGATGGTGGTCCGCGCCACGGAGCAGGCAGGCGCACAGCAGATTCACAAGCAATCCGAGCGCAGCGATGGCGATGGCTTCGTTGTAATGAATAAGGCTGGACTCGAAAAAACGTTCCACGAATTGGACAAGCATCAGGACGGCCACCACGCCGAGCAAGATCGCGCGGCTGAAACCGCCAAGGGGCGCGGTCAATGGGCTCATCTATCAAGTGATGGAGGGGCACCTGACTGCGCACCTTGGCGAGGACAACGTGAACCATGACGCTGAACTGGCGCCTGTGTTGGCCGTGTTGAAGACCTATCTGAAATGAGACGGTAAGTTATTGCGACTCATGGCGTGCGGCACATTGCACGGCAGACGGGCCGCCAGAGAGACCTTTCGCTCGTACGCAACCAGGCGTCCTGGCGCAGATTGTTGGCAGTGTGGAACGTGGCAACGAAGGGCAGGCTGCGGGTGGCTTGCTCACGTCAGGTGCTCCCGGTCAGGCATACGTTCTAAAATGGTCACCGGCTTCTCGCGATAGGTCCGCGGCTCAAGCATCCGGTAACCCAGCTTCTCGGCGACGCGGGTGGACCCCGTGTTCTCCGGATCGATAAGACACACGCTGCGCTGCTCTCCCTTGGTGTCGAATATCCATCGAAGCGCCGCCTCGGCAGCTTCGGTCGCATAGCCCTTGCCATGGGCATCGCTGGTAAGAATCCAGACAGCTTCCGCGCAGGAATCGAAGTCGGGCCCGAGCTCCCGCTGGAAGTGAACCAGTCCGGTTTCGCCGAGGTATCGCCGGGTGGTCTTTTCCCGTATGGAAAACATGCCGAAGCCGAACACAGACCAGTGTCCGATGCCCCTGAGGAACTTCGTCCAGGACTCGTTTCGCGTGAGGGGTGTATTACCGAAAAACCGGTACACCGGTGGTTCCGAGAACAGTGCGTGGTATGCATCGAAGTCAGCGATGGCCGGTGTGGACAAAATGAGGCGGTCGGTTTCAATCATGGAGATGGATCTTAGTGCGCCAGAACACCAGAGCCAACAGGCTGACGGTCGCACCCAGCAAGCAGACTCCGGTCCATTAACCTTGTTGCCTGATCCTCGCCAGCCAGCCGGCATCGGACGGCAGCAGCTGTCAGGAATACGTGCTCACGGAGCAGGGCGCGTTAATGGCTTTCGCACCGTGTTGACCCAACCCAAGCAATCATTAACTCCATGACCGCACTCTGGTGGCTAGTGCTGACTGGCACCCTCTTGTTGGCCACTTCCTTCCTGTCGGGGTGGATAAACAGGGGGCCGGTCACGACGTTCGCGATTTATCTCGTCGTCGGCATCGTCATCGGCCCAGCGATACTCGCCCTGGCGAAGCTTCCCTCTACAGCGGACCATATTCACTGGTTGCACTGGGCGACCGAGGCGGCGTTGGTCGTCTCCCTGTTCGTCACCGGCCTCAAGCTCCGCCTGCCGTTTAGCGATTCGGGATGGCGCATGGCGGTGCGGCTCGCGTTGCCGGCCATGGCGCTTACCGCATCGGGCGTGGTTGCCGTCGCTTACCTTGGCCTGGGCTGGCCCTTCGCAGCCGCACTGGCCCTTGCCGCTGTGGTCAGCCCCACCGATCCGGTACTGGCCTCTCTGGTCTCGGTCGACGATGCCCGCGACGACGACGCTCTCCGTGTGGCGCTGTCGGGCGAGGCCGGCTTGAACGACGGTACCGCGCTCCCGCTTCTTTTCCTCGCCCTTGCCTTGATGGATCAGGATGCCGGCACGGCGAACGTGCTCACCCATTGGCTGACGGTAGATGTTTTGTGGGGATTGGCAGGAGGCCTTCTCATCGGCTTCGTCGGCGGGTGGGGCCTTGGCTACGTGGGGACGCACCTGCGCCACGCATCCCGCGATGTCGCTCCAAGCGATTTCCTGGCGCTGGGCATCATGGTCGTCGTCTACGCGGTGAGTCATCTGGTGGAGGCATCCGGTTTCCTCGCCGCATTCGCGGCTGGCGTTGGTTTGCGCCGCGTAGAGCTTCAAGTCAGCAGCCGGAGTAAGGAATCGGTGGAGAAGGGCGAGGCGCCATTCGACGAGCCCGCGGAGACGCGGATCACTCCCAACGAGCGGGCGCAGGCGAGCGTCGTCCATCCGAAAGAAACCGTGGGCTGGGTCGTATCCGATGCCTTGTCGTTCGGCGAGACGATCGAGCGGCTGATCGCCGTGGCATTGGTGCTGGCCGTAGGCATCGCGGTCGTGCCGGCTGTCAACTGGCACGGCCTGATGCTTGCCGTAGTGCTACTGCTTGTGATCCGCCCGTTGTCGGTGTGGCTGGCAACCATTCGGAGCAGGGCACCCTGGCAACGGCGGCTTCTGATTGGCTGGTTCGGCATTCGCGGGCTGGGTAGCCTCAACTACATGGCTTTCGCGATCGGTCACGGATTCAGCGGGGTTCCGGGCCAGGTATTCGAGGGGGTAGTACTGACGGTGGTCGCGGTGAGCGTGGTCACGCACGGGATCAGCGTGACGCCTTTGATGCAATGGCGGGCTCGGGCGATGAAGGCGGCGGAGGGCAAAGCCTTCCGGGCCCCCGAGCAAGCCGATCGTCACCCGTCAGAGTGAGACAGCCATGAGTCCGGACTCGGAATGTACAGTAATCTGCAAGGTCAAGTCTGGGAGAATGCTCTAAGGCGGAGCAAGTACAGGCTGGGCGTCACTTCGCCAGCTCGAGCGGCACCGAGAGTGTCGGGCTTTGCCTGAGTCAGTGAAAGCGGCTCCCGACAAGAAAACTTGTAGGAATTTTGCTGTTGGTATGGACTCGGCCGCCAGCCGGGATGCCTTGATTCAAATTCTCCCGACAGGAAGAATATCCGGCGTTGGCAATCCGCCAATCAGGGGATCACGGAACGGACACTCAATTGGCTCTCGCCCTGGCGACCGTGGCGTCACGCATTGACGGTGGCAACCAGAATGCGAAGGTGCTCGCGGCACAGGCTTGGGATCGCGTCATGGTCAAGAATGGCAAGCCGCAGTGGTACCGCACCCAGTTCGTCAAGGACAAGGCCACGGGGCATTGAACGCCAAGTGACAGACCTGGGCAACCGGATCCTCAAGGTCAATCACGCCGGCGAGTTCGGCGCGGCCGGTGAAGGGGAAGAGCATGGAGGTCTTGCCGTTGCTTCCGCGGAAGCCGAAGGGACTCGAGGACCGCTCATAGACGCAGGGAAGTGGGTCTCGCGGACGCTCGTTGTCCGGCCAACGTCCGAAGCCGGTGTCCGCGGACACCTCACTTATCCCTTGGCTTGCTTCTAACCACCTGCCGTATCGGACGTTTTCGTTCCTTCCATCTGTGGCATGCCAATTGCAGACGTGTCCGAGAGCGGACGGGGTTCGCTGTCTATCAGGGGAAGGGATAAAGGCATGCTCAGGTACTACCTCGAATTGGCCGTGCGCAGCCTCAAGCGCAGCCCTGGCCTCACGGCCCTGATGGTTCTCGCTATCGGGTTCGGCGTCGCCGCTTCCATGACTACCTATTCGGTTTTCCGGGCGGTCTCGGGCGACCCGATTCCGTGGAAATCGTCGCGCTTGTTCGTACCGCAGATCGATGCCTGGGGCCCCAGCGCGCACCGCGACGGCAGCATCGAGCCGGTCGACGCACTGTCCTACACTGACGCTATGGCCTTGATGCGAGACCATCGCGCGAAGCTGCAATCGCCGATCTACATCATTTCTTCCTCGGTCGTGCCAACCCGGCCCGGCGAGCACCCGTTCAATGTCAGTGGGCACGTGGTGTATGGCGAGTTCTTTCCCATGGTCGAGGCACCGTTCAGATACGGCAGTGGCTGGAGTGCCGACGATGACAGGCAGCGTTCGGCGGTGGCCGTCATTAGCAGCAAGCTCAACCGGAAGCTGTTCGGCGGCGAGAACAGCATCGGAAAGTCCGTCAACGTCGAAGGCAGGAACTATCGCGTGGTGGGCGTGCTCGACGAATGGAATCCCCAGCCTCGCTTCTACGATATCCAGAATACAGGCGGATTCTCGACCGCGTCGGACGACTTGTTCCTACCTTTCGAGCGCGCCATCGAATGGGGCATTCCGAACGATGGCAACACCGGTTGCGTGAAACCACCTGAGGAATCCGGTTTCGTGGGCCTGCAGCGGTCCTCCTGCGTCTGGTTGGGTTACCTGGCGCAACTGGACAACGCGAAGGCCGTATCGGCTTATCGGGACTACCTGGAGAGCTACGCTCGCGACCAGCAGCACTCCGGGCGATTCACCTGGGCGCCGAATATCCGGCTACACGATCTTCCGGCATGGCTGGTAAGCGAGCAGGTGGTTCCGTCCGATACCAAGATATCGCTGCTTGTCGCACTTGGGCTCCTGGTCGTGTGTCTGGTCAACACGTCGGGCCTCCTGCTGGCGAAGTTCCTGCGCCGCAGTGGCGAAATTGGTGTCCGCCGTGCGCTTGGTGCAGGGCGGCTCGCCATCTACGCGCAGTTCCTCACGGAGGCCGGAATGATCGGCGTGGCGGGTGGCCTGCTGGGCATTGCCCTTACCGGCGTCGGGATACTCGGCGTGGGAGTCGTCCTGCCGAAGGGTACTGCCGCACTTGCGACACTGGATATGTCGCTGTTGCTGCTGACGCTCGCGGTGGCCGTTTTCGCCACGTTGTTGGCCGGCCTTTACCCGACATTCCGCGCAGCCCGCGTGCAGCCCGCGTGGCAGCTGAAATCGAACTGAGGACCAAGGATATGACCCTCCACCCCATACTCGCGGCGTTGCGCAAGCATAAATCCGGTGTCGTGTTGATCGCGTTGCAGATCGCACTCACCCTGGCGATTGTCTGCAATGCGCTTTTCATCATTGGCCAGCGGATACATAACATCAACCAGCCCACCGGCCTGGTCGAAGAAGACCTGTTCCTCGTATCCCAGCAATGGGTGGGTACGCCTGGCTCGGATACCGCGGCCGGAGCGGAGCGGCTCGATGCGATGCAAAAGGAAGATCTGGCGGCCCTGAGAAGCATGCCGGACGTGGCTTCGGTGGCGCCGACGACTTCCTTGCCGCTTTACAGCTCGTCGCGGGTAGGCTCGGTGGGCATCAATCCTGGCAACGGCGAGTACGACAGCACGAGCAAGGGCACCGCGCTTGCCAGCTATTTCTTCATGGACGAACAGGCCTTGACCACGCTCGGTCTGAAACTGGTGTCCGGCCGCTTCTTCCATGCCGACGAAGTGCAGCATTACTCGGGAGGCGAGCAGCGCACGCCGGACCTGATCGTGATCACCAAGGCGATGGCGGAAAAATTGTTCCCGGACAAGGACGCCGTGGGGCAGGTCCTGTATCTCGATGGTGCCGCGGCGCCCACCAGGGTCATTGGCGTGGTCGAACGTCTACAGGGTGCCGTTTGGGCGAAGACCTTCGCGTGGAACGGGGTGTTGGTGCCTGCGCGCCTCAACTCCACTTATTCGCGCTACGCCGTTCGCGCCCGGCCAGGAAGGCGGGACGCGGCAATGAAGGCGGTTCCTTCGGTGCTTTATGGGGTGAATCCGATGCGCGTGCTCGACGACGAAGAATCCGTGAAGTCGTTCGAGCGGATCCGCAACGATGCCTACCAGTCGGATATGGGCATGGCGATCCTGATGGGCGTGGTGTCCGTCATTCTTATCGGCGTGACGGCAACGGGTATCGTGGGACTGACCAGCTTCTGGGTCGGTCAACGTCGCAAGCAGATCGGCGTGCGCCGTGCGCTGGGGGCGCGCAAGGTCGACATACTGCATTATTTCCAACTGGAGAACCTCACCATCGCTTGCGGTGGGGCGATCATCGGCATCCTGTTGGCGCTAGGGCTCAATTTCTGGCTGATGCGGAATTTCGGGATGGACCGCATTCCAGTGCCGTGGGTCATCGTCGGCGTGGCGGCCGTGCTCTTGCTGGGGCAGTTTGCTGTTTTCGTTCCGGCCAGGCGTGCGTCGAACGTGCCGCCCGTGGCGGCAACGAGATCGGTGTAGGTCGATACAAAAACCGGTGTCTTGCATGCTTCGGGCGCGCCGTCTATCGCCTTGGTTCCACATACCTTCGTATAGACTTCCTTCTTTACCGGAGGAGCCCCCCGATGCTGAACGTCACTGGCCTGGTCAAGACTGTGCCTGGCGGGCGAATGCTCTTCGAGGGGATCGACCTGGCGCTGGCTCCCGGCGACTTCGTCGCCATTACCGGCGAATCCGGGGCGGGTAAATCCACCTTGCTGAACCTCATCGCGGGGCTCGACTCGCCGGATGCGGGGAGTGTGCACATCGCGGGTACGGACATCGCCAGTCTCGATGATGATGGTCGTACACGGCTGAGGCGTGACCGCATCGGCTTCGTGTTCCAGGCGTTCCATGTTTTGCCGCACCTCGATCTTGCCCATAACGTGGCCTTGCCGCTCGCACTCCGGGGATGCGATGCCGAGGAGTCGTTGGCCGCCGCCAACACCATGCTTGCATCCGTCGGGCTGGGAGGACGCGGCGACGCCTATCCGCGCGAACTGTCCGGTGGCGAACTGCAACGCGTGGCCGTTGCCCGCGCTCTCGTTCACCGCCCGAGCCTGATCCTGGCCGATGAGCCCACGGGCAACCTGGATCCCGATACGGCAGCCCGCACGCTCGCCCTGTTCGTGGAGCAGGTACGGCATGCCGGCGCCGCCGTGCTGCTCGTGACGCATTCCGCCGTGGCGGCCGCGGCAGCGGACCGGTCCCTCGTGCTGTCGCCCGCGGGTCTTGTCGAACGTGGCTAAGAGGCAGCTGTTTCCTGTCGCTCGCGGCTGGTTGCTGTGGAGCGAGTGGCGTGCCTATCCCGGGCGCGTGCTGGCGGCACTGTTGGCGATCGCCCTGGGTGTCGCGCTGGGGTTTGCCGTGCATCTCGTCAACGCTTCGGCGTTGGGGGAATTCGACAAGGCGGTGCGCTCCGTCAGCGGCACGGCGGACCTGACGGTACGCGCCACGAATGCGTTCGGTTTCGACGAGGCGCTTTATCCGCGCATCGCTCGTATCCCGGGACTTTCCGTGGCGCCCATCGTCACGACGCGTGCCGTTATCGACGGAAAGATTCCGGTGACGCTGGAGGGTATCGACGTTTTTCGCGCGGGAAGCATGGGTCAGGGGCCCAGCGGAAACGGCCTGGCGGGATATCAGGACTTCCTTGCAGGCAGGTCGATCATCCTTTCGGCGACCTCGCTGGCCGCGGCGGGGCGCAAGGTCGGCGAAACCATTCGTCTTGATGCCAATGGGCACGCGTTCCAGGTCAAGGTCGCAGGCACCTTGCCATCGGCAGCGGGAACCCAGCTGGCCGTCATGGACATTGGCGCCGTGCAGTGGCGCTTCGGCATGCTCGGCCGCCTTCAGCGTCTGGACGTCCATCTCGCATCCGGCGTAAATGCCGCGCAGGCTCGGAGAGCCTTGGCCGTGGTCTTGCCCCCGGACGCCATCGTCATCGATGCGGCGAGCGACGCGGCTCAGAACGACAGCCTGTCCGCAGCCTATCGGGTGAACCTCGACATGCTGGCCCTGGTCGCGCTCCTGACCGGAGGCTTTCTCGTCTATTCCGCGCAGTCCCTGTCGGTGGCACGGCGGAATGCCCAGTTCGCGCTGCTGCGCGTACTCGGTATGGAACGGAACCAGGTGCGGGGACAGGTACTCGTCGAGGCGGTGCTGCTGGGCGTGGTTGGCGCGGGCGCGGGTATCGGCCTCGGATTGCTGCTGGCGTCGCTCGCGCTCACGCTGCTCGGCGGGGACCTGGGTGGTGGGTATTTCCAGGGTGGAACGCCGCAACTCGTCTTCGCCCCATGGGCTGCGGGAATCTTTGGCGTCCTCGGTGTAGCCGCCGCGGTACTCGGCAGCATGGTGCCGGCACTGGCGGCCGCGCGTGCGCTCCCTGGCATCGCCATCAAGAATCCGGGCGACACCGTCGATCCGCGCGTTCGCGCTCGCCCATGGCGGGCCATCGTCATGCTGGCATGTGCCGTCCTGGCCTCCTTGCTGCCCGCGGTGCGGGGCATCGCCTTGTTCGGCTACGTGGCAATGGCGTTATTGCTTGCGAGTGGCGTCGCGCTCATGCCCTGGCTGGCTCGCGCGCTCGTTTCGCCGCTTCGAAACCTGCGGCTGAGGGCCGTGCCGTTTCGCCTGGCTACGGCGCGTCTCTGGGGCGCCCCGTCGCAGGCGTCCGTGGCACTGGCGGGCATTCTCGCGGCCACGGCGTTGACCGTGGCCATGGCGGTCATGGTGACCAGCTTCCGGGGATCGGTGGATCGCTGGCTTGGCGACGTGCTGGGGGCCGATATCTATTTGCAGGTCAACGACACGACGGCGGGTGGTTTCGACACGACTGCACAGGCGCGCATGCGCAAGGTGGCCGGCGTGGCATGGTTGGGTGTGCTCAAGGAGACGCCGCTGCGGTTCGACGAGCGGCATCCCGCCGTCATGCTGATAGCACGCACATTGGATGGTCCTGGGGCGCAGCACTCGTTGATCGGCAAGCAGGTCGCGGTTCCCCAGGGCGCGGTTCCCGTATGGGTTTCCGAGCCGGCTTCGCGTGTCTATGGCTGGAAGCCCGGGGACACGCTCGCGCTCCCGCTTGCCGGTTCGCCGAAGGTTACGGTGGCTGGCGTGTGGCGCGACTACGCGCGCCAGCACGGCGCCATCGTGGTGGACGAGCGAACTTACACGCGATGGACGGATGACGGTAGCCGCACCGCCGTGTCGGTGCTGGTATCGCCCGGTGCGACTATCGATGGGGTGGCTGCGGGCCTGCGCATGGCCATCGGCGCCGATAAAAGCGGCGTCACCGTGAGTCGCCCCCAGGACATCCGGCGGAAAGCACTCGAAGCATTCGACCGGAGCTTCCTCATCACCTATCTTCTCGAAGGCATCGCTGTGTGCGTCGGTCTTGCCGGCGTTGCCGCCACCGTCGGCGCGCAGGTGCTTGCACGCATCAGGGAGTTCGGCATGCTCCGTCATGTAGGCGCGACACGTGGCGAGCTTATGCGGATGCTGCTGATTGAAGGCGCGTTGCTGGGTGGAGTCGGCGGCGTGGCTGGCGTCGCCCTCGGCGTGGCCATGAGCCAGGTGCTCATCCATGTGGTGAACCCCCAGTCGTTCCATTGGACGATGGACACCATCCTGCCGTGGCCTTTCCTGTGTGGTGCCGTGGCGGGCCTGGTGGTGGCGACCGCGGGTGTCGCGCTCGTCGTGGGCCGAAGTGTCCTTTCCATGGATGCCGTGCGTGCCGTCAGGGAGGACTGGTAGTGCGGATGCGATGGTTGGCGCTCGTGCTGTCGACGATCGTCGGGTCGGGCCTGGCCGCCGATCACGTGGACTATGCCGCCGTCTCGCCGGATAACCCGGTGGTGTTGCCGCGCGATCACGGCGCACACCCGGCGTACAAGACCGAGTGGTGGTACCTCACCGGTTGGCTGGACACGAAGGGCGGGCCGGTTGGCTTCCAGGTGACGTTCTTCCGCACGCGGCTGCCGTTCGACGATGGCAACCCGAGCCGCTTTGCCGCACGCCAGTTGATCCTTGCGCATGTGGCGTTGGCCGACCCGGTCGTGGGACACCTCGAGCATGGGCAGCGGGTGGCGCGCGAAGGCTTCGGGCTTGTGGGCGCTTCCACCGCGGACACCGATGTGGTGCTGGATGACTGGCATCTCGAGCGCGACAAGGACGGGAGCTTTACGACAAAAGCGCGCAGCGATGGCTTCGACCTCGATCTCACGTTCGTGCCCACGCAGCCGCCGTTGCTCCAGGGTGATAAGGGGTACAGCCGCAAGGGACCCGGTGAGGGGGACGCGAGCGCCTACTTCAGCCTTCCGCATCTCGTGGTGAAGGGACGGCTTACGCGAGGTTCGCGAACGGAACAGGTGCGCGGCACGGCCTGGCTCGATCGTGAGTGGTCGTCGAGCTTTCTCGATGCACGCGCGGTGGGATGGGATTGGGCAGGATTGAATATGGACGACGGAAGCGCGGTGACCGTGTTCCGGGTACGCGACTCGCAGGGTCGCCCGGTCTGGGCGGGCGGCAGCATGCGCGCGGCGGACGGTTCGCTCACGATCCTCGGGCCCCACGATGTGAGGTTCGATGCGCGACGGATCTGGCGCTCGCCGCGGACGGGAGCCGGATACCCTGTGGAGACGACGGTATCGGTGGCGACTGCGGCCGGAATCAGGCGTTTCGTGTTGCAACCTCTGTTCGACGATCAGGAGCTGGATTCACGCCCCACGGGAGGTCCGTTGTATTGGGAAGGCGCAGTGCGCGTCGACGGCGGGCGAGGGTACCTGGAACTGGTGGGTTACGGCGGGAAGCTTCGACTCTAGCTACGCGTGGGTCAGGGATATGACGATTTCCACGACGATGAGTATGACGATGGCGATTTCCAGCCATTCGTTACGACGGCTTGAGGCCTCTTCGTAAAGGGCCGCATACGTGTCCCGGATGATCGACAGCTTGCGGTCCACTGAGGCGCTCAGTGCCTGCACACGGAACAGCGACAGGGCACTGCTGTAGATCCGCGCCAGGTAAACGTCCTCGGTGACCTGCAGCGCGTTGTCCACGCGCTCCGTGAGTTCGGTGACCTCGGCAACCAGTGCATATAGCCCGCGAGCCAGGTGGGCGAATCGGCGCGATGCCAGCAGGGAGGCGGTGGAACGCGCCTTTTCCACCTGGTCGTACATGTGCGGAAGCTCATCGTCCAGATGCAGGTCGTAATAACGCATCTCGACGAGCTGCGCATTGGCCACTTCAATGACGTCGGCCACGTCCGAGTCGCCGCGTGGTTCGTAGATGAAGGCGCGGTCCCAGGTCAATACGACGAGGTCGTCGGCGTAATAGGAGAAGCTGCGGGAAAGCAGTTCCTTCCGTGCGGAGCGTGACAATGGTCGCGTTTCGCCGGTGAGCACTTCGACGAGGTCCACCGTTTCCATCAGCCTTTCCGCATCCATGTTTTCGTTGAAGGCATGGACAGTCGCGATCAGGTGGTCTTCGTCCAGCCGTTCGCCTTCCGTCGGGCGTTCCAGGGACGGGCGGATCACGTCCTGCACGCGTTCGAGCAGGTCATTCCAGAACCGGGTGCCGGACGCGGGTCCGAATCGGGTATCCACGTCCGTGACGTCGCGCACGTAGGACGACCAGGGCTGGCCGGTGCGCCGGATGCGCAGGGACAGCGCGGCAAGCCCGAAATCGTATAGCCGAACCGACATCGTGGCGCGTGCGGGACCGCTCGCGAGCACCACCTCCACTTCGCCCAGCGACAGCCATAACGGCGGTACGCCGAAGCTGATGGCTTCCGGTGGCGTGCTGGACAACGAGGAGCGGGCGAACGCGGTGCTTCCGCGTTCCGTCCACAGTCGTTCCGCATGCGCCAGGTCGACGCTGTAGGCGATGTCGATCAGGCGGAGCGCGGTGACTTCACCGGAGGAAACCACGAGGTTCGCGGATGTCACGGTAGCTTCCGAAGCACCGCGGGGAGGCGGTGCGTACAGCCGATATGCTAGCAGCGGGGGTGTTGCCGTCGCTATCGTGGGGGGTGGTCGACCTCGGCAGGCGGGTATCTGGGCGCCCGGGGCGTAGGAACCTGCGAGTCGGACGGGAGGGCTGTAACCGATCGAGGCACGAAACCGAATGCGTTCGTTGTACCTTCCCTCATCAGCCACATGGCAACGGGCGTCACATGACCATCCACTTTTCATGCACGATGTGCGGACGCTGCTGCCATGGCCTGCGTTTACCCATCGGCGTCGACGAAGCCATGGCGTGGTTGCGCGATGGAGGCAACGTGCAGCTGTTCTGCGAGGCGATTCCTTGGCCGGAGGAGCCACCGGCCGACAATCACCTCGCATGGTACAAGCGGCGTCGATCGTTTGCGGCGACCAGTGGGCAGCTTCCGGTACGCGTCATCGTATCGTTGATGGCGGTCTTCGAAGGCGCGTGCCCGAACCTGCAGCCGGACATGCGCTGCGGCATCTACGAGCGGCGGCCACGGGCATGCCGGGTCTATCCCGCCGAGGTGAACCCGTTCTTCGCGCTGGATCGCGACACGAAGCTCTGTCCGCCCGAGGCATGGCAAACGCAGGACGTACTCCAGGGCGAGGATGGCGAGTGGAAAGACGCCGAAGTGGCTCAGTCGATCGCCGGCATGCGTGAGGCAGACGCACGCGATGCGGCAGTCAAGGCAGAGCTTTGTGCCGTGCTGGGCATTTCGTCCAGCGGTCTTTCCAACGAAGGCGTCGTCGTCCATGCGCCGGACCGTGCGCGCCTCCTCTCGGCTTTGGAAGAGGCAACGACGGCCGGTGGTGACGTCGCCATGACCGCATGGCATGTCGTGTCTCACCGGCGCGCCACGCTGGAACTCTTGCAGTCCGCCGGTACCTCGCCGCTGCCTGCCTCCGCGCTGCAAGGCACGGAGGCGAGTTTCATGGGCTTCGTTGCAGGCGATGCCGACTAAGCGACAGGCTCCGGGTCAACGCGGCACGAGCAACCGGAAGAACGCAGCGACCAGGCCGACGGCGAGCACACCGCCGACATAAAGCATCGCGAACCACGCGGCTTGTCGCCAGCGGCTACGCGTGGTCATCAGTGATACCCCGGATCGTCCGCGCGCACCTTGCCGCGGAAGACCCAGTAAGCCAGTGCCGTATAGGCAAGGATGATCGGAATGACGATGGCCGCGCCGATCAGGGTGAACAACTGGCTGGAACGTGGGGCGGATGCCGTCCAGATATCCAGCGACGGGGGCACGATGTTCGGAAAGATGCTGATGATCAGGCCCGTATAGCCGAGGAACAGGATGGCCAGGGTCAGCAGGAACGGCGTGCGATCGGCGCCCCGGCGCAGGGTGACGAGGATGCCGACGAGGCACGCGAGGACGAGCACGGGCACGGGCAGGAAGAAGAACAGGTCTGGCGTCGAGAACCAGCGCGTCGCGACGGCCTCCTGGCCGAGGACCGTCCACAGGCTGACGATACCTATCGTTGCGCCGAGGACGAGGGTCAGTGGGCGCATCAGCACAGCCATGCGACGCCTCAGTTCGCCTTCGGTTTTCATCAGCAGCCAGCCGCAACCGAGCGTGGCATAGGTCACCAGCAGGCCGATGCCGGTGAAGAGGTTGAACGGCGTGAACCAGTCGAACGGGCCGCCGGCGAACCTTCCGTCGCGTACTTCGATACCCTGCAGCAGGGTGCCCAGGATCACGCCCTGGGCGAAGGTGGCGACGCCGGAGCCACCGATGAAGGCCAGATCCCACAGGTGCTGGGTGCGCCGTGCCTTCGCGCGTATCTCGAAAGCGACGCCACGAAAGATGAGGCCGCAGAGCATCGCCACGATGGGCAGGTAGGTCGCCGGCAGCAGGACGGAATAAGCGAGGGGAAACACGGCGTACAGCGATGCTCCGCCCAACACCATCCACGTCTCGTTGCCATCCCATACGGGAGCGACGGTATTGAGCATGACCTGGCGTTCGCCTTCGCGGTCGAAGAAGGGGAAGATCAGGCCGATGCCGAGGTCGAAGCCATCGAGCATCACGTAGAGGAATACGCCGAAGCCGATGATGGCCGCCCAGATGACTGGCAGATCGATGGTCATGGCGATCACTCGTCGATAGAGTCGGTGGGACGCGACATCGGGCGGTGATCGAACCGCTCGCGGCCGCGGCCGGTGTCGGCGGCTTCCGCAGCCGCCTCGTCGTGCGGGAAATTCGGTCCCTTCGCCATGAGCTTCAGCATGTAATAGATACCCGTGCCGAAGACCAGGAAGTAGACCATCACGAAGATCATCAACGAGGTACCCACCTGCTGCACGCTGAGCGCCGAAACGGCGTCGCGCGTGCGCAGCACGCCGTACACCACCCAGGGCTGGCGTCCGGCTTCGGTGGTCACCCATCCGGCGAGCAGCGCGATCAGGCCCGTCGGCCCCATATAGAGAGTGAAGCGCTGGAACCAGCGCGCGTCGTAGAGACGGCCGCGCCGTCGAAGGGCCAACCCGGTCAGTGCGAGGAGCAGCATCAGCGTGCCCATGCCCACCATGATGCGGAAGCTCCAGAAAACGATGGTCGAATTCGGGCGGTCTTCCGGTGCGAAGGATTTCAGGCCACGCACTTCGCCGTCCCAGCTGTGCGTGAGGACCACGCTGCCAAGATGGGGAATCCGCCAGGCATAGCGCGTGGTTTCGGCCTTCATATCCGGCCACCCGACCAGGTTGAGCGCTACGCCTTTCTCGGTTTCCCAGAGGCCTTCGATGGCGGCTATCTTCGCGGGTTGGTATTCACGGGTGTTGAGTCCATGCGCATCGCCCACCGCAATCTGGATCGGCACGACCAGCAACAGCATCCACAGCGCCATCGAGAACGCCTTGCGGATGGCGGGATCCTTGCGGTCGCGCAGCAGGTGCCACGCGGCGCAGGCACCCACGAGCAGGGCGGCCACGATGAACGCGGCCAGCGACATGTGCACGAGTCGATACGGGAACGACGGGTTGAAGACGATCTTGAACCAGTCGGTGGGAACCACCTTGCCGTCGACCAGCCCATATCCCTGCGGGGTCTGCATCCAGCTGTTCGACGAAAGGATCCAGAAAGTGGAAATGAGGGTGCCGGTGGCGACCATCAACGTGGCGAAGAAGTGGGCCTTCGGCCCCACCTTGGTCCACCCGAAAAGCATGATGCCGAGGAAGCCGGCCTCGAGGAAGAATGCCGTCATCACCTCGAAGGTCAGCAGGGGGCCCGTTACCGAGCCCGCGATGGCGGAAAATCCGGACCAGTTCGTGCCGAACTGGTAGCTCATCACCACGCCGGACACCACGCCCATCGCGAAACCGACGGCGAAGATCTTCGACCAGAAGAAGAACAGCTCCTTGTAGACGAGCTTGCCGGTCTTCAGCCACAGGCCTTCGAGGACGGCGAGATAGCTCGCCAGCCCGATACTGATAGCCGGGAAGATGATGTGGAACGACACGGTGAAGGCGAATTGCCAGCGTGCCAGGAGGAGTGCCGTGTCGGGAACGTTCATGGGATTCTCCGTCTCGTGCACAGTCTAGACCACTATGCACGCACGGCTTGCCGGCGCGACACTTTGGCGCGTGAACGATTGTCGCAGGACGGAGGGGGGCGCTGGATTGCAGCGTCTTGCTGCTACTCCGCGGCTTGTGGCTTGCGCAGGCCGAACAGGGCGGAAATGTTCATTTGCATGTTAAGACCGTACACCAGGATGTCCTTCGGCAGCACTTTCGTGTTCGCGATGCCCGAATTGTCCGGGTGCGCGATGTACTGGATGTTCGGCATGAGGGTGATGCCGCGGGCCACGTGCCAGCCGTAGTTGAGTTCCACGGTGTACTGGTGCGGATTGTTGCTTCCGTGGCCGCCGGCCTTGATCCGGGCGTCGCGCAGGTAGTCGCGCTCGGCGTCGGTCATGTCGAAGTACGAAAGAGACAGGCCCACGGTGTCCTGCGGACGGCCCGCGAATGGCCCCGTGAGGACGAAGCCCGTATAGATCTGCTGCCGCATGATCTCGTCGGTTTCAAGCTGCTGTGCGATGCCGGCGAAGACATTGAGGTTGCGCGACGAGGTGGGATGGGGACGCCACACCACGTGGTCGGCCATGAGGTACGCACCGGAGCGGTTCGTATCGGCGTGTCGGGCGGCACCGCCGTGCAAGCCCCGGGATTGGCCCTTGGTGTTATAGAACGGATCGTTGAGCGGCGCCGTGCTGAGGTACCCGCCGAGCTTCACCTCGAAGCCGTACGGGTAAACCCTGGGATCGGTATGTGTCCACCCGAACTCGACGGGAATCGTCACGCCGGTGGCGTTGGCCACGGAGAAATCGAGGCCGTTGCTGGCGGACGTCGTGGGGTTCACTTCGTATACGCCTGTTTCGACATAGGTGTGCTTCGAGGTGTGGTACTTGACGTTCATCGCCCAGGTGGCCGACGGGAGCAGGCTATAGCCGCCCTCGGAATTGATCAGGCGCGGCACGCCGCAATGGACGCCGGACTGGAACTGGCAGTTGGTGGCAAGATGCGCGTAGTAGCTGGTGGTACCCAGCCGCCCGACCAGGATGTCGAGGCGATTGTCCAGCAGCTTCTGTTCGTAGGCGAACAGGCCAAGGTGCCACTGGGGGAACTCGTTCTTGTAGATGTATTGCTGCTTCGAGAACGTGCCGGTCACGTCGTGGTTCAGGCCATTGCCATAGTCGCGGTACACGGTGAAGTGGAAGCTTCCGCCACCGGCACCGAGCAATTTGTCGAGGTCGAGGTCGGCCCCGATGTTGAACTGGCCCACGTTGGTGCGGCCCTGGTCCACGCCACCGCGAGGATTGGTCGCGTACTGGTTGATCAGGTTGGCCCGCAGGAACACGCCGCGCGCCGCAAGGCGCTGCAGGCTGGCGGAAAGCGAATCGTCCTTCCGTGTGCTGCCTGCGCTCGACGTTACCGCGGCGGTGTGCGTCGCAGCGGTATCCCCTGTAGCTGCGGGAGACCCGAAGGCCGGGCCCGCGGCCAAGCAGCAAAGGCTGCCCAATCCCACGGCGGTGGCGCCGAAGGTGTGATGGTTGAACTTCATGTAACGTCCCCTCCCCAGGTGGACTGGTGGATCAGTGGCACCCCCGTACCCGCGGGCGGTGCGAACGAGCGTTGGCTCAGGTGGGCTGGAATCCGTTGTCCAGCTCGGTATGCAGACGCTCCTTGTCGACGGCGTGCTCCCACTGGCCGACCACGATGGTGGCGACGCAGTTGCCCGCGATGTTCGTGAACACGAAAGCGGAAGAAAGGACCCTGTGCACACCCAGGATCAGGGCGATGCTGCCGACCGGAATGGTCTTGGTGGCTGCAAGCGTCATGGCGAGCACGGCGATGGCGGAACCCGCGACGCCCGCGCCGCCTTTGGACGTCACCAGCAGGATGACCAGCAGCGACAGCTGCGCCTCCCAACCGAGCGCTGTACCCGTCGCCTGCGCGAGGAACACGCTCACGGCCGCGAAATAGAGGCAGGTGCCGTCATGGTTGAAGCTGTACGCGGTGGGCAGCACGAGGCCCACGACGGACTCTTCCACACCAAGCCTGGTCAGCTTGCTCGTGAGCTGCGGAAACACGCTTTCCGATGAACTCGTACCGATGACCAGCGCAAGCTCTTCCCTTACGTAGCGCATCAGCTTGAGCAGGCTGAACCCGGAATACCACGCGATCGGCGTCAGCACCACGAGGAAGAAGATGAGACAGGTGAGGTAGAACTCGCCGATCAGCGCGCCCAGCGCCACCAGCGAGTGCAGGCCGAACTTCGCCACGGTAAAGGCGATGGCGCCGAACGCCGCTATGGGTGCGATTTTCATCGCGATGCGGATGATCCAGAACAGCGCCTTGGAAATCGTATCCACCGTCTCGAGCACCGGCCTGGCCTTGTCGCCCAGCGAGGCCAGGCCACAGGCGAACAGCACCGAGAAGACCAGTATCTGGAGAATCTCTCCCTCGGAAAACGCGTGCACGGCCGATTTGGGCACGAGGTTCAGAAGGAACTCCCCGAAGGTCATATGGGCGGCAGGATGGACGGCAGCGCCAGCGGTCTGGAAGCTCGCGGGATCGATATGCATCCCCATGCCGGGCTTCAGGATGTTGATCGTCACCAGGCCGATCACCAGCGCGAAGGTGGTCACCACCTCGAAGTACACGATGGCCTTGATGGCGATGCGGCCGACCTTGCCGAGATCACGCACGCTCGCGATGCCGTGGGTCACGGTACAGAAGATGATCAGTCCTACCACCATCTGGATCAGCCGGATGAACACGTCGCCCAGCGGCTTGAGTTGCTTGCCGATGTCCGGGAAAAAAGCGCCCACGGCCACACCCAGCACCATGCCCGCGAGCACCTGGAAGGTCAGGTCCTCGTAGAAGCGGCGCGGCTTCCGCGGTGCGTCAATCAATGCCATGACCGAGGATCCTCCTGGCAGGTGCGAAAACTTCGTCTACGCCGGGCCGGCGGGGCAGGAGCCCCTGGCGCATGCAGGCGTCGATGGTGAATGCCACGGGCTCGCGCAGGCTTTCGAAGCCGAAGCGGAAGGGTACGGGCCCGACCGGGTCGGCACCCACCTGGCCGGCGGCCTCGCGCAGCAGTTCGTAAGCGGCCCTGATCGCGGCGGGGCTCTGGCCGGCGGCGGAGCGCGATGCGGCCACCATGTGGTTGATCGGCATGAAGCGATGCTTGCGCCACCATGCCAGGTCGCGGTCGTTCGCATCCGCGATGACGGGGCGGAATTCGTCGCCCTTGGGCATGTCGTTTCCGAGGATGGCGGCGTCGATGTCGCCATCGCGCAGCATGTCCAGCAGGCTCTTGTCGCTATCGTCGTGATGGACGAAGGCGGGATCGCCGTATTGCTCGACATGCGCGCCGTCATGGGTGATCCACTCTATCGCACCCGTGTCCATGTCGAAATCCTCGGCGAGGTGCGAACGCACCCACATGCCGGTCGTCTGCGTATAGGCACGCACGCCGACGCGCCTGCCGGGCAGATCCTGGGGCCCGATGGGCCGGGAACCGTGCGCGATAAGGCAGCCGCGCTGGAAGCGCGAGGCGACGACGATGGGAAGCAGCACCACCGGGCGATCGTATGCCACGGCCTGCAACGCCGTGACGATCGCGAGCTCGCACAAGTCGTAAGCCTCGTTGCGCACCATCGGCGCGAATGCCTTGTGCACCGGCGAGACTTCCTGGAAGTCGAGCGTGACGTCCGCGTGGGTCACGCTCCTGTCCTTCAGCGCCTTCGTGTGCGGATAGTTGCCGAGGACCGTCTTGAGGGTGGTCGTAGTCATGCCATGCTTCCGCGTCGCGCGAAGGGATAGATCCGACGGGCCGTGCCGCTGAAGATGGATTCCTGGGCTTCGAGGGGCAGTTCGGTCAGGGCTGTCCTCGCGGTGGCCGCCAGTTCGTCCAGCGTGCCGGCGGCGGCCGGGAAATTGGAGCCCCAGGCGATGCGCGTCGCGCCGAAGACGGCCACGATCGCTTCGAGGAAGTCGGCAGGACGGGAGGCGCCCTGTGCGGCGGCCTCTAGCGTGCGATTGGTCAGTTTCAGGTGCACGCCTGGGAAGGCGGCCATGTCGAACAGCGCCTTGGCTGCGCTGTACGGCTTGCCATCCTTCAGGTCGGGGCGTGCGCAGTGGTCGAGCAACACGTTCGCGCCGGGAAAACGCGTCATGAGCTCGCGCAGCTTCGGCAGGCCGTCCATGGTCATCTGCAGGCACACCGGGATGCCGTGTGCCTCCGCATGCGCCCAGGCGGGGTATGAATCCTCGTGCCCCAGCCAGTCCGCCTGGCCCGGCATCGTGCTGCCGGTAGTGAAGAGGCGGAATCCCGCGAGTCCCTGCGACTGCCAGTGGTCGATGCGCGCCACTGCATCCGGCGCCATCGCATCGATGGAGTAGACACCCACGAAGCGGTCGGGGTGGGCGCGCACGGTGTCAACAACGTAGCGATTGTCATGGCCATAGACGGTCGATGCCTGGACGACCACGGCCTGTTCAATGCCGGCGACGTCCATGGCGCGAAGCAGGCCGTCGGCATCCACGGGGCGATCGTGCGACCACTCGGACTGGCGGCCGCCAATGGGGGCGACAGGATAGCTGTTCGCGTCCGGCGAAATGACATGTGTGTGCGTATCGAGAAGGATCACGTTGCCTCGCCCATTCAGAAAAACTATAGAAAAATGTTGCACTGCAAAATCGATGGTCCTGTCCAGGCCTGAAATATGCGCTGCGGCGCGCCTCGGGGCCAAATTCGATTTATGATTGAGGTATCGAAATAAGTTAATGATCTCATGAGCGTTGTTTTCTCCCTCAACCTCCGCCACCTCGACGCGCTGCTTGCCGTTTCGCGGGCGGGGACCATGAGCGCCGCGGCGGCCGAGATAAGCCTTTCCCAACCGGCGCTTGCCCACGCGGTAGCGAACATGGAGCGCGCGCTGAACACGCGGCTGTTCGACAGGCACCCGTCGGGGGTCACGCCCACCGAGCACGGCGCGCGTTTCATCGCGCGCGTGTCCCGTGCGTTGCGCTATCTGGCACGCGGCATCGTCCAGGTGCGGCGCCCAGCGCGCATGCAGGCCATCGCGCATATCGAGCGGCGCATCACCATGGGTCAGCTTCGCGCGCTGGTCTCGGTAGTCACCGTCAGCAGCTATGCCGCGGCAGCCGCGGAAGTGGGCATTTCGCAGCCGGCGCTGCATCGGGCCATGCGCGAACTGCAGGAAACGACCGAAGTGCCGATGTTGGTGCGAGTGGGGCGCTCGGTGCGGCCCACCGATGCCGCGGCGAAGCTCGTGCATTTCGTTCGCCTGATGCTGGCGGAACTTGCCGCCGGTATCGACGAACTGGCGCCGTCGGACGACGCCACCGGCAATATCCGTATCGGCGTCCTTCCCGTGGCGCGAGCCCATTTCCTGCCGCAGGTGCTGGCACGGTTTTGCGAGGACTATCCGGGTGCTTCGATCGAAGTCATCGAAGGACCGTACATGGAATTGCTCCAGCGGTTGCGTCATGGCGAGATGGACCTCCTCATCGGTTCACAGCGCCAGTCGGTGCCGGCACGCGATGTCCGTCAGGAAGGTCTGTTCGACGACGAACTCGTCATCGTCGGCCGGGCAGGACATCCGTTGCGCGGCACGGCGCGACCGTCGATCGATGCCTTGCTTCACTATCCATGGGTGGTACCGGCACGTGGCGTGCCCATGCGGCTCAACTGGGAGCGCATGTTTCATGACCGCGGAAGGGACCCGCCAAACCTGAAGGTTCAGTGCGCCTCGGTAATGATCATGCGCGGGCTTATGCTGGAGGGCGACTGGCTCACCTTGATGTCGCGCGACCAGTTCCTGCTGGAAAGCCGCGCGGGTAAGCTCGTGGAGATAGGGACGAAGGGGCCGGGCTTCTGGCGTCGCATCGCGATGACGCGGCGTATCGAGTGGCAACCCACTCGGCTGCAGTCGGCCTTCGTGGCTCTCCTGCAGCAAATGGCCGCGCGAAAGACGGCGCTACGGGAGGCCACGGGGACAGGGGCCATCTAAGGAGGTAGGATTCGATCATCCACCATCAGGATTCATGGAGGCAGCGATGGAGATCTTGCGCGGCGAGCGGTTCCTTCCGGTAAGCCTCGTCACCTGCGCCATCTTCCTGATCGCACCAGAGGTGCTGCTTTCCGGTATGGAATCGCCGGGACGCCTGATCGTCATGTTCACATGGTTATTCGTGGTGATCCTCGGCTCCGCGATCGCCGTCGTGCGTCATGCGGAACACCTTGCGCATCACCTCGGCGAACCGCGCGGTACCTTGATCCTGACGCTGGCCGTGACCTCCATCGAGATCATGAGTATCGCCGCGGTGATGCTCCATGGCGCGAACAACCCCACGCTGGCCCGCGATACCTTGTTCTCCGTCACCATGATCGTGTTGAACGGCATGGTCGGCCTCGCCCTGATGCTCGGCGGCCTCAAGCATCGAGAGCAGACCTACAACCTGCAGGGCGCAAACGCCTATCTCGGCCTCATCATCCCGCTCGGTGTCCTCGGCATGGTCATGCCGACCTTCGCGCGCGATGGGATCGATTCGCACCTGCGCCTGTCCCACCAGTTGTTCCTGGCGTTGTCTGCCATCGTGCTGTACGCGACCTTCCTGTTCCTGCAGACGCGGAGCCTGCGCGGCTATTTCATCTCGAACGAGCCGGCGCCGCACGAAGAAAGGCTGGAGCGGAGCGCGGGCAAGGGGCCCAGAGTGGCCGCCTTGTTCCTCATCGCCTATATGGTTCCGGTGGTGTTCCTCGTGGATAAGCTGGCCGTGCCCATCGATTACGTGGTCGAGACGATGGGCGCGCCCGCGCTGCTGGGTGGCCTCGCCATGGCCGTGCTGGTAGCCATGCCCGAAGGCATGGGCGCCATCCGCGCGGCCAATCGCAACGAACTCCAGCGCTCGGTGAATGTCCTGCTGGGGTCGGTGTTGTCGACGATCGGCCTTACCATTCCGGCCATCCTGGTCATCAGCCGCATGACGAATCATCCGGTGACGCTAGGGCTCGAGGACACGGACGTGATCCTGTTCGTCCTTACGCTGATCCTGTCCATCGTCACGTTCTCCAGCCCACGCACACACCTTCTCCAGGGCGCGGTGCACCTGCTGGTCTTCGGCTGGTTCGTCTTCCTGATCTTCGCCCCGTGATGTATGAGCGCGCCCTGCGCGCGACGGATTTTCGCGAGGAGCGACAGGTCCTGAGGCTCACGGCCTCAAAAGCTGTCGCGCGCAGGGCGCGCTCCTACATGTGCGGCGCGTGTTGCCACTGCATGGACGGTAATGCTGCGTCCACGCGTGTGGCGTCGATGGCTTTTGCGACGATGGCCCTGAACTCTTCAGGCGTGCATTCGCCGACAGCGTGGCAACCCGCCACTCTCACGGGCGATGTCTTCATGTCGGTGTAGCGGTTGGTGCGCAATTCCAGCATCGATGGCATCAGGTCGCGGATGCGGATGACATCGTGACCCTCATGGTGCACGAGGGATAGCAGGAGCGCGCCGCCGGGCGGGTAGTCGTCGGGGCGTTTCGGGTCGTGCCAATCCAGGCCGAGGACGCCGGCGACATTGGCCAGGTTGGTGTCGTGGCCGACCAGGACGACGATGCCCTTGCGCGACGCGAGCAGCGGTTCCACGTCGGCTGGCCTGGCGGGAGCGAGGCCGAAGGTGGAGGCGATGTGCGCGACGAGATTGGAGCCGGCCTGGGCCGCCGCGGGCATGGATTTCTTCGTCGCCGCGAACTCGTCGTTATGCAGCGTGATCAGGCGGCCGAGCAGGTCGACGCCGCCGCGGTTGAAGGCCACGTCGTCCATCAGCATGCCTTGAGCAAAGGCGAGCATCAGGTTTTCGCTCAGGGTGCCGGTGAGTTTGGTTGCCTTGTCAGGGTCGGTCGGGAGTAGCTTCTTGCCGTCGCGTTTGGCGATGGCGGGGCAGGTGGTGGGGGTGCAGCCCAGGAGGGTGGATTGGAGTTCTTCCAGGGCTGGGGGTTGCGGCGAAAGGCTGTCGCGCGCGGGGCGCGCTCCTACGCCGTCTTCTGCTTCGTGGTAGTGGAAGAGGGGGTTGTTCGACGCGCCTTCGGTGGCCAGGAAGCCGGTGTCGCAGCCTGGAGCCAGGCCTTGCACGAGGGCTTCGCTGCTTTCGCGGTTGCGTGGGGTGCTGTCGCCGATGACGACGAAGGACGAGGCATCCGGGCACGTCTGGCCGAGCAGGCGGTCGGCGGTGAATTGGTCGCGCAGGCGCGCCCCGATGCCGATCATCCCGTCACGTCCGTGCGACGTGAGCATGCCCGGCGCGACGGGCCATTCGGGCCACTTCGCGTTCGCGTAGTCGGCGTAGTTCGACGCCGGCTTGGTGGGCGAACGAACGCCGTGGCGCATCAGTACGACTTCGAGCCTCACCTCGTCGCCGGCTGCTGAAGCCACCGACGAAACCACGGTGAGCGCCGCGAAGGCAAGGGCGAGCAGCGCCCTCACAGTTTCACCGACAGGTCGAGGAAGATGCCGCGGCCGGGGAGACCGAAGTAGAGCGGATCGCCACTCACCGCCTGCGTGCCGGCATAACCCGTGAACTTGTGCACGTTGAACAGGTTGTTGAAGTCGACGCTGATCGAAAAACCCTTCGTGCCGGCCGGACCCTTGTCCGTGCGATAGCCTGCGGCGGCATCCACGGTCAGGTAGCCCGCGATGCGCTGGTCGTTGTGGAAGGCGAGATTACCATCGTCGTCCGTGGTGTTGTCCACGCCGTACTGGTGGCCGAGGAACTTGCCCATCAGCGAGCCGAAATAGCCGTTGTCGCCACTGTAGAGCAGGCCGAGGGCCGCGGTGACCTTAGGCGTGCCGGCGATCTGCACGCTGCTGTCCTTGTACGTGGCCTTGTTGTAGCTGGCATTGCCGTAAAGGCTAAGCGTGTGCGTCAACGCCCAGGTGGCCTCGAACTCCGCACCCTTGTAGATGGCCCCGCCACCGTTTATGAAGGTGTCTTCGTTGCCGTTATCGGTGGCAACTTCGGTCTCGGAGATGTAGTTCGAGAAGTTGATGTAATAGACGTCGGCCCCGAAGGTGAACTCGCGCGAGGCGTAGGCCGTGCCCAGCTGGTAGTTGCGCGTGGTTTCCGGTGACAGCCCGCGTGAGCCGTTTACCTGGATCACGTCGACAGGCGGCGCGAGGAAACCCTTGGCGGCCTGCGCATACGCGCTCCACGAATCGCTGAGGCGGTCGTGGACGCTGATCGAGGGCAGGCTGGCGTGGTAGGTGGCTTCCGCATCGAGCGGCACCGGCGGTGACACTTTATTCAGTGGCGCGTCGATGCTACGGGTCACTTCGGAGTAGCGCAGGCCCGGACTCACCGTGATGTCGTCGGTAGGCTTCCAGTCGTACTGCACGTACGGCTGCACGGTATCCGTGCGGTCGTCGAGCACGTAATTCTCGACGGGGCCGTACTTCGTGCCGGTCTTCTCGCCCGTGGTCAGGTCCAGGGGATACTGGTAGCGCGAATCGAGGCTGCGTTCAAGCCAGATGCCTGTAAGGAAGGTGCCCGGACCCAAGTCATGCCCGAGGCGCAGCACGTTTCCGAAGGAGTGGAAGCCGGAATCCGAAAGCTTGCCCGGAAGATCCGTCGCGATCGTGGAAACCTTCTTTCCCTTGGCGTTGTAGAAGGTAACACCGTTATTCGCGGGATCGATATCCGAGGCGTCAGCGGCCTTGCGCGCCCAATGGTCGAAGCTGTTGTAGTAGATCTTGTCGTCGAGATCCCAATCATCAAGCTGCGTGGCCAGGCCGAGATAATTGAAGCTCGAGTAATAGGCCGCGTTGTTGGCGCCCTTGTCGTTCTGCACCGCCGGGTCGTTGCCCAGGCCGAAGCGCCAGCCGAAGCGATCGATCTGGTCCTTCGTCGCGCCTTGCACGGTGTTCTGGTGCTCGCGGTTGTAGCTGGTGACGAACGTAAGCGTGGTAACGGCGCCGAGCTGACTGATCGTCTTCACGAACACGTGGTCGCGCTTGTCCTCGGTACCCTTGAGGTAGGTGTCGCTCGATTCCTTGGAGATATCGGCGAATATGCGCGTATTGCCGAGGGATTCGTCGGCGGCCACGCCGCCGGCACGCGTGTTCCAGCTTCCGACAGTGAGGTACGGCGTGATGCCCGGTTCGTCGGACGGCTCGCGTGAACGCAGCGCGATGGTACCGCCGAAAGTCGCGTTGCCGATGGTGCTGCCGCCGCCGGGACCGCGATCGATCTCGGCCTGGCCGAGCACGTGGTTGTTGAAATAGGCTGAGGTTGTGTGGTGCAGGTCGCTGGCATCGCCGAAAGGAATGCCATCGAAAGTGATATTGAACTGGCCGTCCTGGAAGCCGCGTAGGCTGATGCCTTCGTTCTTGCCGAGGCCCGGGCCTTCCGGCGAGGTGACCGTGATGCTCGGGGCGTACTTGATGATGTCGTCGAAGTTGGCGTTGAAACGCAGGCCGTCGCGGATGAAACGCTCGTCGATGACCGAGGTAGGCTGCGTGGCATCCAGCGGCGCAGCGCTGGGCGCCAGGGTATCCACTGCGTTGGCATGGACGCTTACGGGGGCAAGAGTCCTCGCCTGGTCACGGGTGTCGATGGGCGGTAGAGCGGAGTCGGCCGGCGCCGGGCCGGCGCGGACGTTTCCCGGGACGATCTTCACCGTGGTGGGCGTGACGAAATGGTAAGTCATGTTCGTGCCGCGCAGGAGCGCGGCAAGCTGCTGCTCCGCGGGTACGCCGCCGGGGGCGGGCGCGCTGTGCACGGTACCGGAAACCCCGGAGTCGTAAACCACCTGCCAGCCCGATTCGAGCGCGAACCGGTCGAGTGCCTGCGAGAGCGGCATGGACTCGATGGCCGTGGTGGACGGGGGTACTGCGAAAGCGGCGAGGGGAGCACCGGCCGCGAGGGCCATGGCAATGCGGAACGCGAGCGGATGACGCATGGAGGACTTCCTTCGATAGTGAGTTTCAAGGACGGCTCTTTCCCGTCCAACACCATCGAAGAGTCTGTTCGCGGAACATCGGGTACCGCGAATTCGATGAATTTTTTCTTACAACCGCTTGCCACTCCGCGCCGCGACGAATCGAATGTGTTCCGGATCGTCGAGCACGGTCACGCCAGGAAGGCTGGCGAGGTAACTGACGAAGGCCGCGGCATCCCGCGCATGGAACACGCCGCTGATCCGCTTCCGTGCAAGGTTCGGGTCCTCGACAGTCAGCGGTCGCGGCGTGTAGGTGTTAAAGCGCCGCGCCACTTCCGCCACGGTGCTGTCGTGGAAGCGGATCTCGTCAGGCAGCCATGTAGCGGCTGTCGACGCATCGATGAAGCCGCGCGACACCAGCTTCCCATCCGTCGATACGCTGGCCGATTCGCCACCGCCGAGCTCGACGATGTGCTGGCGTGGCGCGCCCTCGCCCGTGAGCCGGCGGCGTGCGCGATCGAGCCACGGCGACGCGGTGCTGGAGACGGTGACGCGACCGCTCACCACCGAAACCTCCGTGACGGTGGCCCCGAGGCTCACATCGAACACCGTGCCGATGTCTTCGATGCGCTGTTTTCCTGCCGCGACGGTCATGGGGCGGTGCACATCCTTGCCGATATCGAACGAGGCATCGCCTTTGATCAGGGCGATATGTCTCGAATGCTCATCGAAATGCACGTCCACCATGCTTCCGGGGGATAGCTGGAGCTGCGTGTCGTCTTCGAGCGCGACCATGCGCACCTGGCTGGCGCCGGCCACGTAGCGAACGGCGGGTGGCTCTGACGCCGGCCACGCGAGGAGCAGGGCGGCGGAAACCATCAACAAGGCGGCGACCGCGGCCGAGATGCCGCCGATACGGAGCGTGTTCCAACGCCTGCGTGTACCGGCGGCAGGCGCGGCGGCGCGCACCCGCTCCGGCTCGCGGCGAAAGGGCACGACGCTGGGTTCGCTCGCGGCAAGCTCGCGCAAGCCTTCGAGCGATGTCGCGTCCATCGCGGCGGCGGCGCGCATGTCGCCGTGGAGTTGCGCAACGGCCAGGTATTCGGCGACGTGTTGTGCCGATCGGTGCAACCAGCCCGAGAAACGGTCCCGGGTTCGCGCATCCACGTCCTCACGCATGGTGAGGTACCAGTTCGCGGCTTCTTCGGTGAGGCGCCGTCCATTATTCATAGCGAAGCAATCCTTGGCGGCAGACGGCCAGTCCTTTCACGATGTACTTCTTCACCATGTTCGGCGAGATCGACAACTGTTCGCCGATCTGCTTGTACGAAAAATCGTCGCGGTAGTGCAGGACCAGTACGGCACGGCACTTGGGAGAAAGTCGACCGATCAGGGCGGACAGCCGCTGGCGGCGCAGTTCGCGGTCGATGTTCACGGCCGCGTCGCAAGGCGTGGAGAGGCGTTCGATCACTTCCTCGAGGCCTTCGCTGCTTACTGGTGCCCGCGAGCGCATCTGCGCGTGTTCCTTCACCAGATTGGCGGCCACGGTGAACAGGTAGGCTTCGGGATTGCGCACCTCGCCCGCGTCGGCCTGCCCATGACGGAGCAGGCGCAGGTACACCTCCTGAACGAGGTCCTGCGCATCCCAGCGATGGGCCACGCGACGGAGGAAGTAATTGGCAAGCGAGGGGCCTTTGTCTACCAGAAGGCGCGCCCAGCCCTGCGGCGTCTCGGTCGACACGATGGCTCCAGGTTCTTATGACGGAGCCTAAGCGGAGAACATGGCAGTTTTGTGAAACCCCGGACCAACCGTGTAGGAGCGCGCCCTGCGCGCGACATGTTTAAAGACCGAGCCTCGAATCTGGCGCGCCAGCTCCGGGTCATGGCCTCAAAACATGTCGCGCGCAAGGCGCGCTCCTACCCCTCATTTACCGAGGTTGCTCAGGAAGCGCTTCGTGTACTCCAGCACGGTGGTGCCGGGCATCGAGTTGCAGGTGGGCGAGGCGAATCCACCACCGCAGGGATTGTCACGGTCCAGCGACCAGAAGTGCACGCCGGCCAGCTTGTTGGTGGCGGCATAGGTGGTCACGGTGTCGATGTCCGCGATGGTAAAGGTCTCGCTGGACACGTCGTTCACCCCGATCATCGGCGTGATCTCAATTTTCGTCAGCGGGATGCCATACGTGTGCTGGAGGTTCTTCACCGCCTGGACCGCGGACTGACCCATGTTGCACTTGCCGTTCGCCACCACGCAGATGCCCGGCCCGGCGGTGCCGTAGTCCATCGTCATCAGGTTGATGGTGTAGTTCTTCAGGCCCGATGACTTCACGGCGCGAACGACCGCGTCACCCGTGGAGTTCACGCCGCCGAAGCTGCCGTCGGACGCGGCCAGCGTGGCGAGGGTGAATGAGAAACGCAGGTTCGGATACAGGCTCTCCGCATACACGGCGTTGCTGACCAGGGCATTGAGTTGCGCCGTCGACTGTCCGCCCTCGATGTCGAAGTCGACACCGACCAAGTGCGGGCTCATGTAGCGGGATATGAAGTTCGCCATACCCGTGGCGCTGCTGCAGGTAAACACGCCCGCCTGACCGCCGGTGGAAACGACGTAGTTGACGCCTGCGTTGTTGAGTCGGGAGATGTTGGCGCCGGCAAAGGCCGCCGCCGGTACGCCGCCCCAGTTCTCGCTGCCGCATTCGCCCGTGGCGAAGGCGAGCGTTATGGCGCCCAGGTTCGGCACCTGGGTGGACACCAGGCTGCCGCTGCCGACCACGGGCAATCGGGTGCCGGTCACCATCGTCGACATGATGTTGGTGTTCCAGTCGAGGTTGATGGTGATGTCCTTGTACGGACTGAAGATCAGGTCGCCGGCGGCGGGGGGCGGATTGTCGGGCGGGTTATCCGGCGGATCGTCGGGAGGCGTACCACCGCCTGTACACGATCCCTGCGATGTCCAGGGCTGGCCGGAACCGCTGCCACCGTTGTTAGTGGCAGGGTCGTTGCCCTGGGTCCACCAGTTGGCGATGTAGTTCGTGTCGTTTTCGCTGGCCGTATTGCCGCCGGTGTAGACCTTGCCGGCTTCCCACGCGGGTGCGCAATCGGCGGCGTGCGCCTCATGCCAGGGAAAGAATACGGAAAGGCCGAGAGCGATAGCCGAGAGTTTCAGGATCATTGAGCGCCTCCAGTATCGGTATGAGTGGGAGGCCTCCCTGCCTCGACGACCTGCTGCGAAAGCGGCTCTGGTTTAGGTCCTGAATGACAACGTTGTCTATTAGCCTTTCAGCGAAATGTGACGGGTTAGACAAATGAATCGATACGCATTTTCGGCGAACATTGACAACGAAAGACACGACGCCAGCGAAGACGACGCCGCCCTGGTAGGAGCGCGCCCTGCGCGCGACATGTTTTGAGGCGGTGACTAGAGGCTGCCGCGTGAGCCCCCAGCGCGTGAGCCTCTGACATGAGCCGGAAGACCGGGAGAGAAGATGTCGCTCGCAGGGCGCGCTCCTACCGCGTATAGCGGGGTTCGGCTTCGACGAACTTGTCGTAGTAGCGGACGACCATCTCGGCCACTTCGGTGTTGATCGCGTTGCCGTCCATCTGAGGATTGTCGACCACCATTTCCGTGGCCGCGTACATCACTTCGGTGGAGAGGCGCATGGCAATGCGCAGCGCGCCTTCGTCTGCGGTCGGGTAGCGACTGCGCAGACCCTTGATCGTGGTTTCCGTGACGTCTTCGTGCGAATCGAGACGGATGTGGCGCAGTGTGGGCACGGCGCGCAGCGCGCGCATGATCCACACGGCGCCGGGGAACGCGAGCGTGACGGCATTGATGGCCCCCTGCATGTCGCGAAGGCCGCGAATGGAAGCCTCGCGCGACCCGTCGTAATCAAGCTGCTGCTCTTGCGCAAGCCACGCCCGGTAGGCCTCGTTCTGGCACTTCATGAGGCGCTCGCCGAGCTCCTTGAGGATGGCGTACTTGTTCGGAAAGTAGCGATACAGGGCAGGGGGCGAGATGCCTGCGTGTTCGCAAACGAGATTCGTCGACAGGCGTTCCACGCCCACCTCACCGAGCAGGCGCGCGGTGACCTCGAGGATCGACTCGAACGTTTCCACGGAACGTTGCTGCACCGGCTGTTGCTTCGTGCCCAGCGGAATGGCCGACCGCGCGGCGGATGTCGTCCCACGCGAAACGCTTTTCATGGAATGTCCTCGGCGAAGCGCCCCACGGTCCTGTGAGGCGAATTGGTTTCAGATGATACGGACTTGCGACCCGTTGTCACACGCCACGCCAGCGTCAACCGAATGTCATAGATGAACAGTAGCGTTCACTACTGTTTTTTGCCACCCCTCCCCAAAACCCATCCCCCCCCTTCCTTCGGGCTCGACCAGAGCTGGCCGTTGCGGGCGACCTCGCGGCCGGAAAAGCAGGAGTTTTCCCACGATGCATCATGCAGTACGTCTTGGCCTTGGCCTGACCGCCCTTGCCGCCGCTACCGGCGCCCTTGCGCAGAGCACGAACCAAACCACGAACCTGCAAGGCGTCGCCGTTTCGGCCGCCGTGGACGATCCCAATCTCGCGCCGCCGGGCACCGCGGCCGCCCTTGCGCCTTCGCAGGGCAGCCTGTTCGAAATCGAACCGCAGTCGGTGCTCAGCCGTAGCTATATCCAGACCATCGCGACGCCGAAGGCGGATTACCTGGCCCTGCTCGAACTCACCCCGTCGGCGGTGAATGCCTCCCCGAACGGCGCGGGTCTCTCCAGCAAGAGCGGCACCGTTCGCGGCTTCCAGGACGGCGAGTACGACGTGACGTTCGACGGCATCCCGTTCGGCGATCCCGGCGCTTTCGGCCACGCCACTACCGCGTTCTTCCCCGGACCTTCGCTGGGCAAGGTGGTAGTGGACCGTGGCCCGGGCACGGCAAGCAACCTCGGCAACGCCACCTTCGGCGGCACCGTGGCGCTGTATTCCGCGCCGACTACCGACAAGCCTTCCGGTCAGTTATCGACGATGTACGGCAGCGGCGCCACATGGCAGGTGGCGGGCGAGGGCAATACCGGCACGCTGAACAAGGTCGGTACCGAAGCTTCGGTGAACTACAGCCACCTGGAATCCGACGGCCTGATCGACAACGCCGGCTTCCGCCAGGACAACGTGCTGTTCAAGGTGAAGCAGCCGCTGGGCGATCACACCACGCTGACCCTCGTGGCCGACTACAACAAGGTGAAGTGGAACACGTTCACCGCGCAGCCGAAGAAGCAGAGCGACCGCTTCGGCCTGGAATTCGGCGGCCTGAACCGCGATCCTGAATCGCAGGGTTTCTCCGACTACAACATCGACGACCGCCACGCCGACTTCGAATACCTTCAGCTGCATGGCGACTACAACGGCTGGCGTTTCGACAACAAGTTCTACACCTACGGCCTGCGCGACAGCGGCCCCGGCGGCGTGGACCTGCTCGGCAACACGCCGAACGCGGCGCTGCTGCCGAATGGCGGCGTGCCGGGCGCGATCAACCACAGCCGCTATCGCGCGGCCGGCGACATGCTCGCCGTGGAGAAGGATGTCGGCAGCGGCTGGCTGGACAGCACCTTGCGCGCGGGTGTCTGGGCCGAGCGCACCTACCAGGTGCAGGACCAGGTGACCGTGGACCTCTCCACGATGACGCCGCGCGTGCTCGCAGGCACGCCGAACGCCAATATCATCGACACCGACCAGCACACCAACACTACGCAGAGCTATCTCGAGGTGGAATGGCGTCCGCTGGAAAACCTCAGCATCACGCCGGGCGTGAAACAGATCGTATTCAATCGCACGCTGGATGGCGTCTCCAACTTCCTGCCGGTGGGTGGCGCAGGGCATTTCGCCACCACGCTCGCCACGCTTTCGGCCAACTACCGCATCGACTCGGGACTGGCCGTATACGGCCAGTACGCCGAGGGCTTCCAGGCGCCCAAGGTGAACATCCTGCAGGGCAACGGCGGCCACGTGGACCCGCAGCAGACGAAGAACTACCAGGCGGGCATCGTGTGGAAAACGCCCACGACGGTGGCCGACCTGGACGTCTATTACATCGATTTCGCCAACCTCGTCAGCAGCGTCGAGGAGCCGATCGGTCCGGCCGGGTCGCTGGTGAGCGTGTTCACCAACCAGGGCGGCGTGATCTACAAGGGCGTGGAAGGCGAGTACACCCACATCCTGGGCGACTCGGGCTTCAGTTTCACCGCCAACGGCAGCATCAACACCGCGTACTCGAAGACCACGCACCGGCAGATCTCCAACGCACCGGAATCCACCGCTGACGTGGGCTTCATTTATGACCAGGGCCCGCTCTACGGTTCGTTCCTCGTCAAGTACGTGGGCACGCGCTTCACGGGCGTGGGCGAAACGGGCGCGGAGAATTACAACCCGAACACCAGGCTGCCGACGTACAACTACACCAACTTCAACATCGGCTACCGCTTCACGCCTGACCTCAGACTGCAATTGTCGACCAATAACCTGTTCGACCACCGCACGCCGATCCAGGGCAACGGTGCGGCCAGCAACCCCACGTACTACTACCTCGCAGCGCGTAACTACACCGCGCAGCTGACCTATACGTTCTGAGGCCCCCTTGATGCGAACTCCCGGCTTCACCTTGCGACGCGCCCTTGCCGTCGCCATTGCTTCCCTGGTTCTGGCGGCGCCCGCCGCCATGGGAGCCGACCATGTCGGCGACGTCGATCCGCTCATCGGCACGGACTGGTTCGGCGATATCTTCGTCGGTGCCACCGTACCCTTCGGCATGGTCAAGCTCGGCCCCGACCTGCATGGCTATGGGCAGCGAAAGGGCTTCCAGAGTGTCGGCGAGATCCGTGGCTTCACCCATCTGCACCTGAGCGGTGGCGGCGGCAAGTACGAGAACATCCGCGTCGCAGCCAGCACGGGTCCGCTCGAACCCACGGACTTCCATTCGCCTCGGATGGATGAAGTGGCGAGCCCGGGCTATTACGCGGTGGCGCTGCCGCGCTATGGGGTGAAGACCGAGCTGACGGCCACACGGCGAGCCGGCATGCATCGCTACACCTTCGCCAGGGACGGCGAGGCGCATGTAACGCTCGACCTCGACCTGCTCTTCAAGGGCAAGGGCGAGGAAACCCAGCAATTCCTCGGTGGCGACGTACACGTGGTGTCGCCGACGGAAATCACCGGGATGGGCCGTTACATCGGTGGGTGGAACGAGGGCGGGGAATACGATGTGTATGTCGACCTGATCGTCGACACGCCATCCGCCGCCGCGCGCACGTGGCTCGGCACGGCACTGGGCTCCGCGGCGACGGCGCATGCGCCAGGCGACATGCCCATCGGCGCGGCGCTGGATTACCAGGTGATGGCGGGACAGGCGATCCAGGCCAAGGTGGGCGTTTCCTTCGTCAGTCAGGCCCAGGCGCATGCCAATGCCGTGAACGAAATCCACGGCTGGAACTTCGACGGCGTGCACCAGGCCGCCGTCGCCGCATGGAACAAGGCATTGGGCCGCATCGAGGTGACCGGCGCGGACGACGAGCGCCGACGCATCTTCTATACGGCGCTGTACCACACGATGATGATGCCTTCCAACCACACGGGCGAGAACCCGAAGTGGAAGTCGTCGGAACCGTATTACGACGACTTCCAGGCGATCTGGGACACGTTCCGCAGCCAGGGACCGTTGCTCACGCTGATTGCGCCGGACGTGCAGCGCGACATCGTCCGCTCGCTCGTCGACACCTTCCGCCACGCCGGTTACATGCCCGATGCACGCGTGGGCAACGACAACGGCCGCACCCAGGGCGGCAGCAATGCCAACGTGCTGGTCGCCGATGCCTACGTGAAGGGTCTTGCCGGCATCGATTACGCCACCGCATTCAAGGCCATGCAGAAGGACGCGAACGTGGCGCCGGAGAACGCGCGAAAGGAAGGGCGCGGCGGTCTGGACACGTACAACCGGCTCGGTTACGTGGCACAGCCGACCGAGCGCGCGGGTTCCCGTACCGTCGAATATGCGTACGACGACTTCGCTATCGCCGAGGTGGCATGTGGTCTGGGACACGACGACGAGGCGCGGCGCTATCGGAAGCAGGCTGGCAACTGGGCCAACTTGTGGGACGCGACCGATACGCACGAAGGCGTCACGGGCTTCCTGCGGCCGCGCAATGCGGACGGCAGCTGGGCGCCGCAGTACCTGGTCCGCCGCGGCACGTGGCCGGACTTCTATTACGAAGCCGACCTCTGGACGTATTCGCTCTATGCACCGCAGGACGTGCGCCAGCTGATCGCGAAGTCAGGCGGGAACGAGGCCTTCGTAAAGCGCCTGGACACCACGTTCGACGGCTTGCACTTCGACATCTCCAACGAACCTGGCTTCCTCATTCCCGACCTGTACCTCTGGGCCGGCAGGCCGGATCGCACCGCGGATCGTGTGACAACCTTCCTCCGCCGTGCCTTCGGCCCGGATCGCGGCGGTATCCCGGGTAACGACGACTCAGGCGCGATGTCGAGCTGGTACGCGTTCCAGTCGATGGGCTTTTACCCGAACGCGGGGCAGGACGTGTACCTCATCGGCACGCCGTCCTTCGGTGATTCGACGATCGATCTGGGCGGCGGCAAGGCCTTCCATATCCACGCGGAAAACTTTACCGCGGACGGGACGAACCGTTACGTGCAGTCGGCGACGCTCAACGGCAAGCCGCTGGATACCGCCTGGTTCCGCCACGGTCAGATCGCCCACGGCGGCACGCTTGGCCTCGTGATGGGGCCGTCGCCCTCGAGTTGGGGCACCGCCACGCCACCGCCATCGCTGTCCGACGAAGGCTTCGCCCTGTGCAAGCGCCTGTCCCATTGACTTATTCGAAAGGAATATCCATGTCGTTTCTTCGCTCCTACACGCTGTGCATGGCGGCAGCGTCCTTCCTGCTCGTTTCCGCGCCGCTGCTCGCCACGGACAGCGTCCGGATAAACCAGATCCAGCTCATCGGCACGCATAACAGCTACCACGCCGGCTTCGCTCCCAGCGCGCGACGCGTGATGATGAAAGAGGCGGCGCAGCAGTTCGCCGCGATCGATTACAGCCACCCGTCGTTGACGAGGCAACTCGATGATGGCGTCCGTCAGGTGGAGCTGGACGTCTTTTCCGACGCGAAAGGCGGGTTATACGTCGATCCGGTGATCGACCGCATGATCGCGCTCAACGGCTTGCCGGCCGATCCCGCAACCGCCGCCCCGGGTACCTGGGAAAAGCCGGGCTTCAAGGTCATGCACATTCAGGGCGTGGACCAGCGCAGCACCTGCCAGCCGTTCACCGCGTGCCTGGAGGAACTTCGCGCGTGGTCGAAGGCGCATCCGCGTCATGCGCCGTTGTTCGTCCTCGTGGAGACGAAGCAGCAGCCCTTGCAGGCGAAGATCCCCACGGTAACGCCGGAGCCGTTCACTCCAGCCGTCTTCGACGCGCTCGATGCGGAGATCGCCTCGGTGTTTCCACGCAACGAGATGGTGACGCCGGACGACGTGCGCGGCCAGCACGCCACGCTGGACGAGGCGGTGCGTTCCGGCGGATGGCCCACCGTGGACCAGGCGCGCGGCAAGATCGTGTTCCTGCTAGACCAGCGCAAGATGGAATCGGTCTACACCGACGGGCACCCTTCATTGCGCGGGCGCCTTATTTTCACCAATGCGACGCCGGGTGCGGACGATGCCGCCTTCACCGAGTGCAACGAGTGCTCGGCCAGGGACATCGACGCGCTGGTGAGCCGTGGCTACATCGTGCGTGCCCGTACCGACGATCCGGCGCAGGGCCAGGGCCTGAAGAACGACGGCACGCGGCGTGACGTCGTCCTCGGCACCGGCGCGCAGCTGGTGAGCACGGATTATCCGGCGGGCGAGCCTTCGTCCGCTGGCTATGCCGTAGGTTTCCCCGGTGGCGTGAAGGTACGGTGCAACCCAGTGCTCACGAAGAAGAGCCAGTGCAGCGACCGTAGCCTGGAAACACCATGAGAGTGCCGACGGCGATGCCTGCGATGTAGGGATCGTCGATTTCCAAGAAGCATGTGCCGGTGACACGCGTTCACGAAATAATCAAAGAGCGTCGATCCGCGTTGAACGTAGCACAAACTATTCCAGGCCGGAGAGCGTGCTCTCCGGCCTTTGTTTTGAATGATAGATCGTGCAGCTCTCAGACCCCGAATGAGATTGCTATGTTCCTAAAGGGGCAGAGTTACGTACGGGGTGGACGGTGTTCGTCGATGGCAGTGGCTCGGTGGGCAGGGCTGCCGAAGGAGTGCTATTGCCCGACTGGAGCCCGCGCGACCTTCCTACGGACGCCGCTGGACCAAGGCAACTACGTTCCACGCCGTGAAGCGGCGAGTCTTGAATGACAGCAAGCGCCGACCTCTCGGCGACCTGTAATCCGAAGTCGGAGACTGTATGGCGACGCACGAACGACGCTGTCCTGCCGCCCTGGATCAGAGTATGGAGCCAGCGCGGAGATATCTGGTACCGATGGAATTAGCGGAGCGAGAAGCGCGATTTCTGTCACACATTAAGGATCAGTCGGTGAATACCTACCCAAAAGTAGGAATTCCCCTACATAACTTCTTTGGGCTGGAAAGCAGCATATCAGCAGCGAGCGCTTTTTGCCGAATTTGTGCGACGACTGCATCGCGTGCATGCGCGTAATTGCCAGGGGGAAAAATATGCGATTCATCATTCTAGTCATGGCCTTGGTGGTGGCAGGTCAAGTCCGCGCGAGCGAGTTCTACTACGTCGTTTTCAACATTCCGCCTCTCGCGGATGTCCATTTCCCAAGTCCAAATGCCGCATGTCAGAGCGCGTATCAGTACGACCAGTCAGTGACATTCAAAGCATGGGCGGGTGATGAAGAACTGGAGCCGCTTCCTTATGAGGCGCCGCACATCTTCCAGTCGTTTCCGCCAAAGTTGCTTAAATATCAATGCGACACGTCTGCGAAGGTTACCTACAGAGACGAGAATGGAAACATCACCGGTACCTACACGCTCATGAACGGTTACTACATCAATCGCCAGGGCAACGATTGTAAAGATGGTCAGTACTACAATCCCGTAACCGGTTACTGTCAGACCTCTGATCAGGAGCAGGCGAACAAAGAACTCGGAAATCCTGAGCATTTGGTGGGTACGGTGAGTTGTGCGGATCCGATCAATATCGGTACTGGTAACGTCTTCGAACAAGAAACGGATTACGCCGATCAAGACGGCGAACTCAGCTTCTCACGTACTGACCTTGCCCCTGATTTCCGTATCCCTTAACCACATTGGCTGGCAGCTTGCTCATCCTGCCATCGCTTTTCGAAAGTCATCGGGCTGACGTAGTCGAGCGTCGAGTGTAAGCGCTCTTGGTTGTACCAGAGGATCCAGT
>NZ_DASYDO010000037.1:0-31032 GCF_036499525.1 Luteibacter sp. | reverse complement strand
GCTATCGCGCGGAGGCTATCGCCAGATCGCATGCGCTGCTGAATTTCCACGCGCTCGTCTAAGGACAGTTCTTGATACGTTCTCATCGCAACAGCCTAGCCTTTCGGAGGTGGGTGTTGCACGTGGAGTTTGAGATCGCCGGATGATCCCGGGAACGTCGTCCAGCATGGGCCATGTTTAAGCGAATGGTACCCCTGATATCTTCAGGAACATTTGCAGCCTGCGTTGGTCGCCAAGGCGCGTTCGATAGCGCGATAGAAGATGACCCGAAGACCCCGGCGTGAGCCGGGGTTTTTATCGCAGCGATCAGACCAGCAAGTCTTTTTCTTTCTTGCCCGCCTTCAGCGCATCGTTGAACCAGTTCGGGCGCTTGCCGCGGCCGGACCAGGTCTGCTCGGGATTGGCGGGATTACGGTATTTGGCGGCGACGGCTGTACCGGTAGCACCGGCGCGACGCGCCTTCGGAGCGCGGCCAGCAAACACGTCGTCGAGGGTGACGCCTTCGGCCTTGAGCAGCGCGTTGATCTTCTCGCGGAGCTTGGAGACCTTTTCCTTGCGCAGTTCGTTCTGCCGGGCCTGCGCCTTGGCGATCAGTTCGTTCAGTTGATTCGGGTTGAGACTCTTGATATCGACGGCCATTGGCATCTCCGGTTTATTGCATAAAATACGAGCGAGTCCGGATTGTGACCTAACTGGCTAATGGATGTCAGTGTGTCAGGCAATTATTGATAATCCCGACGCAGACATGAGATTTCCCTTACACACAAGCGCTGCGCTAATGACGGTTAGCGCAGCGAAGCGGACGAGCACGTTCAGCCCAGCAGGGCGAACAATTCTTCACGAGTAACATTGCGCGCTTCGGCATCCGTGCGGGCACGGTATTCGAACGTGCCGGCTTCGATGCCACGGCCGCTCACCACCACGCGATGCGGAATGCCGATCAGTTCGATGTCCGCGAACATCGGGCCGGGGCGCAGGCCGCGATCATCCAGCACGGTGTCGATGCCAGCCTGCGATAGCGCCTGGTAGAGCGATTCCGCGGCTTCGGCAACGACCGCATCGTTCTTCGGATTGATTACGCATACAGCGACGCGCCATGGCGCCATGGCTTCGGGCCAGATGATGCCAGCGTCGTCGTGGCGCTGTTCGATGGCAGCGGCGACGATGCGGCTGACGCCGACGCCGTAGCAGCCCATGTACATCGTGCGCATCTTGCCCTGGTCGTCAAGCACGCCCGCGCCCATCATCTCGGCGTATTTCTGGCCGAGCTGGAAAATGTGGCCGACCTCGATGCCGCGGCCGAGGCGGATATGGCCCTTGCCGTCGGGCGACAGATCGCCGTCGATCACGTTGCGCAGATCGGCAACGCGATCCATCCGTGCGTCGCGCTCCCAGTTGGCGCCGGTGTAATGCGTGCCGTCCTGGTTGCCGCCACAGACGAAGTCCGCGAGCATTGCGGCGCTCCGGTCGACGATGACGGGGATCGATGCAGGCAGGCCGACCGGCCCGATGAAGCCGGGTCGGGTGCCGGTGGCGGCGAGGATTTCCGCCTCGCTTGCGAGTTCGGACTCGCCTGGCAGTTCGGGCAGGTGGGCCGCCTTGACCTCGTTGAGTTCGTGGTCGCCGCGCAGGCACAGGGCGACGAGGCCTTCGCGTCCGCGGACGAGGATGGTCTTCACCACCTGGGTAGCGGGGACGCCGAGGAAGGCCGTCACCTCGTCGATCGTACGCTGCGTGGGCGTGTCGACGCGGGCAAGCCTGGCGGAAGGTGCAGGGCGCTCGCCGGTCGGGGCAAGAGCCTCGGCTTTTTCGATGTTCGCGGCGTAGGAGGACGCGTCGGAAAAGGCGAGGGCGTCTTCGCCAGCGTCCGCCAGCACCTGGAATTCATGGCTGGCGCTACCGCCGATGGCGCCGGTATCGGCATCCACCGCGCGGAATTCGAGACCCAGGCGGGTGAAGATGCGCGAGTAGGCCTCGTACATCGCGTCGTAGGTTTCGCAGAGCGACTCGGTCGTCAGGTGGAAAGAGTACGCGTCCTTCATGAGGAATTCGCGCGCGCGCATCACACCGAACCGGGGACGGATCTCGTCGCGGAACTTGGTCTGGATCTGGAAGACATTGAGCGGCAGCTGCTTGTAGCTTTTCAGTTCGTTGCGCGCGAAGTCGGTCACGACCTCCTCGTGCGTGGGGCCGTAGCAGTAGTCCTGCTCCTTGCGGTCCTTCATCTTCAGGAGCTGGCCGCCGAACTTCTCCCAGCGGCCGCTTTCTTCCCACAGTTCGCGCGGCTGCACGGACGGCATCAGCATTTCCACGGCGCCCGCGTGGACCATTTCCTCGCGGACCACGTTTTCGACCTTGCGCATCACGCGCAGGCCAAGCGGTGTCCACGTGTACAGGCCGGAGGCGAGTTTGCGGATCATGCCGGCACGCAGCATCAGCTGGTGGCTGGCGATCTCCGCGTCGGCGGGGACTTCCTTGACGGTGGCGAGGTGGAACTTGCTGAGGCGCATCGGCGAGCGGTCCGGACGGTAAAGACGGGATTATAGGGGTTTCCCCGACCGCCCGGCGGCGCCGTGGCGCCTACTTGCAGTACAGGGTCATCTGGGCTTGCGTGGTTTCGACCTGGCGCTTGCGGCCGGCGTCGTCGAGGGCGACCTGGCCGCCCTTGCCGTCGTCGACCGATACCTTCTGCTGTTTCGACAGGATTTTCATGTTCGATTGCAGCGTGGTGCAGAGTTTCTTGCGGTTTTCCGGTGTGTCGGAAGCCGGTCCCGCCGATGCGGCCTTGGGCGCTGCCGGTGCCGGTGGCGGCGCCGGGTTCGCGCCTGCCGGCGCCTCCACGGTGCCGCTGGTCTTCACCTTGTCGTACTTCGTGCCCGCGGGTGGGGGCGAATCGGCGTAGTGCGTGACGCCCTGGGCGTCCTTCCACTTATAGGCCTGGGCGAAAGCCAGGGGGCAGGCCGCGAGGAGGACGGCGAGGGTGACGATACGGCGCATGCAGGCCATCCAGAGAACGGAAAGGAGTGGCGGGAACAAGTAGCACCGGCCACGGGGGCGCGCAAGCGACACAGGTCGCGGTTCCCGCGGAAGGCTTCCGGACTGACGCTTCACGGCGGCTGGGCTACACTGGCGGCCCATGTCACGGAATGGCCCATGAGCGATCCGATCCAAGTCCGGGCGCCGCGTCATCGCGGTATCTACCTGCTTCCGAACCTGTTCACGACGGGCGCCATGTTCGCCGGCTTCTACGCGATCGTGTCCGCCATCGGCGGGCATTACGCGGTGGCGGCGCTGGCCGTTTTCGTCGCAGGCATCCTGGACGGCATGGACGGACGCGTCGCGCGCCTGACCAACACGCAAAGCGAGTTCGGCGTGCAGTACGACTCGCTATCCGACCTGGTGAGCTTCGGCCTCGCCCCGGCGCTGGTCATGTACACCTGGGCGCTTTCCTCGCTGGCGTCCTATGGACCGGTGTGGGGCAAGATCGGCTGGGCCGCCGCGTTCATCTACGCGGTCTGCGCGGCGCTGCGCCTGGCCCGCTTCAATACCCAGGTGGGCGTCGCCGACAAGCGCTATTTCCAGGGTCTTGCCAGCCCGGCGGCGGCTGGCCTGTGCATGTCGTTCGTCTGGACGATGGAAAAATTCGACATTCCGGGGCCGTCGGTGGCGTTCTTCGCCATGCCCCTGGCGATCATCGCCGGCCTGCTGATGGTCAGCAACGTGCGCTACTTCAGCTTCAAGGCGTGGCCGAAGGGTGATCGTGTGCCCTTCATCTGGCTGATCGCGGCAGTGCTGATCGTGGTGCTGCTGCTGGTCGACACGGCGCGCGTCCTGTTCGCCGTGGCGGTGATCTACACCGTGTCCGGCCCCGTGATGACCTTGTGGGGTCGCGCCACCCGCCGTCGCCGCGCCCGGCGTGCCAAGGTATCGGAGTAATTCCGATGGCCGCCGCGCCCGACCGCCGCCAGCGCCTGCTCAGGGTCATGGGCGTCACGCCCTGGCGCCTGCGCGCGGGTCCCGCAGCTCCGGAGCAGCGGATCGAATCGGCGAACGATGCCGTCCCGGGCGGCCAGACCGCTTGCGTGGTGGTGCTCCCGGCGGGCGCGAGCGAGCGCGAGCTGGAACTGGTGGGCCGCGCGTTGCGCGCCTACGGTCCGGTCACCGGTCGCGCACCGCGGCTGGAAGCAGGCGCGCAGGGCCTGGGCCAGGTGCCCGTCGCGAAGGCCTATCTCGTCTTCGGCGAGGCGCAGGCGAGGGCGCTGGGTCGCGACCTTCCGGCGGCGGTGATGAGCGCGGCGCAGATCGTGCTGGTGGACACGCCCGCGGCGATCCTCACGGAACCGGCGGCGAAGCGTCGCCTCTGGAACGGCCTCCGCACCCTCGGACCCACGCTTCGCGGAGTCTGATCCGATGGTCGCCGTCGCACGCCCATCCACCGAAGTACGCGCCATGCGTCGCGAGGACCTGGACGCCGTCGTGGCGATCGAGCACGCCTCGTACGAGTTTCCCTGGAGCGTGGGCATCTTCCGCGACTGCCTGCAGGCCGGACACAACTGCTGGGTGATCGTCCGCGAGGGCGAGATCGCCGGTTACGGCATTCTCTCCGTGGCCGCCGGCGAGGCGCACGTGCTCAACGTCTGCATCGGCGGTGGGCATCGCGGGCTTGGTTACGGCCGCCGCATGATGCGCCGCCTGCTCGACCTCGCACGCTGGTACGGCGCGGAGCGGATTTTCCTCGAGGTGCGTCCTTCGAATCCGGTGGCGAAGACCTTGTACGACTCGCTCGGCTTCGTCGAGATCGGACGGCGGCCTTCCTATTACCCGGCGAGGGGCGGGCGCGAGGATGCGATTGTGATGTCGCTGGAAATGCGGGCCGAGACCTGAGGGGTTTCATCCTTCTCGAAGCAGGGCCATCGGCGAGGTTCGCACTACCTTTCGCGTGCCGAACAACCCGATCGCCATTACGACAAAAGCAGCCAGGGCCGCTGCGCCGACGAGTGGCCATAGCGGTGGCACGAAGTTTTCGATCCGGAATACCGCGTTACCCAGCCACAGGCCGGCCCCTGCCGCACCCAGTGCCGCGGTGAGGCCGGCGACCAGCCCGAGCAGGGCGAATTCGCACGCCGCTGCCGCGCGCAATTGCGCGCGTGTCGCGCCGAGTGTGCGCAGCAACGCGGCTTCCTTGCGGCGCTCCTGCGCGCTGGCTGCAAGCGCGGCGGCGAGTACGAGTGCACCCGCGAGCAGGCTGAAGCCGAGCACCCAGCGCACGGCACCGCCCACGCGATCAACGATTTCGCGCACCCGGTCGAGCAGGGCATCGACGTCGATCAGGCTCAGGTTGCCGAAATCGCGCGACATCTTCGCCAACTGGTCGGCGTGGCCGCGGGGGAGGTAGAAACTCGTGAGCCATGTATGTGGCAGGGTGTCCGCATGCGCGGGATCGAGCATGAGGAAGAAGTTCACCCGGAACGAACTCCAGTCGACCTTGCGCACGCTGCTCACCTTCGCGTCGATGGTGCCTTCACCCACTTCGAAGCTGAGCGTGTCGCCGATCTTCAGCTGGTAGCGGTCGCGCCATGAGGTGTCGACGGACACTTCGGCCTGCGCTGGCGAAGCTCCCGCCCATGTGCCCTGAACCACCTCGTTCGACGGCGGCAGTTGCGCGGCCCATGACAGGCGCAGCTGGCGGTCTGCCGATTCTTTCGCGTCATCGTTGGCGAACGCGATCGTGTCGATCGGTTTCCCGTTGATCGCGGTGAGCTTGCCTACGGCGAGCGGCATCATGTTGGTGCGCGTGGCGCCCATGCCTTCCAGCGCCTGCGTGAAGGTGTCGCGCTGGTCGTCCTGTAGGTTAAGCGCGAACCAGTTCGGCGTATCCACTGGCAATTCCCGCCGCCAGCCTTCGAGCAGCGACGGTGCGATCACGGCCAGAAGTAGCAGGGCACACAGGCCAAGCGAGAGCGCCGTCGCCTGCACCAGCGACAGGCCACGCCGACGGGCCAGCGCCGCGAGGCCTAGCCGCAGCGCCGGATGCGCGCCGGGCGCCACACGCCGCGCGATCACCAGCAACAGTGCCGAAAGCAGCGCGGCGACGACCGCCACCCCGGCGAGGGTGGCGGCGAGGATGCCTGCGAGTTTTGCCGAATCGCTCTGCACCCAGACCAGCAGCACGGCAGTGACCAGCGGCACGAGGTAAAGCGCGTCGAAACGGCGCACGCGCCGCTGCATCGATTCGCGGAAGACGGCCACGGGCGGCACCTCGGCCAGTCGCACGAGCGGCGGCAGGGCGAAGCCGGCGAGCACGGCCAGGCCCATGGCGGCGGCGGCGAAGGCTGGTTCGAGCGGCAAGGTGGTGGGGATGTTGTCGAACAGCTGGCGGGCGAAGTACCACGCCCCCTGGGCGAGCCCCAGGGCGATGGCCATGCCGAGTGCCGCGGCGGGCAGCGCCAGTGCGGCCAGCGTCGTCACCAGCAGCGCGGCCACGCGACGCCTGGGTGTGCCCAGTGCGCGGAGCAGGGCCACCTCGCCGGCTTTGCGCCGCGCATAGCGCGCCGCCGCGAGCGCGATCGCGACACCGGCCAGCAGGGCCGAGAGGAGGGCGGTCAGGCGCAGGAAGGCGCTGGCGCGGTCGAAGGCCGTGCGCATCCGTTCCTGCATCTTTTCCGGCGTGATCAGGTCGGCGCCTGTCGGCAGCGTGCTGCCTTCGAGATGAGCGCGCCACGCCGCGACGGCTGCCGGCGAGCCGGACACCAGCAAGCGGTGCCGGGCGCGGCTACCTACGGAGAGCAAGCCGGCCTCGCTGGCATCGTCGAGGTTCATCAGCGCGCGTGGCGCGAGCGCGAAGAGCTCGCCGCCGTCGGGCTGGCGCACTAGTTCCGCGGCGACGACGAGGTCGCGACCGCCAACCTGGATCGTCTGCCCTGCGCGAATGCCGAGGCCGACCATCGCACGATGGTCGAGGAACACCTGGCCGCTCGCGGGGCCGTGCGCGGCGCGGTCGCGCCCATCGGGACCGCGAACTTCCAGCGTGCCGCGCAACGGATAAGCACCATCGGTGGCGAGCACGTCGAGCAGCTGGCTGTGTTCCCCGACGAAGGCCACGCTGCGGAACGCGGCGCCGCGCGTCGCGATGAGGCCGTCGACCTGCGCCGAACGCAGCATCGGCTCCGGCAAGGGCGCCGGAGCCGAGATGCCCAGGTCGCCGCCGATCAGCTCGGCGGCGCTGGCCAGGATGCCGCGCTCGATGCGCGTGGAAAGCGTGGCGACGACGCCGAGCGCGATGACGGCGAGCACGAGCGATGCGGCCAGCGTGCGCAGTTCCACCAGGTGCCATTCGCGACGGAGCGTACGCAGGGCGAGCCGCAGCACGTTCACGCGGGCACCCCGAGGCGCCCTTCGTGCAGTTCCGCCGCGCGTGAGCAGCGCGCCGCCAGCCGGGAATCGTGGGTGACCAGGATCAGGGTCGTGGCGTGCTGCCGGTTCATCTCGAAGAGCAGGTCACCGACGTGTTCTCCGGTGTGCTGGTCGAGGTTGCCGGTGGGCTCATCGGCGAAGAGGATGCGTGGGCGGTGAACGAAGGCACGGGCCAGCGCCACACGCTGCTGCTCGCCACCGGAAAGCTGGGCCGGATAGTGCCGGCGGCGGGCGCCGAGGCCGACGGACTCCAGCGCCGCGTGCGCGCGTTCACGGGCTGTATCGTCGCCTTCCAGTTCCAAGGGAAGCATCACGTTCTCCGCCGCCGTCAGGGCGGGCAGGAGGTGGAAGGACTGGAACACGAAGCCCACCAGGCGCCGCCGGATGGCCGCGCGGGCCTCCTCGTCCATGCTTTCCAGTGCCTGGCCGTCGAGGTGGATGCTGCCCGCGCTGGGAACGTCCAGGCCGGCCAGGAGTCCCAGCAGGGTGGTCTTGCCCGAGCCGGAAGCGCCGACGATGGCAAAGCTTTCGCCGGCCGCTACGCTCAGGTTAACCCCCGAGAGGATGTCCAGCCGTCCCTCCGGGCCGAAAACCGACTTGCTAACATCCGCCACTTCGAGAAGAACACGGGAAGAATCGCTCATGCGTCGTTGCCTGGTCCTGTTGCTGTTCGTCTGGTGCGCCATCGCCTCCGCGGTGGATGCGCCGCGCAAGGTACTGGTGCTCGGGGACTCGTTGTCGGCGGCGCACAACATTCCAGTGGAGGCCGGCTGGGTGCGTTTGCTGGACGCGCGCACGGTGAAGATGGCGACGCCATGGACGATGGTCAATGCCAGCATCAGCGGAGAAACCTCGCTGAGCGGCCGCAACCGCCTGCCCGGCCTGCTGGCGAAGCAGCGTCCCGGCGTGGTGGTGATCGAACTGGGAGCCAACGACGGCCTGCAAGGCCTGCCGCTGGGCAAGCTGGCCGACAACCTCGACGCGATGATCGGCACTGCCACGGCATCGGGCGCCAGGGTTCTCCTGCTCGGCATCGAATTGCCGGTGAACTATGGCCCGCAGTACCGCGATGGGCTGCGCAAGGTCTACGCCGACGCCGCGAGGAAGCACGGTGCCGCCCTGGTGCCCTTCCTGCTGGACGGCGTGGCCCTGGATCCGGCCCTGATGCAGGACGACGGCCTGCATCCGAAGGCTTCAGGGGAGCCGCGGGTGGCAGAGAATGTGTGGAAAGCGCTTAGCCCGATGCTCCATTAGACGACGCGCTCTCGACGTTCTCGTCCGCACAATGAATGCTTGTTTTCGGTCTTCACGCTGTTCTCACCGGTTCGGCCGTTAACTCTTCACATTTGTGAATCACCAGAGGAGTGGAGCGATGAGCACACGCGACGAACAGGCTGGACTGATCCTTCTTGTCGAGGACAACCGCCAGATCGCCGAGATGGTCGGTGAGTTCCTGGAGCGCAGGGGTTACTCGGTCGACTACGCCGCCGACGGCGTCAGCGGCCTGCACCTCGCCGTCTCCAACAGCTACGACGTGATCGTCCTGGACCTGATGCTCCCGGGCATGGACGGCCTGGATGTCTGCCGCAAGCTGCGCAAGGACGGGAAGAAGTCCACGCCGGTGCTCATGCTCACCGCGCGAGACACCCTGGAAGACAAGCTGGTCGGCCTGGAAGCAGGCGCCGACGATTATCTGGTCAAGCCGTTCGAGGTGCGCGAGCTGGAGGCCCGCCTGCGCGCGCTGATCCGCCGCGACCGTCGGCAGGTGTCGTCCGAGGTGCTCAACGTGGGCGACATGACGCTCGACACCGCCACGTTGCGCCTCACCCGCAGCGGTCAGGAACTCACCGTGTCACCGATCGGCCTGAAGCTGCTTGCGATCCTGATGCGCGAATCGCCGCGGGTCGTCAGCCGCCGCGACATCGAGCGCGAAATCTGGGGCGACACGCTGCCGGATTCCGACACCCTGCGCTCGCACCTCTACAACCTGCGCCGCGTGATCGACAAACCGTTCGACCGCCCGCTGTTGCACACCATCCACTCCGCTGGATACCGCCTGGCGGACCTCGACTCCGAAGTCGCCGCGTCGCAGACGGCATGAGGCGGGGGCGGCACCGGGTCTGATCGATGGAAGGCAGGACACCGCAGGACATTCGGCGACGACGCGGCTCCTTCCGCGTACGCATCGCCATGGTCTTCGCATTGCAGACGATTGTCATGATCACCGCCTCGCTGATGGCGGCGAACAACGTCGCGCCGCTCGGCGCGGCCATCGCGATCATGCTGTGTTCGGGTGGACTCGCGTGGATCGCCGTGTCGCGGGAATGGATCCCCGTGGCGACGCTTGCGCGCCTGCTGGATGCGTGGGATCCCGAGCGGCCGGACATGGCGGGCCTCGATCGCGAGGGCGGCAAGCGCTCCGATAACGACGTGTCTGCGTTGATCCGGGGAATGCACGGATTGGCGTCGCGCATCGAGGGGTACGGCGAGCGCGAGCGCAACTTCACCCGCGACGCCAGCCACGAACTGCGCAGTCCGCTCACGGTCATCAAGATGTCCTCGGACATGCTGGCCGACGAAACCGGGCTTTCGGACGTGGGATACCGGTCGCTGGAGCGCATCCGCCGATCCACGCGGGAACTCGAGGCGCTGGTGGAGGCCTTCCTCATCCTCTCGCGCGAATCGGACCAGGGTCTGGCCGAAGAGGACTTCGTGGTGAATGCGGTGCTGCGCCAGGAAGTGGACTATGCGCGCGAGCTGATCGCGGGACGCCCGGTGGAACTGGTGCTCGACGAGCCGGCAAGCTTTGCGTTGCACGCGTCGCCGCGCGTGTTCGCGGTGCTCTGCGGACAGCTGATCCGCCATGCGTTGCAGCAGACCGACCAGGGCACCATCGTCGTCACGGTGATGCCGGGCAGCGTCAGCGTGATCAACCCCGCGATCGATACGCCGGAGGCGGGCAGCCGCCGTCACGCAGCCGTCGATCGTCACGGTTTCGATCTTGCCATCGCACGACGCCTGTCCGACCGCTTCCAGTGGCCACTGGAACTTCGCTCCTTGCCCGGCGCAAACCGCATCGCCAGCGTGCGCTTCCCGCACCCGCAACCCGTCGAAGCCTGAAGTAGGAGCGCGCCTTGCGCGCGACATGTTCTGAGGCCGAGCCTTAGAGCCGGCGCGTCAGCGTCAGGACCGGCGCGAAAATCTGTCGCGCGCAGGGCGCGCTCCTACGAATCAATCGAGCAGCTTGGAGATACGAGCGGTGGTCAACGCTCCACTCAGCGCCCGCCGTGTGCCGTCAGACTTGATCACCATCGTACGCGGCGTTTCACCACCCCACGCGGGATCGATCAGGAAATTGATCCGGTCCGGTGTGGACTCGGCATAGGCACGCGACGGCACAGTATCCACGTGAGCTGCTTTCAGTCGCGCCTCGAGCGTGACGCTCTGGCTCATCGGGTCGGTGGCCACGAAAACCAGGTCGACATCGGCATGCTTGCGCTGCCAGTCGGCCAACGCCTTGAGGTTCTGTTCGCAATACGCGCAATCCAGCGCCCACAGCGCGATGATCCGCGTCCCTTTCGCCGGCTTCGCGACCAGCGCGTCGACATCGGTAGTGTTCAGCGGAACGGGCGGAGCGGCGAATGACGGCATGGCGACCGCGAGAGCGAGGGCAAGACCGAGTGTTTTCATCACAGCGCCTCCGTCGGTACGAGCCGGAACTGTCCGTCCGGATTCCAGGCCACGAAGGCCCGATGTTGCCATAACACCAGCTTCGGCCAGCCCGATGCGTCGGCTGTATGTGCGATGGTGCGCGGCTCGCCGAACGTGGCGCCGCCGTCGGCGGATTCGCGCAGCACCAGGTCCAGCCCCTTGGCGGATACCTGGTGGTAGGTGATCCACACGTGCTTGCCGTCCGCGATCAGGTCGGCATGCGACGCACCGGCACTCGCCACCGACAGGAGATGCGTGGGTTCGTGGCCGGGCTGGAGCTGGCCGTACCAGACGGTAGCCTTGCCGTCCGCCGCGCTGAACCAGACGGCATGACGCACGCCCGAACTGTCGATGGCCAGGGAAGGGCCGTGGTGCGGGCAGCCTTCGATATGCCACTGGGTAAAGGTGGCGCGCTCGACCTTGGGCGACGGGTTTCCGATTGGCAGCGTGGCGTAGGCGTGGTCGCGGATGTTGTCGCCGTAGATGGCGCGGAAGAACGCATCGATGCTGCCGTCCGGCGCGCGTGCGAGCGCGATGCGGCAGCACTCGCAGCTTTCGTCGACGATCTTGCGCTCAGGCACGAAGCTGGCGCCGCGGTCGGTGGACCAGCTGTAGTAAGTGGCCGCGCCGAGATAGGGCTTGCCCTTGGCCTTCGCCGCTTCGACATCGCGCTTGTCGATCCATGCGACCACGATGTCGCCTTTCCCATCGACCGCGAGCGAGTCGAAACGATGGGTGATCTCCGCTCGATCCGTATGCACCGTCTTCGGCGGATCGAAGTGGACGCCGCCGTCGAGGGAGCGCGAGAAACGCACGAAGCCGGTCCAGGGCAGCTTGCGCGGTTGCGACCAGCTCACGTACACCTCGCCCTTCGGGCCCAGCGCGATCTTCGGGCGGTTCTCGCCTTCGGCGTACAACGCCTCGCCCACGGGATTGACGATGGTGGACATGGCGAAGCTGCGGCCCATGTCGTCGGAGCGGCGGGCGCGCACGTGCTCGCCTACCGTGTCCACCACCCAAAGGTGGCCCGCGGTATCGATGACGGCGTCGAAGCCCAGGGGCGCTTCATGGCCCATCGCCATGCCGGCCATGTCGTCATGGGCCTGCGCAATGCCAGCGGCAGCGAGGAGCGAAGCAAAGATGAGGAAGGGGCGCATGGTCAATGGTCGTCGGGACGTTCGCGGACGGGGTGCTTGCTGAGCTTGCGCTGCAAGGTACGGCGATGCATGCCGAGGCGGCGTGCCGTCTCGGAAATGTTGCCTTCGCATTCCGTGAGCACGCGCTGGATGTGCTCCCACTCCAGGCGGCGCAATGGAAGCGGGGCATCCGGTGCGTCGACCAGGTCGTCCGGGTCGGCCGGCCCGCTGTCGCCATCAAGGAGAGCACGTAGCACGGAATCGGCGTCGACGGGTTTCGCCAGGTAATCGTGTGCGCCGCGCTTGATGGCTTCCACGGCGGTGGCGATGGAGGCGTAGCCAGTGAGTAGCAGTACGCGCATGTCCGGTACGAGTGCCTGCAGTTCCGGAATCAGGCGCAGACCGTTTTCATCGCCGAGCTTGAGGTCGAGCACGCAGTAACGCGGCTGGTGGCGGCGGGCGAGGGTGCGCGCATCGTCGGCGTTATCGCTGGTGATCACCTCGAAGCCGCGGGAGGTCAGGGCCCGGCCGAGCACGCGGGCGAAGGTGGCATCGTCGTCGACGATCAGCAGGGGCCGGCCCGAGGGAGGAACGAGGTCGTTCATACTTGGTCTCCAATGACCCGAAGGGGCAGGCGCAAGCGCATCTGGGCGCCGTGGCCGGTATTGCTCGCGGCGAGTTCGCCGTCCAGTCGCTCGGCTGTCGCTTCCGCGAGCGCGAGGCCCAGGCCAAGGCCCGTTTCCTTTTGCGACAGTCCGAGCGTGCCGAGTTCGTCGAATTCGTCAAAGCCGGGGCCTTCGTCGGTGACGATCAGCTCCAGCCACTGCTCCACGATGCCGATGCGCAGGTCCACCGTGGTGCTTTCATTGAGCGCCGATGCGTCGGCCGCGTTGTTGAGCAGGTTGATGAGGGCATGGCGCAGGCCCGGCGGCGAACGCAGGGCGATACGGCCGGCGCCCGGCTCGACGATGAGCCGCACGTCGGCTTCCGGCCGAAGCAGCTGGAAGCGCTCCAGGCAGACGTGCAGGAACTCGTCCAGGGTAAGCCGTTCCGGCACCTGCGAGAGCTGCGCCTGGCCGAAGGCGACCATCTCGCGCAGGATCGTGCGGCAGCGCTCCACCTGGCCATCGAGCAGGTCCAGGTCTTCGCCCAGCGCGTTGTCGGTCGTGTGTTCGCGGCGAATCTCCGGCAGCAGCGTGCGCATGGTCGACAGCGGCGTGTTCAGCTCGTGCGCGGCGCCGGCGGCCTGGGTGGCGATGGCCAGGATGCCTTCGTCGCGCAGTGCCCGCTCGCGCACGCGCTGCACTTCGCCCTGCTGGGTGCGAATGGCCTTGGCCAGGTTGCTGATGAAGACGCCGAGGAGGATCGCCATGATGACGAAGTTGACCCCCATGCCCGCGACGTAGAGGTCAAAATCCAGGCCCTTGTCGCCCAGCGTGGGCAGGGGCAGGTGATAGGGCACCAGCAGCACGTAGGCGACGCCGGTGAGGATCGCCACCAGCGACACGCCGGCGATCGACAGGGCCGCGGCCGAAAGCGCGATCGGCACCAGCAGCAGGGTCACGAAGGGATTCGCGGCCCCACCGGTGAAATAGAGCAGGTACCCGAGCACGAGGGTGTCGGCGGCGATGTGCACGATGGCCTCGCCTTCGCCGACCTTCCAGGGCATGCCCAGCCGGAACGAGGCCGCGGCAGCGAACACCGCCAGCACGCATACGCCGAGCATGAGCGGCAGCAGCGGGATGTCGAGCTTCAGCAGCGTGACGCAGGAGAGGATCGCCACGCTCTGTCCGGCGATGGCACAGAGACGAAGCCAGGCAAGGGTACGCGCGAGAGCGAAGGGACCGGAGCGGGACGATGGCGTATGCAGGTTGTCGCTCACGGTAGTCTCTTCATGACGGGAGGGCCACGCCTCGCGGCGCGGCCCTCCGCCGCATCACAGGTCTTCGTTGTGCACGGGCGGCACCGGCGGCACGTTCGCCAGCGCGTGGTCGAGGGACAGCTTCTTCATCAGCGGCAGCATCGCCACGGCGATGATCGTGCAGCCCACCCCGACGAAGCCCAGCTTGTTGAACAGGCTGGTGTAGATGGGCAGCGACTGCAGCGGATCGGTGATGTTGTCCGGGATGGCCGCATAGTTGGCCACCACGCTGCCCATGTACTGTGCAACGCCCGAGGCGACGTAATAGGCGCCCATCATGAAGCCGCCCATGCGCGCCGGCACGTACCGGGCGATCATGGCGAGGCCGAGGCCGCTCACCAGCACCTCACCCAGCGAGTAGAGGCCGTAACCCCACACCATGTACCAGGACGAGATCGCGCCGTTCACGGCGGTGGTGGCGCCCAGGCCATACATGAAGAAGCCGGCGGCAACCGCGGCGAAGCCGAGGGCGAACTTGGCGGCGACCGGGAAGTCCTTGCCGTGCTTGCCCAGCGAGTTGTAGATCCAGACCAGGATGGGCGAGAGGATCACGATCCAGATGGCGTTGAGCGACTGGAACTGTTCGGGGATCCAGCGAAAGATCTCGTAGCCGAAGATGCCGAAGGACAGGTCGACGTTGCGCTGAGCGAACAGGTTCAGCGAGGTCGACATCTGCTGGTAGAAGATGAAGAAGAAGATCGTCTGCACCGTGAGCACCAGCGCGGCGATGAGGCCGGCACGCTCGCCGGGTTCGCTGGAGCGGATCAGGTGGACGAAGACACCGAGGATGACGATGCCGGCGGCGTAGACGCAGGCCTGGGCCACGCCCTGGTTCTGCAGGATGTATGCCGAAACCGCGACGATGACGATGCCGCCGGCGATCACGCCGAGCACGTTCTTCATCACCGGCGGGTGGTTGTCCGGTTCCGAACCGATGTGCGCCAGGGTGCGACGCATGAAGTAGTAATTGATGAGGCCGAGGACGAGGCCGATGGAGCAGACGCCGAAGGCGGTGTGCCAGCCCAGGGCATCGCTATAGTGTTCGCCGACGTAATCGCGGATCCAGGGCGTAAGCAGCATCGAAACCGTCGAGCCGATGTTCACCGCCATGTAGTACATGGTGAACGCACTGTCGATGCGAACATCATCGCCCTCGTAGATCTTGCGCACGAGGTTGCCGGCATTGGGCTTGAACAGGCCGTTGCCGAAGATGATCACGCCCAGCGCGAGGTACAGCGCGTAGGCGTTGTTGGTCGGAATCCAGAGCAGGGCATAACCCACCATCAGAACCACGGCACCGCTGAGCATGGTGCGCCGTGCACCCAGGAACTTGTCGCCGATCCAGCCGCCGACGGCGGGGGTGGCGTAGATGAGGGCGGCGGCCGCTCCCCAGACGAGGTTGGCGTCGACGTCCGCGAAACCGAGCTTCTTCACCATGTAGGTGACCATCAGCACCTGCATGCCGTAGAAGCCGAAGCGCTCCCACATTTCGATGAGGAAGACGGTGCTGAAGGACTTGGTCTGTGAAAAGGGCGGGTTCTGAATTGCCATGTATTTTCCGGTCGCATTGGAAACAGCGAGAGGGCCGGTGGCCCTGCTCCCGTCGCCGTGACCCTGAACGGAGTCACAACCGTTCAAGCGTAATACAAATGGTCCGCCCGGTTGTGTTGCGGCGCCAGAGGGCGCGGCGATTCGCCACGGCGGGCGCCGTAAGCCGGAGACAAGGCGGGCTATGGCATCATAGCGGGCCTTCCAACCCGTCCCGATGCCGCCTCGATGCCGCAGTGCAAGCAGAAAACCATCCTCCGGTACGCCGGCGCCGCCACGATACCGGCGGCCTGAGCGACCATGGCATCGACCGAGCGGCGTGGGCCGCGGCAGATTTATGCGGCCTTCCAGTGGTCCATGAAGGGCCTTCGGGCGTGCTTCCGGCACGAGGCCTCGTTCCGGCTTGAGGTTTTTCTTGCCGTGATCGTCGTGCCGCTTGGGCTTTGGCTGGGCCACGGAGGCGTCGAGAAGATCGTCCTGATCACCTTCCCGATGCTGGTGCTTTCAGCGGAATTGCTGAACTCGGCCATCGAGGCCGTCGTGGACAAGGTCAGCCCTGAATTCCACGAACTGGCGGGCCGCGCCAAGGACATGGGTTCCGCGGCCGTGTTCCTGCTCATGATGATGGTTGTGATCAGCTGGGCCCTGATCCTGGTTCCGCGTTTCCTCTAAAGGGGGCATCCACGGCGGACGGCTTTAGGGTAAGTTGTTGCGGCACCTTCCAAGGAAACCCTTTGCCATGAAACTCGTCCGCGCCTTTGCCCTCGTCCTGTTTGCCACTTTCCTCTCCGGCTGCGGCTATAACGCCATCCAGCGAGAGGACGAGGGGGTGAAGGCCGCCTGGTCCGAAGTGCTCAACCAATACCAGCGTCGCGCCGATCTGGTGCCTAACCTCGTCAATACCGTGAAAGGCTATGCCCAGCACGAGGAGCGTGTGCTCACCGAGGTGACCAATGCCCGCGCCAAGGTGGGCCAGACCCAGATCACTCCCGAACTGCTCAACGATCCTGAAGCGCTGGCCAAGTTCCAGGCTGCCCAGGGCCAGCTGACCAGCGCGCTGTCCCGTCTTCTGGTGGTCAGCGAGAACTACCCGCAGCTCAAGGCCGACGGCTCGTTCCGCGACCTGCAGGCCCAGCTCGAAGGCACCGAGAACCGCATCACCGTGGCCCGCAATCGCTACGTCGCCGCGGTGCAGAGCTACAACACGCTGATCCGCTCGTTCCCGAACAACCTCACGGCCAAGGTCATGGGCTACAAGGTGAAGGCCAACTTCAGCGTCGAGAACGAGAAAGCGATCTCTGCCCCGCCCACCGTCGATTTCGGTTCCACCCCGGCCCCGGCTTCCACGGCCGGCCGCTGATGCACGGTTTCGCGGCCGCGCTGCTGATCGCCGTCGCCCTGCTCGTGCCGCCCCCGGCGGCACGAGCAGACGTGGCAGTGCCGAAGCTCGCGCGTCACGTCACCGATCTCACGGGCACGCTCACCGCCGACCAGGTCGCGCAGCTGGACGCCCGGCTGGTCGACCTGGAAAAGACGAAGGGTGCGCAGGTCGTCGTCCTGATGGTACCGACGACCCAGCCGGACGACCTCGAGGGCTATTCGCTCAAGGTGGCGGAAACCAACAAGGTGGGCAGGAAAGGCCAGGATGATGGCGTGTTGCTCCTGCTGGCCAAGGACGACCGCCGCGTACGCATCGAGGTGGGTTACGGTCTCGAGGGTGCACTGCCCGACGCCATCGCCTCGCGCATCATCCGCGAGTACATGGCGCCGAAACTGCGTGCCAACGACTACTTCGGCGGTATCACCGAAGCTTTGAATGCGATCACCCAGATCGTGCAGGGTGAGGCGCTGCCCGCCCCCGTGACACCGGACGAGAGTCACGAGAAGCGTCGCGGCGGTGGCGGGCACCTTCTGGTGCCGCTGATCTTCGGTGCGATCTTCCTGCGCGGCATCCTCGGACGGGCCCCCTTGGGCGTGCGCATGCCCCTGGGCGGCGTCGTTGCAGGCGGGCTGGGCTGGCTGTTCCTGAACTCACTCCTCGGCGGGGTGCTTGGCCTCGTCGCCGGCGCCCTGTTCATGGCCATTCCCCTTGGCGCGGGCCGCTCGATCGGCGGCGGTGGCTGGGGTGGTTTCGGCGGCGGTGGTGGCTTCGGTGGTGGCGGCGGCTTCGGCGGCGGAGGCGGCGGCTTCAGCGGCGGCGGGGGCAGTTTCGGTGGCGGCGGCGCGTCGGGGAGCTGGTAATGGACTTTGGACGAATCACGACCAACCTCTTCGCCGGCTGGTTCCAGATGGGCCGGCAGTTTCCGTCCGCCGCGCTGGACGCCATCGCGAAAGCGGTGGCGGAAGGCGAGGGCAGGCATCGCGGCGAACTGCGCGTGGCGATCGAGTCGCGCCTGCCGTTCGCGGCGGTGGCCGCGAATGTCACGGCCCGCGACCGCGCGGCCATGTTGTTCTCGCACCTGCGGGTCTGGGACACCGACGAGAACTGCGGCGTGCTGCTTTATGTACTGCTGGCCGAACATCGCATCGAAATCGTGGTGGACCGCGGTATTGCGAAGGTCGTTGCGGCCGCCGAATGGGAGGCGATTACCACGCACATGCGCGATGAGTTCGCGCAGGGACGTTTTCGCGAGGCAGTGCAGACGGGTGTGACCGAAGCAGGTGCTCTACTCGCGCGGCATTTCCCCGGGAATGGCGATCCACGCAAGAACGAACTGCCGGACCGCCCGCTGGTCCTCTGACGAAAAAAGGGTCAGAGTCATTGAGAATGGCTCTGACCCCCTTTTTCCTTCTTGTGGTGCTTACAGGGTGAAGTCGTACTGCACCATCAGGCGCACATAGCGCGGCGTCTGGAAGTACTTCGGCACACGGTAGGTGCTCGTGTAGTACGCCTGGTCGTCGCCGTTCTCCGCGATCTCGGTGATGGACGTCGGCTTCGCGTTGTTGAACGCATTGATCAGGTCCAACTGCATCGTCAGGCCCTTGGCATGCGCTGGGGTATAGACGACGTTGGGGCTGAGCGTCCAGGTCCACGGCAAGCGCTTTGCGCGGCCGCGGCCGCTGATCTTCCCTTCGCAGTAGAAGAACTCCGAGTTGTAGCTCGGAATGCCGGCGATGGTGCCATCGCCGCCGCCGAAGCAACTGGTCGGGCGGCCGGATTCGAGCAGGCCATTCACACCCACGGACCATTCCGGCGTGATCGTATAGCCGCCGTATACCTTGAAACTATGCCGGCGGTCGTTCGGCAGGTAGCCATTCGCGCCGACCGTCAACTCGGGGTAGTCGAACGCGCTGGTGGTGCCTGTATCGTCCTGGCCGTTGTCCGAGTTGACGAGGCCTTCCGTGTTGCCGCGATTCTTCGACCATGTATACGACGCATTGACGTACAGGCTGTCGGTGGCCTTCTCGGCCGAGAGCGTCACCGCCTGGTACGTGCGCTTGGCCTTCGCGCCGAACGTGCTGCCTGGGATGGTGACGTTGTGCAACTTGCCACTGCCGTCGAGATCGACGTCGACGGTGACTTTGCTGCCCGGGTTGTAGATGAAGCAGCCCGGCGTGGTCGGCGGCGCCGTGAAGCGGTCGCCGTTGGCGTCCATGTCCAGGCCGATCGACTTGCCGTACTCGTAGAACGGACGCCAGTCGCAGGTGTCGTCGATGGCGTTGTTGAGCCGGCGATAGGTGGCTTTCGCACCGACCACCCAGTCATTGAGGAACTCGTTATCGCTCTGGATACGATGCTGGAAGCCGAGGATGTATTCGTCCTGCGAATAGGGCTTGAGGCCCTTGGACGCGACCGAGCGCGGATTGGGCGTAATGCCGTTCTCCCCGTTGACGATGATGCGTTCGCCGAGCGGATCACCGAGATCGGGTACGCCCGTGCTGGGATCGATCGACGAATACGAATAGTTTTGCAGCGTGTAGTACGACGCAGTGGCGGCACGCAGGGCCACGTTAGCCGCGATCGGCAGCGAGTAGCGTCCAGCGGTGCCGTAGATCTTCGTGGCCGAGTCGCCGAACACGTCCCATGAGAAACCCAGGCGCGGCTGCCAGATGTTGCCCTGGCGAACGAAATTCTCGCCGGCACCGTTCTTGTTGCTGAAGGAGTCGTTGCGCACGCCGATATAGGCGAGGACGTTGTCGGTGACCTGCCAGTTGTCTTGCAGGTACCAGGATTTCTGGTCGACCGCGACCGAGCCGCCGGTGCGATAGTTGTACTGCGTTACATAGTCCTCGGCATGAGAGTTCGTGCGGTAGTAGTACAGCACACCACCTGCATAGCTCTTGCCGGCTTCCGAAGTCCACTTCTCGCGCGAGTAGCCGCCCGACAGGCTGTGGTCGCCAAGCTTCCAGTCGAGGTCGACGCGATAGGCCGTGCGCTGGTCTTCGCCGTCGAAGCGGTCGATGTTGCTGTCGAGGTAGCAGGAGCGGAGCGGACTGGTGGTACCGGCCAACGTGCTGGAACGACGATCGATGACGTACGGGCAACCGGAGTTCGGGCTGTCGATATTTCCATCGTAACGAGTGACCGAGCCGTCCGCACTGGTGTATTCCGATGAATTCTTGCTCTTCAACTTGCCCCATTGCGCGGACAAGGTTATGTCGTCGGTCAGGTAGCCGGTGTACTTGAAGATGTTCGTGGAGCCACCGGTCTTGACGTTGCGGCGGCCGAGGTAATCGTCGGCGGATGGCTTGCCTTCCTCATCGATCGAGGAGCCGAAGTATCGGTTCGTCGTATGCTTGGTGTTGTTCATCGACGTCCACTCGAGGATGTTCGAGTCGTCGATGTTCCAGTCCATCTTGATCAGGTAGAACGGGTTGCTTTTGGTATTGCGCTTCGCAGCCGCCGATGACGTGGCGATAGGGTAGGTCGTTTGTGTCTGACGGTCCGACTGGAAGATGCCGTAGAAGAACAGCTTGTCCTTGACCAGCGCGCCACCGAGCCACGCCGAATAGACGTTCTGGTTGTCGCTGTCTTTCTGGTACGTACGATAGAGCGTGCCGTCCTTCGTATGGGTGGTCGGCGCCTGCTCCCGGCCCCATGCCGGGGTGTACACCCAGCTGCCGCCGCCCTTCCATTCATTGGTGCCACGCCTGGTGATGACCGAAGTCACGCCGCCCGTGGAGAAGCCGTACTGCGCGCCGTACCCGCCGGTCTGCACGTCGAGCTGCTGGATGGCCTGGAACGGCACCTCCGAGAACGACAGGTTGTTGTAAAGGTTGGTGACGTTGAAGCCATTGACGTAGTAGCTGTTCTCCGCGACCGAGGCACCACCGAAGGACGGCAGGTTGTCGAACGCGGAATCGCCCTTGACAGTGCCGGGCGTGAGCGCCGCCACGTCGACCACGTTGCGCGGCACGGGCAGCTTGTTGAGCTGGTCGGCGGTGAAGCTGGTACGCGATTGGACGGAGGTGACGTCGATGGTTGCCAGGGCATTCGCCGACACGGTCACCGTGTCGAGCGCGTACGCACCGCCATGGTCGCCGCCCGGCGCCGCGAAGTTCACCTGCGCCGACTGGCCGGCGACGACGTTGATCTCGCGGCTGGAAACGGTCTGGCCGTCTTGTTGCACATTCACGCGGTAGTTGCCGATCGGCAGCGACGCCGCGCGGTAGCGGCCGTCTTCGCCGACTGTCATCGTCCGCGTGGCGCCTGTGTCGAGGTTCTGGATCTGGATCGTCTGCGCCGTGTCGGCGCTGCCATAAATGTCGCCGACGGTACTTTGCGCATGGGCGCCTGCGGCGAAGAGGGTGGCGGCCAAGGCCGAGGCAAGCGCAGTGCGCTTCAACATGCTTGTCATGAGGTCAAAGTCTCCCTGGCCCTGTTTCACAACAGGGCTGAACAGCTTTCTTGGTAGCGCCATGCGGCGCTCGTTATGGAGGTACGGGGCCAGGGCGTGGGGACGCCCGCGTCGCAAAGACCCTACACGTGAACGCGACGTGATCCGACCATAACGCGATGCTTACGACTTCGCAATAAATTCATGCGAATCAATGGCTTTGCGAAATTTCTCAAAACCGTTGCTGGTAACCGACGTAATAGTAACGATCGATATCGAAAGCCGGGTTATACGGAGGACTGCCGCCGCCGGCGCTGGAGACGTTGTAGTACAGCGGGCCCCTGCGACTGAAGACGTTGTTCACGCCAAGACGGAAGCTTCCGTTCCATGGCGCCTGCCAACGCAGCTGCAGATCGTTGAACGCGACGCCTCCCTTGCGACTCACCCCGGCGACGCCGGTGAGCGCATTCAGCTGATCGGGACGGTTGCATTCGATGTCCGTGGACCAGCAGGAGTCTTTCAATCCGGAGAAATAGCGCGTGGTCCACGTTGCGCCAAAGCGGCGCCACGACCAGTCGAGCGAAAGATGGGAGCGAACACGGTAAAGGCCTTGCACGCCGTTCATGTATCCGGCCAGGTGCCGTGGCGCCGCGCCCGGCGTACTGACCTGCGTGTAATCCTTCAGATAAGTACTGTCCGAAAGCACGGTGAACTCACCGTAGCGCGTTTCGGGGAAGCGGTAATGCAGGCCCAGGTCGTACCCTTCGGTACGCAGCGAACCCAGGTTGGCGAGGCTTTCATCCAACGCGGCGATATGGCCATCGGCACCACGGATGAACCGTCCACACCATGTGGGATCGTTGCGTACGTAGCAGAAATTGAGGATGTCACCGGCGAGGATCGGCGTGATGATGTCGCTGATGTCGACCTTGTAGTAGTCGAGCGTGAGGTCGAGGCCGTCGATGAAATACGGGCTGTAGACGAGACCCGCGGTACGCGTGATGGACGACTCCGGCTTCAGCGCCGGATTGGCACCGGTACGGAAGGCGATGGGGTTCTGTCCGCCAGTGGCCGAGCCGATCTGTGCACCCGACTGGTCGACCTGCCGGTAATTCGCGGGCACACCGGCCAAGGCACAACGTGCGCGCACGGCCCCGTTGCTAGCTGCCGCGCCGAAGGCGCTGTCACAGGGGTCGAGGAAACTCTCGAAGCTTTCAGCGGATCCGGCATACAGGTCAGCCACCGTCGGCGCACGGAAGCCTTCGGCATAGGTAGCGCGCAGCAGCAGATCGTCGAGTGGCTTCCAGCGGAGGCTGTACTTGTTGTTGGTGCGACCGCCGAAGGCCGTGTAGTGCGAATAGCGGGAGGAGGCGTTCACCGCCAGTTCCCTTGCCAGTGGCATTTCCGCCAGCAGGGGCACGTCGAACTCGAGATAGGCCTCGTTGGCGATGTAGCCACCATCGGTCGGGTCGCTTGCGAGTTGCGTGGTGAGGCCCGCTGAGTCTGCGGGATCGGGTACGTAGCGGCCGTGTTCGCGCCGGTGCTCGAAGCCACCGGCGACGCGCAGGGTGCCGGCGGGCAGGTCCAGCAGGCCACCGGTCAGGTTCGCGATGAAGTCGTTCGTGCGGGTGGTCTGGCGCGCGGTCGTTGTGGACCCCACGTAGTTCCATACGGCGTCCGGCGTTCCGCCGGGGCCGGCGAGGATATTCCATGGCAGGCAACCCGCGGCGCGGTCGGCGGGGTTTGCACACACCGTCTCGCCGTCGACGACCGTGGTCGGCCCCAGGGCCTTGCGCGCATTGACGAGGTCGATATTGCCGCTCGTGGTCCGGCTGGCGCGCGTTTCCGAATAGGCGTAGGTGACGTCCCAGTTCCAGGTATGACCTACCCAGGGGAATGTTCCTTCGGCGCCCGTGTCCACATGCATCGCCTTGCTCTTGGCCCAGGTGACGCGTGGGACCTCGGTCGTGCGCCGGAAGAACGGCGTGTCATAGCCGGGGAAAGGGTTGTACGCGTTGTCCGGATCGATGAACAGGCCATCGGCGCGGCCCGAGCCGCTTTGCAATGGATAGCCGGCGCTTTGGCTGCGCGTGTCGCGCACACCGTAGCTGGCCATGCCGCGCAAGGCCACGTTGTCGGTGAGGTTGTAGCGCCCCGTGCCGAACAGGTTGCGCAGCTTGGTGCCCGAGCGGAACGTCATGTCGCGCGGTGTCGAATATTTATCGGCGTTGCTGTTGACGTCGTACGGATGGTAGCTGGCGAGGTCCGAGGTATCGCCCACGACCCCGCCGGGATGGTTCACCACGTAGCGACCCGGAGTCCAGCTGCCGTCAGGCGCGTAAATACCCGCGCCCGGCGTACCGGATGCTCGTGGATCGACCACGCCGCCATACGGGCCCATGCCGAAGCCATTGTCGGGATGGCGCGGCCCGTAGACGGAGCGGGTCAGCGCGCGTTCGCTGTCGCGCAGTTCGTCGCCATCCTCGTAACCGGCTCCGAGGATGAGCGATGCCCTCTCGGTGCTCCGGCCCCAGGTAAACGTGCCGTTCTTCTGCGTACCGTCGCCACGACTGTTCTCGCCGTAGAAAACATCGGCGGAGGCGCCCTCGAAGCGATCGGTGGTAACGATATTGACCACGCCGCCGATGGCGTCCGATCCGTAGATCGACGATGCGCCGTCCTTCAGTACCTCGATCCGCTCGACGATCGACGCGGGAATGGTCGAGAGGTCGGTGAGTCCGCCCAGGCTGGTGGTCCAGCGCCGGCCGTTGACGAGCACCAGCGTGCGGACTGCGCCGAGGTTGCGCAGGTTGGCGTAGCGGCCACCCGCGTCGTTGCTGGAGGAGAGCGTGTCCTGTGGCGTCACTTCCGGCGTGGAGGCCGAAGGCATCCGGGCGACGATGTCGCCCAGATCGGTGAGCCCGGTGGCGCGTATGGCCTGGCGGTCCATGGTGAACACCGGCTGTGCCGTTTCCACATCCGTGCCACGGATGCGCGAGCCGGTGACGGTGACGGTGACCGGAGCAAGCATCTCTGCGGAAGGCGCCGTCTGCTGTGCGTGGACGGCGGCGCCGGAGAGGGCGGCCATGAGCGCGGTCGCCAGCGCCACGCGTCGCCGCGCGACGTGGCGTCTATGCCCCGAACTGACGTGCATACCCTGAAGCCTCCCAAGCCCCGCCATACCCCACCCGGGCCCGACGATCACGCGACCATAACGCCTGTACCGAAGGTGCGCAACCGCCGGGATTCGGAGAGCTCCCACAATACCTATGGGGCTGCGGTCGCCGTGGAGGCCTGCCCATCGCCGATGTGCTTGTCCAGGAATGCCTGCAGCCGATTATAGAACTCCTCGACGTTCGCCGGCTTCACGAAGCCGTGCCGCTCATCCGGCTTGGTCAGCGTCTCGTACGGCTTGTGTGCCGCGTCCAGGGCGGCACGCATCGCCTTGAACTGGGCGAACGGCGCGCGTTGGTCATCCTCGCCGTGGACCAGGAGCACCGGAACGTCGATCTTGTCGGCCAGATGATCGGGCGAGTTGGCGGCAAGGTCCGCGGCGTCCTTGCCGATTACCGTGGTCAGGTAGCTGCGGCCGCTCTTGCGATCCTTGATGTCGCCCTTGTTGTACATCATGTCCAGGTCGTAGATGCCGTCGTAACCCACGGCGCACTTGAACACGCCCGGCGCGCGGATGGTTGTCATCATCGCGGAATAACCACCGAAACTCGCGCCGAAGACGCACACCCGCTTCGGATCGGCGTAGTGCTCCGCGATCGCCCACTTCACACCGTCGATCAGGTCTTCCTGGATGCGTGTGCCCCATTTGAGGTAGCCGGCCTGCTCGAACGCTGCGCCGCGACCACCGGATCCACGGTAGTTCACCTGCAGCACCAGGTAACCGCGATTGGCGAGGAACTGCGAATCCTCGTCGAAGAACCAGTCGTCGGAGACGCCGTGGGGGCCGCCATGGGGCAGCAGCACCATCGGCAGGCCGGCCTCGGGCTTGCCCTTCGGGAAGGTGAGGATGGCCTCGAGTTCGATGCCGTCGCTGGCCTTGAAGCGCAGCGGACGCCGCTCGGCCATCCTGGCCGGGTCGATCCAGGGCACCGCGTCGAACAGCTTGGTGACCTTGTAGGTCTTGGTGTCGATCAGCATGTAGCGGCCCGGCTCGCGATCGCCGGCCACCTTGAACATCAGTTCGCCACCGTCTTCGCTGAAGTCCACGAAGCTGACGAAGTTGCCGGGGAATTTCTGCGAGAGCGCCATGTGCAGTTTGGCTATGGATGCCTGCGCATCGATGTAGGTGGCCTTGGGTATGCCTGTGGCTGACACGGTCCCGAAGGGACGGAGGGGCGCAGGCGTCCACAGGCCGGAGGAGGCGACCTCGCTGAAATCGTCCTTGCGAATTACGGTGAGGTTGCCGCCGTCTTCGTCCTGCTCCACGAACTGGCCGCCCCGGCCGTTCGGGCTGAACTTTGCGTAGATGCGGTCGCTGCCCGGGACCCTGGCGATCGGCGTGAAGGTCTGTTTTTCCTCGTTGCCAGGAAGCTTGGTCCAGCCGTTGCCGTCGCGACGGAACACCACCCATTTGAAACTGTCGTCGGTGCCGAACGCGAAGCGCGTATTACCCGCCGGATCGATCATGAAGCTCATGCCGGCGAGCCCGATGTCGGCCATCTGCTTGCGCGCGCTGGTCTTGGCGTCCACGTCGTACAGCGTGCTCTTGTCCTGGTTGTCCCAATCCGTCGCGCGCATGTAGAAGTGCCCGTTGCTCTGCACGGGCGTGCCCTCGATGGTGCCCCAGCCGCGATCCAGAGCCCGGGTGGCGGCGCGCTTGCCGTAACTCTCGAAGCCGTAGAGATAATCGGGATTCTTCCCGTCGACGTCGATGGCCATCAGTTCGCCCGTGTACGTGGCGCGGCCGATGGAACCGTCGACCTTGCCGCGGGCGACCACCAGACGGGTGGAACTGGCCCAGACCATGTCGGCCGGCATCTCGTACGGCGGCATCTTGATGAGGGTGACCGGCTTGCTCATGTCCTCCACCCGGTAGATCGCCAGGCCGTGGGTCTTGCCATCCGGGTCGTGGTAGGCCATCGAGACGTAGTGGCCGTCGGGTGACAGGCTGGGATCGGTCAGGGGCATGCGGCGGGCGAAATCGGCCACCGGGATGAGGTCGGCCGCCACGGCCGCAGTCGAAACAAGGCACAGCACGGCCAGCATGGGCCGCACGAAGCGGTAAGTCATGGATTCTCCCCTTGGATCGATGAATCCGTTTTTCGCACCGTCCCCCCCGGGACGGTCCCCAATCGCCGATATAGCCGATCCCGGCTTCCACCACAAGGCGGGCCGCGCGGCGGGCGGGGCGGTACACTTGGCATCTGCTTTCGATCCGGGCATTCCATGGCTACTCCGTTCGTCGTCGATATCGACCCTGTCGCGTTTTCCCTCGGCCCCATCCAGGTGCACTGGTACGGCCTGATGTACCTGGGCGGTTTCCTCGGCGGATGGGCGCTGGGCGAGTATCGCCGACGCCAGGGCCGCCTGCCAGTCAGCGCCGACCGCTTCGGCGATCTCATGTTCTACGCGATGATGGGCGTGGTCCTCGGTGGCCGCGTGGGCTACATGCTGTTCTACACCGCCATCGACTGGATCTGGACCGACCCCCTGGCGATCTTCAGGGTATGGGACGGCGGCATGTCGTTCCATGGCGGGCTGGTCGGGGTACTGGTGGCCGGGCTCTGGTGGTCCCGGCGCAACGGCGTGAAGTTCTTCGACACCGTCGATTTCGTCGCGCCGCTCGTGCCGCTCGGCCTGGGTCTCGGGCGCCTGGGCAACTTCATAAACGGAGAGCTGTGGGGCAAGCCTACCGATCTCTCCATCGGCATGATCTTCCCGCATGCGCCCGACGCGCTGCCACGGCATCCGAACCCGCTGTACGAATTCGCGCTGGAAGGCGTGGTGATGTTCGTGGTGTTGTGGCTTTTCTCGATGAAGCCGCGCCCGCGCTACGCCGTTTCCGGCCTGTTCGGGCTGCTCTATGGCGTGTTCCGCTTCACCATCGAGTTCGTGCGCGTGCCGGACGCCCAACTCGGCTACCTTGCCTTCGGCTGGGTCACGATGGGCCAGATCTTGTCCCTGCCGCTGATCGCCGTCGGCATCCTGCTGCTGGCCATGTCGCGCCGGGCACCGTACGCGCCGGTCGCGCCCGAGGCGGCGACAGCCACCTGATATCGTCCGTCCCATGCAGCCTTACCTCGAACTCCTTCGTCACGTCCTCGACCACGGCGCCGAGAAATCGGATCGCACCGGCACCGGCACGCGCAGCGTGTTCGGCTGGCAGATGCGCTACGACCTGTCGAAGGGCTTTCCTCTCGTCACGACGAAGAAGCTGCACCTGAAGTCGATCGTGCACGAGCTGATCTGGTTCCTGCAGGGCGATACGAATATCGCTTACCTGAAGGAACACGGCGTCAGCATCTGGGACGAATGGGCCGACGCGAACGGTGACCTCGGTCCGATCTACGGCCGCCAGTGGCGCGCGTGGCCCACGGCCGACGGCAGGGTGGTCGACCAGATCGCCTGGGTGGTCGACGAAATCAAGCGTAATCCGGACTCACGCCGCCTGATCGTCTCGGCCTGGAACGTGGGCGAACTGCCGAAGATGGCGCTGATGCCCTGCCACACGATGTTCCAGTTCTACGTGGCGAACGGGAAGCTTTCGTGCCAGCTCTACCAGCGCTCCGGCGACATCTTCCTGGGTATCCCGTTCAACATCGCGAGCTATGCGCTGCTGACCCACATGATGGCGCAGGTCACCGGCCTGGAGCCGGGCGACTTCGTGCACACGCTGGGCGATGCGCACCTTTATTCGAATCACGTTGAGCAGGCCAGGAAGCAATTGGAACGCGAACCGCGCGCACTACCGAAGCTGGCATTGAACCCCGCTGTGTGCGACATCTCCGCCTTCCGTTTCGAAGACGTCGCCATTCTCGATTACGATCCGCATCCTGCGATCAAGGCGCCTGTCGCCGTCTGACGGTTACATGCCGCCGGACCCACCGGGCAGCTTTTTCGCCATCTCCAGATGCTCCTTGAGCGTCGGAAGGGTCTTCTTGGCGAAAGCCTTCAGGTCCGGATCCTTGCCGCTGGTCGATTCCTTGGTGAAGAGCGCAATGTCCTTATGGTGATCGGCGACCATCTTCTTCGCGTACGCCTTGTCGAAGTCGTCGCCAGACTTCTTGCCCATCGCCGCCGCGGTCTTCTCGTCGGCAGGCGTCGGCGAGCCGGCCGGTATCCAGCGCCTCGGTTCGCGGGCAGATCGGCGAGGTCTCATCGGATGACTTTGCTGTTCCAAAGTCGTTGCATAGAACTTTTCTGAGAAATTCGACTTTCTGCGCTAGGACGACAGACAGTCGGAAAATTCCTACATAGACTCACGTCCCAAAATTACAGGAGGAGTGGGGTCATGCGGAAGAATACGAGCAAGATGCTCTGGGGAATTGTGCTGTCGCTTTGCGCAGGTCACGCCCATGCTGTCAATATCGAACCGTACTTTGAATATGAAGTCGCTTTTCGGGGATATCCCGTCCAATATTTTACGGACTTGAACGAAGCGGCGCTGACGGTGATGAGCTACGAATGTGAAGCGTATTCGTATACCGGCTGTCGGCTTGAGCGAACGTCCTATTTCAACTCGCTCTTCATGGCTCACTATCGCGCAACCGATTCCAGTGGTGCCGAAAATACAAAGCTGGCTTGGGGATACCACTATTTCACCTGCCCTACCTCTCCGTCGCTGTACATCACGGAACACGGCGTAACACGTGGTCCCTACAGAAATCGCCTGATCGCTCCTCCGATCTTCGGACCGGCGTTCTGTCTAGGCGCCAGCCCTGAAACTGAAAGCGAACACCAGTCCGATCTAGGGTCAGGCGACTGCGAAACCCGCCCGAATGCCGGCAACCCGATCAACGTCGGCCTGAATAACAAATACCAGGAAGTCATCGATATCGCCGCGACAGACGGCTCGCCGTTGACCTGGTCGCGCTACTACAACAGCGGTGTGATTGGCGATGGTAAGCAGACGGTGCCCGCAACGGTGCGTCTGGGTAGCCGCTGGCGCGGCACCTACGATCGCTCGCTGGCGGTCGTGACAACGAAGGATGGTGCGAAGGTCCGCCTCCAGCGCCATACCGGCGAACGCCTCGATTTCGTGGAGTCCGATGGCCACTACCGCAGTGAAGCCGATCCACGCGGCCAGCTTTCCCGCGACGGTCAGGGATGGATCTACCAGAGTGCCGTTGGTGAGACCGAAGCTTACGACGCCGATGGTCTCCTTGTGTCCATCGATGCTGGTACGTCCCGCGAAGTTCGTCTTCGCTACACGGATGGCCTGGTCGAAGCCATAGATCTTCAGGGCCGCAAGCTCAGCTTCGCCTTCGACAGCGCCGGCCGCATTGCGACCGCAAGCGACAGCGGCGGCGTGGCCGTGACCTATGCCTATGCCGAGGGCACGGACACCGGGCGCAAGGCCGATCTCGTCCGTGCCACCTACGCCGACGACACCTTCCATGACTACCGCTACAACGAAGTCTCGTTCGCCGGTGGTGATCATCCTCATGTCCTCACCGGTATCTATGACGAAACGAAGCAGCGCTTCGCCACCTTCCGCTACGACAATGAGGGGCGTGCGATTTCAAGTGAGCACGCGAATGGCATAGGGAAGGTACAACTCGCGCGTGAGGCCGACGGCCGCACGGCGGTCACCGGGCCAGCTGGCGCGGTGCATCGTTACCATTATGCCGATGTGCGCGGAGTCAGGCGCCTCACCAGCGTCGATCAGCCCGGCGGTGCCGGCTGTGCCGCAGCCAGTGCAAGCATCGACTACGATGACAACGGGCTCGTCTCGCGCCGCGTCGACTTCGATGGCCGTGCCATCGACTATCGCCACGACAGTGACGGCAACGAACTGGAGCGCACCGAAGCCGCTGGCACCGCACAGGCCCGCCGCGTCGCCACCGAATGGCATCCAGTGTTGCGCCGGCCAGTACGCATTACGGCGCCCGGCCGCGAAGAGCGCTTCAGCTACGACGCGGCAGGCAACCTCACCGGCCGCGAAGCGTGGGGCGCGATCGATCCCACGCAACCCGGCGCGCCGCTCACCCTTTCGCGCATCTGGCGCCTGACCTACGATGCGGCGGGCCGCCTGATCCATGAAGAAGGCCCGCGCAGCGACCGCGACACGATCGCGACCCTGGCGACGTACACCTACCGCGCTGCCGATGCGGCCAATTGCACGACGGGTCCGTGCGACTACCGCCAGGGTGACCTGTGGAAGCGCGAGAACGCGCTTGGCCACATCGAGGAAATCCTCAGCTACGACGCAGCGGGGCGGGTGCGTTCCCGCAAGGACGCCCAGGGTACGTTGTTTACCACCACCTACACGCCCCGCGGCTGGGTGGAGGACGTGAAGGAAACTCGCCCCGACGGTGTCGTCGCCACCACGGCTTTCACCTATACCGCGCGC
>NZ_DASYDO010000036.1:0-30414 GCF_036499525.1 Luteibacter sp. | reverse complement strand
GGGTGACAACGTGAAGATGGTGGTCACCCTGATCCACCCGATCGCGATGGACGACGGCCTGCGTTTTGCCATCCGTGAGGGCGGTCGTACCGTCGGCGCGGGTGTGGTGGCCAAGATCATCAAGTAATACGCATCAACCCTGCAATTTGCAGGAAAATGCAGTAAGATAGGCGGCTACCGTCCTCAAGGGCGGTAGTCGCTTACGCTTCTAAAGAGTAATCAGGTCACTGATAAGTGCCTGAAATACATAACGTTCTTTCGACAACAGGACACGGTTTTTATGGCGAACCAGAAGATTCGCATTCGGTTGAAGGCGTTCGATCATCGTTTGATCGACCGTTCAGCCAGTGAGATCGTCGAGACGGCCAAGCGTACCGGTGCAACGGTGCTGGGTCCGATTCCGCTCCCGACCAAGATCGAGCGGTACACCATCCTGACGTCCCCGCACGTCGATAAGGATGCTCGCGATCAGTATGAGACCCGCACCCACAAGCGCGTGCTGGACATCATCGACCCGAATGACAAAACCGTGGACGCGCTCATGAAGCTTGATCTCGCCGCTGGCGTAGACGTACAGATCAAGCTGGGCTGAGCGGACAAAGGGATACACATATGAGTATCGGACTAGTAGGCCGCAAGTGCGGCATGAGCCGGCTCTTCACTGAAGATGGCCGCTCGATTCCGGTGACGCTGATTGAAGCGACGCCCAATCGCGTGACCCAGGTGAAGACGGACGAAATCGACGGCTACAGCGCCGTGCAGCTCGCGGCAGGCGTCAAGCGCGCCTCGCTGCTGACGCAGCCGCTGAAGGGCCATTATGCAAAGGCTAAGGTCGAGCCGGGTCGCGTCATTCGCGAATTCCGTGTCACGGCCGACGACGCCGCCAAGTATGCCGTGGGCAGCGAAATCAAGGCCGACGACGTGTTCTCCGTGGGCCAGGTGGTCGACGTGCAGGGCGTGTCCAAGGGCAAGGGTTTCCAGGGCACGATCAAGCGTCATCACTTCAAGATGGGTGATGCCACGCACGGTAACTCGCTGTCGCATCGTGCGCCGGGCTCCATCGGCCAGCGCCAGACGCCAGGCCGCGTGTTCCCCGGCAAGAAGATGTCCGGCCACATGGGTGCGGTCAACCGCACGCAGCAGGGCCTGGAAGTGGTCAAGGTCGATGCCGAGCGTCACCTGATTGCGGTCAAGGGCGCGGTACCGGGTGCTCCCGGTGGCGACGTCGTGATCCGTCCGACGACGAAGGGCTGAGGAGAACGCCATGGAACTCAATGTCATTGGCGCCCAGCCGCTTACCGTGTCCGACGAGGTCTTCGGTCGCGAGCTGAACAACGCCCTGATCCACCAGGTCGTCACCGCGTATCGCGCGGGCGGCCGAGCCGGCACCAAGGCGCAGCTGTCGCGCGGCGAGATGTCCGGTACCACCAAGAAGTTCAAGAAGCAGAAGGGCGGCGGCGCCCGTCACGGCGACTACCGCGCACCGATCTTCGTCGGTGGTGGTGTCACCTTTGCCGCCAAGCCGCGCAGCTTCGAGCAGAAGGTCAACCGCAAGGCCTACCGTGTCGCGATCCGCTCCATGCTGTCGGAGCTCAACCGCGCAGGTCGCCTGAAGGTTGTCCCGGGTTTTGATTTCGAGAAGGCGCAGACCAAGGCCATGATCTCCAAGCTCGCCGAGCTTGAAGTCTCCGGCCGCGTCCTGCTGGTTTCCGAGGAAGCCAACGAGGCGCTGTACCTGTCTGCCCGCAACATTCCGTACCTCCATGTAGTGGACGTGCTGGCGCTGAACCCGGTTAGCCTGGTCGGTTCCGACTTCGTCGTGCTCACGGTAGACGCGGTCAAGAAGGTCGAGGAGTGGCTGGCATGAGCAACGAACGCACCCTGAATACGCTGCGCGCGCCGCACATTTCCGAGAAGACCGCCCGTCTTGCCGAGGGTAACCAGTATGTTTTCGTCGTAGCCCCGGAAGCCACCAAGGCTGACGTCCGCGCCGCCGTGGAACACCTTTTCGACGTCAAGGTCGAAAACGTGAACCTCGTCAATGGCAAGGGCAAGGCCAAGTCCTTCCGCCAGCGCGCTGGCGTTCGCCAGGGTAAGCGCAAGGCCTACGTGCGACTCGCCGCTGGCCACACGATCGACGTGTCGGCCAAGGCCTGAGCCAGGAGTTATTCGAAATGGCACTAATCACACACAAGCCGACCTCACCGGGCCGTCGCGACGCTGTCAGCGTCCGCACCCCGGGTCTGCACAAGGGCGCTCCGTATGCCCCGCTGACCGAGTCGCAGTCCAAGTCCGGTGGCCGTAACCATTACGGCCGCATCACGGTCCGTCATCGCGGCGGTGGCCACAAGCAGGCCTACCGCATCATCGATTTCAAGCGCGACAAGGAGTCCATCGTGGCTCGCGTCGAGCGCCTGGAATACGATCCGAACCGCACCGCGCACATCGCGCTGCTGGTGTACTCGGATGGTGAGCGCCGTTACATCATCGCGCCGAAGGGCGTCCAGGAGGGTGACCGCCTGGTATCGGGTACCGATGCGCCGATCAAGGCGGGCAACTGCCTGCCGCTGCGCAACATCCCGGTAGGTTCGACCATTCACTGCATCGAGATGAAGCCGGGCAAGGGTGCGCAGATCGCGCGCAGTGCCGGCGCCTCGGTACAGCTGGTGGCGCGTGAGCAGGGCTACGCCACGCTGCGTCTTCGCTCCGGCGAAATGCGCCGCGTGCCGGTCGAGTGCCGCGCCACGATCGGCGAAGTCGGCAACTCGGAGCACAGCCTGCGCAAGCTCGGCAAGGCTGGTAAGAAGCGCTGGGCAGGTATCCGTCCGACCGTTCGCGGCGTCGTGATGAACCCGGTCGACCATCCGCATGGCGGTGGTGAAGGCAAGACCTCCGGTGGCCGTCATCCGGTCAGCCCGTGGGGTACGCCGACCAAGGGTTACAAGACGCGCAATAACAAGCGCACCCAGCAGTTCATCGTGCGTCGTCGCAAGTAATAGGAAACGATCATGCCGCGCTCTCTAAAGAAAGGTCCGTTCGTTGACCTGCACCTCGTAAAGAAGGTGGAAGCCGCCGTTTCCGCCAACAACAAGCGTCCGATCAAGACCTGGTCGCGTCGCTCGATGATCCTGCCGGAGATGGTCGGTCTGACCATCGCCATCCATAACGGCCGCCAGCACGTGCCTGTGTTGATCAACGAGAACATGGTCGGGCACAAGCTCGGCGAGTTCGCGGTGACCCGCACGTACAAGGGGCACGCCGGCGACAAGAAGGGCAAGTGATGAGCACCGAAGCCAAAGCGATCCTGCGCAGCGCCCGCATTTCGGCGCAGAAGGCACGCCTGGTGGCTGACCTGGTCCGCGGCATGCCCGTGGGCCGAGCCAGCGACGTGCTCGCCTTTACCAACAAGAAGGCCGCTCACCTTGTCCGCAAGGTGCTGCTCTCCGCCGTTGCCAACGCCGAGAACAACCTCGGCGCCGACGTCGACGAGCTGAAGGTGGCTCGCATCTTCGTCGACGAAGGTCCGGCGATGAAGCGCATGTACGCCCGCGCCAAAGGCCGCGGCTCGCGCATCCTGAAGCGCACCAGCCACATCACTGTGGTTGTCGGCAACTGACTGGGGTAAGACACGATGGGTCATAAAGTTCATCCCACCGGTATCCGCCTCGGCATTGCCAAGGACTGGAACTCGAAGTGGTACGCAAACAAGGGTGAATACGCCCAGTACCTCGCTGCCGACCTCAAGGTCCGCGAGATGCTGCGCAAGAAGCTCGCCGCCGCCGGTATCTCGAAGATCCAGATCGAGCGTCCGGCCAAGACCGCCCGCGTGACGATCCACACCGCCCGTCCGGGCGTGGTGATCGGCAAGAAGGGTGAGGACATCGAGAAGCTGCGCAAGGAAGTCACCAACATGATGGGCGTTCCGACGCACATCAACGTCAGTGAAGTCCGCAAGCCGGAACTCGACGCCCAGCTCGTCGCCGAGTCCATCGCCCAGCAGCTCGAGCGTCGTATCATGTTCCGCCGCGCGATGAAGCGCTCGGTCGGCAACGCGATGCGCCTCGGCGCCCTCGGCATCAAGATCAACGTCTCCGGCCGTCTGAACGGCGCCGAGATCGCGCGCTCCGAGTGGGCCCGCGAAGGTCGCGTTCCGCTGCATACCCTGCGCGCGGACATCGACTACGGCACCGCCGAGGCCAAGACCCAGTACGGCATCATCGGTGTCAAGGTGTGGGTCTACAAGGGCGAGATCTTCGACCTGGCGGCCGCCACGGCCGAGTCGAAGGAAGAACAGCAGCCTCAGCAGTCGTCGCGTCGCGAAGGTGGTGAAAACCGCCGTGAGCGCGGCGAGCGCTCTGCCAAGTAAGGAGCGTTGCCATGTTGCAACCGAAGCGTACCAAGTTCCGCAAAATGCATAAGGGCCGTAACGACGGCCTGGCATTCAACTCCAATCTCGTGAGCTTTGGCGAGTATGGCCTGAAGGCGACGACGCACGGTCAGCTGACCGCGCGTCAGATCGAGGCGGCTCGTCGTGTCATCACGCGCTACGTGAAGCGTAGCGGCAAGCTGTGGATCCGCGTGTTCCCAGACAAGCCGATCACCCGCAAGCCCATCGAAGTCCGAATGGGTGCCGGTAAGGGTGGCGTCGAGTTCTGGGTCGCCTTGATCCAGCCGGGTCGCATGCTTTATGAAATCGAAGGTGTCGACGAGACAACCGCGCGCGAGGCCATGCGCCTGGCCGCGGCCAAGCTCTCGGTCCAGACCCAGTTCGTGTCCAGGGCGGTGATGTGATGGCCATCAAAGAAATCAAGACCAAGTCGGCGGAAGAGCTGAATCAGCATCTGCTGGACCTTCGCAAGGAGCAGTTCAATCTGCGCATGCAGAAGGGCTCCGGCCAGCTCACCCAGCCGCACCAGCTGCGCCGCGTTCGGCGCGACATCGCCCGCACGAAGTTCGTGCTCGGCGTGAAGAAGTAAGGGACGGCTGATATGAGCGATAACCAGAAAACGGCGCGTACCCTCGTAGGCCGCGTCATTAGCAACAAGATGGTCAACACGGTCACGGTGCTGATCGAACGCCAGGTGCAGCACCCGCTGCTCGGCAAGATCATCCGCCGCTCCACGAAGCTCCACGCACACGATGAAACGGGTGCTAACGAGGGCGACGTGGTCCGTATCGCGGAGTGCCGTCCGCTGTCGAAGACGAAGCATCACCGCGTGGTCGAAATCGTCACGCGCGCTGAAGTTTAAGGAGAGCTGCGATGATTCAGATGCAAAGCACGCTTTCCGCGGCGGACAACAGCGGCGCGAAGGAACTGATGTGCATCAAGGTGCTGGGCGGCTCCAAGCGCCGTTATGCCAGCGTCGGCGATGTCATCAAGGTGACCGTCAAGGACGCCATTCCCCGCGGCAAGGTCAAGAAGGGTGAGGTGTACAACGCCGTGGTGGTTCGTACCGCCAAGGGTGTGCGCCGTGCCGATGGCTCGCTGATCCGTTTCGACGGGAATGCGGCCGTGCTCCTCAACAACAAGCTCGAGCCGATCGGCACCCGTATCTTCGGGCCGGTTACACGCGAGCTGCGCAGCGAGAAGTTCATGAAGATCGTCTCGCTCGCGCCCGAAGTGCTCTGAGCGGAGGCCAGACCATGAACCGTATCCGCAAGGGTGATAACGTCCTCGTTATCACCGGTAAGAACAAGGGACAGCGCGGTGACGTGCTGCGCGTCGATGGCGACCGCGTGGTCGTCTCGAACGTGAACCTGATCAAGCGCCACACCAAGCCGAACCCCCAGGCCAACCAGCCGGGCGGTATCGTCGAACGTGAGGCCTCGATTCACATCTCCAATGTCCAGCTCTTCAACTCCGCCTCGAACAAGGGCGAGCGCGTTGGCACCAAAAAGCTCGAGGATGGGCGCAAGGTGCGCGTGTTCCGTTCGGGCGAAGTGGTCGACGCGTAAGGAACCGAAGTCATGACCCGCCTTGAAACGTTTTACAAAGAGTCGGTAATGCAGAAGCTCACTGAGCGCTTCGGTTACCAGAACGTCATGGAAGTCCCGCGCATCACGAAGATCACGCTCAACATGGGCGTCGGCGAAGCCGCCGGTAACAAGAAGATCCTCGAGAACGCGGTCGCCGACATGACCAAGATCGCCGGCCAGAAGCCGATCACGACGAAGGCCCGCGTGTCGGTCGCCTCGTTCAAGATCCGCGACGGTTGGCCGATCGGCTGCAAGGTCACGCTTCGTCGTGCCCAGATGTGGGAATTCCTGGACCGCCTGATCAACATCTCGCTGCCGCGTACGCGCGACTTCCGTGGTGTCTCGGGCCGTGCCTTCGATGGCCGTGGTAACTACAACTTCGGCATCAAGGAACAGATCATTTTCCCGGAAATCGACTTCGATCAGGTCGACGCGCTGCGTGGCATGGATATCTCCATCACCACCACCGCCAAGACCGACGAAGAAGCCAAGGCGTTGCTGGAAGCCTTCAGCTTCCCGTTCCGCAACTGATCACAGGTAGAACATGGCCAAGACCTCGATGGTCGAGCGCGACCTCAAGCGCACCAAGCTCGTCAAGAAGTTCGCCGCCAAGCGCGCCGAACTGAAGGCGATCGTCCTGAGCGCTTCCGCGTCGTATGACGAGAAGATGGAAGCCCAGACCAAGCTGCAGAAGCTTCCGCGCGATGCCAGCCCGGTGCGCCAGCGTAATCGCTGCGCCCTGACCGGCCGCCCGCGTGGCGTCTACAGCAAGTTCGGCCTGGGCCGCAACAAGCTCCGCGAGGCCACCATGCGCGGCGACGTGCCGGGCCTGCGCAAGGCTAGCTGGTAAAAAACTCGCCAACGGCGGGCCAAGCTGTTATAGTCGTCGGTCTGCGCAATGCAGACCGACGATTGTCGGCTTTACAATTCAAGATTTCCGGTAATTCGGATATCGGTGCACTCTCAAGGGTTTTTCTTATGAGCATGACTGATCCCATCGCCGATCTGTTTACGCGCATCCGCAATGGCCAGGCCTCTGGCAAACCGGTTGTCCGTATGCCGTCGTCGAAGATGAAGCTGGCGCTTGCCAGGCTTCTGCAGAACGAAGGCTATGTCCTCGACGCCCGTACCGCTGACGAAGCGGGCAAGCCGGTCCTCGAGATCAAGCTGAAGTATTTCGAAGGCCGTCCGGCCATCGAGACCATTTCCCGTGTCAGCCGTTCCGGTCTCCGCGTCTACCGTGGCAAGGACGAACTGCCGAAGGTCCTCGGTGGCCTGGGTATCTCGATCATCTCGACTTCCGCCGGTCTCCTGACCGACGCGCAGGCCCGTGCTAAGGGTCTGGGCGGCGAAGTCATCGGCCAGGTGGCGTAAGGAGTCCCGACATGTCACGTGTAGCCAAAAAGCCCATCACCCTCCCGAAGGGCGTCGAACTCTCGATCGCCAACGGCACCGTCACCGTCAAGGGCCCGAAGGGCACCCTGACCACGCATGAACTGCCGGGCGTTTCGTTCCAGCAGGAGAATGGCGTGGCGAACATCGTTCTCGCCGAAGGCGCCGACGATAAGTTCGGCGGTACGGCCCGCGCCATCGTTGCCAACATGGTCCAGGGCGTGGCCACCGGCTTCGAGAAGAAGCTCGAGCTCGTCGGCGTGGGTTACCGCGCCCAGCTCACCGGTAAGTCGATCAACCTGTCGCTGGGTTATTCGCATCCGGTCGTTTTCGAGGCGCCGGAAGGCATCACCATCGAAGTCCCGACGCAGACGGAAGTCCTCGTCAAGGGTGCCGACAAGCAGCTCGTCGGCCAGGTGGCAGCGAAGATCCGCGCGTTCCGTTCGCCGGAGCCCTACAAGGGCAAGGGTGTCCGCTACGCGGGCGAGACGATCATCCTGAAGGAAGCCAAGAAGGCCTGATCGGCCTATCCGCTTCCTGGAGACAAGACGATGAACAAGAACCAATCCCGCCTGCGCCGCGCCAAGTCGACCCGCGCCCACATCCGTGAGCTCGCCGTCGCCCGCCTGAGCGTGCACCGCACCGGTCAGCACATCTATGCCCAGGTCTTCGCACCGAACGGCACCGTCGTGGCAGCCGCCTCGACCGTGCAGAAGTTGGTTGCCGAAGGCCTCAAGAGCAAGAAGAACGTCGAAGCCGCCGTCACGGTGGGTCGCATCGTTGCCGAGCGCGCCAAGGCCGCCGGTATCGAAGCCGTCGCGTTCGACCGCTCGGGTTTCCGTTATCACGGTCGCATCAAGGCTCTTGCCGATGCGGCGCGTGAGGCCGGCCTCAAGTTCTAAGAGGCGTCAGGCCACGGCATCGGTCCACCGGGACCGGTGCCGCCCGCTGCAACTACAACTCCAAGCGGCGACCGAGCCGTAAACAGAAGTCCCGGTACGCCCGGGCAGACAGGAAAAGAGATGTCCTCGACAGATCGCGAAAATTCGGACGGCATGCTTGAAAAGCTTATCGCCGTCAACCGCGTGGCCAAGACCGTCAAGGGTGGCCGCCAGATGAGCTTCACCGCGCTGACCGTGGTCGGTGACGGCGAGGGTCGCGTCGGCTTCGGTTATGGCAAGGCCCGTGAAGTCCCGGTCGCCATTTCCAAGGCCATGGAGCGCGCCCGTCGCAACATGGTGAGCATCGAACTGAACAATGGCACGCTGTGGTACGCCATCAAGGCGAACCATGGTGCGGCCCGTGTCTACATGCAGCCTGCCTCGCAGGGTACCGGCGTGATCGCCGGCGGTGCCATGCGCGCCGTCCTCGAAGTGGTCGGCGTGAAGGACGTGCTTGCGAAGGCCGTCGGCTCGCGTAACCCGATCAACCTCGTCCGCGCGACGATCAAGGGTCTGCAGGCCGTCGCCTCGCCGAAGCGCATCGCCGCCAAGCGTGGCAAGACGATCGAAGAGGTGCTGGGCAATGGCTAAGAAGATCGAAACCGCCGCCGCAGCCGGCACCGTTCGCGTGCGCCTGGTCAAGGGCCTGCGCGGCGTACAGGGTCGTCATCGTCTGAGCGTCAAGGCCCTCGGCCTGAGCAAGCTCAACGATGTGCGCGAACTGAAAGATAGCCCCCAGGTCCGTGGCCTCATCAACACGGTCTACTACCTGGTCCGGGTCGAGGAGTAAGCATCATGCGTCTTAATGAACTCAGGCCCGGCAAGGGCGCCCGCAAGACCCGTACCCGCGTCGCCCGCGGTATCGGCTCCGGTCTCGGCAAGACTGCCGGTCGTGGTCACAAGGGTCAGCACGCACGTGCCGGTAACACGCACCGCGTCGGTTTCGAAGGCGGCCAGATGCCGCTGCAGCGTCGCCTGCCGAAGGTGGGCTTCCGCTCGCTGAAGAAGGCCGACACGGAACAGGTCATGCTGTACCAGCTGGCTTCGGTCAAGGCTGACACCATCGACCTGATCGCCTTGCACGCTGCCGGTCTCGTGACCAGCCGCGCCAAGAAGGTCAAGATCGTCCTGAAGGGCGAGATCACCCGTGCAGTGAAGCTCTCGGGCGTGCTTGCGACGGCCGGCGCCAAGGCGGCTATCGAAGCCGCCGGCGGCAGCGTGGAGTAATCAAGTGGCTGCAGCGCAGGGCACAACGCTCGGCTCGCTGGGCAAACTGACGGAACTGCGTCAGCGCATCTTTTTCCTTATCGGTGCGTTGATCGTCTTCCGCCTCGGTTCGTTCATTCCCGTCCCGGGTGTGAATCCCGAGGCGATGACGAGCCTGGTCGAAGGCGGTGGCGGTTTGTTGAACATGGTCAACATGTTCTCCGGCGGCTCGCTGTCCCGCTTCTCGGTCTTCGCCCTCGGCGTGGTGCCGTACATTTCGGCATCGATCGTGGTGCAGATGATGGGCTCGGTCATTCCGTCGCTCCAGGCACTGCGCAAGGAAGGCGAGGCGGGTCGTCGCAAGATGACCACGTACACGCGCTTCGGCACGGTCGGCCTGGCGGCATTCCAGGCCTTCGGTATCGCGGTAGCCTTGCAGAAGCAGGTCGGAAGCAGCGGTCCGGTGGTCTACATGCCGGGTGCCGGCTTCGTCCTGGCATCGGTCGTCGGCCTCACCGCCGGTACGATGTTCCTGATGTGGCTGGGCGAGCAGATCACGGAGCGTGGCATCGGCAACGGTATATCGATGCTGATCTTCGCCGGTATCGTCGCGGGACTTCCCTCGGCGATCGTCCATACGCTGAGCATGGCGAACAATGGTGAGCTGTCGGTCCTGAAGCTGCTGATGGTCGCAGTGGTGATCCTGGCGGTCACGGCTTTCGTGGTGTTCATGGAGCGCGCCCAGCGGCGCATTACCGTGAACTACGCGAAGCAGGGCAGCCAGCGTCAGTTCCAGCGCCAGACCTCGCACCTGCCGCTGAAGATCAACATGTCGGGCGTGATCCCGCCGATCTTCGCGACCAGTCTGCTGCTGTTCCCCGCGACCGCGGCGACCTGGTTCGGCTCTGCCCACCAGTCCCGCTGGCTGCAATGGCTGACCACGGCGCTGAGTCCGGGTGAGCCGGTCCACGACATCGTATTCGCGGTGCTGGTGATCGGTTTCGCCTTCTTCTATACGGCGATCGTGTTCAACTCGCAGGAAACGGCCGATAACCTCAAGCGTTCGGGCGCGTTGATTCCGGGTATCCGCCCGGGTCGTGCCACGGCGGACTACATCGATGGCGTCATGACCCGGCTTACCGGTGTTGGCGCGATTTACATCGTCCTGGTCTGCCTGGTGCCCACGTTCATGCAGAACGCCTGGCACGTCCCATTCTATTTCGGCGGCACTTCGCTGCTGATCGTGGTGGTGGTGGTGATGGACTTCACGGCTCAGGTCCAGGCCCATCTCGTGAGCCACCAGTACGAGAGTCTGCTCAAGAAGTCGAATCTCCGTCGCAGCTGAGACGCGACGGAAGCCCCAAGTAGGGGAGGCCTTGGCGCCCAGCGCCGCAGGACTTCCCGTTTAGGTTAATTACGGTTAGAATTGCGCGTTTACCGCGCACGAAACGCATCGGAGACAGTACATCATGGCGCGCATCGCGGGTGTCAATTTGCCGGTCCAGAAGCATGTCTGGGTTGGCCTGCAGAGCATTTATGGAATCGGCCGTTCGCGGGCCAAGAAGGTTTGCGTCGACGCGGGCGTGGTTGCGACCACTCCCATCAAGTCGTTGAGCGAAGGCGAGGTCGAGAAGATCCGCGCCGAAATCGCGAAGTACACGGTCGAAGGCGACCTCCGTCGCGAAATCGGCATGGCGATCAAGCGTCTCATGGACCTTGGTAGCTACCGTGGCCTGCGTCATCGTCGCGGCCTGCCGGTGCGCGGCCAGCGCACGCGTACCAACGCCCGTACCCGTAAGGGTCCGCGTCGTCCGATCAAGAAGTAACGGATATCGAACATGGCTAAGCCGGTTAAAACCAAAAAGAAGATCAAGCGCGTCGTCACGGATGCCGTGGCCCACGTGCAGGCTTCTTTCAACAACACCATCGTCACGATCACCGATCGCCAGGGCAACGCCCTGTCGTGGGCGACGGCAGGCGGCGCGGGCTTCCGCGGTTCCCGCAAGTCGACGCCGTTCGCTGCGCAGGTTGCCGCAGAGAAGGCCGGTCGTGCCGCTGGCGACTACGGTGTGAAGACCGTGGAAGTGCGCATCAAGGGCCCCGGCCCCGGCCGCGAGTCGGCCGTGCGCTCTCTGAACGCGTTGGGCTACAAGGTGCTCAACATCATCGACGTCACGCCGATTCCGCATAACGGCTGCCGTCCCCCCAAGAAGCGTCGCGTCTAAGGAGCATAACCATGGCCCGTTATCGTGGAGCTACCTGCAAGCTGGCGCGTCGTGAAGGTGCCGACCTCGGTCTGAAGAGCCCGGTTCGTGCGCTGGATTCCAAGTGCAAGCTCGAAAACAAGCCCGGTCAGCATGGCGCCAACAAGCGCGCCCGTCTGTCCGACTACGCCGTCCAGCTTCGCGAGAAGCAGAAGGTCAAGCGTATTTACGGCGTGCTCGAGCGTCAGTTCAGCAATTACTACACCAAGGCTTCGACCCAGAAGGGCAACACGGGTGAAAACCTGCTTCGCCTGCTGGAAAGCCGCCTCGACAATGTCGTCTATCGCATGGGTTTTGCGGTCACCCGCGCCCAGGCTCGCCAGCTCGTGGCCCACAAGTCCGTCACGGTCAACGGTAAGAAGGTCAACGTGCCTTCGTACCACGTCCGTCCGGGCGACGAGGTCTCGCTAACCGAGAAGGCCCGTACGCAGCTGCGCGTGCAGGAAGCGGCGACGATCTACGACACGATGGACCTGCGTCCGTCGTGGGTCGAGGTCGACAGCAAGAAGTTCGCGGGCACGTTCAAGGCCGTCCCGGATCGTGGCGATCTGCCGGCCGATATCAATGAAGCCCTGATCGTCGAGCTTTACTCGAAGTAATCCACCGGAGCCTTGCATGGCAGTTTCGTCAACTAGTGTGCTGCGGCCTCGTGGCCTCAGCGTCGAGCAGCTTGGAGCGAACCGCGCGAAGGTAGTGGTCGAGCCGCTCGAGCGTGGCTTCGGTCATACCCTGGGCAACGCGCTGCGTCGCGTGCTGCTCTCTTCGATTCCGGGCAGCGCGATCGTCGAGGTCGAAATCGACGGCGTGCTGCACGAGTACACGACCCTGGAAGGCCTGCAGGAGGACGTGATCGAAGTCCTGCTGAACCTGAAGGACGTCGCTATCCGCCAGCATACCGGTGACGAAGTCACCCTGACGCTGGCCAAGAAGGGTAAGGGCGTGGTTACCGCCGGCGACATCGCGGTCGACCATTCCGTTGAAATCGTCAACCCGGAGCACGTGATCTGCCACCTCACCAAGGATGTGGCACTCAACATGCGCCTGAAGGTGCGTCGCGGCGTCGGCTACCAGCCGGCCAGCGCGCGCCAGCATCCGGATGACGAGACGCGGCCGATCGGCCGTCTGCAGCTCGACGCGTCGTTCGCGCCGGTCCTGCGCGTGGCTTATGAAGTGGACGCCGCTCGTGTCGAGCAGCGCACCAACCTCGACAAGCTCGTGCTCGACATCGAGACGAACGGCACGATCGGTGCTGAAGACGCTGTCCGCAAGGCAGCGGAGATCATCAACGACCAGCTGTCGGTTTTCGGCGATTTCTCGCGCCGCGAGAGCGATTCGACCAAGGCGGAGAAGGGCGGGTTCGATCCGCTGCTGCTGCGCCCCATCGACGATCTCGAACTGACGGTCCGTTCCGCGAACTGTCTCAAGGCCGAGAGCATCTACTACATCGGCGACCTGGTCCAGAAGACCGAGGTCGAGCTGCTGAAGACGCCGAACCTTGGCAAGAAGTCGCTGACGGAAATCAAGGACGTGCTGGGCGGACGTGGTCTCGCACTCGGCATGAAGCTCGAGAACTGGCCGCCGCCGGGCTTGTCCCACGGCATGCAGTTGGGCTGATGTTCCACGGGGCGATCGGTTTTCGATCGCCCCGGTTCCGTTGCAGGAACCGATGGATGCCCTTTGCGCACTTCCGTCGGAATTCGAAAGCGGTCCACAGAGGCCGTGCTCTTATAACGGGGCGTTTTGACAGCCTCGAAAAGCGGGTAACCGCGGGAAGCCGGCTCATCCTGGCCGTCTTTCCATAACAACAGACATTAGAGAGTAAACGCCATGCGCCACCAGAAATCCGGTCGCAAGCTCAATCGCACGAGCAGCCACCGCGAAGCCATGTTCAAGAACATGGCCGCGTCGCTGATCAAGCACGAGTTGATCCGCACCACCCTTCCCAAGGCGAAGGAACTCCGTCGCGTCGCCGAGCCGCTCATCACGCTCGCCAAGACCGACGGCGTCGCCAACCGCCGCCTCGCTTTCTCGCGCCTGCGCGACAAGGAAGCCGTCGGTAAGCTGTTCGAACTCGGCACCCGTTACCGCGAGCGTCCCGGCGGCTACCTGCGCATCCTCAAGTGCGGCTTCCGCCCGGGCGACAACGCCCCGATGGCGTACGTCGAACTGGTCGATCGCCCGGCCAAGACGGAAGCCGTCGACGCCGAATAAGCCCGTCGCGGGTCGATCGATCGAGAAACCCGGCAGGGAAACCTGCCGGGTTTTTTGTTTCCCGTGAAGGTTGCAAATGTAACCGCGGGCAAGGACTTACAACGGCCTCCACAAAGCGTTAACGTGGGTGTCCCGCACCGCAGCATCCCTCGCATGAGCTTTCTCCGAACCTGGTCCTTCCGTTCGCGCTACCTCGCCGGCTTCCTTGTCTGCATGGGTCTCATGGCGTTCGCGCTGTATGCGCAGTACGTCATGCACCTCGACCCTTGCCCACTGTGCATCTTCCAGCGCATCGCCGTGTGCTTCATGGGACTGTTCTTCCTCATCGGCGGATTGCACGCGCCGCGGCGCACCGCCGGCCGCGTCGTTTACGCCGTCCTCATCGCGCTGGGCGGACTCTGGGGCATCGCCACGGCAGGCCGCCATCTCTGGCTGCAGTCGCTGTCCCCGGAGCAGGTGCCGGCCTGTGGCCCCGGTCTCGGCTACCTGTTCGATGCCTTCCCGTTCACCAAGATGCTGAAGCTCGCCTTCACTGGTTCCGGTGAGTGCGCAAAGATCGAGCCGATCCTGGGTATCCCCATGCCGGGCTGGACCCTGTTCTGGTTCGTCGTGCTCGTCGTCTGGGCCTTCCTGGCCATCCGTCGTTCCATTCGTTGACTTATTCCACGCAGGCAGCACCGTCATGCAACACTCCCTCAAAGCCGTAACGCCCCCGTCCGCCGACTGGACGCCGGGTTCGTGGCGGTCGAGGACCGCCCTCCAGCAGCCGACCTACGAAGACGCGGCGGAGCTGCAGCGTGCGCTCGGCCAGCTTGGCCAGCTGCCGCCGCTGGTTACCTCCTGGGAGATACTGGCGCTGAAGCAGCAGCTCGCCGAGGCGCAGGATGGCGAGCGCTTCCTGCTTCAGGGCGGTGACTGCGCAGAGAGCTTCGCGGACTGCAGCAGCCCGATCATTTCCAACCGCCTGAAGGTGCTGCTGCAGATGAGCCTCGTGCTCGTGCATGGCCTGAAGAAGCCGGTGCTGCGCGTGGGCCGCTTCGCCGGCCAGTATGCGAAGCCGCGCTCGGCGGATACGGAAACCCGGGACGGCGTGACCCTGCCGGCCTTCCGCGGCGATCTGGTCAACAGCCCCGAATTCACCGCGGAGGCACGACGCGCCGACCCGCAGCGCCTCATCAAGGCCCATGCCCGCTCAGCGATGACGATGAACTTCGTCCGCGCGCTGATCGATGGCGGCTTCGCCGATCTGCATCATCCGGAGTACTGGGACCTGGCCTGGGTGGAGCATTCGCCGCTGGCCGCCGAGTACAAGCGCATGGTCGCGAGCATCGGCGACTCGCTGCGTTTCATGGAAACCCTGGCCGGCCAGTCGATCTCCAGCTACTCGCGCGTGGATTTCTACACCTCGCACGAAGCACTGCTGCTGCATTACGAAGAGGCGTTAACCCGCCAGGTGCCGCGCCAGGACGGCTGGCTGAACCTGTCCACGCATTTCCCGTGGATCGGCATGCGCACGGCGGCTCTCGATGGCGCACACACGGAATATTTCCGCGGCATCCGTAATCCGGTCGCGGTGAAGGTGGGTCCGACGGTCCAGCCGGACGACCTGCTCCGCCTCATCGACGTGCTCAACCCGAACGAGGAGCCGGGTCGTCTGACGCTGATCCATCGCATGGGCAACGACAAGATCGCCACGCAGCTGCAGCCACTGCTCGAGGCGGTTAAGCGCGAGGGCCGCCGCGTGCTGTGGGTGGCCGATCCGATGCACGGGAATACCGAGAGCACCAGCAACGGCTTCAAGACCCGTCGGTTCGCGAACATCGCGGGTGAACTGGACCAGGCGTTCGACATCCACGCGGCGGCAGGTACGCGGCTGGGCGGCGTCCACCTGGAACTGACGGGCGAGAACGTCACCGAATGCCTCGGCGGCGCCCGCGGCCTCGTGGAGCAGGACCTCAATCGCGCGTACAAGTCGATGGTGGATCCACGCCTGAACTACGAGCAGTCGCTGGAGCTGGCGATGCTGATCGTGAGGAAGTCTGGCGGGATGGTCTAAAAGGACAGCCCGCTAGCGCGGGCTCATGCCTTGTGCGGCTTCGCCGCCGCATTCTTGCTGGTGTATCGCTTCGTAGGGTGGGCTCGCCTTGCGGCCTCGCACGCGGCGCTTGTGCCGGGGCGACGGCTGCTGGCATCGAACGGTAAGGCGACATGCGGGAAGAGCATGCGCGCTCATGCTCTGTGTAGGGGCCGCTTTAGCGGCGATGGGTGCTAGCGGCGCGGCAGAACGTGTAGGAGCGCGCCTGCGCGCGACCGCTTCTCGCGACAACACAGCACGTGCAGCGGCTCTTGCCCGGTGGGAGCCGGTACGTGCAACGGTGTCGCGAGAAGCGGTCGCGCGCAGGGCGCGCTCCTACAGGCGTGATCGCCAGGTTGCCTCGCCGCTATAGCGGCTCCTATGAGGTCTCTGTCTCCCCTTGCCTCACCGCCAAAGCGCAACGCGATGGCGATAGCCGAGCCCGCAAGCGCAGAGTCGCTACACAACAGCATGCCGTGCAAGTGCCCACGCGACATGCTCGCGCACCATCTCCGACGGGTGATCGGCCCGCATGCGTAGCGCAGTAACGACCTCGTCGCTTGTTGGCGCATTGCCGAGTCCCACCGCAAGGTTCCGCAGCCAGCCTTCGTAGCCCGTGCGGCGGATGGCCATGCCTTCGGTGCGCGAGAGGAATTCCTCTTCGCTCCACGCGAACAGCTCCACGAGCTTCGGACCGTCGAGGCTGTGGCGTGGTGCGAAGTCGGGCTCCGTCGCTTCCTGTGCGAACTTGTTCCAGGGACAGATGAGCTGGCAGTCGTCGCAGCCGAAGACGCGGTTGCCCATCGGCTCGCGCAGTTCGACGGGAATGCTGCCTTTCAGTTCGATGGTGAGGTACGAGATGCAGCGGCGTGCGTCGAGGCGGTAGGGCGCGACGATGGCCTGCGTGGGGCAGATGTCGATGCAACGGCGACAGCTTCCGCAGTGGGCGCTTGCGGCGGCGTCGAGTGGCAGCGGCAGGTCGGTGTACAACTCGCCGAGGAAGAAATACGAGCCGGCGCGTTTGTTGATCAGTACGGTGTGTTTGCCGATCCAGCCAAGGCCCGCGTTGCGCGCGATGGCCTTTTCCAGCACCGGCGCGGAATCGACGTAGGCGCGATACCTGAAGTCGCCGATGCGCTCCTGGATGCGCGCGGCCAGCTTCTGCAGCCGGTTGCGCATGAGCTTGTGGTAGTCGCGGCCGAGCGCGTAGCGCGCCACATAGGCTTTCTCGCCGTCGCCGATTACGTCCCATGCATTCGGCATGCCGGGTGGGATGTAATCCATGCGGACAGAGATCACGCGGAGCGTGCCGGGCTCCAGTTCCGCAGGGCGGCTGCGGCGCGTACCGTGGCGCGCCATGTAGTCCATTTCGCCGTGGTTTCCTTCCGCCAGCCAGCTTTCGAGATGGGCCTCGTCGTCGCCGAGCTCCGTCCCCGCGATGCCGGCATCGGCAAAACCGAGCTCGCGTGCCCAGCACTTGATGTCGGCGGCCAGGGCGGCGTAATCGATGGCGGTGGAGACGGGCATGCGCCTATTCTACCGGGCCTCCTATAATCGGCCGATGACCGCCTCCGATCCCGGTATCGACCTCTTCACATCTTCCCAGGCGCGCGCCATCGACCGGTGCGCCATCGACGGCCTCGGTATACCGGGCTTCGAGCTGATGACGCGGGCAGCCGCGGCCGCTTTCGCCATGCTGCGCCGCCGCTGGCCGAACGCACGGCGGCTGTGCGTGGTATGCGGTACCGGGAATAACGGTGGCGACGGATACCTCGTCGCCCGCGATGCCCTCGTCAGCGGGCTCGCCGTCGACGTGATTGCCTTGGGCGAGCCGAAGGGTGACGACGCCTTGCGGGCTCGCGGCGCATTCGAGGCCCTGGGTAGCCTGGTGCTTCCGCTTTCCGCATGGCGGGGGCTGCCGCCTGCGGACGTCGTCGTCGACGCCATCTATGGCATCGGCCTCAACCGTGCACCCGAAGGGGAAGCGCGCGAGGCGATCGAAGCCATCAACGCGAGCGGCGCGAGCGTGCTCGCACTAGACGTTCCGTCCGGGTTGTCGGCGGATACGGGCGCCTGCCTGGGCGTGGCGGTTCGAGCCGACGCGACTGCGACCTTCATCGTGCGCAAGCGTGGCCTGCATACGTACCAGGCCGAGGCGGCTGGCGACATCGAACTGCATGCGCTCGATCTGTCGCGCGACATCCTCGAGGCGCCGGACGCACGACTGCTCGTCGCCGCCGGCCTCTCGCCGCGACCGATGGATTCGCACAAGGGCGCCAACGGCCACATCCTGGCCATCGGCGGCGACCATGGGACGGGCGGGGCGGTACGCATGGCGGCGGAGGCGGCCTTGCGTACGGGCGCCGGCCTGGTCAGCGTCGCCACGCGCGAGGAAAACGTGCCGGCGATGAACGCGGCGCGCCCCGAACTGATGGCGCGTGGGGTCGATGGTCCGCAGGCGCTGCAGCCGATGCTGGAGAAGGCCTCGGTCGTGGCACTGGGGCCCGGCCTGGGCCAGGGCGCCTGGGGTCACGCCCTGTGGACGACGGCGCTCGACGCCGGGCTGCCCACGGTGCTCGATGCCGACGGCCTCAACCTGCTGCAGGCCGAACCGCGCGGCCTGCCGGCAAAGGCGGTGCTGACGCCGCATCCGGGGGAGGCGGGCCGCCTTCTCGGTGTAACGACGTCGGCGGTGCAGGCCGATCGCTTCGCGGCGGTGCGCGAACTGGCGCGCCGCTATCGCGCGGTGGTCGTGCTGAAGGGCAACGGTAGCCTCATCGCTTCGCCCGCTGGAGAGGTCTCCGTGTGTCCCTGGGGCAATCCCGGCATGGCGAGCGGCGGCATGGGCGATACGCTGACGGGCATCGTGGCCGGTTTGCTCGGCCAGGGCTGCGATCCCTATGCATCGGCCTGCCTCGGCGTGGGCCTGCATGCTCGCGCGGCCGACGTCGCCGCCAGGGCAGGGCAGCGTGGCCTGCTGGCCGGCGACCTGCTCGAGCCGCTGCGCCACCTCGTCAACGGACTGGACGCGTGAATATGCAGGAGTGGCTGCTGCCCGACGAGGAAGCCACGACGGCGCTTGGCCGCCGGCTCGCGGGTCTCGTGCCAGGTGGACTCGTCATCAACCTCCACGGTGACCTTGGCGCAGGCAAGACGACATTCGCCCGCGCCTTCCTGCGCGCATTGGGCGTCGGCGAGCGGGTGAAAAGCCCGACCTACAGCCTCGTCGAGGGCTACGACCTCGGCGAGCGTCGCGCTTTCCATCTCGATCTGTATCGCATCGCGGATCCCGGCGAACTGGAGTGGCTTGGCCTCGACAGTCTGGCTGAGCCCGGCGCGATCGTGCTGGTCGAATGGCCTGAGCGCGGAGCGGGCGCCCTGCCGCCGGTGGACCTCGAAATCCACTTTCGTCACGAGGCCACGGGTCGCGCCGTCCGCTTCGAGCCTTATACGGAACTGGGCCGCCGGATGCTCCAGGGCCTCGCCAGGTGATCGTCTACAAGTCGGCCGAGACCGTCACTTTTCCGTCCGTTTGCGGACCATTCCTGTACGCTTGTTGACGAAGTATTCGCAGGTCATGGATTAACAAGGGAAATCTCTTGCATTCAGCGAACGCTTGCAGTTCAATCCCGCCATATGAGGGGAATCACCGTCAAACTTGGTTTTCTTGCGTGCGTGACCTCCGTCGCGACGATGGTGTCCGCCGTTTCGACGGCCGCCGACGTCAAGGCTGCACGCGTCTGGGCGGGCCCCGAATACACCCGTGTGGTGTTCGATCTCTCCGGGTCGGCCACCTACAAGATGTCCCAGGGCGACACGCCCGGCAGTGTGGTGCTGGACATCGCGGGTAGTTCCGTCGCCGGCGATTTCTCGGCGCCGGGGGGGCAAGGACTCTATAAATCCCTGAGGACCGCTAAGCAGGGTGGCGCGGCGCGGATGGTCGCGACCGTCGATCCCACGGCCAAGCCCAAGAGCTTCCTCCTGAAGCCGGCCGGCGATTACGGTTACCGTCTGGTCCTGGACCTGTATCCGGGTGGTCAGAGCGATCCGGGCGATAATCCCGTGGACGACGACACGCCGGCTGTCGCCGAAGCGACAGTGGCCCCCGTGTCGCGGGCGGCCCGCGAAAAGACGGTGCCCCCGGGCAAGCCGCCGCTGCTGGCGAGCGAGCGCAAGGTGGTCGTGGCGATCGATGCCGGCCACGGCGGCGAAGATCCGGGCGCGCGCGGCGCGACGGGCCTGCGCGAGAAGGACGTGACGCTGCAGGTGGCGCGTGAACTCGCCGACCAGATCAACCGCCAGCCAGGCATGCAGGCGGTGCTCACCCGCAACGGGGACTATTTCATTCCGCTGAAGCGTCGCTACCAGATCGCCCGCGAGCACAACGCGGACATGTTCGTCTCGATCCACGCCGACGCGTTCAAGAACAGCGATGCCAAGGGCTCGTCGGTGTGGGTACTCTCACCGCGCGGCAAGACCTCCGAAGCAGCGCGCTGGCTAGCAGACCGGGAAAACCGGGCCGACCTCGTGGGTGGCGTGTCGCTCGACGACAAGGACGACACCCTGGCCGCGGTGCTGCTCGACCTGCAGCAGGGCTATGCGATGCAGGCGAGTGAATCCATTGCCGGCAACGTCCTGAAGGCGCTGGGGCGCCTCGGTCCCACCCATCGTGGCTATGTGGAGCGTGCCAACTTCGTGGTGCTGCGCTCGCCGGACGTGCCTTCCGTCCTGGTCGAGACGGCCTTCATCACCAATCCCTCCGAGGAACGGCGTCTCCGCGACGAGGATCACCGTCGCCAACTGGCCACCGCGGTGCTTGGCGGCGTGCGCAATTACTTCGAATCGATGCCGCCGCCCGGTACCTGGTTCGCCGCGCAGGCGGCCCGCCGCAATGGCACGGTGGTGGCGTCGTCGCGTTCGGCTCGCGACGATGACGATGCACTGGCAAAGCCGGCGCCCAAGAGCCCCGCACCGGTGAAGGCGAGCGTTCCCGGCAAGATCCTTGCGAAGGCAGACGCGCCGGCTCCCGCGAAGAGGTCCGCTGGCCGTGCCGACGACAATGTGCGCGACGTCCACCGGGTCAATCGGGGCGAGACGCTCACCGGCATCGCGCAGCAGTACGGTGTATCGGTCGGCGCGCTCAAACTCGCCAACAAGATGACCGACAACAACGTGCGTATCGGCACGGTGATGGTCATTCCCTCCGGCTAACCGCCTTCGGCTATCCTTCGAGGCTTGCAAGCCCGTCAGGTCATGCCGTCATGCCAATCCGTCCCTTGCCGCCGGAACTGATCAACCAGATCGCGGCCGGCGAAGTCATCGAGCGGCCCGCTTCGGTGGTCAAGGAGCTGGTCGAGAACAGCATCGACGCCGGCGCTCGCCGGATCGAGGTCGATATCGAGCTGGGTGGCGTGCGGCTCATCCGCGTGCGCGACGACGGTGGCGGCATTCCCCGCGACGAACTCGCGTTGGCCGTGGCCTCGCATGCCACCAGCAAGATCGGCAGCTTCGACGACCTGGAACGCGTCTCGAGCATGGGCTTTCGCGGAGAAGCCCTGGCGTCGGTTTCGTCTGTGGCGCGCTTCTCGCTCACGTCGCGCCAGGCGGGCGATGATTCCGCCTGGCGCATCGAGGTGGACGGCGGCCGCATGCAGGATGTGCACCCCGCGCAACATCCGCAGGGTACGACCATCGAGGTGCGCGATCTCTTCTACAACGTGCCGGCACGGCGCAAGTTCCTGCGCGCGGAGCGCACGGAATTCGCGCACATCGACGACCTCCTGAAGTCACTGGCGCTGGCCCGCGAAGGCGTCGACATCCGCCTCAGCCACAACGGCAAGCCGGTGCGCCTGCTCAAGCCCGCTCGCGACGAGCATGCCGCGCTGGCACGCGTCGCCGAAGTGCTTGGCCCTGAGTTTCCCGGTCAGGCGCTTCGGATCGAGCATGAAGCGGCAGGCATGCGCCTGTCCGGCTGGGTGGGGCTCCCGACCGCGTCGCGCTCGCAAGCCGACCAGCAGTATTTCTACGTCAACGGCCGGCTCGTCCGCGATCGCATCGTCGCGCATGCGGTGCGCCAGGCGTACGCGGACGTCCTTTTCCACGGCCGTCACCCCGTATTCGTGCTGTTCCTGGAACTCGATCCCGCCGGCGTGGACGTCAATGTGCATCCGGCGAAGAGCGAAGTGCGTTTCCGCGAGCAGCGCCTGATCCACGATTTCCTCTTCCGCACCTTGCACGAGGCGCTGGCGCAGACACGTGCCGGTGCGGCCATGCCGGACGCGGTCGCACCGATGGCGGCGGGAACGGGCGCCACGTTTGCCGAACATCGTCCAGCGACGGCGCAACCGTCGATGCCTTCGTGGCCGCAGTCGTCGAGCCAGTCCCGGCTCGGCCTTGGTGTCCGTGACGAGCCACTGGCCGGCTACGCGACCCTGCTCGGTTCGTCGGTGGCGCCACGGCCTTCGGCATCGTCCTGGGTGCCGCCCGTGGGCAACGAGGCGGTAGAGGGCGACGTGCCCCCGCTCGGCTATGCGATCGCGCAACTGAAGAACATCTACGTGCTCGCGGAAAACGCGCACGGCCTCGTGCTGGTCGACATGCACGCGGCGCACGAGCGGATTACGTACGAGAAGCTCAAGAACGGGCGGATCACCGCCAACCTGCGCTCGCAGATGTTGCTGGTGCCGCTGTCGATCGCGGTGAGCGCGAAGGAAGCGGCCGCCGCTGAGGAGCACGCGGACGCTCTTGGCGAATGGGGCCTCGAACTTTCCCGGAGTGGACCGGGTGCCGTCGTAATACGCCGCATTCCCGCGCTGCTCGAGGGCGCCGACGTCGCCCAACTCACGCGCGACGTACTCGGCGAACTGGCGCAGCAGGGCAGTTCGCGCAGGCTGGAAGAATTGGAGAACGAACTGCTCTCCACCATGGCCTGCCATGGCTCCGTGCGCGCGGGCCGGCGCCTGGGCATCCCCGAAATGAACGCGCTGCTGCGCGAGATGGAAGCCACCGAGCGTTCCGGGCAGTGCAACCACGGGCGTCCGACCTGGGTACAGTTGTCGCTGGGCGAACTGGACAAGCTCTTCCTGCGTGGCCGCTGACGACTCCTACAAGAACATTCGATCCTCTGCGAGATTGCGATGACCTCTCACGAAAACCATGTAGCCAGCGCGCGTGCCCGCCGCCTGGAACTGCTCACCGCACCGGATGGCTGGCTCAGCCTTATCGGCTTCGAATGGTTGCAGGCGGGTGCGAATCGTCTTGGCAGCGCGAGCGACAACGACATCGTCCTGAATGCCGTCCCCGCGCACCTGGGTACGATCGTGCTTGCGACCGACGGCACCGCCACCATCGAACTGGCGAAGGATAGCGGTGCTGTCGTGGACGGACAGGCCGTGCAGCGCGCGACGTTGCGTGACGATGCGAAGGGGAACATGCCCAGCGAGGTCCGCTTCGGTTCCGCGAAGCTGTTCGTCATCGAGCGCGATGGTCGCAAGGCGGTGCGCGTGAAGGACGAGCAGGCAGCGTCGCGCACCGGTTTCCATGGACTGGATTATTTTCCCATCGATCCGTCGTGGCGCGTCGTCGCCGACTGGGTGCCGTTCGATCCGCCGTACGAACTCGAGCTCGGCACGGTGCTCGGCACCATCGAAAAGGAAAAGGTACCGGGCAAGGCCGTGTTCACCCGGGACGGACGCACGTTCGCGCTGTACCCGATCCAGGAAGTGCCTGAAGCGCTGTTCTTCGTCTTCGGCGACCTGACTTCCGGGAAGGAGACCTACGGTGCGGGACGTTTCCTCGACACGGGACTTCCCGTGGATGGAAAGCTGGTCATTGATTTCAATGAGGCGCGCAATCCGCCGTGCTCGTTCACGCCGTACGCCACCTGCCAGCTGGCGCCACCGGAGAACCGGATGGACGTGCGCGTGGAAGCGGGCGAACTGAAATACCGCGGCGGCCACTCGTAGGAGCGCGCCGTGCGCGTTTATGCCCGCGTCGGGTACGACATCTTTTCGGGCCAGTCCCGCAGGCTGGCGCGCCAGCTCCAAGTTACGGCCTCAAAACATGTCGTACCCGACGCGGGCCTAAACGCGCAGGGCGCGCTCCTCCATAGCAGTCAGGCGCCCTTGAACGTCGCCTTGCGCCGTTCGAGGAACGCCGTGGTGCCTTCGCGCATGTCCTCGGTCGAGAACGCGATGGCGAAGCCTTGCGTCTCGAAGGCCAGGCCCTGGTCGATGGCGCACTCACCGCCTTCGATCACCGTGTCGAGGATACCCTTGAGCGCCAGCGGCGCCGCTGCCGCGAGCTGGTTAGCCATCGCATCCACGGTTGCGTCGAGTTCGTCCGCCGCAACCACGCGCGTGACCAGGCCCAGGCGCTCCGCGCGTACCGCGTCCACCTGCTGACCGAGCAGGCACAGTTCCAGTGCGGCGCCACGGCCGGTGAGGCGGGTGAGCCGTTGCGTGCCGCCGAAGCCCGGAATCAGGCCAAGCCCGATCTCCGGCTGGCCGAAACGGGCCTTCTCGCTGGCGACGCGCAGGTGGCAGGCCATCGCAAGTTCCATGCCGCCGCCCAGCGCGTAGCCCTGGATCTTCGCGATCACCGGTTTGCCGAGGCGTTCGACGGTGAGCATGAGGTCCTGCCCCGCGCGCGACGCCGCCTGGGCCTGCACCGGCGACCACGCGGTCATTTCCGAGATATCCGCCCCAGCGACGAAAGCTTTCTCGCCGGCGCCGGCCAGCACGACCACGCGCACCGCATCGTCCTGGGCCGCCTGGCGGAAAGCCAGGGTCAGTTCGCCGATGGTTTCGCGATTCAGCGCATTGAGCTTGTCGGGGCGATTGACGGTGATCGTGCGGATGCCGTCGCGATCGGCAGTGGCGAGGGTACGAAAGGCCATGGCGGCTCCTGGCGTATGGGCGAGGAGGCGGATGGTAGCAGGGAGGGGAACCTTTACCCCTCGCGAGGCGTCTCAAGGCCAATGGGCGGGCCGCGTGCCGATGGACTATCCTCCACGCACGCCAAAGGTCCGGGTTCACGGAGAACGGGATGTCACCCTTGCGTTTCCTGGTCGTGTTCGTCGCACTGTCGCTCGCGACCGGTGTCGCCTGCGCGCAGGCGGCGCCCACGCGCCCCGCGTCGGGTGCGCCGTCGATCGACAAGACCAGGCTCTCTTACGCGATCGGCTACCAGATCGGTACACAGTTCGCGAACAGCGCGCAGCCCGACGTCGACATCGCCGTGCTCGTGAAGGCTTTGCAGGACGGTTATGCAAAACGCCCGCCCGGCGTGCCCATCGACGTGATGCAGCAGCAGCTGGTGAACTTCGACGCCAAGGTACAGCGCGATTCCGCAGTGGAATTCCGTCGCGTGGCGGCGGCCAACGCGAAGCGCAGCGCGGACTTCCTCGCTCGCAATCGAACGCTTCCCGGCGTGGTCACGCTGCCGTCGGGCATCCAGTACGCCGTGCTGGCCAAGGGCAATGGCCCGCAGGCGAAGGTCACGAGCACCGTGGTGGTGAATTACCGCGGCGCGTTGATCGATGGCACCGAGTTCGACAGCTCGTACGCGCATGGCAAGCCGGTCACGTTCACCGTGAACCGGGTGATCCCCGGCTGGCAGGACGTGATCCCACGGATGCGCGTCGGCGACCGCTGGAAGGTGGTGATTCCGCCCGCCCTGGCCTACGGTGAACGCGGCGAGCTGCCGCGCATCGGGCCCAACGAGGCGCTGGTGTTCGAAATCGAGCTGATGGACATCCAGTAGGAGCGCGCCCTGCGCGCGACAGCTTTTCGCCGTGACAGGGGATCTGGCGCGTGAACGTGGACACTGGGGCGACAAGCTGTCGCGCGCAGGGCGCGCTCCTACACCTCCTCGGTGCCATGTCGCTAGAATGACCGACGGTATGGTCACTGCCTCCTCCACGCTTCCCCTCAGCCCCTGCACGGGCGTCTGTCGACTCGACGCGCGCGGCCTCTGCATGGGTTGCCTGCGCACCGGCGACGAGATCGCGCGCTGGACGAGGATGAGCGACCTGGAAAAGATCCGGCTCATGGACGACGTTCTTCCTCACCGGCAGGCCGGCTGATGGATGACATGCTGGCCAGGCTTCACGCCGCGCTGCTTCCGCTGGAAGCGCCGCCGGGCCCGCGCGGCTGGAACCACGAGGACATGGCCGAGTTGATCGGCGCGGGACCGCGGCGTCCGGCGGCGGTACTGATCGGTATTCGCGACGACCGCGAGCAGAACCTGCTGCTCACCCTGCGCACCGACACCTTGCAGCAACATGCGGGGCAGGTGGCGTTTCCCGGCGGACGCGTCGAACCGACGGACGCCGACGTCGTCGCTGCGGCGCTGCGCGAAAGCCACGAAGAGATCGGCCTGGAGGCGGGCAAGGTCACGCCGCTGGGCTTCCTCGAAACCTTCGAGACGATCAGCGGTTATTCGGTGACACCGGTGGTGGCCCGTGTCTCGGCCGATGCGATGTTGAAACCGGACCCGGGCGAGGTGGCCGAAGTGTTCGAGGTGCCGTTTGCGTTCTTCCTGGACCCGGCGAACCTGCGCCGGTACACCATGGACTTCCGCGGCCATCGCCGCGACATGGTCGAGTTCCTCCATGCGGGCTACCGCATTTGGGGCGTGACGGCGGCCATCCTGTTCAACCTGCTGAAGCGGATGGGACACTCATGCTGATTTCGCGCACGCTCATCGACACGGCCACGGCCGCCCAGTTGCCGGCGCACGACGTGCTGTTCGTCGACGCACGGTTTGACCTCAACCAGCCAGGCGGCCGCGATCCGGGCAAGGGCGACCAGGATTACGCGCTGTCGCATGTGTCCGGTGCCGTGCGCGCCGATCTCGACCGCGACCTCGCGGACATGGTCAAGCCGCCGAGCGGACGGGGGCGTCATCCGTTGCCGTCGGCCGTGACGTTCTCAGCGTGGCTGTCGCGGGCCGGATGGCGCCCGGACCTCCAGGTGGTCGTCTACGATGCCGCCGGCGGCTCGCTCGCGGCGGCGCGTTTCTGGTGGCTGGCGCGCCTGGCGGGTATCGACAACGTAGCTGTACTCGATGGCGGCTGGCCGGCGTGGGTCACGGCGGGGTTACCGACCGACAACGTGTTGCCAATGCGCGAGCCGACGGCCGTGCACGTGAACTTCCATCAGGCGGTCACTGCGGAAGAACTCAAGGAAGGCCTTGCCAGCGGCCGCCTCCTGTTGCTCGACGCGCGCGCCGCGCCGCGGTTTCGCGGGGACATCGAACCCCTGGACCCCGTGGCGGGGCATGTACCGGGTGCGCGCAATCGTCCTTTCTCGGACAACCTCGACGCGGAAGGTCGCTTCCGCTCGCCCGAGGAACTGCGGCGCGCGTTCAGTGCGATCATCGGACCGCATCCGCCGGAAGACGTCGTGCACATGTGCGGCTCCGGCGTCACCGCGTGCCACAACCTGCTCGCGATGGACTACGCCGGGCTATGCGGCTCGCGGTTGTTCGCACCGTCGTGGAGCGGATGGGTGAGCGATCCCTCGCGCCCGGTAGCTACCGGCGACTGACGGTAGGAGCGCGCCTGCGCGCGACATGTTTTGAAGCCGTGACTCCGAGCTGGCGCGAGCCCGCTGACCACGGCGAAAACATGTCGCGCGCAGGGCGCGCTCCTACATCGGCATTAGAGCATCACGGTGCGCCTCTCTCGCGCACTCACCTGCGCCGCCTCGATCACGCGGATGACGTCGCGCGCTTCACGTGCTGCCACCGGCAGCGGCGCGCCCTCGCGGAGCGCCGAGGCAATGCCTTCGTAGAACGCCGTATAGCGGCCGGGCAGCGTGTCGATCATCGTCATGGTGCCGTCGGCGTCGGTGAAGCGGCCGAACAACGCGGGATCGTCTTCGCCCCATCCCTCGCCGCCCGGGCGGCGTCCCGCGCGCAACGCCGCCTCCTGCGGGTCGATGCCGTATTTCACGAAACTGCCGCCATCGCCGTGCACCAGGTAACGCGGCCCCGGGTCGCGCACGAGCACCGATGCATGCAGCACCGCGCGGCGCCGGCCGTAATCAAGCACCAGGTGGAAATAATCGTCAGCCTTCGCGGTGGCGCGCTGCCGGGCAATGTCGCCGGTGATGGCATGCGGCATGCCGAACAGCACCAGGGCCTGGTCGATGAGGTGCGCACCGAGGTCGTAGAGCAGGCCGGCGCCCGGTACGTCGGTCTCGCGCCAGCCCTGCTTGATCTCCGGGCGGAAGCGATCGAAGTGCGCCTCGTAGTAAGCGACCTCGCCGAGCCGTCCATCGTCGACGAGCCGGCGCACGGTGAGGAAATCGTTGTCCCACCGCCGGTTCTGGAACACCGACAGCGTCCGCCCCGAGGCATCGGCGAGCGCGATCAGCGCCTCCGCCTCAGCGGCGTTGAGCGTGAACGGCTTGTCTACCACCACGTGCTTGCCCGCCTCCAGGGCCGAGCGTGCCAGGGCCGCGTGGGTGTCGTTCGGGGTCGCGATCACCACCACCTCGATGTCGGGGTCGGCGAGGAGGGCTTGAGGGTTTTCATAGGCTTTTGCCTCGGGGAAGTCGCGCAGGATGTCGTCCGTACGGCGGCTGCCGATGGCGGCAAGGCGCAGTCCCTCGGCGGCCGCGATGAGCGGCGCGTGGAAGACGGCGCCGGCCGTGCCGTAGCCGATGAGGCCGGTGGGGATGGGCTGCATGGTCGCTCCGGAGGTGGGCATGGACAGGAGCGTAGCGCGGATCCCCTCAGCGTTTCGTTTAGGATCCTGCGGTTGCATCACGCCATGCATGGGCGCGGCCGCGTGACGTTTCCTCCACCGCGTCGCGCGGACCATCCAAGGGTTTTCAGAAGGAATGACGCCATGTCCGCTCCGAAGAACGCTTCACCGCCACCCATGCCCTCCGCCACCGAATGGCCAGGCAAGGTCGTCCTCGTCACCGGCGGTGCGCAGGGCATCGGCAAGGGCATCGCCCAGGCCGTGCTGGAGGTGGGTGGCAGCGTGCTGATCGGTGACCTGGATGCCGAAGCGGGCAAGGCCTGCCTCGACGAGTGGAGCGTGGGCGATCGCGCTGCGTTCCTGGTGCTGGACGTTGCGAAGGAGGCCAGCGTGAAACGCTTCGTCGGCGCCGCCCTGCGCCGCTACGGCCGTATCGACGGGCTGGTGAACAACGCCGGTATCGCCGGTCCGGAAACCGGCCCGCTGGAGCGGCTCGACTGGAACGAATGGAAGCGGCGTATCGACACCAACCTCGGTGGCACCTTCCTGTGTTGCAAGCACGCGTTGCCCGCCCTGCGCGAGAGCAACGGCGCCATCGTCAACATCTCGTCGTCCCGCGCGTACCAGTCCGAGCCGGATACCGAAGCCTATGCCGCAAGCAAGGGCGGCATCGTCGCCTTTACCCACGCGCTGGCGATCAGCGCCGGTCCAGTGCGGGTGAATGCGATCAATCCCGGCTGGATCGTGGTGGACGAGTGGAAGAAGCCGTCCGCGCGGCGTAAACCGAAGCTGTCCGCTGCGGACCATGCGCAGCATCCCGTGGGGCGCGCGGGCCTGCCGCCGGACATCGGCGGACTGGCCGTGTTTCTGCTTTCGTCGCAGGCGGGCTTCATCACCGGCGAGAACGTCACGGTGGACGGCGGCATGACGCGCAAGATGCAGTACGTGTAGGAGCCGTCATGGCGACGAGAAGCCGGCAACCAGCATTTGGCGCATCGCAGACCCGAAATTTCTGAGGGGCCGCTCTCGCAGTGAGCTATGTCCGCGATTCTCAATCGTTGGCTCTTTGCTGCCAAATCAACTGTTTACGCATGTGCGGCGGGCGGTGGAAACGATCAGGGCTGCCGGGCTCCCAAGCGTTAATCATACTTGTCATCCGCCATTTCGCAGGGAATGGATTCGCGATGGCCTGAAGAGAGCATTGCGAAACGCGCTAATGATCGACAGGACGGACTCATGGACAGACAAACGGACGGCGACACGACAAGACGTGTCTGGGCCGAACTGCGCAGCCGGCTGATCGCCCAGCAGGAACGGTCCGCAGGTGCGACGCTCTACATGCTGGTCGATGGCCGTGCCATTCGCGACATCCGGTCGCTGCTCGGCGTCATTCCCGGGTTGAGCTACACCTCTTTATGGCTTGGCACGATCGGCGAACGCATGATGGGTATCGGTCCATGGCTCGCACGCCTGGAAGAGGCCTTCCTCGATACCGAGTACGGTCTTCACGAAAAGCTCGCGGTGCGGGTTTTGCATGCACCGGAAAAGTATGCGATCACATGGATACTCTCGACTGCATCGCTGGACGTCCTTGCGGCTCACTTCAGGGCCTATACCCAGTGCAAGTTCGGACATCGC
>NZ_DASYDO010000035.1:0-17749 GCF_036499525.1 Luteibacter sp. | reverse complement strand
TCCGGTGACGTGCTCTCCGGTGGCAGCATGCGCGCTACCGCCCGGCCTTTGAATGCTTGTCCGTATCGAGCCAATTCGTTCTCTCATCTGCGCCCCCGTTCATGGATCTATCGGGGCGACAACTATTCTGACGCAGGGGGCCAGCTCGTGGACGGCACGACCTTCTCGCTGCTGGAAGCCTTCCAGCGTCACGCCGTGGTCAGCGGCTTCGTCCGTCCCGACGACGAACAAAGCTTCGAGCCCGCGGTCAACGCGCTGGCGCACAGCGAGCTCATCGTGGCCTTGGAGCGGGCCATCGACGAGAGCGCCGAAAAGAACGGCCGCATCCACGGCCGCGACATCGCCGCGGCGCGAACCAAGCCGTTACTGGCTCACGCGCTGAGCCGGATGATCGTGCGCTTCGAAAGCCACTGGAGCCCGCACGAGGAACGCTGGGCGGCGCTCGATCATCTGATGAACCATGACTGGAAGGGCGAGCGCGAACGGCAGAACAAGCGCGGCTGGTGGAGCGAGGTGGCCAGCAAGATCGATACGTTTCCGCAGGATCCGCGGGTGCATCACATTCATCCGTTTGGGTGGACCGATAATTTCATCACCGCCAGAGACGTATGCAGCTGGTTTGAGACCCTTACTGATATCGTCATTGAGCATGAGGGAGGCTTTTCAGATGTAGAGCACGATAAGGGAGGAGCGACTAAATACGGAATCTCTTTCGCTACCTGGAAGGCTCGTGCGCTACAAGACCTTGGGATCGAACCGACTATCGAAAGCCTCAGAAAAATCACGCTCACTGACGCTAAAACCATCTACTTAAACGCATATTGGCATTCCAAAGGTCATGCCCAGATGAGTTCTGTTCGCTTTGCGCTCATGACATATGACTGGTCGATCACTTCAGGGAAGTCAGGCCGGGAGGTGAGAAGGTTCCTGCAAACTACTTACGGAGCGAAGATCTCTGAAAAAGGCGGCTGGAACGACGAACTAGCTTCAGAACTAACGCGCATCAGCGATCAAAGCAAGCTGTACCGAGAGATTTCAGCGTTGCGCAAAAACTACTATCGCGCCCTGGTTAGCGACGACCCTACTCAGGAAAAATTTATCAAGGGATGGCTAAACCGAGTAGCCGACTGCGAAGTACGCCCCTTATCAGCGGGAGATTGAGCGAGATGAAACCAGCACCCTTTACATTTGTTGCATTCCTGCTCGTTCAATCGACACAGCTTGTAGCAGGCCAAACCACGTCTGATCTTTCCGGCGATTGGCGATGGATTGCTCCGGGCAGTAATACAGAGGTACCCGAGAGTACGCTTCGACTGAACCTCGCAATAGAGGGTCGGCATATTCATGGAATATACTGCGAAATCACAAACAGCGGTGGCCACATAGATTGCGCGGAAGACGGTGATAATGTGCTCGGAGTTGCCTCGACTGACGGACGCAAGGCCTCGTTGACCATTCGCAATAAGGACGAGTACAAATTTTTGGCAGAATTGGCCCTTATAGGATCTAGGTCAGCAGAATACTCTCTCGTTGATGGAACGGAGAGCAACTATGAAAAGAAGAAAATCATGCACAAGGAGCACGACATGCATGCCGATCGTGGCGCATGCGTGGTTACCGTCGCATCTGAAAAAGCTCATTTCTATAATGAGCCAAATGAAAATAGCAAAGCTAAATCTTACATCCTTCGGAGCGAGCCAGTTTTCGCGAGAGGATGGTCTTCAAGCAAAGAGTTCCTGCTAGCTACTTACGATAATTTTGCAGGCAAGAGGAAGACTGCGTGGGTTAAATGTCGTGAATTTGATGCCTGCCCGCATGGCACTCCCTACTACCGGAGCCTTCCGGAGGCATCGTGTCTGCAATCACTAAAGACCGTCGAATGAGAACGGCTGAAGGACAGCGCTTCACCACGACGACTAGCGCGTTGGCGCATGGCGAATCCATCGTGGAGCTGGAGCGGGCCATCGACGAGAGCGCCGAAAAGAACGGCCGCATCCACGGCCGCGACATCGCCGCGGCGCGAACCAAGCTGAATCGCCCCGGGTTTCGTGGAGGCTTTTTGGTTTAAGTCAGGTTGCCATCATGGCGGCCTGACTGGTGAGTTGCTGGTAGTAGTTTGCCTCGGCCTCTGCCGGCGGGATATAGCCGATGGGTTCGAGCAGGCGGTGGTCGTTGAACCAGGACACCCATTCCAGTGTCGCGAACTCCACGGCTTCCTTGATCTTCCATGGCGCGCGACGTTGAATCAACTCGGCCTTGTAGAGCCCGTTGATCGTCTCGGCCATAGCGTTGTCATAGGAGTCCCCCTTGCTGCCCACGGAAGGCTCAATGCCGGCTTCGGCCAGCCGTTCGCTGTATCGAATACTGACGTATTGCGATCCGCGATCGGAATGATGGATAAGACTGCTGTCGCGCTCGGGCTGTCGTGCGTACAACGCTTGCTCCAACGCGTCGAGCACGAAGTCGGTGCGCATCGAACGGCTCACTCGCCAGCCGACGATGCGACGTGCGAAGACGTCGATGACGAAGGCCACGTAGAGCCAGCCCTGCCAAGTGGATACGTATGTGAAGTCCGAGACCCAGAGCTGGTTCGGTCGCTCGGCATGGAACTGCCGGTTGACTCTATCGAGCGGGCACGGCGTTTTGCGGTCGCTGATCGTCGTGCGCACGACTTTGCCGCGCATCACGCCGCGCAGACCCTGGCGCCGCATCAGCCGCTCAACGGTGCAGCGCGCCACCATCGTGCCTTCGCGAGCCAACTGCCGCCAGACCTTGTCTGCCCCGTAGACCTGCATGTTGGCCTGCCAGACACGCTCGATCTCGGGCACCAACGCGTCATCGCGTTGAGCACGAGCACAACGTTTGCCTGGTTCACGCCCAAGCGCTACTTGCCGCCGATATCCCGACGGGGCGACCTGCAATGCCTTGCAGATCGGCGCTTGACCCACCCCAGCAGCGTCTGCGGCACGCAGCCGATCTTCGGGGCAATCGATTCGACTGCGCCCCATAGCGACGGGTACTCCCCGCGGTGCTCTTGCACCATGAGCACGGCGCGCTCGCGGATCTCAGGTGAGAACTTGTTCGACTTGTTCATGGCTCCATCTTCTCAAGAGTTGGAGCCTCCTCAAAACCCTGGGCTGTTCAGAGTTTGCGTTTCCTTCACTTCTGAGTGCATTAATACACTGCGGGCACGCGTTCCGCCTTCGCGGTCACTTTATCCTTCTTCGGCTTGCCCTTCAGGGGCGGCAGTTCGAACTCCGCGTCGGGAGTGAGCTTGTCCGGTATCAGGTCGAGCAAATGACGGATCAGGTTGAGCCTGCCGGTCTTCTGGTCGTCGAAATCGGCCACGAACCAGGGCGCGTCGTCGGTATGCGTGTGCTGGATCATGGCATCGCGCAGGTCGCCCATCTCGACGTATTTTTCCCGCCCCTTCACGTCCACCGGTGAAAGTTTCCAACGCTTGAGCGGGTCGGCGGCGCGCTCCGCGAAACGCTTCTCCTGCTCCGCCTGGTCGACCGAGAGCCAGTACTTGAGAAGGATGATGCCGTCGTCGGTCAGCATCTTCTCGAAGACCGGGCAGGCCTTCATGAAGCGGTCGTACTGGTCGTCGGTGCAGAAGCCCATGGCCGGTTCGACCACCGCGCGGTTGTACCAGCTGCGGTCGAACAGGACGAGTTCGCCGGCGGAGGGCAGGTGCGCCACGTAACGCTGGAAATACCATTGGCTTTCCTCGACGGACGAGGGCTTGCCCAGCGCCACGACGCGGGCGGCGCGCGTGTCGAGTTTGTCGGTGATGGCTTTGATCGTGCCGCCCTTGCCGGCGGCATCGCGGCCTTCGAAGATCACCAGCATCCGCTTGCCGGTATGGCGCAACCAGCGGGTGAGGCCGACGAGCTCGACCTGCAGGTCTTCGAGTGCTTTCTCGTATTCTTTTTTCTTGCCCATAACGTCTCCTCCAGCAGAAGGGACCAGTGTGCCCCATCGAACGTCGCCCGGCCCGTGTAGGAGCGCGCCCTGCGCGCGACAGGTTTTCGCGAAAAAGCTTCTGGTCCTGTTACTTGGCCGCGAAAAGCTGTCGCGCGCAGGGCGCGCTCCTACAGGTAACGAGCGGACGGCAGGTGACGAGCGGCGGCGCATCAGCCGCCCGCGGTTAGGCTCTGCAGTTCGTCGGCCTGGTGCTCGCGGGTGAGGGTGTCGATCAACTCGTCCAGTTCGCCCTGCATCACCTCGGTCAGGCGGTAAAGCGTGAGGTTGATGCGGTGGTCGGTGATCCGGCCTTGCGGGAAGTTGTAGGTTCGGATGCGCTGGCTGCGGTCGCCCGAACCGACCTGGAGGCGGCGCGATTCCGCCTGCGCAGCGCTTTGCTTGCTGCGCTCCGCGTCGAGCAGGCGTGCCTTGAGCAGGCTCATCGCGCGGGCGCGGTTCTTGTGCTGGCTGCGCTCGTCCTGGCATTCGACCACGGTGCCGGTGGGCAGGTGGGTGATGCGAATGGCTGAATCGGTCTTGTTGACGTGTTGGCCGCCCGCGCCGGAAGCGCGGAAGGTATCGACCTTGAGGTCTCCGTCGCGCAGCTCGATGTCACCGACTTCGTCCTGCTCGGGCAGGATCGCCACGGTGGCCGCCGAGGTGTGGATGCGCCCCTGCGACTCGGTTTCGGGCACGCGCTGCACGCGGTGCGTGCCGGATTCGAACTTCAGCTTCGAATACGCCCCGCGTCCCTCGATGCGCGCCACGACTTCCTTGTAGCCGCCGTGCTCGCCCTCGTTGGCGTTGAGGATCTCCAGATGCCAGCGCTGGCGCTCGGCATAGCGTGCGTACATGCGGAAGAGGTCGCCGGCGAAGATCGCCGCCTCGTCGCCACCGGTGCCCGCGCGCACCTCGAGGAAAAGGTTGCCGTCGTCGCGCGGGTCTTTCGGCAGGAGGAGGATCTGCAGTTCCCCGTCCAGGTGCGCCAGGTGAGACTCGATGCGCTGGATGTCGTCCGCCGCCATGTCGCGCATCTCGGGATCGTCGAGCATGGCGCGCGTGTCCGCCAGTTCGCGCTCCGCGTCGTCATGTTCCTTCAGCGATGCCGCGACGGGCTCCAGCTGCGCGTATTCCCGCGAGAGGTCGCGGAAACGCTGGCTGTCGTCCAACACGTCCGGCTGCGCGAGCAGCAGGCCGATTTCCTCGTGGCGTTCGGCGAGGGCTTCAAGTTTGCGGCGGATCGAGGGAGTCATTCGGGGCGCGATATCCGGCTGTAGCCGCACATCATGCGGAAACGTCGTCGTCCGGGTCCAGTCCGTACAAACGGCCGGCGGCGTGGAGCAGGTCGAGGTCGCCCGCCATGGCGGCGTCGCGCAGGCGCGCGCTGGGGGTGTGCAGCAGTTTGTTGGTGAGGGTGTTGGCGAGGAAGGCGAGGGCCTCCTCGGGGGGGCGGCCCTTGGCCAGCATGGCCTGGGCCTTGGCCAGTACCTCGTCGCGCTGCGCCTCGGCGGCCATGCGCAGGTCCACGGCGGGGTTGCGCAGGTTGAGCGCGCGGCGCCAGGCCATGTAGCGCTCGACCTGCAGATCGATGATCGCGTCGGCCTCGCGCGCGGCCAATTCGCGCGAGCGGCGGTTCTCGTCGATGACCTGTTTCAGGTCGTCGATGCCATAGAGATAGACGTCGTCGAGCATGGCGACCTCCGGCTCGATGTCACGCGGCACGGCGATGTCGACCATGAACATGGGTCGCCGGCGGCGCGCAGCGATCGCGTCGGACACCATCGCCCGCGTTACCACCGGCAGACGCGACGCCGTGGAGGTGATGACGATGTCCGCCTCGGCGAGGTGACGGGGGAGGTCGGCCAGGGAAATGGCGTAGCCGGCATAGCGGCCGGCCAGTTCCTGGGCGTTCTCCAGCGTGCGGTTGGCGACGATGAGCCGGCGAACATTCTTGTCGGCGAGGTGGCGGGCGGCGAGTTCGATCGTCTCGCCCGCGCCGATCAGCAGCACGCAGGCCTGGCGCAGATCGGTGAAGACCTGTTCGGCCAGCCTGACCGCGGTGTACGCGACCGAGACCGTATGCGCGCCGATGCGGGTATCGGTGCGCACGCGCTTCGCCACCGCGAAGGTGTGCTGCAGGAGGCGTTCCATCGGCGCCCGGAGGCTTTGCGCGGAGCGGGCCTGCTGGTAGGCCTCCTTTACCTGCCCAAGGATCTGCGGCTCGCCCAGCACCATGGAATCCAAGCCGGTGGCCACGCGGAACATGTGGCGCACCGCGTCCTTTTCATCGTGCCGGTAAAGGAACTCGTCGAGGCGTTGCGGGGTCAATCGGTGCTGACGCGACAGCCACTGGCCCGGCACCGTCTCGAAACCTTCCGCCACGCTGCAGTACAGCTCGGTGCGGTTGCAGGTGGAGAGGATCATCGCTTCCTCGACCCCGGGTTGCCGGGTGAGGTCGCCCAGCGCCTCGGTCGCCACCGCGGCGTCGAATGCCACCTGCTCGCGCAGGCTGACTGGCGCGGTGAGGTGATTGAGCCCGAGGGCGATGAGTGGCATGACGGGCTGAGGTCGGCTTGAGTGGCGTCGGCTAAGCTAAGGGCGCATTGTGCCCTTACCAAGGCGCCAGCGCTTCGCGGGTGCCTGACGGGAATGACGGAGAGTAGTGTGCTGAGCGGTCGGTCGAAGTACAAGCAAGTGCGGCATCTTGGAGTCCTGGCGGCGATGGCGGTGCTGGCGGGCTGTGCCGCGATGCACCCTGCGGAGGCGCCAAGGGCCACCCGCACCGGCGTCCAGCCACTGGACCGTCTGAACGTGGCGATCGTGCCGCCCGAACGCGACCTCCAGGCTCTGCTGATGGCCGGCGATTTCGCCTTGGCCGCCAGCGATCTCAAGACTGCCTCAGACGCGTACGCCCAGGCCACGGCCCTTAGTGGCGATCCCAAGGTGGCCGCCCGCGCCACCGAATTGGCGTTGGCCGTGCACGACCAGGCCGCCGCCGGCAAGGCATTGGATCGCTGGGCCGCCCTCGGTGCCAAGCCGGCCGAAGTGGCCTCGGCCCGCGCCCGCATGGCCCTCGACCGCGGCGACACGGCGGAAGCGCAGCAACAGCTCGACGCCCTGGTCGCCACCGGCGATCCCGATGCCTGGCGCGAATTCGGCCGAATCCTGGCCAGTGGACGCGATGCTGCCCAGGCAGGCTTGCTGCTCGAGCGGATCGCCACGCCTCAGCGCCTGCCGAACGATGCCACCGCCTGGCTTGCGATGAGCGAACTCGGCGAAAGCCTTGGTCGCCACGACTACGCGAACACGATCGGCGACGCCGCGCTGGCCCGCTTCCACAACGGGACGACCTACGCCTGGGCTGGCCAGCGAGCCTTCCAGGCGGGCGACAAGGCGGGCGCGAGGAAGCTGTTCGCGAAGGCGGTGGAGCGCGAGCCGAAGAACGCGCGGCTGCGCATGGCCTACGCGACCCTGCTGGTCCAGCTCGGCGACCGGAACGCGGCGACGAAGCTGCTCTCCAGCGGCGCGCAGAACGCCGACACCTATGCGATGCGCCTGAGCCTGGCCGCGCGGGCCAACGACAAGGTGGCCGTTCGGAAGCTCTACGACGAAATCCGTCGGCAATCCGACGGTGTCCAGACGGAAAACGCGTTCACCCTCGGCCAGCTGGCGGAGTTGCAGGGCAAGCAGGAAGATGCGCTGGACTGGTACGCCGCGGTGGGCGACGACGATCCGCGCATTTTCGACGCTTCGGTGCGCAGCGCCGTCGTGCTGCACCTGCAGGGCAAGGACGACGATGCGCACGAAATCGTGGCCGAACTGCAAACCACTTATGCCGACCGCCCCGAGCAGTTGCTCAAGGCCTTCGCTGTGGACGGTGAGCTGTACATGGACGGCCGCCGTTTCGACGCGGCCGCCGACGCCTACGGCAAGGCGCTGCGGGTGAAGCCCGACGATACCGACATACTGTACGGCCGTGGTCTGGCCTACGCGGAGGCCGGGCGAGTCGACGATGCGGTGGCAGACTTCCGCAAGATCCTCGAACTGAAACCCGGCGACATCGAGACGAGCAATGCCCTGGGCTACACGCTGGCCGATAACGACCGCGACCTGGGCGAGGCGCAAAACCTGATCCAGGCCGCCCGCGCGGCGCGCCCCGACGATCCCTCGGTCGCGGATTCGTGGGGTTGGCTGAAATTCCGCCAGGGCGAACTCGACCAGGCCGAGAGCACGCTGCGCAGCGCATGGACGCAGCGCAAAGACCCCGACATCGGGGTACACCTCGCCGAAGTGCTGTGGACCCGTGGCCGTCACGACGACGCCCGCAAACTCCTCAACGAGGTGCGCCGGATCGATCCGAAGAACGCCGCGCTGGAGAAGACCGAGCGGAAATTGCGTCCGTAGGAGCGCGCGCTGCGCGTTTATGCCCGCGTCGGGTACGACAGATTTCGCGCCAGTCCCGGATATCGGCCTCAAAACATGTCGCGCGCAGGGCGCGCTCCTACACGGCTATCGCATGACCTTTCGGCACGCCTCACGTTTCGCGCTTCTCGCCCTCCCAGTCCTCCTCGCCGCTTGTGCCACCACCCGCGCACCGGTTCGCCAGGCGGGCGACGCGGTCACGCTCGGATTGCAGGAGCAACGCGAGAAAGCGCTCGTCGACACCGGCCACTGGACCCTCGAGGGACGCCTTTCCGTATCCGACGGAAAGGATTCCGGCTCGGGCGGCTTGACTTGGCGACAGGACGGCGAACATTACGAATTCACCGTGCGCGCCCCGGTCACCGGGCGCAGCTTCCGCCTCACGGGTGGCCCTGACGGTGCCGAGCTCGAGGGCCTGGACGGCGGTCCCCGGCGTGGGCCGGATGCGGAATCGCTGATGGCGAGCGCGGTGGGCTGGCAGATTCCGATGACCGAGCTGAAGCGCTGGGTTCTGGGACTTCGCGCGGACGGCGGTCCGGCCGACATCGCCTTCGGTACGGACAAGCTGCCGTCGCGGATCGTGCAGGACGGCTGGACGGTGGATTACCGCCAGTGGGACGCCGCCCGCCATCCGCCGATGCCCTTGCGCGTCTTCGCGGAGAAAGCGCCATACAAGGTGCGCCTGTCCATCGAAGACTGGTCCTTCGGCAGGTAGGAGCACGCCCTGCGCGCGACATGTTTTGAGGCAGTGACCCGGAGCTGGCGCGCAATCTGAAGGATCGACGCGAAAAGCTGTCGCGCGCAGGGCGCGCTCCTACCGCGCACCGTATACTTTCGCGCCTCGGCACTCACGGCTTGCTAGATGCATTTCACGATCACCCGCGCCGGCGACGACGATGCCGCGCGCCTGTGCGCCATCGAACGCGCCGCGGTTGAACTCTTCCGCGGGCACGAGGCATGGCCGTCGTATTCGGGCATGGCACTGCCGTTGGATACCGTGCGTGCACTGATCGCGCGCGGCCTCGTCTGGGTCGCCGTGGTGGAGGAGGACGTAGTCGGCTTCGTATGCCTCGACACCGAAGGATCGACCGACGCCATCGGTATCGCCGAGATCGACGTGCTGCCGGCTTTCGGTGGAAAGGGCATCGGCGCCGCGCTGCTGGAGCATGCGTGCGCCTGGGCACGTGAGGCGGGTTACGCCCAGATAGATCTCGGTACCCTCGCCGACGTGCCCTGGAACGCGCCGTTCTATGCGAAGCACGGGTTCACGGTGGTCGACAAGCATGCCCCGGCGTTCGCCGACGCCCTGGAGCGCGACCGCCAGAACGGTTTCCCCGACCATCTTCGCGTGTTCATGAGCCGCCCGTTGGCACCGCTGGCGGAGGGCGACTGGACCGCCTGGCCGGCGCCGGCGAAGCTCAACCTGTTCCTGCGCATCGTCGGCCGTCGCGACGACGGTTACCATGAATTGCAAACCGTCTTCCGCCTCCTTGACTGGGGCGACGAGGTCCGCTTGCGCGTGCGTGCGGACGGCGTTATCGCGCGCCCCACGCCAGTGGCGGGCGTTCCCGAGGGTGCCGACCTCACGGTGCGCGCTGCGCGCCTGCTGGCCGCCGAAACAGGCACGCCGCTGGGTGCTGACATCGCCGTCTCCAAACGCATCCCCCTTGGCGGCGGCCTCGGCGGCGGCAGTTCGGATGCTGCCAGCGTGCTGGTGGGCCTCAATACGCTCTGGCGGACCGGCCTGTCCGAGGACGCGCTGGCCGTCCTCGCGGCCACCCTGGGCGCCGACGTTCCCGTTTTCGTCCGTGGGCGTTCCGCCTGGGCTGAGGGAATTGGGGAGCGCCTCACGCCGATACGCCTCCCGCGCCGCTGGTACGTGGTGTTGGACCCTCACGAGCACGTCCCGACAGCCGCCCTGTTCGCGGCCGCCGAATTGACACGTACCGCCCCGCGGGCGACAATTTCATCCTTTGTTTCCGGAGATTCGGCGGAAAACGCCTTCGAGCCGGTAGTCCGTGCGCGCCACCCGCGGGTGGCCGCGGCGCTGGACTGGCTGGCGGGCTTCGGCCACGCCCGTCTTTCCGGTAGCGGTGGGTGCGTGTTCCTGGAAACAAGAACTCACGAGGCGGCGCTAAGCGTCGCCTCGCGTTGTCCCGGAGGCTTTACGGCCCACGTGGCGGCGGGTATCGATCCTTCACCGCTGCTGCTGGCGCGGAATCGGGTCGAGGCAAGAGGCATCGTGTCGTAGGGACGGGTAGGGCCGCGGGCTGCGGCAAGCCATGGCGGGCCGGTTGGCTCGCCGGAACGAATTGTTGGGGCGTCGCCAAGCTGGTTAAGGCACGGGATTTTGATTCCCGCATGCGCAGGTTCGAATCCTGCCGCCCCAGCCACCGCTCGCGGTGGCGAACATGAACCAACCCACTCACGCCAGGAGTTCCTTCGTGGATACGTCCACCCCGATGCTGTTCAGCGGCAATGCGCACCGTGCGCTCGCCGACGATGTTGCCTCCCGTCTCGGCATTCCGCTCGGCAAGGCCCTCGTCGGCCGGTTCAGCGACGGCGAGGCCCAGGTCGAGATCGAGGAGAACGTACGCAAGCAGGAAGTGTTCGTCATCCAGCCGACGGGCGCGCCCAGCGCGGAGAACCTGTTCGACCTGCTGGTGCTGATCGACGCGCTCAAGCGCGCCTCCGCAGGCACGGTTACCGCGGTGATGCCCTATTTCGGCTACGCCCGGCAGGACCGCCGCCCACGCTCGGCCCGCGTGCCGATCACAGCCAAGCTGGCGGCGAAGATGATCGCCACGGCCGGTGCCGACCGCGTGCTCACGATCGACCTGCACGCCGACCAGATCCAGGGATTCTTCGACATCCCGGTAGACAACGTGTACGCCTCGCCGGTGCTCCTGGCCGACATCTGGCGCCACCACAGCATGGACGACCTGATCGTGGTCAGCCCGGACGTCGGTGGCGTGGTGCGTGCGCGTGCGCTCGCCAAGCGCCTGGACGACGCGGACCTCGCGATCATCGATAAACGCCGCCCGAAGGCGAACGTGGCCACGGTCATGAACATCATCGGCGACGTGGAAGGCAAGACCTGCGTGCTGGTGGACGACATCGTCGACACCGCCGGGACACTCTGCGCCGCGGCGGCGGCCCTGAAGGAAAAAGGCGCCCGCAAGGTCGTCGCTTATTGCGTGCACCCGGTGCTCTCGGGCGCCGCGATCGACAACCTGGATAACTCCCAGCTCGACCAGCTGGTGGTGACCAATACCCTGCCATTGCGCGACAACGCCCGTAACTGTGCGAAAATCCGCCAGTTGTCGGTCGCGGAACTACTCGCTGAGACGATCCGCCGCATCGCCTTCGGCGAATCGGTGAGCTCGCTCTATATCGACTGAGACATCGTTTTTTCGGGCTCCCCTGGTCGCGGGGGAGTCCTTTACCCACCGCCGCGAGGCGGTTTACTTGAGGCAACACCAATGGCTACCAATCATCAGCTCACCGCTACGAGCCGCAGTGTGGAAGGGAAGGGTGCGAGCCGCCGCCTTCGCATTGCTGGCTACGTGCCGGCTATCGTATACGGCGCGGGCGAAGCCCCGCAGGCGATCCAGGTCCTCCATAACGACGTGCTGCTCGGCTCGCGCTACGAGTCGTTCTACTCGTCGGTGATCGAACTGACCGTCGACGGCAAGCTGCAGAAGGTCCTGATCAAGGACTGGCAGAAGCACCCGTTCAAGCAGCTCATGCTGCACATGGACTTCCAGCGCGTGAACGAAAACGAGGCCATCCGCGTCGCCGTTCCGGTGCATTTCCTGAACCAGGAGAAGTCCCCGGCCGGCAAGACCGCGGGCCTGGTGATCTCGCACAACCTGACGGAAGTGACGGTCTCCTGCCTGCCGAAGCACCTGCCGGAGTTCATCGAACTCGACCTGGCCGACCTGAAGTCGGGCGACATCATCCACCTTTCCGACCTGAAACTGCCGGTCGGCGTGGAAATCCCGGAGCTGGGCCTGGGCAAGGAACACGACGTCGCCGTCGTCACCGTGGCCTCGATCCAGGAAGAAGTCGACCCGACGACGGCTGCCGAGGGCGGCGAAGCCCCGACCGACGAGAAGAAGTAAGGAACATGTGTGGGAGCCGCCACGGCGGCTCCCACATGAACCAATGGCGACACTTCGTCTTATCGTCGGCCTCGGCAACCCCGGGGCCGAATACGTCAGGACCCGGCACAACGCCGGGTTCTGGTGTGTCGATGCCCTGGCCATGGACCAGGGAGAACGCTGGGCTTTCGACGGCAAGCTGCATGGCGAAACCTGCAAGCTGCGCATCGCCGGCGAAACCCTCTGGCTGCTCAAGCCCGCCACCTTCATGAACAAGAGCGGCATCGCCGTCGCCTCGGCGCTGCGCTACTACAAGATCGCGCCGGAGGAGTGCCTCGTCGCCCACGACGAACTGGACCTCCAGCCGGGCATCGTCCGCATGAAGTTCGACGGCGGCCACGGCGGCCAGAACGGACTGCGCGACATCATGGCCCACCTGGGCCATGGCAAGTTCCATCGCCTGCGGGTCGGCATCGGCCACCCGGGGCACAAGGACAAGGTCACCCCGTGGGTGCTCGGTCGCCCGAGCGCGGCCGACGAGGACGCCATCATGCACGGCATCGGGCGCGCGTTCGACGTGCTGCCGCTGGCGCTGGACGGCAAGTTCGAAGAGGCGATGAAACGCCTGCACACGGTCGCCTGACCCACACCCACACCAACCGGACACAGATTCGCCATGGGCATCAAATGCGGCATCGTCGGCCTGCCTAACGTCGGCAAGTCCACCCTGTTCAACGCGCTGACCAAGGCCGGCATCGCCGCCGCCAATTTCCCGTTCTGCACGATCGAGCCCAACACCGGCATCGTGCCCGTGCCGGATCCGCGCCTGGATGAGCTGGCGTCGATCGTGAAGCCGCAGAAGGTGATCCCCACCACCATGGAATTCGTCGACATCGCGGGGCTCGTGGCCGGCGCGTCGAAAGGCGAAGGCCTGGGCAACAAGTTCCTCGCGCATATCCGCGAGACCGACGCCATCGCGCATGTCGTCCGCTGCTTCGAAGACGGCAACGTCATCCATGTGGCGAACAAGGTCGATCCGATCGCCGACATCGAGACCATCGATACCGAGTTGGCGCTTGCCGACCTCGAGTCCGTGCTGAAGGCACTCGATCGCGCCACGCGTTCCGCCAAGGCGAACGACAAGGACGCGCTGGCGCGCAAGCCGGTGCTGGAAAAGCTCGCCAAGGCGCTCGACCAGGGCAAGTCGGCCCGCGCCGCCGGCCTCGATGCTGACGAGAAGGCGCTGGTCCGCGACATGTTCCTGATCACGATGAAGCCGCTGATGTACATCGCGAACGTCGCGGAAGACGGCTTCGAGAACAATCCGCACCTCGATGCCGTGCGCGCCCGCGCGGTGGAAGAAGGCGCCGAGGTGGTGGCGATCTGCGCGGCGATCGAGGAAGAACTTTCGCAGCTCGAGGACGCCGATCGCGACGAATTCCTCAAGGACCTGGGGCTCGAAGAGCCGGGCCTCAACCGGGTGATCCGCGCTGGCTACAAGCTGCTCGGCCTGCAGACCTATTTCACCGCCGGCGAGAAGGAAGTCCGCGCATGGCAGGTCCGTGCCGGTTCCACCGCGCCACAGGCCGCTGCCGTGATCCACACCGACTTCGAACGCGGCTTCATCCGCGCGGAAACGGTGGCGTACGACGACTACATCAAGTTCAAGGGCGAGCAGGGCGCGAAGGAAGCGGGGCGCCTGCGCCTGGAAGGCAAGGATTACCTCGTCAAGGAAGGCGATGTGCTGCACTTCCGGTTCAACGTCTGACCTCTTTCTCTCAACTGCCCAGCGCGGTGATCTGCCGCTGCATGTGATCGAGGTATTGGTCCAGTTCGCCCACGCTGGCGAACACCTCGGCGACCGGCACGGCCTTCACGATGTCGAAGACCTTCTTTACCTGCGGCTGTGGATTCAGTAACAGGGTGCGCCCATCGCGGTCGTGAAGCTGCTTGCGCAGTTGGGCGAGGCTGCGCAGCCCGGCGCTGCTTATGTAATCCAGCGCCGAGAGGTCGATCACGAGCGTGCCGCCGTTGTCCACGAGCGGCGTGATGTCGCGCAAGGCTTCGTCGAACGCCGCGTAGGTCGCCGCGTCTAGCCGGCCTTCCAGCCACACGGTGCTGCGGTCGGTGCGCGGGCTTTCGCTGCGGACGATGAGGGTCATGTAGTTGGCTCGTCGGAAGGGTCGAAGCGGATGACGACACGATTGCCGTGTGCGTCGCGTGCATAGTGGAAAGCGCTGGCGATGCTGCGGGCCAGGTGCAGGCCCAGGCCGCCGATCTCGCGCCTGGCGATGTCGCCTGGCAAGTCGGGCGGTTCGTGCTGCAGGGGGTCGAAGGGCATGGCGTCGTCGCGCAGTTCGAGGTGAACCACGTCGGCCTCCACCTCCAGACGGATGTCGATGCTGCCGTCCCTGCCATCCGGGTAGCCGTGGCGGACCGTGTTCACCAACAGCTCCTCGAGCACCAGGCGCACGTCCGCGCGGCAGGAGGCGTCCACCTCCGCGCGGTCCAGCGTGCCCTCGGCCCTGTCCAGCGCAAGGAACACGTCCTCGAGCCGGTTAGGAATGCGCAGCCGCATCGAAGCGGGCCCCCGCGGCGGCACCGTCGTGCCAGGTGAGTGCGAGCAGTGCGATATCGTCGTAGGCCGGTGCGCCATCGATATACGCGTCGACGTCGCCCAGCACCTGTTCCACATAGGTTTCCGGCGTGGCTCCTTCCTCGACGCGCGAGAGGCTTTCCAGGATCGAGTGCGTCCCGTACAGGCGCTGGTTGGCAGCATGCGCCTCGCTGACACCGTCGGTGTACATGATCACGGTATCGCCCCCAAGCAACGTGAGTACGCGTACAGGGTAGCGCGCTTCGCGGTCGAGGCCGAGCGCCGGTCCCGTCTCGACGTCGACGAGGGTCGCACTGCCGCCTGCGTGGAGCACGGGTTGCTCGTGGCCGGCGCTGGCGAAAGAGAGGAGGCCGGTTTCGGTTTCCACCACACCGCAGAGGAGGGTGACGAACATGCAGGTGTCGTTGCCCTTGCACAACTCGAGGTTGAGCGCGCCGAGGATGTCGCTTGGCGAGCGCGCGTGGGTGGCGAGGGTGCGGGCGAGGGTGATCGTGCGGGCCATGAACAGCGCGGCGGGGATGCCCTTGTCGGATACATCGCCGACCATCACGCAGACGTGCCGGGCGCCAAGCGTGAAATAGGTATACAGGTCGCCGCCAACGGCGCTTGCCGGGCGCAGCACGGCATGCACCTCGACCCGGCCGTCGGCGGCGAGCCAGTGCGGCTCAGGAAGGAGGGCGAGCTGGATCTGCCGGGCGATCTCCAGTTCGCTGGCCATGCGCTCCTGCTCCCGGGCGGTCTGCTTGGCGGTGTCGATGTGCCCGGCGAGCTGATGGCGCATCTGGTCGAAGGCCCGGGTCAGCCTGCCCACCTCGTCCTTGCGCCGGAGCTTGGGCAAGGGGAAGTCCAGGTGCCCGCGGGCGACATCGTCCGCGCGGTCGGAGAGGATCGCCAGGGGCGCCATCAGGCGCCGGGTGATCACCAGCGCGATCAGCGATACGCCGGCCAGCGCCAGCAAGCCCAGGAGGATGTCAACGTAGTAGGTGCGGCGGAGGTCCGCGAGCACTTCGTGTTCCGGCATCGTCAGGCCGAAGGTCCACGTGGTGCCGGGGATCTTCACGAAATAGACCCAAACGGGCTCGCTGACCCGCCCGCCCATCTCAGGCGTGATCCGCACCGGATTGCGCCCCTCGGAGAGGGCCGCGCGGAACGGCCTGCTGCCGCGTGTCCCCACATAGGAGGTCCAGTCGTGGGCGAGGAACACGCCATTCGCATCGACGACGAAGGCCGAGGCGTGCTTCGGCTTGTTCAGTTCGCCGAGCAGCTTCTGTAGCCAGTCGATGCTGATGGTGGCGTCGGCGACGCCGATCACGGGCAACGCCTTGCCAGGGATCGCGACGGAGTAGCCCACCAGGGTGTCGGTGCGCCCCACGGAGTGGAACGGCGCCTGCCAGCAGCCGTGTTCACAGTTCAGTCCACGGACGAACCAGGTCGAGGTCCAGTACACCTCGGGATCGTCCAGCCGGCTGCCCATGCTGAGCGTGCCGTCGACGGCGCGCCGCGCGACCGGGGCGTCGACGGGGCGTGGCGCGTTCGTGTCCCGGGGGATGAAGGCGGCGGTGATATCGACCAGCTCGGGATTGACGGCCAGGGCGTCGCGTATGACGGCGGGCGCCTCGTCGCGACGCGTGGCGAGGATGCCGGCGAGCACCTGGGCCACCCTCGACACGTTGTCCAGACGCCCCTGGATCCGCGCCGCGGCCCAGCCTGAGACGGCTGCTGCTTCCTGCTCGGTCTGGTCGAGGATCTGCTCGCGGGTATGGGTTAGCATCAGCCCGCCCGTGACGATCAGGACGATCGCCGAGCCCAGGAGCACGCCAAGGGCGAGTCGCGAGGCGACGCTGCGAAGGACCATCGGGCACTCCCCATGAGCTTGGGGACGAATCTATGCTGCCCCGCGCAGTCCGGCAAGCTGCCGGGACGTCATAATGGGGCTTTCCATAGCAAGGTCACCCCATGCCCGGCACCCAGCGCGACGTCGAATTTCGTTTCATGGCCCAGCCCACCGATGTGAATTTCGGCGGCAAGGTGCATGGCGGCATGGTCATGAAATGGCTCGACCAGGCCGGTTACGCCTGTGCGGTGGGCTGGAGCGGGGCCTATTGCGTCACCGCCTCGGTCAGCGGCATCCAGTTCCTGGCGCCCATCCTGATCGGCGACCTGGTGACCGTGCGGGCCCGGCTCATCCATACCGGCACCTCGAGCATGCACCTGGCCGTAGACGTGCTGGCGCGCGACCTGCGTAGCGGCGAGCAGCGCCTCGCCACCAGTTGCGTGATGGTCTTCGTGGCCCTGGACAAGCCCGATGGCGGCAAGCCCACGCCGGTTCCGTCATGGAAGCCGGTCGAAGCGAAGGACCTTCGCCTGCAGGAATACGCGATGAAGCTCATGGAGATGTCGCGCGCGATGGAGCCGCTGGTGCTGGCGACGCGCGAGGCGTGATTTTCGCGTGCGGAAGTTATTGACAGGTTCCCGGACGCTCGCGACAATAGGCGTTCTTTGTTGGAGGAATACCCAAGCGGCCAACGGGGGCAGACTGTAAATCTGCTGGCTTACGCCTTCGGTGGTTCGAATCCACCTTCCTCCACCAGACGAGTTCCGCGCAGTGCGGGAGTAGTTCAATGGTAGAACTTCAGCCTTC
>NZ_DASYDO010000034.1:0-8432 GCF_036499525.1 Luteibacter sp. | reverse complement strand
TCCGGTGACGTGCTCTCCGGTGGCAGCATGCGCGCTACCGCCCGGCCTTTGAATGCTTGTCCGTATCGAGCCAATTCGTTCTCTCATCTGCGCCCCCGTTCATGGATCTATCGGGGCGACAACTATTCTGACGCAGGGGGCTGGCGCCGAGGTTAGAGACTACGATTCTGGAGGTCGTCTAATTCGCAGGGTCGACGCTGACGGAAGAGTGATAAGTTTCCGCCACGATGCCGGTGGTAGGGTCGTATCGGCGAACTACAGTGGCGGGCGGTCTACCGCGTACGTCTATGACATCGCCGATCCGTCCTGCTTGGATGGCGAGCGCTATTCAAACGGGCGAACTTCTTCCGTCGTCGACGCAGGCACGTCGATGTCCTTCTGCTACGACTTCGCGGGTCGAGTCGCGCGGAAGAGGCAGACGGTTCGTGGTGTAGAACTTGAGGTGGCATATACACATACACGCGCTGGCCGGCTTTCGACTATCACGCTTCCCGATGGCGCGATCATCCACTACCACTATGATGCAGCGGGCGGCGTAAGTTCGGTTGAGCGCGAGCTTCCCTCTGGCGATCTGAAAGTCATAGTCGGCAATATTGAACACACCGCATTCAACTCGATCAAATCATGGGATGCCGGAGCTCGCCATGTTGAGCGAGTTCACGATCTCTATGGCCGAGTGACGGAACTCAGCGGGGGTAAGACGGATGGCCTCAATGCATCGCTGGCTTGGGGCCGAGAAGGGCATGTTTCACGAATTTCGTCTGGTACCGAGGGGTTGGTTCTTGTGTATGACGGTCTTGGCCGCCTGAAGTCGGCCGCATCCCCCACGGGCACGGCCCACTACAGCTACGATCAGGCCGGTAACCGGACGCGAAAGATGTCTTACGGTCTCTCGGGGATTACTCATGAGGACTACCGTTATGCTTCGGAAAGTCACCGATTGATGTCGGTCGACACAGCGACTCCTGCGTACCTCGCTTTAGTGAACGCTCCGTCCGCAAAGAGTTCGCCTCGCACTTACGACTTAGCGGGAAATACCACCTCCATCGACCGTCGCGAGTTCGTCTACGACGACGCTGGGCGGATGGTTCAGGTCAAGGTAGACGGTATCGTCGGCATGAACTACGTCTATAGCGTTTCCGGCCAGCAGGTCGCTCGGTATGTGGCGGGCGAGACAACCGTGGCGCTGTACGATGAAGCCGGCCACTGGATTGGCGACTATGATGGAGCAGGCAGAGCTATCCGCCAAATAGTCTGGCTCGGCGATCTCCCGGTCGCAGTCCTGGAGGGGGAACGCACCCTGGATATCCAACCGGATCATCTCGGTGCGCCGCGAGTAATTGTCGATAGTGCTGAGGACAAGGCTATCTGGGCTTGGTCGATGACAGGCGAACCCTTCGGCAGCGATGCGCCGAACGAAGATCCGGATGGAAATGGCGTACGGTATGTCTTTGATATGCGTTTTCCAGGTCAGCGGTTCGATGCGGTAACGGGACTCTTCCAGAATGGTTGGCGAGACTACGATCCAAGCGTTGGGCGGTATGTACAGAGTGATCCGATCGGGCTGATGGGGGGCATCGCGACCTATGCATATGTAGCGAGCGATCCATATACACGGATTGATCCGAAGGGGCTGGATGGAATGATCGTCAATTTTCCTAACTATATGGCCGACACCGGATTTGGCTTCAGGTTACCGCTTGGCCATTCGGGGGCCGTTGCAATCAATGAGGTGACCGGTGAGACTCATTATTTCGATATTGGCCGATATGGCGGCAAGTACGGCGATGTCCGCGGACCGCATGATGTTGGTACCGTAAGATTCGACGAGCACGGACAGCCCACCGAGTCATCGCTGCTATCTGTACTAGGGAAGATCTCGACCGATTGGGGCCATGGTTATACACCAGTAGTGACGGCGTATAGCAAGAACGCCGACGCCCTCTCGATGTGGGCATTCGCCATGGAAAGGCAAGCGAATATAAGCAAGTACCCCTACACTATTAATCCATTCAGTGGATATCCCATGAACTTCTGCCATAAGTTTGCCAAGGACGTATTTGCGGCGGGCATGCAGAAATGAAGTACCTTTTAACGGCACTAATGTACGGAATGCTGGCATTGTCGGTTTTATTCTTTCTTAAGGGTATCGATTCGATTTCGGAAATTGACGACTTAAAATCCCATATCAATTCACAGAAAAGGGTGATCGTCTTCCTGAAAGAGGTAAATGATCATGCGATTGCTTCGTGTGCAATAAAAGCTGAGGCATTTGATGAGCTCCTGAAAAGAAGTTCATATGCATCCGGCAATCGCTGGATAAATGAGCGGATCCTCTTTGGGCCGTTTCTAGCCGAAAGAACAAATGATTGCATCTCTCGTATCGATCTCCTTGCGCGCCCATTATGAAATCTGCGCTGACAGGCGCCTTTTTCAGAATCCTTCCATATCCCTCTGGGAACTGCCCATTTATGGTTGCTTAAATATCTGGGAGCGTCAAAATGGATATGGAAGAACGAAGCCGCTGGTTGATGCGCGGCTGGTTCGTCGTCCTGGCGGTGATTGCGCATTTGTGGCTTGCCTTGATGGCGCTCGCTTCGCGAACCGCCTGTGTTTTCCCACCGTGCAACGCGTCATTCGCCATTGAAAGCTGGCGATGGCTGATGAGCCTGCCACTGTTTGTAACGCCATGGCTTCAACTGCCGACAGACGGTTGGGAATTCGCGTGTACCGTTCAGTGGGTTGTGCTGACGGTACTTAATTCTTGCCTTGCCGTTGCACTGTTCATCGGTACAGGGAAAGGTGCAACTGCTCTACTCAGGCGCATGAGCGCGCGGCTCCCCCAGCAGTAACGCGTCGCGCTTGTGAGGGATCAATCAATCCCAAGCTTCTTCAGTTTATACCGCAACGCCCGAAACGTAATCCCCAACTTCTTCGCCGTCGCCGTCTTGTTATACCGCGATTCTTCCAGCGCCTTGATGATCGTGTCGCGCTCGATGTTCGAGATGTAATCCTCGAGCGAGCCATCGGCACTGGCCGCGGCACGTGCCATCGGCTGTGCAACCGCCGCAGGGACAGCCTCCATCGCAACGGCGGCCACCGGAGTCGCAGTGCGCTGCGGCAGCATCAGGTCGTCGGCTTCGATCGTATCGCCTTCGCACATGGCCATCGCACGCTCGAGGATGTTCTCCAGCTCACGCACGTTGCCGGGGAAGTGATAAGCCTCCAGCGCGGCGAGCGCCTCGGCCTTGAGCTTGCCCGGCGAGCCGCCGGACTCCGTGGCGAGCTGGCGGAGGATGAAGTCGGCCAGGCGGGGCACGTCGCCGCGGCGCTCACGCAAGGGCGGCACGCGCAGTTCGATCACGTTGATGCGATAGAACAGGTCCTGGCGAAACAGGCCCTGTTCGACCAGCGCCGCAAGGTTCTTATGCGTGGCCGACAGGATGCGCACGTCGACGGGGATTTCGTCGCGGCCCCCGATGGGGCGCACCGCCTTTTCCTGGATCGCGCGCAGCAGCTTCACCTGCATGTGCAGGGGCAGTTCGGCGACTTCGTCGAGGAAAAGGGTGCCGCCCTGGGCGGCCTGGAACAGGCCTTCCTTGTCGGCATGGGCGCCGGTGAAGCTGCCCTTGCGATGGCCGAAGAACTCGCTTTCCATCAGTTCGGACGGAATGGCGCCGCAGTTCACCGGGACGAAGGCGCCGGCGGAACGCGGGCCCATTTCGTGGATAAGGCGCGCGACCAGTTCCTTGCCGACGCCGGATTCGCCGGCGATGTACACCGGCGCCTGGTTACGGGCGAGTTTGGCGATCTTCCCGCGCACCTCCGTCATGGCGGAGGAATCGCCGATCAGGCGCTCGGCGCCGGCAGAGGTCTTGCTGCCTGCCTCCGTCTTGCGTTCCTCGGAGAGTCGCAACGCGGTGCGGACCAGGCGGCGGAGGAGGTGGATGTCCACCGGCTTGGAAACGAAGTCGAAGGCTCCCGCCTTGAGGGCGTTCACTGCGGCGTCGACGTTGCCGTACGCCGTGATCATCGCGACCGGCATGTCCGGATAGCTCGCGGCGATCAGTTCGATGATTTCCTGCCCACTGCCGTCCGGAAGCCGCATGTCGGTGAAGCAGAGGTCGTAGCGTCGCGCGGCCAGTGCATTCCGCGCTTCGCTGACGCTCCCCACGGCGTCGACGTCGAGTTCCATTCGACCGAGAGTGATGGTCAGCAACTCGCGGATGTCCCGCTCGTCGTCGATGACCAGTACGGTCTGCTTGCTCATTGGATCCGAAAGGTTCGGTTAATGGTCCAAATGTAACCGCCCCGGCGGGATACGCAAAGGGCGTTCTTCACGCGCGGACCGCCACGGGCGCCGCGGACGCTGTCCGCGCAGGAGGCGTGAGGCTGATCCGGAAGCAGCTGCCGCCGCCCGCCACGCGCACGTATTCGAGGGCGGCCTGGTTCGCTTCCGCCATCTGGCGGGCGAGGTACAGGCCCAATCCCGTGCCGTATTCGTGCGTGGTGAAGAACGGTTCGAAAATTTGTGCGGCCACCTTCGGCGGGATGCCGGGGCCCCGGTCGATCACCTCGAGGATGGGAATGCCGGCTTCGGAATGACGCGCGACGAGCATCGCGCGCGCGGGCTCGCCGGGCAGGCGGCCGTAGCGCAGGGCATTCTGCACGAGGTTCCAGATCACCTGCTGGAGATGCTGGGGGTCGGCCACCGCGGCCACCGGCTCGCTGCCGGACACGGCGCGCAGGATGTCCGAGCCAAGGTCGTTGCCCTGGCGGTACTCGGTCACGAAGTGGTGCACCCACTGGCCGAGGTCGAGGGTTTCGGGGCGCGAGCGTTCGCGGCGCGACAGCTGCAGGATGTTCTCGATGATCTCGTTGAGTCGCGAACAATGGTTGTTGATGATCTCGACCATGCGCAGGTCGGTGTCGTTCATATCGGTCGATTCGGCCAGCAACTGGGCCGAATAGTGGATCGCGGCGAGGGGATTGCGGATCTCGTGGGCGATGGAGGCCGACAGCCGGCCCAGCGAACTAAGCGTCAGTTCCTCCGCGCGGCGCGACACCAGCGAGGTGTCGTCGAGGAAGATCAGTACATGGGAATCGTCGTTGGGTGCGAGTCGAGTGAAGCGTGGCACCACTTCAGGGGTGCCGTCGGCGAGCATGGTGGCGCTTTCGTCCAGCTTTCCCGAGGTGCGCCAGTGATAGAGGCGCCGCGAAAGCTCAGGTGCGAGGCTGCCCAGGTCGCGCTGGCCGGCGGACGGGTTACCCATCAGCATCCAGGCCGATTCGTTGAGCTGGTGGATGCGGTTGCCCTCGTCCACCAGCAGCACGCCGGTCTTCATGCGCCGGATGATGAGTTCGTTCACCTGCGAGAGGTTGGCCAGGTCGATGCCGCGCTGCTCGGCCAGGGCCTCGGAGGCGCGGATGTTCCGGCCCAGCACGTAGCAAAGCGAAGCGCAGGCGAAGTAGGCCGCGCCGAAGAGGCCGTATTCGGCGAATTCGCGATCGGTGGGGTCCGCGGTGGTCAGGTCGAACACCGAATGCCCCAGCATGCCCAGCGTGGCCAGCGCGGCGAAGAACATGGACAGCCGGAAGGGCAGCAGCAGCGCGCCCGTGGCGATATTCACGGCGAGCATCATCGCCACGCCCATGCGCACGTCGTGCATGAGCACGAGCGCCAGCAGCGCCGCGGCAATGTCGAGGGTGAGGCCAATTGACACGATCAGCACCGGCCGGTGCAAGGTGTGCCGGGTGCGGGCGACCATCACCAGTGCCGCCAGGAGGTAGGCAAGGGCGAAGATCCGGGCGAACACGGGTTCCGGCAGCGCCGGCCAGTTCAGGTGCTCCGGGCGGAACGCCAGCGCGGTGTAGACCGCCGCCTGGCCCAGCCGGAAGTAGTTGAAAAAGAAGAGTTCGTGGCGCGAGGTGGCCTGGTTTGCGCCGGCTCGGGCGGCAATGGTCGACGCGGGCGTGGACACCAGGATGCTTCTCCGCGGTGGGCCCCCCGGGCCCGAGATGAGGTCTCAGTATAGCGGAATGTCCCGTCGCCCCTTTCCATCCGGGGCGCCTTCCGGGAAAATACGCGGCCGTATTGCGTGAAATAGCTCGCAATCGATTCCCCCCTCCCCGTGCAGGCCTCACGGCCGGCGCGCTTTCACACGTTTTCTCCCGTTCGCTCGAGGTATCGAATGAATTTCCACGAGTACCAGGCTAAAGAACTGTTCGCCAAGTACGGCATTGCCGTACCGCCGGGCAAGACTGCCAACTCTCCCGACGCCGCCGTCGATGCCGCCAAGCACCTTGGCGGTACGCAGTGGATGGTGAAGGCCCAGATCCATGCAGGTGGCCGCGGCAAGGCCGGCGGCGTCAAGTTCTGCCGTAGCCTGGACGACGTCCGCGCCGCCGCCAAGGGCATGCTCGGCACGAACATGGAAACCTACCAGTCCGCCGGCCGCGCGCTGCCGGTGAACCTGGTCCTGGTCACCGACGCGACCGACATCGCGAAGGAACTGTACCTGTCGATCCTCACTGATCGCGACACCAAGTCGATCTCGTTCATCGCCTCCAAGCACGGCGGCGTCGACATCGAGCAGGTGGCCGCCGAAACGCCGGAAGACATCCATACCTTCCAGGTCGACTTCGTGGAAGGCCTGCAGCCGTACGAGTGCCGCGATCTCGGGTTCAAGATGGACCTGAATCCGAAGCAGGTGAACCAGCTCGTCAAGATCATGATGGGCCTGTACAAGCTGTTCAACGAGAAGGATCTTGCCCTGGTCGAGTTGAATCCGCTCGCCATCCTCGAAGACGGCAACCTTGCCGCCCTCGACGGCAAGGTGAACTCCGACGACAACGCCGAGTTCCGTCATCCGGACCTGATCGCCATGCGCGACCTCACGCAGGAAGACGCCGCCGAAGCGGCCGCGGTCCAGCACAACCTCAACTACGTCACGATGGACGGCACGATCGGCTGCATGGTCAACGGCGCCGGCCTCGCGATGGCCACGATGGACGTGATCAAGCTGGCAGGCGGCGAGCCGGCCAACTTCCTCGACGTCGGCGGCGGCGCCACGAAGGAACGCGTCACCGAGGCATTCAAGCTCATTCTTTCGTCCGACAAGGTGAAGGCCATCCTGGTCAACATCTTCGGCGGCATCGTGCGTTGCGACCTGATCGCCGAAGGCATCATCGCGGCCGTGAAGGAAGTGGGCCTGAAGATTCCGGTGGTCGTACGCCTGCAGGGCACCAATGTCGAGAAGGGCCGCGAACTGCTGGCCAACTCGGGTCTGGCGATCACGCCGGCCGACGATCTCAACGATGCGGCCCAGAAGGCCGTGGCCGCCGCGGCCTAAGGAGCGAAAGCAACATGAGCGTCCTGATCAACAAGAACACCAAGGTCCTCGTCCAGGGCTTCACCGGACAGCAGGGCACCTTCCACGCCGAACAGGCCATCGACTACGGCACGAAGATCGTCGGTGGCGTGACCCCGGGCAAGGGCGGTTCCGAGCACATCGGCCTGCCGGTCTTCAACACCGTGCGCGACGCCGTCGACCAGACCGGGGCCGACGCCTCGGTCATCTTCGTGCCGCCGCCGTTCGCGGCCGACTCGATCCTCGAAGCCATCGCCGGTGGCATCAAGATCATCGTCACGATCACGGAAGGCATCCCCGTGCTCGACATGATGCGCGTGAAGAACGTGCTGAAGTCGCACCCGGACGTCGTCCTGGTCGGTCCGAACTGCCCCGGCGTCATCACCCCGGGCGAGTGCAAGATCGGCATCATGCCGGGTCACATCCACAAGCCGGGCAAGGTCGGCATCGTCTCGCGTTCGGGCACCCTCACCTATGAGGCAGTGTTCCAGACCACGAACGAAGGCCTCGGCCAGTCCACCTGCATCGGCATCGGTGGTGACCCGATCAACGGTCTCAACTTCATCGATTGCCTGAAGCTGTTCCAGGACGATCCGCAGACCGAAGGCATCATCATGGTCGGCGAAATCGGCGGCAGTGCCGAGGAAGACGCGGCCGAGTTCATCGGCCAGTACGTGAAGAAGCCGGTGGTGTCCTTCATCGCCGGCGCCTCTGCACCTCCGGGCAAGCGCATGGGCCATGCCGGCGCCATCATCTCCGGCGGCAAGGGCACGGCGGCGGCGAAGTTCGCCGCCCTCGAGAAGGCGGGCGTGACCACGGTCAAGTCCCCAGCCGACCTCGGCAAGACCCTCGCGGGCCTGATGAAGTAAGACTCGCGCACTTCGGTGCGTGATGAAAAGCCGCGGCCTCCGGGCCGCGGCTTTTTTTTGGGTGCGCCCGGCAGGGCGCACCTGCTAGGAGGTGCAACTCCTCTACCCACCCGGCAAGGGGAAGGGTTAGCCAGAGGCAAGGGCGTTTCGGGTGACCGGACGTCCGGAGGAAGCCCGAGGCAAAACGCTGGCC
>NZ_DASYDO010000033.1:0-31813 GCF_036499525.1 Luteibacter sp. | reverse complement strand
CTTGGAGCTGGCGCGCAAACCTGCGGACTGGCGCGAAGAGATGTCGCGCGCAGGGCGCGCTCCTACGATATCTAGGCCTTCTGCCCATGCTGCAGCAGCCAGAGCTTCACATACTTCCGCCGCACATATTCCACCCGCAGCAGCGCATAGACGATGCCGCGCCACCCATCGAGGAACCCCGCGCGCAACACATATCCCCGAAAGAACCGCCACATCGGACTCACCACAATCTGCGTAAGGGAGACACGCTTGCCCGCGGCGAATTCCTCGGTGGCCATCATGTGCGCATAGCGTTCCTGCTTCGCCATCAGTTCCGACAGCGAACGGTACGGGTAATGGTCGAGGAAGCCGCCCAGCATCCGCACTTCGCCATCGACGCTCACCGATTCGTGGATCTCACGCGGCCCACGCCATCCGCCCCGGCGACGGTCGAACAGCCGCAGCACCTTGTCGGCACCGGCGTTGCCGTGGCGCATGAAGCGCCCGAAGAAATCGTTCCGGCGGTAGAAGCGATAGCCAGGGGCGTCGAAGCCCTTGTCGAATGCCTTCTCGATCGCCGCGCGAAGATCGGTATCTACGCGCTCGTCCGCGTCCAGGCAGAGCACCCAGTCGTTCTTCGCCTGGGCCACCGCGAAGGCCTTCTGGCTGCGGAAGCCATCGAACGGACGCCCTATCACCCGGGCACCGGCTTCCTGGGCGATGGCGACGGTGTCGTCGGTGGACCCGCCGTCCACCACGACCATGTCGTCGCAGAAGGGGGCGGCGGAGGCCAGGCATTCCCGGATGCGATCGGCCTCGTTCTGGGTGATCACGCAAAGGGAAATGGGCCGTCGGGTCATCAGGATGCGGTGTCGGGTAGCGAGGCGTCATAATGCCACGCCGATGACTGCGGAGTGCCGCCCCTTGCCCGCGTGCCTGATGTTCGCCACCGAGTCGTATGGCTTGCCGATCCTGCGTCCGCTGGCCGCGGCGGCGCGCGCGCGCGGCCTCGACGTGGGCTGGGTGGTGCCGGCGGCGCTGGGAACCCAGCTGACGCCTGACGAGCGCCGCATCCGCAGCCTGCGCGAGGCACGCGCCTTCAAGCCCGACGCGGCGTACTGCGCGGCGAACTGGGTTTCGCCCGCGCTGCCCGGGATCAAGGTGCAGGTGTTCCACGGCTTCAACGCGCAGAAGCGCGAGCCGGATCGGGGACACTTCGCGATTCGCGGTTTCTTCGATCTCTATGCCACGCAGGGACCGGCAACCACGATCCCCTTCGAGGCGCTGGCGCGCGAGCACGGCTACTTCGCCGTGGTCGAAACCGGCTGGCCGAAGCTGGACCCGCTGTTCGCGCCGTCCCCGATACCTTCGATCGGCCTGCCGCCCCGCGACGGGCGGCCGGTAGTGATGTATGCGTCCACCTTCAGCCACCGGCTCAGTAGTGCGCCGGCAATGCTGGAACCCCTGCGCGCGATGATCGCGCGTGGCGACCGGCAGTGGTTGCTCACGTTGCATCCGAAATGCGATGAAGCACTTTTCGAGGCCTATCGCGGGCTCGAAGCACCCAACGCAAGGTTCTTCACGTCCGACCACCTTATCGACATGCAGCGTGCCGCGGATGTGCTCGTGTGCGATACGTCCTCCGTGGTGCATGAGTTCGCGGTGATGGGCAAACCAGTGGTGACCGTAGCTAACCGTGTGCCGCAGCCTTTCATGCTCGACGTACCGTCCGCGGCGGACGTCGATGCCGCGATCGACCGGGCGCTCTCCCATCCGCCCGAACTGATGGCGGCCATTCGCGCGCACGGTGACGACATCCACCCCTACCGCGACGGTCATTCCAGCGAACGCGTGCTGGACGCGGTGGAAGCCTTCCAGCGCGGCGAATTCGGCGTGTTGAAGCGCAAGCCACTGAACCTCGTGCGGCGGTTCAAGGCGCTGAGGGATATCGGCGCACTGCTAGACCTGCGCTGATACCCAACTCCTATACGTGGACGAAAGCGCGCCGGCGACGATGGCAGCATCGTCGCACCGCCCGCTACCGCTGTGGCATCCGGACGTCCAAAGCCGTTAGGATCGAACGTTCTACACGACGGCTAGGGGTGGACGATGAGCTTTCGCAAGTTTCTTGGGAGCGTGCTGGTCGCGGCGCTGATGTCGGGCGCCGCGCTGGCCGCACCGCCATCGGCCCACACGGGTAACCCGGTATTCCCGGGCTGGTACGCCGACCCCGAGGCGGCCATCTTCAACGACACCTATTGGATCTACCCCACCACGTCGCTGGCTTACGCCAGACAGCGGGGCTTCGACGCGTTCTCGTCGCCCGACCTGGTGCACTGGACGAAGCACGCCAACGTGCTGGCCATCGAGGACATCCCCTGGGCGAAGAAAGCGCTGTGGGCACCCGCGGTGGTCGAGAACGGCGGCAAGTACTATTTCTTCTTCGCCGCCAACGATATCCAGAGCGACCACGAGCTCGGCGGCATCGGTGTCGCCGTGGCGGACAAGCCCGATGGCCCGTACAAGGACCTGCTCGGCAAGCCGCTCGTCGATGCCTTCCACGATGGCGCGCAGCCGATCGATCAGTTCGTGTTCCATGACGACGACGGCACCTGGTACATGATCTACGGTGGCTGGAAGCATGCGAATATCGTGAAGCTGAAGCCCGACCTCACCGGCGTCGAGCCCATGGCCGACGGCACGATGTTCAAGGAGATCACGCCGGCCCCGGAGTATGTCGAAGGCCCGCTGATGTTCAAGCGCAACGGCAAGTACTACTTCATGTGGTCGGAAGGCGGCTGGACCGGTCCGGACTACTCGGTGGCCTACGCCATCGGCGATTCGCCCATGGGGCCGTTCAAGCGCATCGGCAAGATCCTCCAGCAGGATCCGAAGGTCGCCACCGGCGCCGGTCACAACTCCGTTTTCCATGTGGCGAAGGACGATAGCTGGTACATCGTCTACCACCGCCATCCGCTCGGCGACACGAAGGGCAACGACCGCCAGGTGTCGATCGAACATATGTATTTCGACAAGGACGGGAAGATTCTTCCGGTGAAGATAACCACTGAAGGCGTGCAGGCCCATCCTTTGCGTTGAGGATCGGCAACGGCCTGAAACACAAACGGAAAGGGAGCCGACGATAGCCTAGGCAGCTAAAGCATGCATGCCTTACAGCCCATGACACCCGACATTTCAATACGCAAGGATTGGCTACAATCCGGTCAGGGCAGGACCATTCCTGTGGGAGTGAGGCAGCATGCGGTACGAGAAAGGCCATAAAGAACAGACCCGCCAGAAGATCGTCGAGGCGGCGTCGCAGCGGTTTCGCGCCGACGGCATCGATGGTGTCGGCGTGGTTAGCCTGATGAGCGAGGTGGGGCTCACCCAGGGCGGTTTCTACAACCATTTCGGGTCGAAGGAAGACCTCGTTCGCGAGAGCGTGCTCGCGGGTGCCGAGTGCGCGATCAAGCGCCTCACGGCGAAGGTGGCCGCTTCCCGCGGCGACGGTTATCGCGCATTGGTCAACGGTTACCTGTCTGCCGACCATCGCGACCAGCCGGAAACGGGTTGCGTCGCCGCCGCATTGTCGGCGGAAATGGCGCGTCGTCCGATGGAGACGAAGACGGCATTCACCGATGGCTACTCGGAGATGGTCGAACTGATCGCATCGACGCTTCCCGCCACCGTTCGCGGCAAGCGCCGCCGCACGCTGGCGATGGCGGTGTTCGCTTCGCTGGTGGGTTCGATGTCGCTGGCGCGCGCTGTCGCCGCGCAGGACCTGTCCGACGAGATCCTGTCGCTCGGTCGACAGTCCGCGCTGGAACTGGTCGAAGCGGGCTGATTACTTCGCGCCGGCGGCGGGCGGTTTGCCCATCGCAGCGGTTTTCTCGGCGATCTTCGCCTTGATGGCGGGGATCGCCGCCAGCGCCGCGCGTTCGCCTTCAAGGATGGCGACGTTCTTCTGATCGAAGTCGGTGGGGCCGATCTGGCCCACCTTCGGCCGGATCACGACATCGGCGCGTGCCAGCTCCTGTTCGGCCAGTTTGCGGCCCATGATCGTGATCGACTGGCCGACGATACCCACCATGCTGTCGGGATTGCTACCGTTCGGTCGCGCGGAGATGTCCGCGGCGATGACGATGTCCACGCCGAACTGGCGCACCGCGTCTACCGGCACGGGGCTCACCACGCCGCCGTCGACGAAATGCTTGCCGGAGATTTCGACGGGTTCGAACACGCCGGGGATGCTGCTGGATGCACGCACAGCCTGGCCCGTGTTGCCGCGGACGAATACGGCACGCTCGCCGTTCTCCAGTTCGGTGGCCACGGCGGCAAAAGGCATGCGCAGTTTTTCCATGGGAGCCTGTTTTACCAGCTCGTTCACGTAATCCTGCAGCTTCTGCCCCTGCACCAGTCCGCCGGAGAACAGGCGGACGTCGCGGATACTCGATTCGTCGAGCGCAAACGCCTGTTCCTGCAAACGGAACGCGTCCATGCCGCTGGCGTAGAGGGCGCCCACGACACTGCCGGCACTGGTACCGGCCACGGCATCGGGATGGATGCCGCTGGCCTCCAGCATCTTGATCACGCCGATATGCGCGAAGCCCTTGGCCGCGCCGCCACCCAACGCCAGCCCGATGCGCGGCTTTGCCGCCAGCACCGGAAGGGCGGTGTCAGGGCGCACGTCGGGTTTCGTGCCCCCGAAGCAGCCGCCCAGCAGGGCGGCGCAGAGCAGCGGTAACCAGGCGCGGTACGACATCAGCTGCGGGTTTCGTCGGCTTCGAGGTGGTAGCGGGTGACGACCTCGATCTCGTTCTTCGAACCGAGGAAGACCGGCACGCGCTGGTGCAGGGCGGTGGGCTGCAGGTCCATGAGCCGCTCGCGACCGGTCGTGGCGGCACCGCCTGCCTGTTCCACGATGAAAGCCATCGGATTGGCCTCGTACATCAGGCGCAGCTTCCCAGCGCCACCCTTGGCGGTGATCTTCGCGTCGAGCGGATAGATGAACACGCCGCCGCGGGTGATGATGCGGTGCACGTCCGCCACCATCGACGCGACCCATCGCATGTTGAAATCGCGTCTGCGCGGGCCAGTGGTGCCGGCCAGCAGTTCGTCGATATAGCGCTGCATCGGTGCTTCCCAGTGACGCTGGTTCGACATGTTGATGGCGAACTCGCTGGTGTCCGCGGGTATCGCGATGTCGCGGCGGGTGAGCACGAAGCTGCCGTGCTCGCGGTCCAGCGTGAACTCGTGCACGCCATGGCCGAAGGTGAGCACAAACAATGTACTGGGCCCATAGACCACGTAACCCGCGGCGACCTGCTCCGTGCCGGGCTGGAGGAAGTCGCCCACCGTCGGCTCGGTGACCCCGTCCGGGCAGCGCAGAACGGAGAAGATGGTGCCCACCGAGACATTCACGTCGATGTTCGACGAACCGTCGAGCGGATCGAACAGCAGCAGGTGGTTGCCCTTCGGGTAAACGTCGGGGATGGGCTGCGGATCGTCCATCTCTTCCGAGGCACAGGCGGCGAGGTGGCCGCCCCAGGCATTGGCCTCGAGCAGGATCTCGTTGGAGATCACGTCGAGTTTCTTCTGCGCCTCGCCCTGCACGTTCTCTGAGCCGGCATTGCCGAGCACCCCGCCAAGCGCGCCCTTGCCGGTGGCGACGGAAATGCGCTTGCAGGCGCGGGCCACGACCTCGATCAGCAGGCTGAGCTGGGCATTGATATGCCCGGCGCGCTTCTCTTCGATCAGGAACTGGATCAGGGAAATCGGTTTCGTCATCGGGCAGGACTCGGGCGCGAAAGCACGCATTGTCCGGGTCGGGGGTCACCGGCGCCAGAGGCGGGCTTGCTACGTCTTCGCTCTGTCGGCTTTTCGCCGCTGAAGCGGCTCCCGCATGACTCACTGCTGACAGTACGTTGTCAGCAGCCCCCCTGCAGACTCTCCCCTCAAGCAACGGGGGGGTCATCGCCATGAATCGTTTTCTCGAACGGCTCGCCGAGTTGTACGACCCATCCATGAAAAGGATCCTCGCATGAACGCTCCACACCGGATCAAGTTCCACCACGCGCCGAACAGCCGCTCGGGCAGCACGCTGATGCTTCTGGAGGAACTGGGCGCGCAGTACGACATGCACGTGATGGACCTCAGCAAGGGTGAGCAGCGCCAGCCCGGGTACATGAAGGTCAATCCGATGGGCAAGGTGCCGGCCATCGAGCACCTGGGTGGCCTCGTGACGGAGAGGCCCGCCATCTTCACCTACCTCGCTGATCTGTATCCCGACGCGGGTCTGGCCCCGGCGTTCGATAGTCCGCTGCGCGGCTCTTACCTGCGCTGGCTGGCCTTTTACGGTTCCTGCTTCGAGCCCGCGGTGATGGACCGCTTCATGAAGCATCAGCCGAGTCCGCCAACGACGTGCCCGTACGGCGATTTCGACACGGTGATGGACCTGATCGAGGCGCAGCTCTCGCCCGGTCCCTGGCTGCTCGGCGAGCGGTTCACCGCGGCGGACATCCTCTGGGCGAACGCGCTGGACTGGACGATGAAGTTCGGCATCGTGCCCCGCCGCGATGTCTTCGAGGCTTATGTCGCCCGCCTGATGGTGCGTCCGGCCATCGTCCGCGCCGCGATCCAGGACGAGGCGCTGGCCCGCGCCCAGACGCTGGCCGCCGCCTGAGCCGCCGTCGATGCACTGCCGTGACTTTCATCGCTTCCCGCGCGGCGCGTGGGAGGGGATGATTCGGGAATGCGCCGCGCCGATCGCCTGTTCCTCATCATCAACGCCCTGCGCGGGCGGCGCACCGCGCTGCCCGCGCGCCAGCTGGCGAGTACCCTCGAGGTCTCGCTGCGCACGGTCTACCGCGACGTCGCGGACCTGCAGCTTTCTGGCGTTCCCATCGAAGGCGAGGCCGGCGTGGGTTACCTCCTGCGCAAGGGCTCGGACATCCCGCCGCTGATGTTCTCCGCCGACGAACTCGAAGCCCTCGTCGCCGGCACGCGCTTCGTCCGCGCTTTCGCCGGTGAACGCCTGGCGCGCGAGGCGCAGGCCGCGCTGATCAAGATCGAGGCCGTACTTCCGCCGGACCTGCGGGAGAAGGCGGCGCAATCACGGATCTTCGCGCCGATCTGGCGCGATCCCTTCCAGAGCCATGTCGCCATGATGCTCGACCGCCTGCACGAAGCCGTGCTCGCGCGCCGCGTGCTGTGCCTCGACTACAAGGACGCCGAGAGTCGAAGCAGCACGCGCGAAGTGGAACCGCTGTGCCTTTCCTTCTGGGGCGGTGCATGGACCCTGGGCACGTGGTGCCGTCACCGCCAGGCCTTCCGCAACTTCCGCCCCGACCGCATCGCGGACTGCCGCGATGCGGGTGAGACCTTCCCCGACATTCCCGGCCGCAACCTCGAGGCGTACCTCGACACGATGCGCGGCCACTACGCCGGCTTGTAGGAGCGCGCCCTGCGCGCGACATCTCTTCGCGCCAGTCCGAAAGCTGGCGCGCCAGTTCCGAGTCATGGCCTCAACACATGTCGCGCGCAGGGCGCGCTCCTACGGACCTACCGTAGGTGATTGCTAGCGGGGAATGCGATGATCGGGGTTTCGTCCCCATACGCGGAGCCCGCATGTCCCCCTGGATCCGAGCCATCGCCTTCGCCGGCCTGTTTGCCGGCACCGCCCAGGCCGCCACCACGCCCGACGACACCTTCCGGGCCATCTACACGAAGGAATGGGCGTGGCGAAACGGCCAGGCCGGAATCCTTACCTCCGGCGAAGCGCAACCGGGCGAAGGCCGGCTCGATACGGTGGACGCGGCGAACCAGGCCAGGCGCCTTGCTTACTGGAACGACGTGCTAGCCCAACTGGATCGCATCGACAGGAAGTCGCTGAGCGGCAAGGTAAAGGTCGATTACGAAGTGTACCGGGCGCAGATCGGCAACCTCGCCGCCGCCCAGCGCTTCGAACAATGGCAGATGCCGTTCAACAGCGACTCCGCCTTCTGGTCGGACATCGGCTATGTCCTGCACGGCGACGATCTGCACACGCGTGACGACTACCGCCACTACGTCGATCGCCTGCATCAGGTCCCGGCGTTCATGGACCAGGAAATCGCGAACATGCGGCTAGGCCTGGCACGCGGATTCACGGTGCCGCGAGCGGTGCTCGACGGGCGCGACGTTTCGATCGCCGCCGTCGCCGAACTGAAGAACCCGGAAGACAGCGCCCTCTACAAGCCGTTCAAGACGATGCCGAAGAACATGCCGGCTGCGGACGCCGAGGCATTGCAGAAGGAAGCCCGCCAGGCCATCGCCAGCGGCGTGATCCCCGCTTACGGCCGCCTGCTCACCTTCTTCCGCAACGAATACCTGCCCAGGGCGCGCACCACGCTGGCCGCCGAATCGCTACCGGACGGCAAGGCCTACTACCGCCAGCAGATCCGCGAATACACCACGCTCGACCTGTCGCCCGACGAGATCCACGCCATCGGCCTGCGCGAAGTGGACCGTATCCACCAGGCGATGCTGGAAACGATGAAGGAGACGGACTTCAAGGGCGATTTCCCCGCCTTCCTCACGTTCCTGCGCAAAGACCCGCAGTTCTACGCGAAGACGCCGGATGAGCTGCTCATGCGCACGGCATGGGTGGCGAAGCAGGTGGATGCGAAACTCGGCAAGTACTTCGGCCTGTTGCCGCGCCAGCGCTTCGCCATCGAACCGGTGCCGGCGGACATCGCGCCGTATTACACCTCAGGCCGCGGCGGTGCCGACGTCTATCTCGTGAACACCTACGACCTGCCGTCGCGTCCGCTGTTCAACATGCCCGCGCTGACCCTGCACGAGTCCATGCCGGGCCATGCGTTGCAACTGGCGTTGTCGGCCGAGCAGCAGGGTTTGCCGGAGTTCCGGCGCGACGGTTACATCTCGGCCTATGGCGAGGGGTGGGCGCTGTACTCGGAGTACCTCGGCAACGAGATGGGCATTTACCACACGCCCTATGAGCGCTTCGGCTACCTCACCTACCAGATGTGGCGCGCCTGCCGCCTCGTGGTCGACACCGGCATCCATCACCTCGGCTGGACGCGCCAGCAGGCGATCGATTACCTCACTCAGAACACCGCGCTGAGCGACCGCGAGATTGCCAACGAGGTCGACCGTTACATCAGCTGGCCGGGCCAGGCGCTGTCGTATGAACTCGGCTACCTGAAAATCCGCGAACTGCGTGCCCGGGCGGAACAGCAGCTGGGAGAGAAGTTCGACCTGCGCGCGTTCCACGACACAGTGCTGGCGCTGGGCTCGGTGCCGCTGCCGGTGCTGGAACAGCATGTGGATGCCTGGATCGCCTCGCGCAGGTAAGGCGTACAGCATTTTCTCTATCGGTGGAGTACACTGCGTCACAACTCCACAGGTGAAGCGATGATGCAACCAGCCATCCATGCCGAGCCAATCCACCTCGCCGACGCCGGTGGCCCGGCGCTAAGGGCCTTTTTCGCCCTCGCCGAACGCTGGAAACTCCGGACCGCCGAGCAGCGCACGTTGCTCGGCGAGCCGCCGGAATCCACCTACTTCAAGTGGAAGAAACAGCAGGACGGCACCCCCTCGCGTGACGTGATCGAACGGATCAGCTACCTGCTCGGCATCTGGAAAGACCTCCAGATCCTCTTCCCCGACCCCCTCCAGGCCGATGCCTGGGTACGCAAGCCGAACGAGGCACCCCTGTTCGGGGGGCACTCCGCGCTGGAGCGCATGCTTTCGGGCAACGTCGCCGACCTCTACGTCGTCCGCCAGTACCTGGACGCCCAGCGCGGCTGGAACGGATGAGCGCCGAGCCGCCGCTCCGCCGCATCCGCTGGAGCCAGGCCTACCGGATCGTGTCGAGCCGGTTTCCGCCCGTGGGCCTGTTCGACCGCATCGCGGATCCGAAGGACATCGACGCGGTGATGGCCATCGAATCCATGACCAATCCGCGCCTGCGCGAGGAAATGGGCGCGCTTCGCCTGGTGCCGTCCGACCGGCGCGTGTCGGGACAGGGCACCTCGCCGATCATGGCCGCATTCACCCATATCTCACCGGACGGCAGCCGCTTCAGCGACGGCCACTGGGGTGTGTTCTACGCGGCACACAGCGTGTCCACGGCCATCGAGGAAACGGTGTTCCACCGCGAAGCCTTCCTCGCCGCCACCCACGAACCGCCCACCGACGTACAGGTGCGCTGCTACAAGACCGCCATCGCCGGCCGCTTCCACGACATCCGTGGCGGCTGGGCCGCGGAGCACGATCCGGATTCCTACATTGCGAGCGTGAAGCTGGCCCGGACACTGCGGGACGGGGACTCGAACGGTATCGTCTACGACAGTGCCCGTCATGCCGGCGGCGAGTGCGTTGCCGCGTTCTATCCAGACGTGGTGGCGCCGTGCATCCAGGCCGAGCACTTCATCTACCGCTGGAACGGCACCCGGATCGAAGCCGTGCTGAAGGTAACCCCCGTCGAGCGACAGGGTTTACCCCAGCGTACATAAGGGTTTACGGTGGAGCGGATGAAAAAACTCGCGCTCCTCCTCACCCTGCTCGTCCTCTCCGTCGGCGCCCAGGCCAAGGGTTCCGACCACAGCCAGTGGGAACACGACATCCAGGCCTTTGAGGCTGCGGACAAGGCGTCGCCGCCGCCGGCCAACGCCGTGCTATTCATCGGCAGTTCGTCGATCCGCATGTGGACGACGCTGGCCGAAGATTTTCCCAACCATCGCGTGATCAACCGTGGCTTCGGCGGTTCGGACCTGGACGACAGCACGGCTTTCGCAGATCGCATCGTGATGCCGTACCACCCCGTGGCGATCGTCATCTACGCGGGCGACAACGACTTGCAGAACGGCGACACGCCCGAACAGGTGCGCGACGATTTCGCCGCGTTCGTGGCCAAGGCACGCCAGGAGCAGCCGGACCTGCCCATCGCCTTCATCTCGATCAAGCCCAGCATCGCGCGGCTTGCGTTGCTGCCGAACATCCAGCGCGCGAACAAGCTGATCCGCGACTGGTCGATGGGGCAGAAGGCTGTGGCTTTTCTCGACGTGGCGCCGGCGATGCTCGACGCGCAAGGTCAGCCGAAGCGCAGCATCTTCCTGGACGACGGTCTGCACATGAATGCGATCGGCTACGCGCTGTGGGTTGCGCAGGTGCGCCCGTGGCTGGCCGACCATGCGACGGCCGCCGAAGTTAAACGGGAGCCAAATGCTACGGTGCAGTGAGACGGGAACTTCACGGCTTTGGCCTTATCTAAGTATTCGATCGCCGAGAGGCGACCTGTTGGCAAGCGACGCAGAGTTTTGAGTCGATTGTCCCGGGTCCCGCTATTTCCCCTGATAGCCTGGACCCGACGCGAACCCCGGCAGCTCCTCCCCTGGCTGCCGGGGTTTTATTTTGTCCAACGTCCGGGCGCCCGCCCGCCTGACGTCTGCGCACCCGCGCCTGCCCGTCTGTAGGAGCGCGCCCTGCGCGCGACATCTTTCGCGACATTCCGGGGAACTGGCGCGCCAGCCCGCAGCAGGCATGGCCTCAAAACATGTCGCGCGCAGGGCGCGCTCCTACGCGCGCGCGTACGGCTTGATCGACGTATCGAAAGCCCGCCACACCCCGTCGTTACCCTGGATATTCAGCACGATGTCGGACGCCGCGTTGGCGGCCTCGATCCGGCGTGCCTCGGTGAAGGCGCACTCGAGCGCGTCGTCACGCGAGCAGAACTCGCCGATTTCGCATTCGTTCTTCTGCAGCAGCCACAGGCCCGGACCGACGGACTCGAACGGAATATCGAAGACGACCACGATGGACTCACCCTGCTTACCGGAAGTAAGTCCATCCTAGGGAGCCATTCGTTAGGCGTCCGTTGAGTTTCAGTTGTCTCCGCCGGAAGCGAAGCCGTCTCGGGTACCGCGCTGGTAGACCTTGTCGGTCGGCAGCACATCGGCCGCGGCCACCGCGGCGTCCTGGGCCAGCTTCGCGTAGATCGGCGTGAAGTCCGGCCGTGTCGCATTGAACAACTGCTCGAAGTCGTCGATCACGAAGTAGGTCTGCTGGTAGGTGTCGATCCGGTATTTCGTGTTCATCACACGCTCCAGGTCGAACCCGATGCGGTTCGGCGCCACGGAGTCGATGGAGTAGATCGACTCACCTTTGGAACTGACGATACCGGCCCCGTAGATGCGCAGGCCCTTGTCCGTGCGGATCAGGCCGAACTCCACCGTGTACCAGTAGAGGCGCGTGAGGTTCATCAACGCCTCCGGCCCGATCGCATGGGCCTTCATCCCGCCCTTGCCATACGCCTGCATGTAGTCGGCGAACACGGGGTTGAGAAGGAGGGGCACATGACCGAACAGGTCGTGGAACAGGTCCGGCTCCGAAAGGTAGTCCAACTGGTCCGGTTTGCGGATCCACCAGCTCACCGGAAAGCGCCGGTTGGCCAGGTGGTCGAAAAAGACTTCGTCGGGCAGCAGCCCTTCCACCGCCACCAGCTCCCAACCGGTGGCCTCGCCGAGCACTTTGTTCAGGTCCGTGAAACGGGGAATGCCGCCATCGCCCAGACCGAAGCGCTCCACGCCATCAAGGAATTCCTGGCAGGCGTAAGCGGGCAACAAGTCGCGCTGCCGGCGGTACAGGGTGTCCCACACCTCATGATCGGTCTTCGAATAGCCCGCCCAAGGCTGCTCCACTGTGCCGGTCGCATAGACGGGCACGTATCCACGGTCGGTCTGCTGGTGTTCGACGCGGCGGGGGGTGTCCATGGCGGGTCTCCTTAGGGGTGCGACGTTCTCTACGCAACAGCTTAGCGAGGAACGCGCGCAATAGGCTTGCAATGTTGCGTACTGTAGGGTATTTCAAGCAATAATAAGTCGTCGTACGGCAAATGAGCGATACAATCATGCAAGCCAGCCTTGATCGTACCGACCTGCGCATCCTCGCCGCGCTCCAGGCCAATGGGCGCATAAGCAATGCGGAGCTCGCCGCGGAGGTGAACCTGTCGCCCTCCGCGTGCCTCCGTCGTGTCCAGAAGCTGGAAGCGGACGGTGTCATCGCCGGCTATGGGGCCCGGCTGGAGCCCCGCTCGCTGGGCCTGGGTCTGCAGGCCTTCGTACGCGTGCAGCTGTCCCGCCACGAGTCGGAAGCCATCGACTTGTTTACCCAGCGGGTGGCGGAATGGGAGGAGGTGATCTCCTGCTATGCCCTGACGGGCGACATGGACTACCTCCTGCAGGTCTACGTGGCCGACCTGGATGGCTTTTCGCGCTTCCTGCTCGATCGCCTGCTCAATGCCTCCGGCGTGGCCGATGTGAATACCAGCTTCGTCCTGCGAACGGTCAAGGCCTCGACCGCCCTGCCACTGGGTAATATCCGTACCTGACACAACGCAATCCCCCTCGTCTTGAGAATAAAAGCAGCTTCCCCTAGCGGCAGACAGCGCCCCTCGTTAATCTTGTGCGCTTGATGGAAGCCGCCACCGCCAACCCGACCCCCCGCGACCGCCTGCGTCCACTGCGCTACTTGTGGCGGGCACCGCTGTTGCTGCTCCATATCCTGTTTGGCGTCGTGATTTGCGCCCTGGTGCTGAGCTGGGCGGGCGGCGTGATGAAGAATGGCCGCGAGCCCCTGGCCCATCGCACCATCCGCATGTGGTCCACCCTGCTCCTGCGGGTGTTCGGCTTCCGCAGCCGCCGCTTCGGCCGGGCGTTGCCGGACCCGGTGCTTTTCGTGGCCAACCACACTTCGTGGCTGGATATCGAATTACTCCATTCGCAGCGCGCCGCCTGCTTCGTCGCCAAGGCGGAGATCGCCCGCTGGCCGCTGGTGGGCTGGATGGCCTCGCGTGGCGGCACGATCTTCCATCGCCGCGGCAACAACCATTCGCTGTCGTCGGTCATGGCCGCCATGGTCGAGCGCCTGCGCGAAGGCCGCTCAGTGGCGGTGTTCCCGGAAGGCGGCACCGGCCACAACGGGGTGCTGCGCGTGTTCCACGCACGCATCTTCCAGGCCGCCCTCGACGCGGAGGTGCCGGTGCAGCCGGTAGCCTTGCGCTTCGCGCGTCACGGCCGCCGGGTCGTTGACGCCGGTTTTCGCGAAGGCGAAAGCTTCATGGCCAATTTCCTGCGCCTGCTGGGTGAACCGCCGCTCGACGTGGAGGTGCACTTCCTCGAGCCGGTGCCGGTTTCGCCCGAAGGGCGCCGCCGCATGGCGGAGGCTTCGCGCGAACGCATCGCGCTGGCCCTGGACACCGAAAGGCCGGCATGAACCTGCCGAAGGGCACCGACTTCCAACCGCCGTGGCCGCTCCGCAGCGGCCATATCCAGACGATGCTGTCGTCCAGCGGCATTCGCCGCCGGCTGCTGCCGCGGCGTGCGCATCGCGTACAGGAAGACGCGCGGGAAGTTCTGGTCGACGTCGGCCACGGCGATCGCCTGAGCGGCCGCTACACCGCCCAGCGCACGGGCCAGGAGTCGCGCGGCCTCGCCATCCTGTTCCACGGTTGGGAAGGCAGTGTCGATTCCACTTACGTCCTGCAGACAGGAAGCCGCCTGCTCGAAGAGGGTTGGGATGTTTTCCGGCTCAACTTCCGCGACCACGGCGACAGCCACGGCCTGAACGAGGCGCTGTTCCACTCCTGCCGTATCGATGAGGTCGTGACGGCGATGGGTGAGATCGCGCGCATGTTCCCGGCCAAAGCCATCGGCGTGGCCGGATTCTCGCTCGGCGGCAATTTCGCGCTGCGCGCAGGCATGTTGGCGCCCGCGCTGGGCGTGCCCCTGGATTACGTGCTGGCGGTGTGCCCGATCGTCGATCCCAGCGAAGGCCTGTTCTCGCTGGAAAGCGAGGCGCCCTGGTTCTACCAGGCTTACTTCATGCAGAAGTGGCGCCGCTCACTGCGCCTGAAGCAGCAGGCCTTCCCGCACCAGACCTACTTCGAGCTGGACGAACTGCGCCAGAACATGCGCGACCTCACGCGATCGCTGGTGCTGCGCCACACGGACTTCGGTTCGCTGGAGGCGTACCTCGACGGTTACTCCGTCGCCGGCGACCGGCTGATGGACCTGCACCTGCCGGCCACGATCCTCACCTCGCGCGACGATCCCGTGATTCCGGTGGGGGCGTTCGACCAGTTGCGCGTGCCGCCGAACGTCGAGCTCGACATCGCGAACTATGGCGGCCATTGCGGTTTCATCGGCGATTACGGCATGAACAGCTTCACCGACGATTACATCGCCGCGCGATTTGACGTCATAACCCGTTAAACCTGGCGGGCCCTCCCAGCCGGATTGAAGTGCCAGTGGGTAAAGACTGCAAGAATTACACGCCGCCCGTGCTGAAATCAGGCCTTCAGGTCGCCGCGCTGGGCCTGCGCTTCTAGGTGACCTACAAAAATAAGTAAGAAGGAGTAACCCATGCGACTCAAGAGCGACAGCATCGAGCAGGGCAAGGCGATTCCGCCGAAAAACGCGTTCATGGAGCAGGGTGGCGAACCGATCAAGCCGGCTGGCAACATGTCCCCGCACCTGGCCTGGACCGAAGTACCCGCCACGGCGAAGTCCTTCGTCATCGCCGTGATCGACACCGACGTGCCATCGAAGCCCGACGACGTGAACGTGGAAGGACGCGAGGTCCGCCACGATCTGCCGCGCGTGGAATTCGTCCACTGGCTGATGGCCAATATCCCGCTGGAATGCCGTGAACTGGGTGAGGGCGCCTGCGGCGAAGGCATCGTGGCGCGGGGCAAGAGGGACCCGGCCGGTCCGCCCGGATCGGTGCAGGGTCTCAACGATTACACCGGCTGGTTCAAGGGCGATCGCGACATGGAAGGTCATTACCTGGGCTACGACGGTCCGTGCCCGCCATGGAACGATACGATCAGGCACCACTACCATTTCCACGTCTACGCACTCGATGTGCCGCGTCTCGAGTTGGCCAAGGGCTTCTCCCTCGCCGAGCTTCGCGACGTCATGGAAGGCCACGTCGTCGACGAGGCTACGATCACCGGCACCTACTCGCTGAACCCGAAAGTGAAGGCGTGATGGCGCGGTGAAGGCGGCAGGCTGAACGTGTATTGAGCAAGACTGAGGAAGCTTCACGTTGCATGCGCGGGGCGCGGGACTAAATGGTGCCGCGCTACCCCACGGAGAACCCATCATGCTGCACTACGCCCTCGTCTTCCTCGTCATCGCGATCATCGCGGCTGTGTTCGGCTTCGGCGGTATCGCCGGCACGGCGGCCGGCATCGCGAAGATCCTGTTCGTTGTCTTCCTGATCCTGGCGATCATTTCTTTTTTCCGCGGCCGAAGCGTTTAGCGGCCCCGTTACCCCCGCGTCACCTTTTTTGACTTAACGTGTCAGACCCCGTACCGGAGAGAAGTCCATGAACAAGCCCGCCGACCATGTCGCCAACGCCGCGACCGCCGCCGCGAACACCGTTTCGGCCGCCGAGCGCATCGACGCACGCGCCGAGCGAGTGAAGCAGGCCACCTCCGAAGCCGTGGACCGCACCAAGGACGCTGTCGAACGGGCTGCGGACAAGGTTGAAGACACCTTGCACACCGCCACCGACAAGGCCGCCCACGGCGCGACGCGCGCTGCCGAGAAGGCTGAAGAGGCGAAGATGCGCGGCAAGGAGGCGTACGACGAGGCGGTGGACAAGACCAACGACTGGCTGGATACGGCCCGCGAGTACGTGCGCGAGAAACCCGTGCAGTCGGTCGCACTGGCGCTTGCCGCCGGTTGGCTGGCCGGCCGCATCCTGCGTAACTGATCCCGAACCCCAGGGGGCTTGGCATGCTGGAAGACGGTCCCTCGGGGCGACACGACGTGGACAAGCCGACATCCGGCGAGGGGGCGGCGGGTGAACCGAAACCCGCCGCCCCCTCGTGGCTGGATGATCTCCGCCGCCTTGGAGCCGGCCTGAAGGAACTCTTCGCGGCGCAGCTCAAGCTGCTCTCGGCCGAGTTGGGGCTGGCGCGCAGCGGCATCGTCACGATGCTGTTCATGGGCCTGGCAGCCATCGTCTTCGCCGTGGCGCTGGGCTTCACCTTGCTGGCGCTGGCTGGCTGGGGCCTGGCGCAATGGTTCGGTTCGTGGGCATGGGCGCTCACCGTGCTCGCAGGTATCCAGCTGCTGCTGCTGGTCGGGGCCATCCTTCTCTTCCGCCGCGCCATGCACTGGCTTACCCTTCCGGCCACGCGCTCGGAGTTCGCCATGCTGGCGCGCGAGGCGGCAAGGCAGGGCAAGGCGGAATCCAGAGAGGCGGGGGAGTAGCAGGCATGGGCATTTTCAACAGCATGGCGAAGGTCACCGCCGCTCGCGCGCGGGTGATAGCCGCCCGCGAAGAGACGGTGCGCCCTGCCGCGGCGCTCATCGCTCGCGGTTACGAGCATCCCCTGACCGTGCTCGGCATCGCCGCGGGTTCCGGTTTCCTGCTCAGCAACATCAAGCTCAACCCGCTCGCCGTTCCCGGTGTGAGCGGGGTGGTGGCCGGCGGCGTGGCCGACCTCATCGCCCGGGGCGTATCGATCGCAGCCGGCAGCTTCCTCGGTGAATTTGCCAGCGACGCCGTGGACGTCGCCGACGAGGCTCCATGAGCGACCTTCCCAGTCCGCTTCCCACGCCGCTCCCCTCCACCGCGGCGCCCGGTGTCGCCGTGTCCACGATCGCGGCGCGTTCGCGGCGCACGCCCGGAAGCAGCCGGAGCACCCGGCGCATCTCGCGACATCTGCGTTCCATCCGTATCTCGCTCACCGGCATCATCATGCTGGCGCTGCTCTATACGGTGGCGATCGGCAAATCGATCCTGGTGCCGCTCGTGCTTGCCGGTTTCATCGGCCTGGCGCTCAATCCCATCGTCGCCGCGGCGGCGCGCGTGCGCATCCCGCGCTGGCTTGCCGCGGTGACGGTGATGATCCTGCTCGGCACCGGCCTGGTGTCGGCGGTGGCTACTCTCTCCACTCCCGCACTGAACTGGTTCCATGAAGCGCCCACTGCGATGCGGGCTTTTGCGCCGAAGATCAAGCCGATGACCCAGCAGATCGAGGCGGCCAGCCGGGCCACGCAGACGCTCGTGGGTGGCACGGTGGCGCGGAACGTGCCGCAGAGCCCCAACGGGCTCGCCTTCACCGCATGGGACATCGTCGCGGGTGCGCCCAAAGTCCTCGCCAGCATCCTGACGGTGGCACTGCTGGTGTTCTTCTTCCTGGTTTACGGCGACGAGATCCTGCGACGAGCCGTCGAGATATCGCCCACGTTCTCGTACAAGCGACATACGGTCAGTATCGTCCGCAGCATCCAGGTGGAAGTCTCGAGTTACCTGCTGCTGACGGCCGCGATCAACGTCACGCTGGGCCTCGTCACCGCCGGCATGCTGTACTTGTATGGTGTGCCGGATCCGCTGCTATGGGGCAGCGTCGCGGCGATAGCCAACTTCATTCCTTATGTCGGCGCCATCACGACGACGACGATCCTTGCCATCGTCGGCACGCTGCATTTCCAGGAACTGGGCCCGGCACTGCTGCCGGCGGCCACCTTCGCCGGCATCACCGCCGTCGAAGGCAACATGATCACGCCGATGCTGCAAGGACGCCGCTCGCGCCTGAGCCCGGTGGCGATCCTGCTCTGGCTGCTGATCTGGGGCTGGCTATGGGGCATCCCCGGTGCACTGCTCGCCGTACCGATGCTGACCTGCGTGAAGCTGATCACCGCGAAACTGCGCGGCTGGCAGTGGTTCGCGCACATCGTGTCGCGCTGACCCGTTTACCAGGCGATCTTCGTCCGGTCGCGGAAGAACTCGCCTGACGACGCTTCGCGTTCCGAGAGCAGCGCCGCCCACACGATACCTTCCGCGCTTTCCGCCGCCGGCCGGCCTCCACTTCCGCCCAAGGCGGTGGCGGTCCAGCCGGGGCAGACGGCGTTGACGGCGATGCCGCTGCCTGCGAGTTCGCGGGCAAGCACTTGCGTGTACGCGTTGAGCGCCGCCTTCGAGACGCGATAGGCGGGGCTGTTCTCGCCGCATATCGCGCGCACCGCGCACTCGCTCGATACGTTCACCACGCGCCCATAGCCATGCCGCTTCATCAGCGGCAGTGCGGCGGCGGTGAGGCACCATGCGCCGATGAGGTTCACGTCGAGTGCGCCGCGGATGGCCTCAAGGTCCGGCACCGAGGGGCGGCCTTCGGGGTCGTAATAGCCGCCGGCGTTGTTCACGAGGATGTCGAGCCGGCCGAAGTGGTCGCCGATATGGGCGATGGCCCGCTCGATATCGTCCTGTTTAGTCACATTCAACTTGATCGCGTGCGCGTCGCCGCCGAGTTCGCGGATGGCGCGCGCGGCCTTCTCGCCCTTGCCGGGTTCGCGCATGCCCATGAACACCGTGACACCGGCCGCGGCAAGCTGCTTCGACACCTCGAGGCCGATGCCGCGGTTGGCGCCGCTTACCAGCGCGACGCGCTGGCTGAGCGGCGGTTCGACCGACACGGTCTTGCTGCGCCGGGGCTGAACCGGCAGGCGATGGACCTTGGCCGTACTCATGGCACTTTAGCAACCTCGCTGCACGCGTCGTTGCCGCAGGCCTGCCAACCGCCACCCAGGGCCTTGTACAGCTGCACGGCACGCAGGTTGATGCCTGCCTCGGCTTCGGCCAACTGGTCTTCCGCCGCCAACTGGGTGCGTTCCGCGTCCAGCAGTTCGAGGTAGTCGGTACGGCCTGCGTCGTAGCGCAGCTTCGCCAGGCCCGCGGCGCGCTGGCTTTCGCTCGCCTGCACCACCAGCTTCTCCACACGCTCGCGCTGGCGATTGAAGGCGACCAGCGAATTGTCGACGTCTTCCAGCGCGGTGAGCACGGTGCGGTCGTAGTTGGCACGTGCTTCGTCGGCTCGCGCTTTGGCACCCTTCACGCCGGAACGAACGCGCTGCACGTTGAGGCCCGACCACGAAATGCTCGGCGCGATCGACCACGCGCGCGAGTCGGCGCCGCCGAAGTCGTTGCTGCGCCCCGCGAGGAAGCCGATGAAGCCGCCCAGCGAGATGTGCGGGAAGTAGTCTGCCTTCGCCACGCCGATCCGCGCGTTCGCGGCGGCGAGCTCGCGCTCCGCCATGCGGATGTCCGGGCGGCGCTGCAGCACCTCGTCCGCGCCGCCGATGGCGAGCGTGGCGTCGATGGGCTTGAACGACGCCGGCGACAGGTCGATGTCCAGTTCGCCCGGACGCTCGCCGAGCAGCACCGCGAGGCGGAACTGGTCGGCGCTGGCCTGGGTTTCGAGCACGGGAAGCTGGGCTTCCACGGCGGCAAGGCGGGCCTTTGCGCTCGCGAGATCCTGCTCGGCGCCCGTGCCCACTTCGACGCGGGCGGCGATGACCTTCAGCGAATCCTGCTGGTTGGCGATGTCGCGCTTCGCCACGTCAATGCGCAGCTGCGTGCCACGCAGGTCGAAGTAGTTGCGTGCCACTTCGGCGAACAGCGTGACCTGCGCGTTCTGCAACGAGGCCTGACCGGCACCGGCATCGGCGCGCGCTGCCTCGACCGAACGGCGAATGCCGCCGAACAGGTCGAGTTCCCACGACGCATCGAAACCGGCCTGGTACGCCGTGACGGTGGAGCGTTGGTCGCTGAAGCCGGGTTGCTGCCCGCGGCTGCGCTGGTACGACACGCCCGTCTCGATGTCCGGGATCTGCTGCGACTTCGCCGTACCCAGGGCGGCGCGCGCCTGGGCAAGGCGGGCCACCGCGATCCTGAGGTCCGGCGCGTTCTTCGCCGCGCGGACGATCAGCGAGTCGAGCGTGGGATCGCCGAACTGCTTCCACCACTGCGCCTGGAATCCGGCGTTGTCCTGATGGGCGGCGTCGACGCCCTGCAGCGTCACCGGCGCTTCCTTGGGCGCGTGGTAGTCGGGGCCCACGCTCGCGCAACCGGCGAGGACGATGGCCACGAACAGGGCGGTACTACGGAACATGGTTTTCATATCAGGACTCCCGTGCCGCGTGGGCGAGGAGGCGGCGCTCGCGGCGCGCCACGCGGCGGGCCTCCGAGCGTTCGTTCCAGGCGCGGATCAGCACGTAGAAGAGCGGGGTGAAGATGAGGCCGAAGAAGGTCACGCCGAGCATGCCGGAGAACACGGCCACACCCATCGCATGACGCATCTCCGCGCCCGCACCGTGCGAAGTCACCAGCGGCACCACGCCCATGATGAAGGCGAACGACGTCATCAGGATCGGGCGCAGTCGCAGGCGGGCGGCTTCGAGCACCGCGTCCACGCGGTTCATGCCTTCGACTTCCGCTTCGCGGGCGAACTCCACGATAAGGATCGCGTTCTTGCAAGCGAGGCCGACCAGGACGATCAGGCCGATCTGGGTGAAGATGTTGTTGTCGCCGCCGGTGATGAACACACCGAAGATCGCGGACAGCAGCACCATGGGCACGATCAGGATCACGGCCAGCGGCAGGCTCAGGCTCTCGTACAGCGAGGCCAGCACCAGGAAGACCAGCAGCACCGACAGCGGGAACACCAGCACGGCGGTGTTGCCGGCCAGGATCTGCTGGTAGGTGAGCTCGGTCCACTCGAAGCTCATGCCGTTCGGCAGGCTGGCTTTCACCAGTGCTTCCATCGCGTCCTGCGCCTGGCCCGTGCTGTAACCCGGAGCCGGGCTGCCGTTGATTTCCGCGGTGGGGACGCCGTTGTAGTGCTGCACGCGATCCGGGCCGTTGGCCTGGCGCACGGTGAGGAACGAGCCCAGCGGCACGAGGTCGCCGGCGGCGTTGCGGGTCTTCAGGCCCACGATGTCGGACGGCTCATGACGGAACGACGGCTCCGCCGACACGTTCACCTGGTAGGTGCGGCCGAAACGGTTGAAGTCGTTGACGTAGAGCGAGCCGAGGTAAGCCTGCATCGTCTGGAACACGTCGCCCAGGTCGATGCCTTCCGACTTGGCCTTCTCGCGATCCACGTCGGCATCGAACTGCGGCACGCTCACCTGGAAGCTGGTGAACAGGTGCGCGAGCTCCGGCGTCTTCTGGCTGGCTCCGATGATGCCCTGGGTCTGCTTGTACAGCTCATCGAAGCCCAGGCCACCGCGATCCTCGATCTGCATGCGGAAGCCGCCGATCGTGCCGAGGCCGTTCACCGGGGGGGGCGGGAAGATCGCGATGTACGCATCCTGGATCGAGGCGAACTTCGCGTTCAGCGCCGCGGCGATCGCGTCGGCCGAGACGTCCGCGCTACGGCGTTCCTCGAATGGCTTCAACGTCACGAAGACGATGCCGGCATTGGTGCTGTTGGTGAAGCCATTGATCGACAGGCCGGGGAACTGCACGGCGCTTTCCACGCCGGGCTGGGCCAGAGCGATGTCGCCCATGCGACGGATCACCCCTTCGGTGCGATCCAGCGAGGCGGCGTCGGGCAACTGGGCGAACGATACGAGGTACTGCTTGTCCTGTGAGGGCACGAAGCCGGTCGGCACCTTCGAGAAGCCGAAGAAGGCCAGGCCGACGAGACCGGCATAGATGACCAGCACGATGCCCGAGAAACGCAGGATCTTCTTCACGCCACCGACGTAGCCGTGCGCGCCGCGCTCGAACGTGCGGTTGAAGGGACGGAACAGCCAGCCGAGGCTACGGTCCATCCACACCGTGAGCCTGTCCTTCGGTTCGTCACGACCCTTCAGCAGGATGGCGGAGAGCGCCGGGCTCAGGGTCAGCGAGTTGAACGCCGAGATCACCGTGGAGATGGCGATGGTCAGTGCGAACTGGCGATAGAACTGCCCGGTCAGGCCGCTGATGAAGGCGGCGGGCACGAACACCGCGCACAGCACGAGGGCGGTCGCGACGATGGGGCCGGTCACTTCAGTCATCGCCTGCCGCGTGGCCATTTTTGGATCGAGCCCGTGCTCGATGTGTCGCTCCACGTTCTCCACGACCACGATCGCGTCGTCGACCACGATACCGATGGCCAGCACCAGGCCGAACAGCGACAACGCGTTGAGTGAGAACCCGGCGAGGTACATCACCGCGAACGTACCGATCAGCGACACCGGCACCGCCACGAGCGGAATGATCGACGCGCGCCATGTCTGCAAGAACAGGATCACCACCAGCACGACGAGGACGATCGCCTCGAACAGCGTATGCACCACGGCGTCGATGGAGCCGCGCACGAACACCGTCGGGTCGTAGACGATCGAATAGTCCACGCCCTGCGGGAAGTCCTTCTTCAGCGTGGCCATTTCCGCGCGTACCGCGTCGGAGATGGCGATGGCATTCGAGCCGGGACGCTGGAAGATGGGAATCGCCACCGCCTCGCGATTGTTCAGCAGACTGCGCAGCGCGTAGTTGTTCGAACCCAGTTCCACGCGGGCCACGTCGCGCAGGTGCGTGACGGAACCGGACGCGTCGCTGCGCACGATGATGTTGAGGAAGTCGTCCTCGGTGACGAGGCGCCCGCGCGTGTTGATATTCACCTGGAAGGCGGACGTGTTCGGACCCGGCGGCGCGTTGAGCGCACCGGCAGCCACCTCGATGTTCTGCTCGCGGACGGCCTTGATCACGTCGCCCGTGGTGAGGTTGCGGATCGCCAGCTTCTCCGGATTCATCCAGATGCGCATGCTGTACTCGCCGGCGCCGAACAGCTGCACATCGCCCACGCCGTCGAGACGGGCAAGCTGGTCCTTGATGCGCGTGCGGGCGTAGTTCGACAGGTAGAGCATGTCGTAACGGTGGTCGGGCGACGTGAGGTGCACGACCATGGTGAGGTCGGGCGAACTCTTGTTCGTCGTCACGCCAAGTCGCTGCACTTCCTCAGGCAGGCGCGGCAGCGCCTGCGACACACGGTTCTGCACCTGCACCTGCGCGTTGTCCAGGTCGGTGCCGAGGGCGAAGGTGACCGTGAGGGTCATGGCGCCGTCGCTCGTGGCCTGCGATGAGGTGTAGAGCATGCCTTCCACGCCGTTGATCTGCTCTTCGAGCGGCGTGGCGACGGTTTCGGCGATTACCTTGGGATTGGCGCCGGGATAGGAAGCGCGCACCACTACCGTCGGCGGCACCACTTCCGGATATTCGCTGATCGGCAGCTTGAACACGGCGATACTGCCCGCGATCAGGAACAGCACCGACAGCACGCCCGCGAGAATCGGGCGGTCGACGAAGAATTGGGCAATTTTCATGGGTGGATCAATCCTGGTTCTGCGCCACGCTGTCGACGCCGGCCGGACGCGAGGCGACGTTGCGCGCGCCTTCCGGTACCAGCGACGCCATGGCGACACGCTTCGCATTCACTTCGACGCCCGGGCGCACGCGCTGCAGGCCGTTCACCACGACCACGTCGTCGGCGCCGAGGCCCGAGTCGACCACGCGAAGTCCGTCCACCAGCGCGCCAGTGGCCACGCGGCGGTATTCAACCTTCTTGTCCTTGCCGACCACGTAGACGAACTTGTTGCCGAGGTCGGTGCCTACGGCCTTGTCATCGATCAGCGCGCGCGGCTGGGTGTCGCCGCTGCGCAGTTCCACGCGGGCGAACAGGCCGGCGGTGTAGGCACCATCGGCATTCGGGAACACCGCGCGCAGGCGGATCGTGCCGGCACCGGCGCGTACCTGGTTGTCGATGAAGTCGATCTTGCCGACGTGCGGATAGCCTTCTTCGTCGGCGAGGCCCATCTCGACGGCCGGCGCCCGGCCACTCTGGCGGCGCAGGCGATCCAGCTTCAGGAAGGTCTGCTCGTCCACGTCGAAATACACGTACATCGGGTCGACGGTGACGACGCTGGTAAGCGTGTCGTTCGGCGTCACGAGGTTGCCCGCGGTGATCTGGGCGTTGCTGACCTTGCCGTCGACCGGCGCACGCACCTGGGTGAACGAGAGGTTGAGCTGGGCGTTATCGAGCGCCGCCTGCACCGACGCGACCTGCGCCTTCGCGCTGGCGGCGGCGGTATCGAGGCGGTCGGCTTCCTCACGCGACACGGCATGCTGCTCCACCAGCTTGTTGCCGCGGGCTGCGTTCGCGTCGGCGTTCTTCGCCTCTGCCTTCGCCTGGGCGAGGTTGGCGGCGAGGCGGCCGGCTTCGGCACGGTATGGGCGCGGGTCGATCGTGAAGAGAAGGTCGCCCTTCTTCACCGCGGCGCCTTCGCGGAAATGGATGGCGTCGATATAGCCGTTGACCCGTGGCTTGATCTGGATGGTGTCCACCGCCTGGATGCGGCCGGTGAAGGCATTCGCATCGGAGACGGGGCGCAGCAGAACCTGGGCCACGGTGACTTCCGGCGCCGGCGGGGCCGCCGCGGGCTCGCTGGCGTGGCTGGCCGAGCTGCCAGCGCTCAGCCAGAACGCCGAAGCGATGGCCACCGCGAGGGCGGACGAACCGAACAGGATTTTCTTCTTCATGGGAGGTCCTGGAGCTTCGATAGGGGAGGGAAAAGGGGTTGGCAGCCCGGCAGCCTGACGCCTCAACCATGGTTGAGGTCAAGCCGGTCCACCGCAGGTTGCGAAATCTAAGTCTTGCTTCGCGCGCGAAAAATGGGTCTACAATCATCGCGGCTGTGACCCCCAGTCACGAATCGATGCCCCGGAGCCCACGATGGAAGATTTTTCAGCTATCAGCGTTTTCGTCCGCGTGGTGGAGGCCAAGAACTTTTCCTCGGCCGCACAGCACCTGCAGATGACCCCCTCGGGCGTCAGCCGTGCCATCTCGCGCCTGGAGGAGAGCCTGGGCGCGCGACTGTTCTTCAGATCGACACGTTCGCTGCGTTTGACCGACGATGGGTCCGCGTTCTACGCGCGTTGCAAGGAGATACTCGCCGACCTTACCGAGGCCACAGAGGCGCTCGGCTATGCCAGGACCAAGCCGGCGGGCAAGCTACGGGTGGCCGCGTCGTCGGCCGTGGGCCGGGCCGCGCTGATCCCCAACCTGGCCGAGTTCGAGCACAAATACCCGGATATCCGTCTCGAACTGACCATGTGTGACTTCCCGTTCGACCTGAACGAGGAAGGCTTCGACTGCGCCATCCGCATGGGCGAACTGGCGGATTCCAGCCTGATCGCCCGCAAGATCGGCCATTTCAGCAATGTGCTCTGTGCCGCTCCGGCGTACCTGGCGAAGCACGGCATGCCTGCGTCCATCGAGGATCTGAAGAACCACCGTTCGGTGAACTTCGTCCATCCGAGCACCGGCAAGCCCTACCAGTGGCAGTTCGACTCGCCCAGCGGCCGGGTGTCGGTCGATGTCGATGCGCACATGCTGATCAACGACGGTGAATCGGTGATCCAGGCCGCGATCGCCGGCCTCGGCATCATCCAGGCCCCGCACTGCCTGGCGAACGCCGCGCTGGAAAAGGGCCTGCTGGAGATCATCATGACCGACACGATATCCACCGGCTCGAACCTGTGGATCGTGTATCCGCAGAAGCGCCACCTATCCGCCCGCGTCCAGGCTTTCATCGAATGGACCAGCGAGCTGTTCCAGCGCACCAGCGAACCGAAGTGCAAGCTGGTACAGCAGCAACAGCTGGAGATGGCGCGCATGCGCAAAGCCCGCGAGGAAGAGGCCGCCGCGGTCGCCTGACCGGCACGCGGCAAGGCCTTCGGGTAGGAGCGCGCCCAGCGCGCGACATGTCCTGAGGCCGTGCCTGGGAGCTGGCGCGCCGGGTTTGCGGATTGGCGAAAAAATGTCGCGCGCAAGGCGCGCTCCTACGTCACGGCTGCATCAATGGGCGCCGGGCATCGTCTCAGCCGCCGGCGGGCAGGAGCAGCAACAAGGCGATGCCGAACACGATGCGGTAGATCGCGAAGGCGGTGAAACGATGTGAACGGATGTAGCCGAGCAGCCACTTCACCGCCACGAAGGCCACGAGGGTGGACACCACGAAGGCAACACCGAGGCCAGTCCAGTCCTCGCCGGCAACACCGCCATGGCGAACGGTCTTGAGCAGTTCGTAACCGGATGCCGCGTACATCGTGGGGATGCCGACGAGGAAGGCGAATTCCGTGGCGGCGGCACGATTATTGGTGCCGGCGAGCATCGCGATGAAGATCGTGGCGGCCGAGCGCGAGGTGCCGGGGAACACGCCGGCGACGATCTGCGCGAGACCCACGAGGATCGCAACCTTCCACGAGATCGCCGCATGGTCGGGTCGGTTCGCCGCGAATTTCTCCGCGATCAGCATCCACACGCCGCCGATGACGAGCGCCCAGGCGATCGGCGTCACCGTTTCCGGCAGCTTGAAACCCAGCTTCGATACCACGAGGCCCAGCGCGGCCGTGATCAGGAAGGCGACCAGCAGCTTCATCACGTAGTCGCGGGTTTCCGGGCGGCGCCAGTTGACAGCCAGGCTCCACAGCGTGCGCCAGTAGATGAAGGTGACGGCGAGGATCGCGCCTGCCTGGATGGCGATATTGAAAAGATCCGATCGCGCGCCCAGCCAGCGTTCGGCGATGAGCAGGTGACCCGTGCTGGAGATCGGCAGGAACTCGGTGATCCCCTCGACGATGCCGAGGAGGATGGCGCTGAGCAGGTCGTTCACGTCGCGGGGATTCCTGTGGGGGACGGCGCCTTAGCTTAGCCGGTGCCCGGCGTGCAGAAGAAGTTCGGCCCGTAGGAGCGCGCCCAGCGCGCGACAGCTTTTCGCGAGGAGCAACAGAACCTGTTCCTCATAGCCTCAAAAGATGTCGCGCGCAGGGCGCGCTCCTACGTGAACTTCAGGGTTTCGGTGAGGTCGCCCGGCGCGGGGCCGCCCGCGGCGATCATCGCCTCCTCACGCGTCTTCAATCCGGGCAGCTTCTCCAGCTTGAACCGCCGCGTGAGGAAGCGTGCGATGGAGCCGGTATCGTAAATGGTGTGCTCCACGTGGCCCTTCTTCGCGTAAGGCGAGATCACCAGTGCGGGAATGCGCGTGCCGGGACCCCAGCGATCGCCCCTGGGCGGTGCCACGTGGTCCCACCAGCCGCCGTTCTCGTCGAAGGTGACCACGACGAGCATGTCTTTCCACTGCGGGCTCTTGCGCAGTGCGTGCACGACGTTCGAGATATGGCGATCGCCGGCCTCCACGTCGGAGTAGCCTGCATGCATGTTGAGATCGCCCTGCGGCTTGTAGAACGCGACGGCGGGGAGCTTGCCCGCGGCGGCGTCGGCCAGGAAGCGGTTGGTGGACGGCGTTTCGCCGATACCGCCGTCGCGCAAGTGTTCCTTGCGCGCCACGGTGCCGGGCGCGAGCGACACGAAGTAGTTCAGCGGCTGGTGGTGTGGCTGGAAGTTTGGCGTCTGCGGAAAGCTGCCGCCACCGTCGCCCTTGCCGTCGAGCGCGGCCTGGAACCCGCCGCCATACCAGGCCCAGTCCACGTCCTTCGCCGAAAGCATGTCGCCGATGTGTTTATGCGACTGCGGCGGCAGTGTGTTCGCGCTGGTCGCGTCGGCGAGCAGCGGGTTGTTGCGATCGACGTTGAAACCGGGCGAGTAGGGCGGCCCGATCGTGTTCACCGCGAAGAAATCCGGCGTCAGCGTGTTGTGGTGCGCAAACTTCGGCTTGCCGTCCATCGCGCTCTTCGGTGAATCCTCCGCCATCTTCAGGCGATGGTCGGTGGGCTCACCGCTTTCGGTCACCGCGATGTTGAACTGCGCCGGGCTCTTGTCCGCGTTCGGATAGACCGGTGGCTGCGCGGCCACGAGGTACTGGTGGTTGAGGAACGAACCGCCGAAGGCGCCCATGAAGAAGTTGTCGCATAGCGTGAACTGCTCGGCCAGCCGCCACAGCCGCAGGTGCACGGGCGCGCTGGCGTAGTAGCCCATCGTGAGGGCGCCGTTGTCGCCCCAGGCCACGAACCCGTCGTTCGTGCCGCCGTTGATCTGCAGCTGGTTGTTGTAGAACGCATGGGTGAGGTCGCGCGTGACGAGGCCGTGCGGCAAGGGTGTCGTGCCGTCGCCGGTGTGCAGCGCCCAGGGCGCGTTCGGCAGGCCGGCGATGTCTTTCTCGACGATCTTGTAGGTCTTGTGGTCCACCACCTGTTCGTGCGGCACCAGGCCGCCCCAGATCGGCGGGAGGGTATCGAAGGGCTTGCCGTCGCGGTCGCGCTGCACGTAGCGCTCCTTCGGCACCTCGCTTAACGGCTGCTGCAGGCCCGGAAACTCGCCGAAGAGGTTGTTGAAGCTGCGGTTCTCCGCATAGATCACCACCACCTGGTGGATGTGTTTCTCGAGCAGCGCATCCATTTCCTTGCCGCCCGGTGCCACCGGAGCCGTGCCCTTGGCGTTGGCGGCCGCGTCCGGCAGGCCGCCCAGTGCCAGCAGCGCACTGGTGGTAGCCATGCCTCCGAGCAGGCGGCGCCGGCCGGTGTCGAGGGTGTCGTCATCGTGCTTGTTGGTCATGCGATGGATCCGATGGGGAGTCGGGGGGTCGCCCATCGTTACGGAACGATCTGTACGACCTGTGACAACGGTGAGACACCTCGCTCGTCGAACGCCTCCACGGCTACGACGTAACGGACGCCCTTGTTGAGACTTCGCAGGGTAAACGAAGTAGGCTGGTCCGCGAAACGCTGGTAAGTCGAGTGCAGGCGATCCGCCCCCAGGCCCCAGCGAACGTTGTAGCCGACGGGATTGTACGGCCCGTACTCGAACGGACCGAGCGGTCCCTTGCCCACATAGACGCCTGTTCCGTACACGTTGTATTCGGTGCCCGGCGCGGCGTACTGGAAGTAATAGCGGCCCTTGTGCTTGTTCATCCATGAGCCTTCGATATAGGAGGGCTTGTCGCCCATCGAATGATCGGGGCCGAAACGTTCCCAGCCATGGTGCCCATGAGCCGGATCGGTCGAAGCCATCAGTGGCCGCGGGCCGAAAGCCGATGGCATGAGAAACAGCTTGCCGCCGGCGACCAGTGTCTGGAACAGGTAATACGCATCGCCATACCGCACGATGACCGGATCGGCGCCCGTGCGATAGGAAATCCCCTCGTTCATCTGCTCGAAGTTGTAGCGGTAGTCGATGTCGACAGGGTTGGCGTAGGTGCGTTGCGCGGCATTCGCAAGAAATGGCGAAGCGGCAAGGGCGACGGCAAGAAGAGCGGGGTTGAAACGCATGATCGGATCCCACGAAGGCAACAGACCGATGCTGCCAGCGTAATCCTTGTTACGCCCGCGCCGCTTGCTGGCTGGACCGCCGTACGGTTGAGGGAACATGCTGCTATCGAAAGGCTTTCCGCTCGCAGGACGGTGGTGAGGGCGAGGAAGGCGACGACAGCGACGATGGTAGTCCGCATCGCCTCAACCCAGGTCGAGCCAGAAGCCCGCCGCTTCCCAATGCACGTCGGAATAGATCACGAGGTCGCCACCGCGGCCGCTCGCCTGATGGTAACGGTCGAAGTCATGGTTCAAGGCGTTGCCGATGGGCCTGCCGGTCTGTTTGCGCATCATGCTGCTGATTTTGCGCGGCTTCGCGCTCGCGCTGGCGCCTGTCCAACTCCGGTTGAAGTTTCTCCCACCAGAGCCTGTGCTTTTCCCGCCTCTTTTCGTAATAGTCGCCCAGCCGCTTCAGCGTAGCCTCGTCCGCACACCGGTCTGTCGTGGCAAGCGGGAAGCCGTTGACTGCGATGTCGCGGCGACCGACCGATCGCACGTCCCCCCAATCGTAGCCATCGAAGGCCACTGGAGGCTCGTAAACGATGGTCTCGCCCAGGAATTTCCCTGTACTGGCCTCATAGGCACGGCGGAACACGGGGGCCTCCCACGAGGCAAGCCACAAGGGCCGTGCCTCCGGATCGGGATGGGGTATCGGATGAAACAGGGAGGGAAGTACCCAGTACGGATCGAAAGTATCCACACGGATACATCCATCGGGACTCGTCTCCGAAAAGGCATAGGTGCCCCACGCCTTTTCCCACCAGTTGGAGGCGACATAAAGAAGGACAGCGACAAGGGCGAGAAAGGCGACGACGGTGGTTCGCATGGCTTCAACCCAGGTCGAGCCAGAAGCCCGCGTCTTCCCAGTGCACGTCGGAATAGATCACGAAGTCGCCGCCACGGCCGCTCGCCTGACGGTAACGGTCGAAATCATGGTTGAAGACATTGCCGATGGCCTCCCCGTGCCACTGGAACACCATGCTGTCGAACATCGCGTTCATGACCATTTGCGCCTTGGTCAGCACCCTGTTGTGCGTCCAGGTACCGAGGAACTGGAAGCCGTTGAAATCGTAGTTGTCACGAAGGTAGAAGCCGACGTGGGTCACATGCAGGGCCAGCCGGCCGGTCCATGCGTTGCGCATGGCCTCACCGATCAGCGCTACTTTCAGTGTGGCCTTTCCCAACGCACCGTACATGTCGTCGAGGGTGTCGTAATGCTCGCCGAAACCTCGGCTGTTCGCCTGGCACTTCTGGTCCAATTCGATCGCATTCATATCGCGGCGGCCGAATTCCACGGAAATCCGGCCGTCCCAGTCCAGCGCCTCAATCCTCTTTCGAAGCAAGTTGAGCGCCGCGGGATTGGCCATGTCCTCGCGCAGTAAATCCATGCCCTTTTGGCACCGTAGGAAGGCACGCGCCCAATCCATGCGGACGATCGATGTGTTCACGTGCGCAGAAGGAATGTCCGCGGGTTCAGGCTGGCTTTGTTCCTCCTTCCACTCCCCCGGCATCGTCCAGGCCGGTGCCTCGAACCAGCGCTCCATCAGCGCCGCCGAAACGTGCCAGCCCATGCGGCGCATCGCCCCGGGAATTTCCCGGATGTGCAGGGTCGGGATGACGACCTTGGTGGGTTCCGGGTCGCTGATGGGCTTCAGGCGCAGCTCCATGTGCTCCGGGGTCATCATCGTGTCCGGACCCAGGCCATCGGCCGCGTGGGAAACGTCGATC
>NZ_DASYDO010000032.1:0-76823 GCF_036499525.1 Luteibacter sp. | reverse complement strand
GTTCGTCAGGCCAGCGTTTTGCCTCGGGCTTCCTTCAGACGACCAGTCACCCGAATCGCCCTTGCCTCTGGCTAACCCTTCCCCTTGCCGGGTGGGTAGAGGACTTTCACCTCCTAGCAGGTGCGCCCTGCCGGGCGCACGGAAAGAAAGGCGCGACGGAAGTCGCGTCTTTTTTTTCGATCAGCGATCGAGCAACCCGTTCAGGGTGGAATATCCGATCTCCGGCGCTTCGCGCTCCAGCAATTCGGCCGCCATGCGTCCCGCGGTGGCATACGCTTCCAGCGACAACACGATGCCCGCACTCAGGCGACGAGCGCCCGCTTCGAACAGCGCCTCGCGCGACGGCAGCCCCGGCACCAGCATCACGTTCAACGGCATCGGCGCGGCACCGGCCACTTCGTCGCATCTCTTTGACAAGCGATCCCTGGCGCGTGCGTGTAGGAAATGCCAAAACCCGGTGAGCCCACGCCTCACTCGTCACAGACACCGCTTTCAACCCCCCGATGCTCGAATGGCCCCCGACCCGGCACGGCGATGGCCGTCGTGCGGGCGCAAACCGATCGAGGAACCGCCATGAACGAAGACACCCTCAAGGGCCAGTGGAAGCAATTGAGCGGCCGAGTGAAGGAACAGTGGGGCAAGCTCACCGACGACGACCTGAAGGTCGCGGAAGGCAGTAGCGAATACCTCGCAGGCAAGGTCCAGGAGCGCTATGGCGTGGCGAGGGAGGAAGCGGAGAAGCAGGTGAAGGAGTTCCGCGACCGCATCGATCAACACGATCGGAAGTACTGAAACCATCCCCCGACTCGCCAGAGGAGAACATCATGCTGCATTGGGCCGTCATCTTTTTCGTGATCGCGCTTATCGCCGCGGTCTTCGGCTTCACCGGCATTGCCGCCGGTGCCGCCAGCATCGCGAAGATCCTTTTCGTGGTCTTCCTGATCCTGTTCATTCTTTCGCTGCTGTTCGGCGGCTTGCGTCGCGGGCCGAGGATATAGGCAGCGATACCTCGACAACGTACGAAGCCCCGGCCCCAGACCGGGGCTTTTTTTGACCAGGGTCATTCCCGCGGCGGCGAAGCACGCGACTACGGCAGAACCACCATCGCGACCAGGCCGCCGCCTTCGCGATTGGCGAGGCTCAGGTTGCCGCCGACCCGCGGTATCAATACGTGCCGGTGCCTCGTCGCCGCCGTGCGCGCTGCGTGCATAGGCCACGCCTTCGCGTACGAGATGCTCCATCTCGCCGAGGTCGGCAAGGATCCGGTCGCGCTCCATGCCGTCGTCCAGCGATTCCGCGCGCAGACGCATCCGCGTGATCGGCGTCTGCAGGTCATGCGAGATGGAGGCGAGGATATGCAGGCGCTCCTTCAGATAACGGCTTATGCGGTCCTGCGTGGCGTTGAAAGCCATCGCGGCATGGGCGACCTCGTTGGGTCCGCCTTCCGCCATGCGCGGCCCGCCGCCGGCGGGCGTCATGGCATCGGCCGCGCTCGCCAGTCGCGCCAGCGGCTGCGAGGCCTCGCGCACGGCAAACCAGCCACAGGCCAGCAGCAAGGCCACCTGGAGGATGAGTACGAAGGGCAGCCATTCGGCGACGGGCATCACGCCGCGCGGGGTCAGCTCCAGGGTCAGGAGCGATCCGTCGCGCAGCGTAAGGTGGACCTGGTAGCGCTCCGGCTGGGTGGAAATCGTGTCGCCATGCACGCCGTAGCTGGTGCCGACCTGCTTCGCGATCATCGCCGTCACGTCGCGTGCGCGCCCGGACACCAGGGGCGTACCGGCCTGGCCCGTCCCGAGGACGAAACGGTAGTTGTCGCGCTGCAACCGCGACAGCCACTGGGGACGCTCCGCGGCGGGTAGTCGATCCAGGATGGCGACCGACGTGCTGACCTCGTTTTCGAGCGTATTGAGCATGACGCTCGTGGCCGATTCGTAGCGCTCGTAGAACATGAGACCGAACGAAAGTCCATGCGCGAGGAGGAGCCCGGCGAAAATGATGAGGTACATGCGCGCCGCTCAGCGATACCACGGTGCCGTCCTCGTCGAGCAGGTGGCGCGCCGTGGTATCGAGGCGCCAGCGGCCGAAGGAAACAATGTCGCTGGTCTCCGTGATGCGCAGGTTCGGCAGCAGCATGCGCGTGCGGCGAATCACGGCCTTGATCCGCGCCAGCAGTTCGCGCGGCTAGAACGGTTTCACCACGTAATCGTCGGCACCCATCTCAAGGCCGATAATGCGGTCGGTTTCATCGTCGCGAGCGGTGAGCAGCAGGATCGGTACGGCGCGATGCTTGCCGCTGCGCAGGGTGCGGCAAAGCACCAGGCCATCGTCGCCCGGCATCATGATGTCGAGCACGATCAGGTCGAAAGCCGAACCCTCGAGCTGGGCCATCATGTCGCGGCCATCGGCAGCCGCGGTCGCACGCAGGCCATTCTTGCGCAGATAGTCCACCACACCCGTACGGATGCCGTGGTCGTCGTCGACGACGAGGATGTGATCGATATGTTCCATGGCCTGCATCAGTATTCGAAGCCGGGCAACCGTTGCGCACCGTGATCATCGAATGGGAGAGCCTGGCCAAGGCCATCAAGGTACGAAACAGCGATCCGTACCTGAAGGCCTTCGCGCTGCTTGGCGACGGCGCGGTGCGTGACTTCCGCATCGTGGAAGAAGGCTAAACGGCGGAGAAGAAAGAATGGCGCGCCCGGAGGGATTCGAACCCCCGACCAATGGCTTCGGAAGCCACTACTCTATCCGGCTGAGCTACGGGCGCGTAAACAGCGGACGGGCATTGTAGCGGGATTGCCCACCGCGGCCTAGCCTCGACTGTCAGGCCCTGCCGTGGGCAGGCTCGGTAACCGCCGCCAATGCGCGCAGACTTTCCCGGTAGCGGCGGCTGCATGGCAGGACGGTGCCGTCGGCCATGTGCAGGCGCGCTTCGCCGGCATCCAGCGGCCCGATGGCGCTGACCTGGGCCAACTGGACCAGGTAACTGCGGTGGGCGCGGTCGAGTTCGAGGCGTGGGTGCCTGGGTCGTGGCACGGATATTAGCGTTGTAGGAGCGCGCCAGCGCGACAGCTTTCGCCCGTGTCCACAGGCTCACGCGCCGGCTCCGGGGGTCGGCCTCAAAACATGTCGCGCGCAGGGCGCGCTCCTACATCAATGCGAAGAGGGCGCCTTGCGGCGCCCTCCCTTTTTCTTATTTCGCCTTGTACAGCTCGCCCAGCCAGTCGGGCTTGCTCTTGTCCCGCTCGAGGTGCGGGTACTTCAGGCCTTCGTGGTAGTCGATCTTGATCGTCTTGTAGGTGTCGAAGTTCTTCACCAGCAGTTCGATCGGTGCCTTGTCGCTCTTCGCGGTGGTGACGGCGTCCTTCAGCGTGTCGCCGTCGAACTCCTTGTTGTTCACCGCGACCACCGTCATGCCCGGCGACAGGCCGGCGTTGAAAGCCGGACCGTCCCAGCGGACGTCGGAGATATCGCCCTTCGACGACACGGCGAAACCGGCTGAGTAGGTCAGGTCGGTGTAGTGACGACGGCCCTCGGCGGCCTTCACGGCTTCGGACGGCTTGTCGTTGTACACGAGCTTCCAGCCGCCGCGCTCGATGCCCTCCAGATCACCCTTGTGGCCGTCGATGCGCTCGCGCAGGTAGCTGGCCCAGTCGTACGGCGTGATGCCGTTGAGGGTGGAGGCCACCTCTTCGAACGTATACGGATTGACCTTCCAGTCGCCGTCCTTCATGCCGAAGAAGGCCTTGGCGAAATCGTCCAGCGAGCGCTTGTTCTTGGTGAGCTCACGCAGCTTGGTGTCGACGTCGAGCCACACCATCTGGCCGCCCGAATAGTAGTCCTCGCTCATCTGGTAGTTGCGGTACGAGAGCGGACGGCGTTGGGCGATGGTCGGGTCGTTGGTCGTATCCTGGATGTTGCGCCAGGAAAGGCCAGGACGACCCTTGTCGTACGTGGCGGCGACGAAGGCGAGCACGTCGCGCGCCTGGTCTTGCGACACGAGGCCCGAACGGGCGGCAACGACGTTGCCCCAGAACTGCGTCTGGCCTTCGTACACCCACAGCAGGCTGTCGCCCATCGGCACGTTGAAGTTCGGGGTGGCGAGGTCGGCGCCACGGCGGTACTTGCCGTCCCAGGAGTGGTTGTACTCGTGCGACAGCAGGTCACGGCCAAGCCAGCTCTTGTCCCACTCGGTGAAGTAGTTGGGCGAGGCGCTGTTCTCGGACGACCGATGGTGTTCCAGGCCGATGCCGCCGAGCTTTTCGGTGAGGGCGAGGAGGAAATCGTAATGGTTGTAGTGGCGAGCCCCGTAGAGCTTGTCCATCTGCTTGACGAGGTTGCGATGGATGTCCAGCGCTTCCGGCTTGATCTCCAACGCCTTGGCGCTGTCGGCCACGATGTTCAGGTGCACCGGCGAACGGCCGTTCGGATCGAGATCCACGCGCTTGAAGTAGCGGCCCGCGAATATCGGCGAATCGACGAGGTCGTCGTAATTGATCGACTTGAAGGAGACGGTATCGCCATCCTTGCTGGCCTGCTCTAGCGCGCTGCCGTACTGGAAGCCGGCCGGAAACTTCACCGATGCCTCGACCGGTATGCGGTCGGCGTTATAGCCGGCCGGATACAGCGAGACCTGGTTCCACTCGACGTTGACGATGTCGGGCGTCATGACGACGCGGCCCTGGCGCGTGTCCTGCGGCGTCAGTGTCTGGAATTCCACGTCCACCGAGGTCGCGCCTGCCGGCACTTCGACGCGGAAGGCGTAGACGTTGTATTTGTCGCGCGTCCACTCGAGACGCTTGCCGCCCGAGTGCACCACCAGCCCGGCGAACTGGTCGATCGGACCTGTCGGCGAGTGGTGGCCAGGGATCCATTCCGGGAACAGGAGGATCAGGGGACCAGCCTGCGCCGGGATATTTTCCTTGACGCGGAAGATGCGGTGGTCGGTATCGGTCGCATCGACGGTGAGCTTCAGGGTGCCGTTGAAGGCGACGTCCTTCGGTGGGGGAACCATGGTGGCATCGTCGGCGTAGACAGCCGACGCGCCGACGCCGGCCAGCGCGGTCAGCAGCGCGGAAGCAAGAAGGGTGGATTTCACTGGTAGGTCTCCGAGAAACGTGTGGGTCGCCCGGCCATCCCTGCGAGCGGGTCGGCACGGTCCCCTGTGGTCCGCGCAAGCACTCGATGCTAAACGTCATGCTTCGGAGCGCCCTATGCCAGAGGTCACGGGCGACCGGGCAAAATACGCCAGCTCCCCACCGCAAGAAATCACGCCCGACGGCATGAGGAGCCTGCAAAAATGCAAAAAGCGGCTTGCGGCCGCCTTTTGCCGTCGCCCCGCTCAGTCAGGTGCGGGAGGGGATCTTCAGGCCGCGCTCCACGCCGGGACGTGACATGCCGCGCCCGAGCCACGCCATGACGTTCGGGAAATCGTCGAAGCCGACCAGCTCGCGCGCGCCGTAAAAGGTCACGAGGTTGTTGACCCAGCCCACGGTGGCAATGTCGGCAATGGTGTACTCGTCGCCGACGATCCACGTGCGGCCGGCGAGTTGCCGGTCCAGGACACCGAGCAGGCGCTTGGACTCGTTGACGTAACGCTCCAGCGGGCGCTTGTCTTCCCATTCGCGGCCGGCGAATTTATTGAAGAAGCCCACCTGCCCGAACATCGGGCCGATGCCTGCCATCTGGAAGAAGACCCACTGGATCGTTTCCCAGCGCTTCGTGGCGTCCTTGGGAAGGAACTTGCCGGTCTTTTCCGCGAGATACAGCAGGATGGCGCCGGATTCGAACAAGCCGATCGGCTTTCCGTCCGGGCCATTGGGGTCGATCATCGCCGGAATCTTGCCGTTCGGATTCAGCGATTCGAATGCAGGCAACTTGCTCTCGTTCTTGCCGATGTCGACGAGGTGTACCTCGTACGGAATGCCGAGTTCCTCGAGCATGATCGACGCCTTCACGCCATTAGGCGTCGGCAGCGAATAAAGCTGGATGCGATCCGGGTGCGCGGCGGGCCAGTGCTTCGTGATCGGGAAAGCGGAGAGGTCGGACATGGCGGGCATTCCTCATACGGGGAAACATCGAAGGTAGGGCGCACCACGGAAGGATTCAATGTGCCGACCGGTGGGCCGCTCGATAAGGCGAACGCCCTCACATTATGTAGGCGAATGGCGTGACGTGCTCCCTTCGCCCTTCGGCCACCTTTACCGACACGTAGACTCCGGCGGTCTGCAATCATTCCAAAAACGCAGGCATCATTCGACACAAGGAAATGTCATGCCAAAGCTACTGCTAGCGACAGCTGTCGCCCTCTCCGCTGCATTCGCCCCGCTCGCGGCCACCGCGTCCTCCGAAGGCGCTTTCCTGGGCGCCAGCCTCGGTAAAGCCCGTTACGACGCCGACATGGGTGCTTATGACGGCAAATGGGCACGCGCTTACGAACTCCTCGGCGGCTATCGCTGGAAGGCTGGCGATCGTTTTGCCGTGGGTGTCGAAGGCGGCTATGCGAACCTCGGCCAGATCGCCGACCGTCAGCACGGCGCGGCTACCAACAAGAGCACCCTGGTTGCCCGGGCGTGGCTTATCGGCGCGAACGGCAAGTGGGCCATGGCAAAGGACTGGTCGCTGATCGGCCGCGCCGGCATCGCCCGGACCCGGTCAGACTTCGAGAGCCGCTCCGTCGCCGGTTCATCCCGCTCCCGCTTCCGCGCCCACGTGACGGACAGCTCGGTATACCTCGGCACTGGCGTCGCTTATGCGCTTACGCCGCGCGCCGACGTCTCGCTACAGGCCACGCGCTACCTGCCTTCGGGCCGGAATACCGTTGTGAGAAATACACGCATCGCAGCGACCGTGCTGAGCGCGGGTGCGGAATTTCGTTTCTGATTCCGCAGGAGGCGGCGTGTTGCCGCCTCCTTTCCCCCTGCCCTCTTATTCCAGGTCGCCGAGCCTTGCATCCATCTTCGGCGCGGCAAGCCATTCGCCGACATCCTCGCCGATGGCCTTGGCCGTGCGCACGAGCACGGCGCAATTACCCTTGAAGCCGCCGAACGCACCACCCATGGATGTGCGGCGGTCACGGAAACTGCCGACCACGGCGCCGTCCTGGTAGAGCTTGCCCTTCACGGTCATCGCCTTGTGATGGCCCATGAAGGCGTTGCCATCGGCCACGACGTCAGAGATTTCCATCTGTAGCGTCCTGCCGGGCTCATTACCCGCCACCTTATCGGCGAAGGCGATACTGATACCGGATTCCTTCGCCTTGCCTGCCACGGCATCGGGCAACTCGTTTTCGAGCTTGCACTCGTCGAGCACGGCCTTCGGAATATCGGCGTCTTCATTGAAGCCCACGGGCTTCTGCACGGTCACGCTGTCCGCGGCGAACGCCGCCGGCGCGGCGGCGAGCATGAACAGCGCGGTATAGGTCCACTTCCCCACTATCTTCCCCTTGATGTGTTCCTGCCGACACGCGTCGGCGCGGCATGATGACTCAGGAAACGAGACGAGGCGGAGATGCGGATCGCGGGATACCTCTTATCTATCGCGATTGAGCTTGCTATGGCGAATGCCGTAGGTGAAGTAAACGATCAGCCCGATCGCCATCCAGATCGCGAAGCGCTCGAAGGTGATCCACGGCAGGCCCCAGATCAGCGCCAGCGAGAACAGGATGCCCAGTGGCGCCACGAACCATACGGCGGGCGTGCGGAAATTGCGCTTGAGATCGGGCTTGCGCACGCGCAGCAGCAGTACCGAAGCGCAGATGAGGATGAAGGCGCTCAGCGTGCCGATGTTCACCAGCTCCGCCACTTCGCCGATCGGCAGCAGGCCGGCGACGATGGCGGTGAAGATGCCGAGGATCATCGTCGGGCGAGCCGGCGTGCCGTAACGCGGATGCACGCGGGCGAACCATGCCGGCAGCAGGCCGTCGCGGGACAGCGCGAACCAGATGCGCGCCGCGCCGAGCATGAAGGCGAACAGCACGCTGATCACGCCGATCACGGCGGCGATGGCGATCACGTTGCTGATCCAGGGCAGGCCGATGGCATTGAACGCATCCGACACCGAGGCTTCGCCGCTCAGGGTGCTGTAGGGAACGATGCCGGTGAGCACGAGCGATACGGCGATGTAGAGCACCATCGCCACGGCGAGCGACAGCAGCACGGCGCGTGGCAGGTCGCGCTGCGGGTTGCGCGCTTCCTCCGCGGCAGTTGTCAGCGTGTCGTAGCCGAACACGGCGAAGAACACCACGCTCGCACCGGTGAGCACGCCATGCCAGCCGAAGTGGCCCACACCCTTATCGTCGAAGATCCGCTCCGGAATGAATGGATGCCAGTTGGCCGTATTGATGAAGAACGCGCCCACGCCGATGACCAGCGCCACGCCAAGCACCTTGATGCCGACGATGATCGTATTGAGCCGCGCACCCCACTCGGTCTTTACCGACAGGAGGATCGCGACCAGGAGCGAAATGCCCGCGGCGATGATGTTGAAGCGGTGCGCGTCGGTGGGTCCAGCCACCGGACTGGCGACATGGACACCGAGCGAACCGAGGCCCTGCTGCCAGTAATACTTCATGGTGTCGGCGCTCATGCTCTTCTGCGCCCACTCCGGCAGGTGTACGCCGGCGGTCGCCAGCAGCACCTGCACGTAGCCCGACCAGCCGATCGCCACCACCGCGACTACCAGCGCGTACTCGAGCAGGAGGTCCCAGCCGATGATCCACGCCGCTCCCTCGCCCAGCACCGCGTATCCGTAGGTGTAGGCGCTGCCGGTGACGGGGATGAGGCCGGCGAACTCCGCGTAACAGAGCGCCGCGCAGGCGCTGCCGAAGCCGGCGATGATGAAGCTGAGTGCCACGGCCGGCCCCGCGTTGAGCGCCGCCTGCTGGCCTGCCAATACGAAGATACCCACGCCGATGATGCCGCCGATGCCGATGGCAGTGAGCTGCCAGAGGCCCAGCACCCGCCGGAAGTCCTTTCGCTGGCCAACCTCGGCCTGCAGTTGCTCGACGGACTTGTGGCGGAGGAATTTCGCTAACGACATCGGGTGACCCCTGGGGCTGGCTGACGGGCGATCATAGCGGGGCAGCCCAGGGGTGTCGTCAGTCGCCGCGTGGCAGCGCCGCGGATTTCCTGCTCAGCGACCGTCCACGGCCTTGCGCCCCAATGCGGGATCGTCGGTGAAGAAGGCGTCGATGCCCGCGGCGAGGTAGGCCCTGATTTCGGCTACCGAGCCGGCCTCGTTACGCGAGTCGTCGGCGCCTTTCCGGAAATTCTTAGCCAGGAAGCGATTTTCGGGGCGGAAGGTATAGGGATGGACCTCGAGGCCGGCCGCATGCGCGTCGTGCACCAAGGTAGTCGGCACGCCCAGGCGCCCGTCCTCGTCCAGGGGCACGATGCTTCGCGTGGACGGCCCGATGGCGTCCGCGTAACCGGCGATGGTCTTGAGGCCGGCAGGCGTCATCATCTGCCCGTACGTGGTGGACGGCACGTCGGCGGGATGCTCTCCGGCCGTTTCCATGAGTTGGAGCAGGCGCACGTTGGGGTGATCGTCGCCGAGCTTGCCGCGCAGGTATTTCAGGTTGCCGATTTCGAAGGACTGTATCTCCACCGGCGCCGTGCGCGTATAGGCATGCGCGGCCAGCGTCGCCAGCAGCTTGTCTTCCATGGGTAGGTCGAGGGAACGGAAGTACGTGGAGTGCTTGATCTCGGGAATGATGCCGATGATGCGACGATGCGCTGCCGCCTCGGCGGCAACGAACTCGATCATCTCGTCGAACGTCGGCACGGCGAACTGACCGTCATACGCGGCACTGGCCTTGCGCACGTCTGCCAGCCGCTCGCGCGCACGCAGCGTCTTCAGCTCCGCCAGGGTGAAATCTTCGGTGAACCAGCCGGTGACGGACACACCGTCGATGGTTTTCGTCGTGCGTCGCGCCGTGAATTCCGGATGTGCGGCGACGTCCGTCGTGCCGCCGATCTCGTTCTCGTGCCGGACCACCAGTACGCCGTCCTTCGTCGACACCAGGTCAGGCTCGACGAAGTCCGCGCCGTCTTCGATCGCCACCGTATAGGAAGCCAGCGTGTGCTCCGGCCGCAGCGCGCTGGCGCCGCGATGGCCCATGACGAGGACTTTCGACGCGATCGGCGTCACCGGAGCGGCAGGCGTGGGCATTGGAAGCGCTCCGAGGACGAAGGCCAGGACACAGAAGGATAGGACAAATGCTTTCATGGCAGGGTGGGTACCGTCATGGCCTTTCTGCTAGTTTCCCGCCCCGAACCTGTCGCTTCCACCGGATCTCCATGATGCTCAAGCCGCTTGCCCTCGCCACGCTTTCCGCCGCCCTGCTCGCCGCGTGTGGCGGTGCTCCCGCCGGAAAGACCGCCACGACCGCCGGGGTGAAGGACGGCGCGACGCTCGACCTCGCCATCCTGGAGACCACCGACGTCCATTCCAACATCCTGTCCTACGACTATTACAAGCAGAAGGACGACCCAACCCTCGGGTACGAGCGCGTCGCCACGCTGATCCGCCAGGCGCGCGCCGAATTTCCGAACACCGTGCTGTTCGACAGCGGCGACACCATCCAGGGCACCGTGCTCGCCGACTACCAGGCACTGGTCAAGCCGCTCGCCTGCGACTCGGAACTGGCGATGTACAAGGCCATGGATGCGGTGGGCTACGACGGCGGCACCGCGGGCAACCACGAATTCAACTACGGCCTGCCCTTCCTCGCGCAGGTCACCAACACCGCGATGAACGTCGACGGCGTCCAGGCGCGCCAGTGCGCCGGACCAAAGTTCCCGCTCGTGCTGTCGAACGTGTACAGCGCGCGCGACGGCAAGCCCATCTTCAAGCCGTGGACGATCGTGACGAAAACCGTCACCGCCGTCGGCAGCGACGGCAAGCCCATGCAGGCCATGCTGAAGATCGGCATTATCGGCTTCACGCCGCCGCCGATCCTCGACTGGGACAAGCGCAACCTCGCTGGCAAGGTCACCGTCGACGGCGTCGTGGAAGCGGCGAAGCGTTACATGCCGGAGGTGCTCGCGCAGAAGCCGGACCTCGTCGTCGCCATCCTGCACGGCGGTCTCAACACCGCGCCCTACACACCGCAGATGGAAAACGGCGGATGGTACCTCGCCGGCGTACCGGGTATCGACGCGCTGCTGCTGGGCCATTCGCATACTGAATTTCCTGGGCCGCACTACGCGGACATGAAGGACGTCGACGCGGAGCGCGGCATCGTGCGTGGTGTGCCCGCCGTGATGGGCGGCTTCTTCGGCAAAGACCTCGGCGTCATCCAGATGACGTTGCACCGTGAAGATGGGCGCTGGGTCGTGGAGAAGGACGAGAGCCATAGCCAGGTGCGGCCGATCTGTCCGAAGAAGAACGAGTGCGTGGCTCCCGACCCGTCCATCGCCCCCATCGTGCATGAGGCGCATGAAGCCGCCGTGGCCTACGTGAACACGCCGATCGGCGCCACCGATCACGCGCTGACGAGCTATTTCGCCGACGAGGGCAACATGTCGGCGCTGGCGGTGGTGAATGCCGCGCAGATCGACTACACCCGCGAGGAACTCGGCCGTGCGCACCCCGAGTTGAAGAATGTGCCGATCCTCTCCTCGGCCTCCGCCTTCCGCACCGGCTTCGGCGGGCCGGAGGATTTCACCGATGTACCGACGGGCCCGATGACCATCCGCAACGCCGCGGACCTGTATTTCTATCCAAATACGCTGGCCGCGGTGAAGACTGACGGCGCAGGCGTAAAGGCCTGGCTGGAGAAAGCCGCCACCCGCTTCAACCGCATCGATCCGGCGAAGGACGGCGAACAGGACCTCATCGGTAAATTGCCGGGCTACAACTTCGACCAGATGCAGGGCGGCATCACTTACACCATCGACGTGTCGAAGCCCGAAGGCGAGCGCATCGGCAACCTGCGCTTCAAGGGCTCGCCGGTGAAGCCCTCGCAGGCATTCATCGTGGTGACGAACAACTACCGCGCCAGCGGTGGTGGCGGGTTCCCCGGCGTGACCGGCGACAACATCGTGCTCAGCGCGCCCGACGGCAATCGCGAGGTCGTCATCCACTGGGTCGAGCGCAAGATGACCCTCACGGGCAAGGATGTGGAGAAGCGCTCGTGGCGGTTCGCTCCTGTGAAGACGAAGGGACCGGTTACTTTCACCTCCGCCGCAGGCAAGGAAGATGTCGCAAGGTCGCTAGGCCTTCCGATCCGCCAGCTACGCGAAAACGGCGACGGCACCGCGGTGTACGCGATCGACCTGTCGAAACACTGATCCATGCGGGGCGACTGACGCATGCGGGGGAGGCATGACGCATGCGGGGCGACTGACGCATGCGGGGAAGGCTGACGCATGCGGGGGAGGTATGACGCATGTGGGGAAGGCTGACGCATGCGGGGCCGTAGGAGCGCGCCTTGCGCGCGACATCTTTTGAGGCCTTGACCCGGAGCTGGCGCGCCAGCTTCAGGACCGGGGCCAAAAGCTGTCGCGCGCAGGGCGCGCTCCTACGCGGGGCTGGGCTGGCCGCTCGTGAAACCGGCCGCTCCCGGAAGATGCTGCCCTTCGTATATGAACTCGGCCGTCTGGCCTACAAAGTCCCCGTTGACACTCCGATTCGCGGGGGATAACGTCGAACCATGTATCCCGACACGCCAGCGCTGCGTCACTTCACGGCCCTTCCGGCCGGCGCGCTTGCGTCCCTGTCCATCACCGCGGCGACGACTACCACGACCACTACCGTGGTCGGAGGACCGGAGTTCGCGCGCGCCTAGTTCCTTGTCGCTACCGGCCCCGACCTCCCGCAGGACGGGACCGGTGCCGAAGCTCCAGCCGACTCCCGCCTGACGTGACGTGAAGGGCCTCTTATCCAGAGGCTTTCATCGTGTCCATTGCCATCGCACCACCCCATTCACCCTTACGCGCCGCGCCACAGCGCGCGGTCGTCAGTCCCTTCGTCGTCCATGTGGGCATCGTCGGTCCCGGGAAGGTCGGCAGTGCGTTGCTGACCCAGCTGCGGCTCGCGGCACCACGCCTGCTGCGCCACTGCAACCTCGAGCTTCGCCTGCGCGCAGTCAGCGACAGCCGGCACATGTGGCTCGATTGCGACGACGAAGCCCTCAACGGCCGGACTCACGGCGCGCAGACCTGGCGTCCGGCGGAGCTCGACGAATTCGCGGCTTATGTCGCCGGTGACCGGGGTGACCCGGCCGTACTCGCAGACTGCAGCGCCAGCGACCTCGTCGCGGACCGCTACGCCGGCTGGCTCGCCGCCGGCATCCACGTGGTGACGCCGAACAAGCGCGCCGCAAGCGGTCCGCTGGAACGCTGGCGCCGGATCGGCGCGGCCGCAGGGGCCAGCGGCGCGCGGCTGCACTACGAAGGCACCGTCGGCGCCGGCCTGCCGGTGGTCCATACACTGCGCGACCTGCTCGACACCGGCGACGAACTGGTCGCTATCGAAGGAATGCTCTCGGGGACGCTGGCCTGGCTCTTCAACCGCTTCGACGGGGCGCTGCCCTTCTCGGCCCTGGTCCGCGAAGCGCATGCGCGGGGCTACACGGAACCCGATCCGCGCGACGACCTGTCGGGCATGGACGTGGCGCGCAAGCTCGTGATCCTGGCTCGCGAGGCGGGGCGGTCCCTGTCGCTGGAAGACGTCGACGTACGTGGCCTGGTGCCTGACGACCTCGCGGGGTGTTCGCGCGGGGTGTTCATGGAGAACATGCACGCGCTGGACGAGCCGATGGCGAACCGGCTCGCCCGGGCGCATGCGGCCGGCGGCGTGCTCCGCCATGTGGCGCGCCTGGATGGCCACCGCGCATCCGTGGGGGTGGAGGCGGTCGATCCTGACCATGCCTTTGCCCATGCGCGCCTTACCGACAACGTGATCCGCTTCGCCACCCGCCGATACTGCGACAATGCGCTGGTCGTCCAGGGCCCGGGTGCCGGTCCCGAAGTCACGGCGGCGGCGGTGTTCACCGACCTGCTGCGCGTGGCGGGCGCGATGGGAGTAAAACGGTGCGCATGCTGAAAGAAGAATCGTCGCCCCTGGTCCGTGCGGATGTCGCCGTGGCAGAGGCCTACGCCAGTGTCGGCAACGTCGGCATAGGCTTCGACATCCTCGGTCATACCGTCGCAGGCGCCGGCGATCGCGCCGAAGTGCGCCGCATCGGCGAGCGGGAGGTTCGCATTGCGGCCATCCACGGCGTGGTCACCGACCTGCCTCACGATGCATCCGGCAATACCGCGGGCGCGGCCCTGCTATCGATGATGCACGGCCTGAACCTGCCCTTCGGTTTCGAGCTCACCCTGCACAAGGGCATCGCGCTCGGCTCCGGCATGGGTGGTTCGGCGGCATCGGTCGTCGCCGCCATCGTCGCCGCGAATGCCCTGCTCGACCAGCCGCTTGCGCGCGAAGCGCTGTATCCGTTCGCGCTGGATGGCGAAGTCGTCGCCAGCGGCAGCCGGCATGGCGACAACCTCGGGCCGATGCTGATCGGTGGCCTCGTGCTCGCCACGGCGTCGCGCCTCGTACGCATCCCCGTGCCGCCGGACTGGCACTGCGCGCTCGTGCACCCGCATCTGGTGCTGGAAACACGCCGGGCACGGGCCGCACTCGCGGGCCATTACGCCCTGGATGAATTCGTCGCCCAGAGCACGAACCTCGCCCTGGTGCTCGCCGGCTGCTACAGCGGCAACGCCACCCTGGTTCGCGAGGGCCTGTCCGATGTGCTGGTGGAGCCCCGGCGCGCACCGCTGATTCCCGGCTTCGCCCAGGTGAAGCAGGCCGCGCTGGATCATGGCGCCTTCGGTGCCAGCATTTCCGGCGCCGGCCCCAGTGTCTTTGGCTGGTTCGAAGATCGCGCGGTGGCCGAGGCGGCGGCGCACGACATGCGCGAGGCCTTCGCGGCAGCCGGGCACGGGAGCGATGCGCTGGTCGCGCCGATCGACGGCCCCGCCGCCCGCGTCCTGTGAGCGTACGTTACGTCAGCACGCGTGGCGGGGTGGAGCCCGTGGGCCTTTCAGCCGCCATCGCTGCCGGATTGGCGCCCGATGGCGGACTCTACGTACCGGAAAGCATGCCGCGCATCGAACCACCGCCCCGCAGCGGCTATCTGGCGGGCACGGCCTTGCGCATGCTCGAGCCTTTCTTCGAAGGCGACCCGCTGGCCGCCGACCTGCCTGCCATCTGCGCCGACGCCTTCGCCTACCCGGCGCCGCGGCGCGAGTTGCGCATCGACGGCGCGCACCTGCTCGAGTTGTTCCATGGGCCGACCGCCGCGTTCAAGGACTTCGGTGCGCGCTTCCTGGCAGCCTGCCTCGGCCGCCTGCGTCGCGACGCCGAGCGGCCGCTGACGATCCTCGTCGCCACCTCGGGCGACACCGGCGCGGCCGTCGGCGCCGCGTTCGAGGGCGCGCCAGGCATGCGAGTGGCGATCCTCTATCCGGACAACCGGGTCTCGCCCAGGCAGGCCCACCAGCTCGGCAGCTTCGGCGACAACGTGCGCGCCCTGCGCGTCGAAGGCAGCTTCGACGACTGCCAGCGCCTGGTGAAGGGGGCGCTGGGCAACGCCAGCCTCCAGGCGGAGGTGCCGATGTCCTCCGCGAACAGCATCAGCCTCGGGCGCCTGCTGCCGCAGATGGCTTACTTCGGCCATGCCTCCCTGCACGCGGGAGGTCGCATGAACACTATCGTGCCCACGGGCAACCTGGGCAATGCCGTGGCTTGCCTCTGGGCGCGCGAGATGGGACTCCCCATCGGCGATGTGACCTTCGCCTGCAACGCCAATGACACGTTGCCCGAGTTCTTCGCGGGCATGCCGTACAGGGCACGCGACGCTATACCAACGATAGCCAACGCCATGGATGTAGGCGCCCCGAGCAACTTCGAGCGCCTGATCCATCTTTTCGGCGGCGATGAGGCCACCCGGCGCGGCGGCCATGCCGAAAGCGTGGACGATGCGGAGATCCGCACCATCATTCGCCGGCACGCTGCCAGCGACGGCGAGGTGTTCTGCCCGCATACGGCGACGGGCATGCGCGTGTTCGAGCGCCGCCGCCTCGCCGGCGACCGCCGCGACTGGACCATTGCCGCGACGGCCCACCCCGCGAAGTTCGACACGATCGTCGAGCCGCTCATCGGACGCCGCGTGGAAGTACCCGAAGCCCTCGAAGCGATGCTCGCACGCGAGGCCACGGCCGAACCCATGGCGGCGGACGCGCGACTTTTCGCTGAATGGCTGCGCGCCTGGTAACGCCATACCACTTGCACGACGGTGAGTATCCGCGCCGCCGCGCGCTGCGAACCACGGCCCTTTCGTTTAGCCATCCAGACGTCCTGGGAATAAAGTTTCCGAGGAAAGTGTTGACACCTGCCGACGAACTGGCATACGGTCGACCACATGACGCAGCGCAACACCCATGGCCGCTTTGCCCTGAACCGACTTACGTCGGTCAGCGGTGAACTGCGTCTCGGCAGCGGCCTCCTTCTTATTAACCTTGTACTTATTACCTGCGGAGGTGCGGGCTGAGGGCAAGTGTCCAGGTGAAATAAGAAGCGAAACCTGAAGACTCCCAAAGAACCCCGCACCCGGTAACGGATGCGGGGTTTTTTATTGCCCGGCCCGCCTCATTCACGAGCGGAGCCAGACATGAATCCAGCAACACAGGGCAGCACCGGCGGCGGCGAGAGCGACGTAGGCGGACGCGTGCGCATCTTCGACACCACCTTGCGCGACGGCGAGCAGGCCCCCGGCTTCTCGATGGACCGGCGCGCCAAGCTGCGCATGGCGCACGCCCTGGAAGACCTGGGCGTCGACATCATCGAGGCCGGTTTCCCGCAGGCGTCACCCGACGATTTCGCCGCCGTGACGGAGATCGCAAGAACGCTGAAAGCGCCCACGATCGCCGCACTGGCCCGATGTCAGGACGCCGACATCGACAGTGCGGGCAAGGCGCTGCAAGGCGCCAGGCATTCACGGATCCACCTGTTCCTTTCCACCTCTCCCCTGCATCGCGAACACAAGCTCGGCAAGAGCAGACAGGAAGTGATCGACATCGCCGCCGCCGCCATCCGGCGCGCCGGCACCCTCGCCCACGAAGTTGAATTTTCCGCCGAAGACGCCCTCCGTACCGAACCCGATTTCCTCGCCGAGGTCTTCTCGGTTGCCGTCGAAGCGGGCGCCAGCATACTCAACGCGCCCGACACCGTCGGATATGTCACTCCTTCCGAAATCCACAGCATGTTCACCTACCTGCGCGAACATGTGCGCGGGGCGGACACGGTCGTGTTCTCCACCCACTGCCACGACGACCTCGGCATGGCGGTGGCCAACAGCCTGGCCGCGATCGCCGCCGGCGCACGGCAGGTCGAATGCACGATCAACGGCATCGGCGAGCGCGCGGGTAACGCGGCGCTGGAGGAAATCGTCATGGCGCTGCACACGCGCCAGCCCCTTTTCCGCGTGGACACCGGCATCGTCACCCAGCGCCTCTTTCCCACCTCGCGACTGCTCGCGGAGGTCACGGGACAAGCCGTGCCGCGCAACAAGGCCATCGTCGGCGACAACGCGTTCGCGCATGAGTCGGGCATCCACCAGCACGGGATGCTCAAGCATCGCGGCACCTACGAAATCATGCGGCCGCAGGACGTAGGCGCGAAAACGTCGCTGGTCCTCGGCAAGCACTCCGGCCGCCATGCGCTGCGCCAGCGACTCGTCGAACTCGAATTCGCCGTCGATGAACCCACGCTCGACGCCATCTTCGAAAGCTTCAAAAGCCTCACAGACAGACAGCGCTCGATCACCAACGACGACCTGGTCGCGCTGATGGACAAGCACCAGAACCACTACCAGACCGCCGCCGTCGCGGCCCAGTCCTGAAGGAGGATCCATGGAAGCCCCGACATACCTCTGGCATAACGGCCGTATCAAGGCCTGGGCCGACGCCACCGTCCACATGGGCGCGCATGCGCTGCATTACGGTTCCTCGGTCTTCGAGGGCGTGCGTGTCTACGCCACCCCGGACGGGCCGCGCTATTTCCGCCTGGACGAACATATCGAGCGCCTGTTCCACTCGGCGCGCGTGTACGACCTGGCGATGCCGTACGACGCGTCCACGATCAACCGCGCCTGCCGCGAGGTCATCGTCGCCAACGGCCTGGCCTCCGCCTACGTGCGGCCCATCGTCTTCCGCAGCGGCTTCACCTTCAGCCTCGCGCCCTCGATCGACACGCCGGTGGATGTCGCCGTCATCGCCTTGTCGTGGAGTGCCTACCATGGCGCCGATGCCATCGAGAAAGGCGTCGACGTCTGCGTTTCGTCCTGGAACCGCGCCGCGCCGAACACCTACCCCAGTGGCGCGAAAGCGGGCGGCAACTATCTCAACAGCCAGCTGATCGCGCGTGAGGCAGTGAACGGCGGCTATGCGGAAGGCATCGCGCTGGGTACCGACGGCCTGTTGAGCGAAGGCGCGGGCGAAAACCTCTTCGTCGTGCGCAGGGGCATGATCCACACGCCACCCGCCGCCTCGTCGATCCTCTGCGGCATCACCCGCGACACCGTGATCACCCTGGCGCGCGAGCGCGGTTACGAGGTGGTCGAGCAGTCCCTCCCGCGCGAGATGCTGTATTTCGCCGACGAGGTCTTCATGACCGGCACCGCGGCGGAGGTGACGGCCGTCCGCTCGGTGGATCGCAAGCCGGTGGGCAGCGGGCGCCCCGGTCCCGTCACGCGGCAACTGCAGCAGGATTTCTTCGGCCTGTTCGACGGGCGCACGGAGGATCGCTGGGGCTGGCTCTCTCCCGTCGAAGACGCCACTGCCGCGAGGGTCGCCGCATGAATCCGCGTACCCTGTTCGACAAGCTCTGGGACGCACACCAGGTGACGGCCGAAACGGAAAGCACGCCGGGCGTGCTCTATGTCGACCTGCACATGGTCCACGAGGTCACCTCGCCGCAGGCATTCGACGCACTGCGCGGCCGGGGCCTGAAGGTGCGCCGGCCCGACCGCACGCTGGCCACGCTTGACCACTCCACGCCCACGCTGCCACCCGATGCCGACGGCAAGCGTCCTTACTACACGAAGGAAGCCGAGGCGCAGGTGGCGACCCTGGAAGCCAACGTGCGCGAGTTCGGCATCGACCTCATGGGCTGGGACAGCCCGCAGCGCGGCATCGTGCACGTCGCGGGGCCGGAAGTGGGCGCCACGCAGCCCGGCATGACCATCGTCTGCGGCGACAGCCACACGGCCACGCACGGCGCCTTCGGCGCGCTGGCCTTCGGCATCGGCACCACCGAGGTCGGCCACGTGCTGGCCACGCAGTGCCTGCTCCAGCGTAAGCCCAAATCGTTTGCCATCCACGTGGACGGCGCGTTGCAGAACGGGGTTACCGCGAAGGACCTCATCCTGCACATCATCGGAAAAATCGGCATCGGCGGCGGCACGGGGCACGTGTTCGAGTACACCGGCGAGGCGATCCGTGCGCTGTCGATGGAGGAGCGCATGACGGTGTGCAACATGTCCATCGAAGCAGGCGCGCGTGCGGGCCTCATCGCTCCCGACGAGACGACCTTCGCCTGGCTGGCCGGACGCGAGCGCGCGCCGAAGGGAGAGGCGTGGGACCGCGCTGTCGCCCGCTGGCGCACGCTGCCCAGCGACGAAGGCGCCAGCTACGACCGTGACGTGCGTATCGACGCCTCGTCCATCCAGCCGTCGGTCACCTATGGCACGCATCCCGGCATGGTCGTGCCCATACACGCACCGATACCCGCCGCGGCGGATGCGGTCGAACAGCGAGCCCTCGACTATATGAAGGTCACTGCCGGCAAGCCGATCGCGGGTGAAGCCGTGGACGTCGTCTTCATCGGGAGCTGTACCAATGGCCGCCTCTCCGACCTGCGTGCCGCGGCGGAGATCCTGCGCGGGCGGCGCGTGGCCGCGAGCGTTCGCATGCTCGTGGTGCCCGGCTCGGAGCAGGTGCGCCGCGACGCTGAGCGCGAAGGGCTGCACGAAGTTTTCCGTGCCGCCGGCGCGGAGTGGCGCGAGCCGGGCTGCTCCATGTGCATCGCCATGAACGGCGACCTCGCCCAGCCGGGCCAGCTCGTCGTCGCCACCAGCAACCGCAACTTCGAAGGCCGCCAGGGCAAGGGTGCGCGCACCGTGCTCGCCAGCCCGCTGGTCGCCGCGGCTTCCGCCGTGGCCGGCCGCGTCACCGATCCCCGCGAATACATGAACCAGGAAGCCGCCGCATGAGCCCGACCAGCCGCCCGCTCGCCTACGTGCAGTCCCGCACGGCGGTGCTGCGCAATGAAAACATCGATACCGACCGCATCATCCCGGCGCGATTCCTCACCACCACCGAGCGCACCGGCCTCGGCACGCACTGCTTCGAAGACTGGCGCTATGCCACCGACGGCAGTGACGATCCCGCGTTCCCGCTCAACCAGCCGCAGGCGCTTGGCTGCGCCATCCTCGTGGCCGGACGCAACTTCGGCTGTGGTTCGTCGCGCGAACACGCGCCCTGGGCACTTCTCGATTACGGCATCCGGGCCGTCATCTCCAGCGAGATCGCGGACATCTTCCGCGGCAACGCATTGAAGAATGGCCTCGTTGCCATCGTCGTCAGCGAGGCCGAGCATCGCTGGCTGCTCGACAACCCCGGCGTGGAACTGCGCATCGATATCGCCGAGGGCACGATCCGCCTTCCCGACGGTGGCTCGGTCCGTTTCGACCTCGACGCCTTCTCGCGGCATTGCCTGCTGAACGGCGTGGACCAACTGGGCTTCCTGCTGCAGCAGGAAGGCGATATCGCCGCGTACGAACAGCGCATGGAGGTAGCGGCATGAAGGCCTCCATCGTCGTGCTCCCCGGTGACGGCATCGGCCCGGAAGTCGCTTCCGCCGGCGTGGCCGTGCTGCGCCAGGTCGCACAGCGCTTCGGTCACGAATTCACCTTCACCGAACACGCCATCGGTGGCGAGGCCATCGACCGTTTCGGCGATCCGCTGCCGCCGGAAACGCGCGATGCGTTGCTGGCGGCGGACGCCGTCCTGCTGGGTGCGGTGGGCGGTCCGAAGTGGTCCGACCCGAACGCGAAGGTCCGTCCGGAGCAGGGCCTCCTGGCGATGCGCAAGCTGCTTGGCGTGTTCGCCAATGTGCGGCCGCTGAAGCTTCATCCGCGCACTGCGGCGCTCTCGCCGCTGAAAGCGGAACGCACGAACGGCGTGGACCTCGTCTTCATCCGCGAGCTCACGGGCGGCATCTATTTCGGCGCGAAAACGCGCAGCGACACCGACGCCACCGACGAGTGCCGCTATAGCGTGGACGAGATCGAGCGCGTGCTTCGCCACGCGTTCGATCTCGCCCGAACCCGTCGTCGCAAGGTCACCTCCGTGGACAAGGCCAACGTGCTGGAAACCTCGCGCCTCTGGCGCTCGGTCGCCACGCGGGTCGCCGCCGATTATCCGGACGTGGAGCTGGAACACCAGCTGGTCGATTCCATGGCGATGCACTTGCTCACCCGCCCCGCCGACTACGACGTGATCGTCACCGAGAACATGTTCGGCGACATCCTCACCGATGAGGCCTCGGTGCTCGCCGGATCGCTGGGCCTGTCGCCGTCCGCGTCTATTGGCGGCCCCGGCGCGGGCGTGTACGAGCCGATCCACGGTTCGGCGCCGGATATCGCCGGACAGTCGCTGGCCAATCCGCTCGGCACGATCCTCTCGACGGCCATGCTGCTGCGACATTCGCTTGGTCTTCCGGACGAAGCCGCCATGGTGGAAGCCGCGGTCGATCACGTACTGGAACACGCCAACCTCACCCGCGACCTCGGTGGCAGCGCCACCACGCACGCCGTGACCCGCGCCGTCCTCGATGCCTGTACCGCCAAAGCGGAGGCCGCATGACCACGAAGAAGATACCGCTGCGCACGCTCCGCAGCGACGCGATCAAGACCGGCCCCGATCGCGCACCCGCCCGTGCGATGTTGCGCGCCACGGGACTCGACGACGATGCCATTGCACGGCCGATGGTCGCCATCGTGCACAGCTGGTCGAACGTATCGCCGTGCAATCTCAACCTGCGTGAACTGGCCGAAGCCGCCGCCGAAGGCGTGCGCGCGGCCGGCGGCACGCCCGTGGAATTCAATACCATCGCCGTCACGGACGGCATCGCCATGGGCACGCCGGGCATGCGCTCGTCGCTGGTAAGTCGCGAGCTGATCGCGGACTCCATCGAGCTGGCCGTCGACGGCCACTGCCTCGACGCGATGGTGCTGCTCTGCGGCTGCGACAAGACCATTCCGGCCGCGGCCATGGCCCTGGCCCGGCTGAACATTCCCGGCGTGGCACTCTACGGCGGCAGCATCGCGCACGGCAGCCACAATGGTTGTCCGATCACGGTGCAGGAAGTGTTCGAAGCCGTAGGCGCGCACGGGGCAGGCAAGATCGACGATGCCGAGCTCGACGACGTCGAACGTCACGCCTGTCCGGGCGCGGGTGCCTGCGGTGGCCAGTTCACTGCTAACACCATGGCCATGGTGCTGACCACGCTTGGACTGTCGCCCGTCGGCCTCAACGACATTCCCGCCACCGACCCGGCCAAACGCGATGCCGCCTACCGCTGCGGACAACTCGCCATGGCCTGTCTCGAAGCGAACCGCCGGCCGCGCGACGTGATGACTCGCACGGCGTTCGACAATGCGGCGCGCATGGTCGCCGCTACGGCCGGATCCACCAACGCCGTGCTTCACCTGCTGGCGATCGCCAGCGAAGCACGCGTACCGCTTTCGATCGAGGACTTCGAGCCGGCTTCCGCGCGCACGCCGGTGATTGCCGACCTGAAACCCGGCGGGCGCTTCAGCGCGGTGGAACTCACCGCCGCCGGCGGTACGGCGGTCGTGGCGCGCGAACTGCGCGATGCCGGCCTGATCGCGGATACGCAGACCATCACCGGCCGCAGTCTGTTCGCCGAACTCGATGCGGCTCCGCCAGCCACCGCGGGGCAGCAGGTGGTTCGATCCGTCGACAACGCGTTCAAGCCGCGCGGCGGCTACAGCATCCTCTACGGCAATCTCTCGCCCGAGGGATGCATCCTGAAGCTTGCCGGCCATGGCCGCACCAGCCATGCGGGGCCAGCCCGCGTGTTCGAGAGCGAGGAAGCCGCTTTCGCGGCCGTACAAGCCGGACGTATCCGCGGCGGCGACGTCATGGTGATCCGCAACGAAGGGCCCGCCGGCGGACCGGGCATGCGCGAAATGCTGGCCGTGACGGCGGCGCTCGTCGGTCGCGGCCTCGGCAACGATGTCGCGCTCATCACCGACGGCCGGTTCAGCGGTGCGACGCACGGCTTCATGGTCGGACACGTCGCGCCAGAAGCGGCGCGCGGCGGCCCCATCGGCCTGCTCCGCGAAGGCGATGCGGTGTTCATCGATGCGTCCACACGCGAACTGCGTACCGATGCCGACCTCGCCTCGCGTCGTGCCGCATGGCGGCCGACGGCACCGAAGGTCACGCGTGGCGTGCTCGCCAAGTACGCGCGCCTCGTCGGTTCCGCCGCGGAAGGCGCGGTCACCCAGGCCTTCGACGATGAGCCCGTCGTCGCGACACACGCACGCCACGAATTCGAAGGCGAAGACCTGACCCAGGAACTCATCGGCAACTGATACCGCCCTGTAGGAGCGCGCCTTGCGCGCGAAAGCTTCTCGCGAGACGCAACAGGTCCTGTCGCTTTCGGCTTCAAAACATGTCGCGCGCAGGGCGCGCTCCTACGACACCCCGCACGTCACACACTTCAGGAGACAACCCCGTGACCGACATCCAAGCCACCACCGCCCCCTTGCAGAACGCCCGTATCGCCGTGCTCGGCTACGGCAGCCAGGGCCGCGCCCACGCGCTCAACCTGAAGGATTCCGGCCTCGACGTCGTGGTCGGCCTGCGCCCCGGCGGCCCGTCGTGGAGTCGTGCCTATGTGGACGGCTTCGCCGTGGCCGAGCCGGCCGATGCCGTGCGCGGTGCGGACCTCGTCGCTGTGCTGACCCCGGACATGACCCAGCCTGGCATCTACAAGGACGCCATCGAGGCGAACATGAAGCCCGGTGCCACGCTGCTCTTCGCGCACGGCTTCAACGTGCATTTCGGCCAGATCCAGCCGCGCACGGACATCGACGTGGTGCTCGTCGCGCCGAAGGGCCCGGGCGCGCTGGTTCGCCGCGAATACGAGATCGGCCGCGGCGTGCCCTGCCTGTATGCGGTGCACCAGGACACCACGGGCAAGGCGGCCGAGCGCGCGACGGCTTATGCGGCGGGCATCGGCGGCGCGCGCGCCATGCTCATCGAAACCGACTTCAAGGAGGAAACCGAAACCGACCTGTTCGGCGAGCAGGCCGTGCTCTGCGGTGGGGCATCCGAACTCGTCATCAAGGGGTTCGAAACGCTCGTGGAAGCGGGCTACCGACCCGAGATCGCCTACTACGAGGTGATGCACGAGCTGAAGCTCATCGTGGACCTGTTCTACGAAGGCGGCATCGCGCGCATGCTCGAATTCATTTCGGAAACCGCCCAGTACGGCGACTACACCCGTGGCCCGCGTGTGGTCGACGAGGGCACGAAGCAACGCATGAAAGCCGTGCTCAAGGAGATCCAGGACGGCACCTTTGCCCGCGAATGGACGGCCGAATACAAGGCGGGCCTGCCGAACTACAAGGCATTCAAGCAGCGCGACCTCGAGCACCCGATCGAGCAGGTCGGTGCACGGCTGCGCGCGCGCATGCCGTGGCTCGCCGCCAATCCGTCGAAGCCCGCACCCGAGTCGGCCAAGGCGGAGTGACCGTGAACGCCCAACTGGACACCACCGGCAATAGTCGCCCTACCTCGAGACACTCCCTGGCCGGTCACATCCTGACCGGCGCGGACATCGTCGTGCAGATACTTGCCGACGAAGGCCTCGATGTCCTCTTCGGCTACTCCGGCGGCGCCATCCTTCCCGTGTATGACGCGGTATTTCGGTACAACGCCGAACATCCGCGGGATGACGGCACCGAGCCGATGCCGCTGATCGTTCCCGCCAATGAACAGGGCGCGTGCTTCATGGCCGCGGGCTATGCACGCGCATCGGGCCGGGTGGGCGTGGCGCTGGTGACGTCCGGACCGGGTGCGACCAATGCCGTGACCCCCGTGCGCGATTCGATGGCCGACTCGATTCCGCTGGTGGTGATCAGCGGACAGGTGCCGACGGCGGCGATCGGCACCGACGCGTTCCAGGAGGCACCCGTCAGCACGATCATGGGTTCCTGTGCGAAGCACGTCTTCCTCGTGACCGATCCGGCGACGCTGGAAGCCACGCTTCGCACCGCCTTCCATATTGCCCGCAGCGGCCGCCCGGGTCCCGTCGTCATCGACATCCCCAAGGATGTACAGAACGCGCCGCTCGTGTTCCATGGCAGCCACGAGCTTCCGGTGCGAGGTTATCGATCCCGCCTGCATGCCGTGGAGTCGGCGACGATTCCCGACGACGCATGCGCACGATTCTTCGGTCTGCTCGGCCAGGCGAAGCGTCCCCTGATCTACGCGGGCGGCGGCGTGGTGTCCGCCGGCGCGGCGGGCGCCCTGAGTGACTTCGCCCACGAGCATGGCATTCCCGTCGTCACCACCTTGATGGGGATCGGTGGGTTCGACACCACCGATCCGCTCGCACTGGACATGCTCGGCATGCACGGCGCGGCGTATGCCAACTACGCGATGGACGACTGCGATTTCCTGTTAGCCCTGGGTGCGCGATTCGACGACCGCGTGGTGGGCGTGCCGGCGAAGTTCGCACCGGCCGCGCGCGCCATCGTCCAGATCGACATCGATCCGGCCGAGATCGGCAAGGTCAAGACAGTGGACTGGCACCATGTGGGCACGCTGGACCAGTCGCTGGAGCGACTGACGTCGTACGGAAGGAACAGGGGCCTCCGCGGCGATTACGCGCCGTGGCATGCGCACGTCGCTGCGCTGAAGACGACCCACGCGATGGACTTCTGCCGCGAAGGCACGAGTATCCAGCCCTGTGCGGTCATCGAGGCGATCAACCGCATCACCGACGGCCGCGCCATCATCAGCACGGGCGTGGGCCAGCACCAGATGTGGGCTGCCCAATACTTCGACTTCCGCGAGCCACGCCACTGGCTCACGTCCGGCTCCATGGGCACGATGGGTTTCGGCCTCCCCGCGGCGATCGGTGCACAGTTTGCGCGCCGCGACCGCATCGTGATCGACGTGGACGGCGACGCCAGCATCCGCATGAACATCGGCGAGCTGGAAACGGTGACCACGTACAACCTGCCGGTGAAGATCGTGGTGCTGAACAACAGCGGCGACGGCATGGTCCGCCAGTGGCAGAAGCTGTTCTTCAAGGGGCGGTTCTCCGCCTCGGACAAGAGCCTGCATAAGAAGGATTTTGTCCGGGCCGCCCAGGCCGACGGTTTCGAATGGGCCAGGCGGCTGGACGACCCGGCAGGGGTCGACGCCACCATCGCCGACTTCCTGGCCTTCGAAGGACCGGCCTTTCTCGAAGTGGTGATCGATCCCGACGCCGGCGTCTATCCGATGGTGGGACCCGGGGCGACCTATGCGGAGATGATCACGGGGGACTGGATCGCCAGTCGTGAGAAGCCGGTGGCCCGAACCGCCGAACCGACAGGAATGTTCTGACGATGCGCCACCTGGTCTCCATGCTTTTGCAGAACGAAGCAGGCGCACTGGCTCGCGTGGCTGGCCTGTTCGCGTCGCGCGGCTACAACATCGAGTCGTTGATCGTAACGGCGACGCGGGATGCCGATGTGTCGCGGCTGACCCTGGTGGTCGACGTCGACGATGCCGCGATCGAGCAGATCGTGAAACAGTCCGCGAAGCTCGTCGACGTGATTGAAATCGCGGACCTCGGCGAAGGCGGACCGGCTGAAGGCCCCTTGATCCTGGCGTTCGGAGCCGTACTCCAGCTCGCTGGCGAGATCGTCGACCGCGCGCATGGCGACACACCCGCGGCCGATCGGCATCGGGCCTACCAGACCTTGTAGACCTGCCCCGTCTGCCGCCCCTCGACCGAGCGCGAGAACGCCAGCGCCGCACGCGCCACCGGCACTGCCTCGACCCCACGGAAGAACGGTCCGTAGCTTTCCATCGACTCCACGAGCACGTTAGGGCTCACCGCGTTGATCCGGATGCCGCGCGGCAGTTCGATCGCCGCCGCGCGAACGAAGGCTTCGACCGCGCCGTTCACCATGCTGGCACACGCACCCGCGACGATAGGCTGCTCGGTGAGGATGCCGGTGATAAGGGTGAATGAACCACCGTCGCGCAGCCGCGAAGTGCCTGCGTGGACCAGGCGCAGCTGGCCCATGAGCTTGTCTTGCAGGCCTTCGAGATACTTCGCCTCGGTGAAATCCGCCAGCGGCGCGAAAGGCACCTTGCCGGCCGCACAAACCACGGCATCCAGGTCGCCGACATCGCGAAACATCGCTTCGACGCTGGCGGCGTCGCGCAGGTCCACGCGCACGTCGCCGAGGGAGCGGCCGGCCCGGACGATGTCGTGCCGCACGCCTAGTTCGGTAGCCACCGCCTGGCCAAGGGTGCCGCCGGCACCGACTAACAGGATCTTCATGATCGGGTTTTCCTTGGAGTTGCGACCGGCAAGGTTACGCGGAGGGCCATGAACCGTCGTCTCCACCGGAGCTTTACGATGCCTACCCGGCTGTTTCACCAGGCGATGCCTAGGTTGGGCACTCCCCCCTAGGTGAGTTTCCTATGCCTTACACACCCACCAATCCCCAGCCGCCCATCGCCGAACCCGGCAAGAACCGTCCCGACGAAGAAATCCGCAAACCGGGCCACTACAAGCCCGAGCGTGACGCCGATCCGGAACCACCGGTGGACGACGATCCGATCGAACCGTTAGAGCGCTGAGTCCGATAAGACTACGCCCGGCGCCCATGCCGCCAGGCGTAAGCGACCAAGTGCCAAGGATGAAAGGCAAGGTGCAAGCGGTGCTCGCCAGCCGGGACGCAGACCGCACGAAACATGCCGTTGGCGCGATGGATCGCGATCGGTTCGTCATCCAGCTCGGCTACCCACCCCGGGTAGTCCAGTTCGCTCATGGCGATCCATCCGGCCGACGACGCCGTGACCGCCAGATCGAGCGTCGTGGGCGTCGCGCCGAGGGCCGTGGTTTCGACGACGCCGTGGCAAGTCGCCGCAGCCTCCCTGGAGGCCTTCGCATCCTCGTTGTCCCGCGGTGTGAGCCAGAGCGTCGAGGCGAAATCCGTATCGACGAACCGTCCGACGTCGGGTGCCTCGCCGGGCCGAAGCCATCGCGCCTGCGTCGGATTCAGTAGCCGCGCGAACGCCTGATCGTTGCGCCAGATATCGACGTCGTTTTCCGATTGCACCTTCGTGTAATCGGCGGGCGGCACGAACGACGGCCACCCTTTGCCGCGGCCGACGATGAGATAGCGCACGGCCAGCAAGTCGTCGAGCCGGCTCTCGGGAAGGCGGTTATACGGTGCGGCCACGTCGTGGACGCTGCTGCTTTCACGTGGCTGGTACCACTGTTCGTAAAGCGCATAGCGCAAAGGGTTGTAACCCCGCGTGGACGGAATACCGAGCATGGCGACCGTATCGTCCCAGGCGGGGTAGGCATTGATCGTGCTGATGCGATCTGGCAGCACGATGCCGTCGGCCTTCAGGTGCCGCGCCAGGTAGTGAACCGCCGGGTTCCTTGTAAAACGAGCGGCCCAGTTCGTCGACTCGTTGAAGGTACCGCCGAGATTGAACGTTCGGTAGTCGGCAACGAGGACCAGCATCAACCACAGCGCCGCACGCCATTCACTGCCCGGGCGTCTTACCTGCCAGAGCGCTACGGCCACCACGGCGACGGCGATGAAAGCAGCGGCATGCCGCCCCTGTAGCGAAGTACCGGTGGCTGCCAGCCAACAAGCAACTGGGGAAGCCCGATGGCCGAAGCCATCGCGAGGGCCACCGCGACGCCTGCATACCAGCCCCGCCGGCGGCGGAGATCGTAGGCTGCCCAGCGCCGAACCGTACCGATGGCCGCATGGACAACGATGACGAGGACGAAGAGGTAAGTGATCTGAACCAACTGGGTCACCATCGCACCAGCGGCGACCCCCAGGATCAGGCCGCGGCGCCCGCGCGGCTCATCGAGGAACTGGCGCAGTGCCAGGAGCACCACGGGAACGTACGCATAGGCGATGACATCCGGCGTGTGCTCAAGTCGCGACGCGGCAACGCCACCGGCCATGAACACCGTGGCGCCGAGCAGCCAGCCCAGGGCGTTGCCCCCGTAACGGCGCAGGAGCGCGAGCATCGCCGCGCCTCCCATGAGGACGTGGAGCAAAACGCCCCAATCGAACCACACGGCACCGGGATCCTGTCGCAGAAGCATCCAGCCCATGAGCAGGGGAGAAAACATCATCCCCTGCGGGTCCCCGATCTGCGGGTAACCGGCATAGATATACGGATTCCACCAGGGAACGAGTCCAGAACGAAGGGTATGCGCGTTGAAGTAGACCGTGGGGTAGAACTGGTCGATGGCGTCCCAGGGGAGGACCTGCTTCCCGAAGAGCACGTTGAAGTGCAGCGCCGCCCATATCCCGCAGAGAACCATCAGCAACTGGCGAAACGATGGGTTTTCCGTAGTCAAGGTCTCGCCGGGCAGGTCCATTGCGGAAGGCGGGAGTTTACCGGAACCCACCTACGACCCCAAAGCATCGGCAGGCCCGCTAGACTTCAATGCATGAGCCCCACATCCCGCAAGCCTTCCGCGCGGCGCAAGGCGACACCTGCCACCCGTAAGCCGGCACCGCTGGCACGCCCCGCCGACGCATCGACCACCGCCGAGCGCGTGCTTGCCGTGCTGCTCAAGGCCTTGCCGGCAGCGCGGCGCGAAAAGATCCATGCCTACCTTGTGCTTACCCGCATGGACCGGCCCATCGGCGCCCTGCTCCTCATGTGGCCGACCTGGTGGGCATTGTGGCTTGCGGCAAAGGATTTCCCGCCCATCGGGCCGCTGGCGATCTTCACCCTCGGCGTGTTCGCCATGCGATCCGCCGGGTGCGCCATCAACGACTACGCCGACCGCAAGCTCGATCCCCAGGTCGCGCGTACGGCAGGACGGCCCATCGCCAGCGGCAGGGTCGCCCCGCGCGAAGCACTCCGTATCTTCGCCGGCCTGCTGGCATTCTCTTTCATCCTGGTGCTGTTCACGAACCGGCTCACCATCCTGCTCTCATTCGCCGGCGCGGCGCTCGCGGCCATCTATCCTTTCAGCAAGCGCTACACGAACCTGCCCCAGGTGGTACTGGGCGCGGCGTTCGGCTGGTCGATCCCGATGGCGTTCGCCGCCGTGACAAACACGGTGCCGCCGCTCGCGTGGCTGCTGTTCATCGGCAACATTCTCTGGTCGGTGATCTACGACACCGAATACGCGATGGTCGATCGCGAGGAAGACATCAGGGCGGGCGCGAAATCCACGGCCATCCTCTTCGCGGACGCCGACCTCGTCATCATCGGCGTGCTGATGGGCACGTTCCTGCTCACCATGCTGCTGGTCGGCACGCGTGCCGGCCTGGGCTGGCCGTACTGGATCGGGCTGTCCGCGACCACCGGCCTGTTCGGCTACCAGCAGTGGATCATGCGTGATCGCGAACGGGCAGCGTGCCTCACCGCCTTCCGTAACAACAACTGGGTGGGACTGGCCTTGTGGCTCGGTATCGTGATCGCGCTCGCATTGTGACCGTGATCACGGTGTAAGCCGGCGATGACCATTTAGCTCGATTGAAATAGGGCCGTCATGAAAGTTCAGCGATCCCGTCATCGCTGACGCATAAGTTCTTGCGTGTCGCGGACCCACGGAGTGGCCGCGGGCGTGCGCTTGCCGCAACGTCCGCGGGGAGGGTGCGCGCAGCCCCTTCCCCGGAAAACATTCACCATGCGTACTACCCTCCTCAGCCGCGCCGTGCGCGCGGCGCTCGTCGGCGCGCTCCTCGTTTCCGCCGCGGCCAACGCCCAGGACAGCAACCCCGGGAAGAAGACGACGGACCTCGACAATGTCGTCGTCACGGCACGCTCCGGCGTCGACACCCGCACCAAGGCGGAAACCAGCTACTCGATTACCACGATCGACGAAGACCGCCTGCGCATGCAGGCGCCCACCAGCGTCACCGAGGCCGTAAAGTCGGTGCCAGGCTTCTGGGTGGAATCTTCCGGCGGCGAAGCGTCGGGCAATATTCGCGCCCGCGGAATCCCGGTGGACGGCTACGGCTCGGTCACGCTGCTCGAAGATGGCATTCCCGTCCAGCACGATCCGGCGTTGGGCTACCTCAACGCCGACCAGGCGTTCCGCCTCGACGAGACGATCGAACGCGTCGAAGTGGTCCGCGGAGGCCCCTCGTCGATCTTCTATTCGAATGCACCGGCTGGCGCCATCAACTTCATTCCGCGCAAGGTCGGCGACACACCGGAAGGCCTGGTGAAGTACACCGTCGGCAACTACTCGCTGAACCGCCTCGACTTCTGGTACGGCACGCCCATCGGCGGCGGCTGGAAGCTCGGCGTCGGTGGCTTCTGGCGCGTGGACGACGGCATTCGCCGTCCGCAGTTCAACGCGGACGATGGCGGCCAGCTGCGCGCCACGCTGTCCAAGCAACTCGAGCACGGCGACATCAGCTTCGACGTCAAGCACATGGACGACAAGGTCGCCCTGTACCTCGGCATCCCGATGCGCACGAACGCCAACGGCGACATCCGTCCGGTGCCCGGCTTCAACGGCAACTACGGAACGCTTGCCGGCCCGGAAACCGAGCATGTGCTCATGCGCCAGGGCGACGGCAGCCTGTACAACTTCGACAACGACGAAGGCACCCACGTGAAGCGCACGCAGGTGTCGTTCAAGTTCGACCACGACCTCGGCGACGACTGGAAGCTGGCCGAATCGATGCGCTACAGCAATACCGATACGCAGCGTAACGGCGTGTTCCCGAACGCCCTGCAGAGCGCCAGTTCGTTCATCGCCCAGGACACCAAGCGCCTCACCGCCATCCCGGGCGCCACGGGCCTGCAGTTCCGCTACGTGGACAACCCCTCGCAGGTGTTCAACGTGGCCAACCAGAACGGCAACGGGCTGGTGGTGACCGAAGGCCTGCGCGGCGTGACGATGCCCGTGAACGAATTCATCAACGACACGCGCGTGCTGCGCAAGTTCGAGTTCGGCGACCAGAGCCATGACGTCACGTTCGGCTACTACCACGCGAACTTCCAGCAGGATTTCAGCCGTTATTCCTCGACCGTGCTGACCGACGCGACCGACAATGCGCACCTGCTCGACCTGGTGGGTGTTGACGCGAACGGCAACGTGCTGGGTTCGCTCACCGACCACGGCGTCTACCGTTACGGCTACGAGTGGGAACATGCCAACGGTAAATCCGACACCAATGCCTTCTACGCGTCCGACGAATGGCAGGTGACGCCGGAGCTGCGCATCGATGGCGGCCTGCGCTACGAAAAGGTAAGCGTCAAGGGCTTCACCGAAGGCAAGCAGACGATCGACATCGGCGGCTCGCCGGCGGCAACCTCGGTCATCACGGGCAACGGGGTGCTCACGAATTACGACCAGTCGTTCGACAAGACCGGTTGGACGCTGGGCGGCAACTGGCAGTTCTCGCCGCGCCAGGGCCTGTTCGCCCGCTGGACCTCGGCCTTCCGCCTGCCGAACCTCAGCACCTACATCACCAGTCCGACGGCCACGCCGCTTCTGCAGACGATGGACCTGGCCGAAGCGGGCTGGAAATACAGCGACCGCCTCATGGACCTGTACGCGACGGCCTTCTACACGAAGTACGACAACGTCGGCTTCACCAACAACGTTTTCGACCGTAACGGCAACACTTCCACGCCGCAGACCGGCTTCGCCAGCACGAAGACGTATGGCCTCGAGCTGGAGGGCACGCTGTACCCGACCAAGTGGTTCGACGTGCAGTTCAACGCCACCTTGCAGGATCCGAAGTACAAGGGCCTGAGCTATACCGACGTCGTCGCCAATGCACCCGTGCTGCGCGACTACGACGACAACCAGCTCATCCGCGTGCCGAAGGTCAGCTACCGCATCGTGCCGGGCGTGAACCTGCTCGACGGCCGCCTGCGCCTGCAGGTGTCGTACGAGCACGAAGGCAAGCGCTTCGTGGACACCGCGAACTCGGTGGTGCTGCCGTCGTACCACGTGGTCGGCGCGAGCGCCCGCTACGATGCAACGCAGCAGCTGTCGCTGTTCCTCTACGCCGACAACATCACCAACTCGCTGGGCCTCACGGAAGGCAATCCGCGCGCCGGCGAACTGGCGAGTGCCGACGCGGGTGCGAACACGTTCATCGCACGTCCGCTGCTGGGCCGCTCGTTCCGCCTCGCCGCGATGTACCGGTTCTGATGCGGGCGCTATTAAGCATCGTGCTCGCCTGCTTCGCCGCCGCCGGTATGGCGACGGAGCGGGCGCCGAGCCTGGTCCTGCGGGGCCAGCTGTCCGGCGCGGACCAGCACACGTACCGCGAGGTTCCGTTCGACGTGCCCAAGGGCACGTCGCGGATCACGATTGACGTCGATTACACCGGTCGCGAGGAGCGTACGACGATCGACCTGGGACTGCTCGGGCCGGGTGGTTTCGAGGCGCAGGACGGATTCCGCGGCTGGAGCGGCGGCACCAAGCGGCGCTTCACGGTATCGGCCACGGATGCCACGGCCTCTTTCCTTCCCGGCGTCATCCAGCCGGGCAAGTGGCGCCTGCTGCTTGGCATACCGAACATCCGGCCTACATCGACGGCCCTGTATACCGCGAGGATCTGGCTTTCGCGCGACGACGAAGGCTTCGGCCCTGAGCACGGGCTCACGGCACCGCTTGCCATGGAGGATCGCTGGTACCGCGGCGACCTGCACATGCATTCGGCGCACAGCGACGGCGGCTGCCTGAACCTGTCGCGCACGAAGAAGGTGCCGTGCCCCCTGTTCCTCGTCGCCACCTCGGCGGCGAAGCGCGGCCTCGACTTCATCGCCGTATCCGACCACAACACGATGTCGCAGGTGTCCGGGCTGCGGGAAATCCAGCCGTACTTCGACAGGATGCTTCTGATCCCGGCGCGGGAAATCACGACGTTCGAGGGTCATGCCAACCTCTTCGGCGTCTCGCGCACCGTGGACTTCCGCGTGGGAACGAAAGATGTGCCGGACTGGAACGCCCTGCTGGCCGATATCGCCCGGGCACACGGCGTGATCTCGATCAACCACCCGAACCGGCCGAACGACGAAACCTGCATGGGTTGCGGGTTCACGCCGAAGAATCCCGTGGACATGCACGGCTTCAGGGCGATCGAGGCGATCAACGGCAAGGACGCGGAGCGCGCCGATACCGGCATCCCGTTCTGGGAGAAGCAGTTGAACGACGGCCTGCGCATCACGGCCATCGGCGGCAGCGACAGCCATATCGGGCCCGACGATCCGCGCGACGCTTTCGCCGGAACGATCGGTACGCCGACCACGGTCGTGCATGCGCGGGAGCTTTCCATGGAAGGCATCCTCGACGGCATCCGCGCAGGGCATGTGTTCGTGGATACCGAAGGAACCCGCGACCGTTCGCTCGACGTCGTCGGCACCGCGGGCGCGGCCCGGGCCGGCATGGGCGATGCGATTCGGGTGGCGGACGGCGCGGCGATGCATGTTGCCGTGCACACGGCCGCGCTACAGGGCCAGCTCATCGCCGCTACGTTGGATGGGCTACCGCTGGCCGGTGCGGGATCGTGGATCCCGCCGAACGGCGACGTAGCCTTCGATTGGACCAGTGACGGAAAGCCGCACTGGCTGCGCGTGGATGTGCGCTCGCCGGAGGGCAAGCTGCTGATCCTTGGCAATCCCGTTTACATCAACCGCTGACCGCGGCCCGCCTCACATCGAACGCCCCATGCCGAGTTGCGCCTGCTGTGCCTGGAAGTTGTCCATGATCTGCGTTTGCTGCCGGTCGAATTGCTGGATCTGCGCGATGGCCTCCTGCGGATACGTCGGAGGGGCGCTCAGGTCGATCCGGGCGGCCGTGGTCAACAGGCCGGCGCCCTGGAACTCCAGCGTCATCCGTTCCGGGTCCAGCCTGACCGACCTGAGGTTGTCGGCGGTGATCCGGCTCGTGTGGCAGGCGGCGGTGAACTGCAGGAGGCGGTCTTCGGAAGCCTGGGGAACCTGCCTTTGCAGTTCGCGGTAGAGCTCGTGGTTGGGATTCCCGGGGTGGCGAGGATCGTGGCTTTCGTGTTGCATTCCCGCAGGGGCGGCCTGATGGAATCGCATGGCAGTTGGTGACATCTCCACGTCCCTCGCCTGCTCCAACGATGGCTCGTCATGCCCCCTGGATACCTGCACCGTCGTCGTCCAACGGACGGAACTTCTTTCCAGCGGCGTGTCCATCGATTCCACCACCGGCACGGTGGTGCGCTTGGCGGGGCCGTAACCTGCTTCCACGGCCGACAGCTTGTCGTTGCCGTCCATCAGTTCGACCCGGTCGATACGGTTCAGCCCATCGGCGCGGGCGGCCACGACCAGGGCGGCACTCAGGTTGTCGCTGCGCTCATCCGGCTCCCTTCGATGCGCCCGGTCCAGTTCGTGCACGAGACGCCGGGCGTCGCGAAACATCCGGTAATCCGGGTGCATCGGATCGTCGAGCAGGCGCTGCGATGCCGGCGCAGGTGGCGGGGTGGAGCGATGGAAGGCGATGGGCTCGGGCAACCGCGGCGGTATCTGTGCCACCTGAGGCGTGACCTGCTGCCAGCCGAACTGCCGCGCCAGCGACTGATCCACCGGATCGGCGTCGTGGCACAGGTCGACGATCTTGCAGTTCGCCAGTTCGTTGCGAAGGTCGCGCTGCCCGTCGTGGTCCATGCGCAGGCCGAAGGCGGCCGTGGCGCCCTTGGCCTGGAAGATGGCGTACTGCGCCGGATCGTCGGGCAACGGGCGGTGTTCGAATAGCTGCTGGTCGGTCAGCGCGTTGAGATAGTCGGCCATGCCGTTGAAGGCCATGACTTCCAGACCAGCCTCCTTGTTACCGCCGCCGACATTCGAATGCCCGCCGGGCACGGTGGCACTGAGGAAGCGGCCGTCGTCGGACCAATCCGGATCCAGGATGGTCTGGTGCGGGAACAGCTCGCGCTGTTCGTCGCGAGCGATCTGCGAGAAGCCCGAGAGGACCGACTTCGGCAGGCGGGCATCGTAGTTGCGCGGAAGATTGGTGCCGACCGGGTCGAAGAGGCCCACGGCCTGTGCTACTTCACCTGGCGCAATCAGCGTGCGGGGCGCCGTGACGCTCAGGTTGCCGTTCGCATCGCGGCCGAACTTCATGCCTTCGGGATCGACGATGCCGTATTGATCGACCAAACGCGCCAGACCGGGAACTAGCACGGCACCTCGGCTGTAGCCGACGCCGACCACGCGTACCTTTGCTTGCGGGTCCAGATCCTTCCATCGGGAAGTTTGACCGGCAATATCTGTATACATCACCCGAATCTTGTCGTCCCATGTATAGGGAAAGGCCCCATCGATAGCTCGGGTAATCGGGTTCTTCTGCGTCCCAATGCCTTCGACATAGTGGTAGCCAATTCGGCCGCCTGATCCCTCCCTCATGCGTTCCGACTGGTTCCTCAGCTCCCCGACATTGGTCAGCAACTGGCTTGTATCGTTGGCATCCTGCCCCGTGCCGTCAAACAGTGCGATGAACAGATACTCGTGCGGATTGTTTCGGCTCTGCAGCACGGGAACCGAATGCTTCGCTTGTTGCTCGCGCATACGATCATAGACATCGATATCGCGAGATGTGGCTGGGCGGCTCACGCCGTTTGAAAGAAGTTGGCCCACGGGCGCACTCTCTGTGTGTTAATAGTTATAGATCTTGACCAGAATCAGGTCTTGCCGGTGCCCACTAAACGTGTTGCCAGGAACCTGCAGGTGCTTGGTGGGAATAAACGCCCGCATATAGACACGAATCGCGCGGTCGTTGACCTCGAGAATGATGGACGGGTTGATAGGCAAACCTCCGTCCGGTTGCTCCGCCACCTCGCCCCTGGTCACGTTATGCCGGATCAGTTCATCACGAAAGATGGAAGCAATATCAATCTCTGCCTGATGGGGTTCTCCATCGGAGGATGTCCACGTAGCTTTCGCCGCTTTGGGGAAATTGCGAATTCCCCCGTGATCGCCACTCATGTAGTCGAGATACGCGGGGCCAAGCGTCGACGACGACGGCCTTGGCTTATCCCGGCCGTGTCTCTGGCCGGCATACCACACGGTGCACGTCAACGTGCCATAGCAGAAGGCACCGAAGCTATGCTCCTTGAACTTGAGCGGCCACTTGACGGGTCGAAAATTCATCGTTGCACGCACTGCCGGGTCGCCACGGTAGGCCAGTTCAGGTTCCTTCTGCGTCGTCTCCGCTGGGGACGCACGGGCGAACAACCCCACGGCACCCATGCCTGTGATTGCGACGATGAGCGACCATCGATGCTTCCTAGGTCCCCTCATCACGACGCACCTACCGCTTGCTCGAACGCAACAAGACAGGACCGGTCGGTCATGTGCACGACGTTATTCTCGACCGGCAACTTAAGCTCGGCTGGTTCGCTAAAGACCGGCCCAGCCGCTCGCTCGACCTCCACCGGCGGCAGACTCGTCCAGGCCCTGAACGTCTTATCCTTGAAGAACCAGTTCTTCTTCGCTCGGATAGGCCTGCAGCCTTCGTAGAAGATCAGCTCGTCATCGCTGTGAAGCTCCTTGACTTCCTGGGGCAGGAGCAGCGCCCGGCGCTCCTCTACATAACTGGTGGAAACCTGCCGTCCGCCACCGCCATGACCGGTGGACTGCTGGCGCTTGCGTACGGTCTTGTAGCCGAGCATGTCGCTGTACGCGTTGGCGTCATCCTGCTCGCGCGGGGCAAACACGATCTGCGCGCCGTGATTGGTGATGAAATTCTGCGCGTCGTGCTCGCCGTACACCGAGCGCAGCTGCGACTGGCTCTGGATGATGCACAGGTCGCGCACGCCATAACTGGCCGAAATAGAGATGCGTTTGGCCCACACGTCCATCCGGCCCATGGCGGTGAATTCGTCCATCAGCATGAGCATCTGGTACTTGAGATCCGGCTCCTCACCAAGTTGCTTGTCGAGGTTGTTGCCGATCACCGAACTGAAGAAGATGTTGAGAAGCTTGCTGCTCTCGTCCAGCTTGTTGGTCGGAATATCGATGAAGAGTGTCGTCCTCTCTTTACGAAACCTGCGGATGTCGAAATCTGTCGCGTTAGTGGCAGCGGCCAGGATAGGACTCAGGAATTGCTGGAGCGGCGCTTGCATGGCGGCGATCACCGACGAAAACGTTTCCTCCGCCAGGCCGACGAGATTGCGGAAGACCGTGCGCGTCTGCGAACTGATGAAGGCAAAGCCCACATCCCCGAGCAGGGTGGCAAGCATGGCTTTGCAACTCTTCTCATCGGCACCACTGGAAAAGCGCAGGATGCGCTCGAACGACGGAAATTCGGGATACGTGTTGACGGCCGGGTCCTGCGCACCTGCTTCCAGATCAGGCTGTCGAGGTGGCCTTTTGTCGTCCCAGGCTTCGAACATGTACGAGGTGAACGCGGTAAAGGCGGCACGGCTCTGTGACACCCAGAAAGGGTCCGCGCCTGGGTGGTCCGGATAGAGAATGGCCGCGATGGTCTGGATCTCGCCGATGCGCTTGCCGTGATCCATGTCGGCCAGGAGCGTCATCGGGTTGAACCGATGGGTTTTTCCCTCGTCGTCGTAAGGCGCCCATGTGTAGACGCGCTGACCCATCGCCTCGCGCCGCCCGCTGGTGGCCTTGCGCAGTTCTCCCTTAATGTCGAGCACCACCATCGAATGCTCGTAAGTGCACAGGGCGGGAATGGCAAGGCTGGTCGTTTTGCCCGAGCGCGTCGGGCTGACGACGAGGACGTGCTGAGTGCCACCAAGCCAAAGCCTGTGACCCATGTACTTGCCGATGAGGATGCTCTGCTCGGTCTGCTCGAGCAGGCCGGCCCGCCTCAGCTCGGCGATGGTCGCGAAGCGCGCATCGCCATGGGTGGACTCCAAAGCCGAGCCGTGCCTAAAGAGCAGCACCAGCACCGCGCACCACGCAAGGAACGACAAGGCACAACCGACGGTGAGCGCGAGCTTGATGCGCCATCCATACGGGGCGTAAGACGGCTGGTCCAGTGCCTGCACGTAGCGCCACGCGGTGTCCCAGTGCACCGGATACCCGTCGACACCGAGGAACAGGTAGGTGAAATGGCCAGAGCCGTAAGCCGCCGCGGCGACCGCGGCGAGGGTTGCGACGGCGGCGAAAGCCGCCTTCCATGGACGCATGTAAGAACACTCCCTGCGAGACTTCAGGAATGCTCGACGGAGTAGTCAATGAAAGCAATAGTTTATTGCCGTCTGACGCTGTAGGCCGCGTCATATAAGAACCCCGCAAGCTGTCCCACAGCCAGGGCTTTTACCCGGCGCTTCCGATATTTCGGAATCGGGTTGTCCTTAATGCAACCTATCGTTGAGCAGGCAACGGCGTCCGGGCCAGCGCCCACACATCCACACGCTCTACGCCCGCGGCAAGCAAGGCACGCGCGCACTCGGCGAGCGTCGCGCCCGTCGTCATCACATCGTCCACGATCGCCACATGCTTCTGTACCGGCACGCGCTGTACTGCGAACGCCGCACGCACGTTTGTCGCGCGTGCGGCAGCATCGAGTTCGGTCTGCGCTCCTGTACGACGGGCGCGGCCGAGCACATCATGCGCAAGCGGTAATCCGAAGCGCCTGGCCAACGGCCGGGCGAGTTCGAGCGCCTGGTTGTATCCCCGCTTACGCAGGCGGCTGGTGTGCAACGGCACCGGCACAAGAAGCTCGGGCATGAGGGGCGGCTGGCCGGCCGACAGCCAGCAAGCGGAGAGCACGCGTCCCGCGACGAGACTGCCGGAAAACTTGAAGCGGCTTTCGAGGACGTCGAGCGGCCACGCGTAGACGAAGGGAACCCATACGTCGTGCCACGGAGGTGGCATTTGCTGACACTGGCCACAGAGGATCGTGGTGGATGGCAACGGAAGCGCGCAGCGTCCACAGCAGGCGATGTTCCGCACGAGGGACCGGCGGCAACCGTCACACAGGTCCAGGCCACCGCTTCCCGACCCGTCGCAGACGAGGCAACAAGGCGGAAGGACGAAACGCCCCGCCGCCGCCAGCCATGCCTTGAGTGAGGACGCGTCCATGCGTCTGCGATGACCTCAGTCGCGCCGGTACATGGCAGCGTCGACGATCGACCACAGGTGGATGATCCAGCCCAGCCAGATCACCCAGAGCACCGCGGCAAGCACGAACATGATCAGTGCCTTGAAGACTCGCCCCTGTACCAATTGCCCCAGGCCGGGGATGAAGAAACTGCAGATCGCGGCTATCACGTTGCCGGTGCTGCCCTGTCCATCGCTCATGCACGCATCTCCTCGGGAATCCCGGATTCCATCGTACGGCAGCCCGCGGCGAAGCAATGTAAACCTCAAATAGGTCGTTAAGGTTGACAGTGGGCCGGGAGGTTTCCACACTTTGGGCCTTCGCCCCCGGAAAACCACCATGACCGCAGCCCTTCGCCACGACTGGTCCCGCGAGGAAGTCGAGCGTCTTTTCGCCTTGCCATTCAACGACCTGCTTTTCCAGGCCCAGACCGTCCACCGGCAGTACCATGACGCCAACGCGGTGCAGGTTTCGACCCTGCTCTCGATCAAGACCGGCGGGTGCCCCGAGGATTGCGCCTACTGCCCGCAGGCGGCGCGCTACGCCACCGGCGTGAAAGCCGAAAAGCTGATGAGCGTGGACGCCGTGCTGGCCAGGGCGCAAGCCGCCAAGGACGCCGGGGCCAGCCGGTTCTGCATGGGTGCCGCCTGGCGTTCGCCGAAGGATCGCGACGTGGTCAAGGTGGCCGAGATCGTCAGCGCGGTGAAATCGCTGGGCCTGCAGACCTGCGCCACGCTGGGCATGCTCAGCCAGCCGCAGGCCGACACGCTGAAGGCGGCCGGTCTCGACTTCTATAACCACAATCTGGACACCTCACCCGACTTCTACGGCGAGATCATCCATACGCGTGAATACCAGGATCGTCTGGACACGCTCGCACACGTGCGCGAGGCGGGCCTGAAAACCTGCTGCGGCGGCATTGTCGGCATGGGCGAATCGCGCGCCCAACGCGCCGGCCTGCTCGCCACCCTCGCCAACCTGCCGGAACATCCGGAGTCGGTGCCGATCAATCGCCTGGTGCAGGTGGCCGGCACGCCGCTGGCTGGCACGGAGGCACTGGATCCGTTCGAATTCGTGCGCAGCATCGCCGTCGCGCGCATCCTCATGCCCGCCTCGGTCGTGCGCCTCTCGGCGGGACGCGAAACGATGGACGACGCGCTGCAGGCGCTGTGCTTCGCCGCCGGCGCCAACTCGATCTTCTATGGCGAAAAACTGCTCACCACCGGCAATCCCGACGTGGAACACGACCGTCGCCTGTTCGAACGCCTCGGCCTGAAGCCGATGGAAGTCGAGATCGAACCGGGCACCGTGCACGCCGACATCGTGGAGTCCGCCGAGGCGTGAACCGGCCCGATCTCCTCGCCCGCCTGGAAAGCGCGCGCGCCGCGCGGGAACAGGCGGGACTGCTGCGCCGGGCACAGACCTGCGACGCCCTTGGCGGTCGCCGGTTCGTTCGCGGCCGCGCGCTGACCGACTTTTGCGGGAATGATTACCTCGGCCTCGCGAGCCATCGCGATCTGGTGGCCGCGTTGTCACGGACGGCCGCGGCGGAAGGCGTGGGCACGGGCGCCGCGCACCTAGTGTCCGGGCACCGCAGCGAGCACGCGGCGCTCGAGGAGGAGCTTGCCGACTGGACCGGCCGCGAACGTGCCCTGTTGTTTTCCACAGGCGTGATGGCAAACCTCGGCGCCCTGCAAGCCCTGCTCGGCGCGGACACCATGCCCATATGGGGGCGCGGTTCGTCGCTCTGCGTGCAGGACCGGCTTAACCACGCCAGCCTGATCGACGGTGCGCAACTCGCCGGCGCCGAGTTGCGCCGCTATCCGCATGGCGATGCCGGGGGCGCGGCACGCCAGCTCGACGCGCGGACGGGACTTCCCGCCCTGGTCGCCACCGACGGCGTGTTCAGCATGGACGGCGACGTGGCGCCGCTGCCGGCACTGGCCGATGTCTGCCGCACCCGCGGTGCCCTGCTCTACGTCGACGATGCCCACGGGTTGGGAGTTCTCGGGCCCCAGGGCGCCGGCTCGGTAAGCGCCGCGGGCCTCGGTACGGCCGACGTTCCTGTACTCATGGGCACGCTCGGCAAGGCACTGGGTTGTGCCGGTGCCTTCGTCGCGGGCGATGCCGCGGTGATCGAGGCCATTGCCCAGTTCGCCCGCACCTACGTCTATACGACGGCGATGCCCGCGGCGCTGGCCGCCGCCACGCGCGCAGCTGTCCGCCTGGTCCGATTCGACCGCGACGGACGCCGTGATCGTCTTGCGGCGAATATCGCCCGCTTCCGTGCCGGCGCCGCCCAGCTGGGCCTTCCGCTCATGGCCTCCGCGACCGCGATCCAGCCCCTGGCCATGGGCACACCCGCCGCCGCAACCGCCGCGGCCTCGGCGCTGGAGGCGGCCGGCTTCCTGGTGGTGGCGATCCGCCCGCCCACGGTACCGCGCGACGGCTCACGCCTGCGCATCACGCTGTCCGCATTGCACACGCCGGACCGGATCGACGCCCTTCTGAATGCCCTGGCGTACCTTCCCCGTCCCGTGGAAAGCGCGGCCGTATAATGCCAGGTCGCACTTCCCGGGCCCGCCCATGACGATCCTCAACGTTTCCGCCTACAAGTTCGTCGGTCTCGACGACCTCGAAAGCCTGCGGGCGCGGGTCGTCGAGCGCTGCGAGGCGCTCGCGCTGAAGGGAACGATCCTGCTTGCGCCGGAGGGCATCAACCTGTTCCTCGCCGCGCCGCGCGAAACGGTCGAGGCCTTCCTCGACTGGCTGCGCGATGATCCGCGCTTCGCGGATATCGCGCCGAAAGAAAGCGCGTCCGACGACGTGCCGTTCGCCCGCATGCGTGTGCGCCTGAAGAAGGAAATCATCACCATGCGGGCGCCGGCGATCAAACCTGTTGAAGGCAGGGCGCCGCATGTGCGGCCGGTCGATCTGCGCCGCTGGCTCGACCAGGGCCATGACGACGCCGGACGGCCGGTGCTGCTGCTGGACACCCGCAACGATTACGAGGTGGCCGCCGGCACGTTCGAGGACGCCGTCGGATACGGACTGTCCAGCTTCACCGATTTCCCCGCCGCCGTCGCCGCCGATCGCGAGCGCTTCGAAGGCAAGACGGTGGTCTCGTTCTGCACGGGCGGCATCCGCTGTGAGAAGGCGGCCATCCACATGCGCGACATCGGCATCGAGAACGTGTTCCAGCTTGAGGGCGGCATCCTCACGTATTTCGAAGAAGTGGGCGGCTCCCACTGGCGCGGCGATTGCTTTGTTTTCGACGGCCGCGGCGCGCTCGATCCTGCGTTGGCCCCGAGCGACGCGACGTGAGCGGCCTGCACATCGAAACCCATGGCAGTGGCGCGATACCGCTGGTGATGATCCATGGCTGGGCCATGCATGGCGGCATCCTGGCGCCGCTGGCCGAAGCACTGGCAGACCGCTGCACGATGTACGTGGTGGACCTGCCAGGCCATGGGTATTCCTGCCACTCCGACATCCCGCTCGAGCCGCTGGCCTGCGCCCGCGCGATTGCCGCGGCTACGCCACCGGCCGTGTGGCTCGGCTGGTCGATGGGTGGCCTCGTGGCATTGACCGCCGCGCTGGAACTGCCCGGAGCCGTACGCGCGGTGGCGCCGATGTGCTCCACCCCACGCTTCGTGCGTAGCGACGACTGGCCGTACGGCAATGACGCCGCGATGGTTCGCCAGCTCGCCACCGACCTGGAAGCCGACTACAAGGCCACCGTGGAGCGTTTCATCGCCCTCGAAGCCATGGGCAGCGCCGATCCGCGCGCCGAGGCACGGCGACTGAAGGACGAAGCGTTTTCGCGTGGCGAGCCCGATCCGCGCGTACTCATGGAAGGCATCCGCCTGCTCGAGACCACCGACCTGCGCCCCCGCCTTCCCGGGATCCGTCAGCCCACCCTCTGGATCGCAGGGCGACGCGACCGCATCGTGCACCCGGAGGCGATGCGCTGGTCCGCTGACGCGGCCGGCGGCCGCTTCGAGGAAATCGCGCACGCGGGACACGCCCCCTTCATCGGACACGCCGCCGTCGTGGCGGATGTCCTGACCCGGTTCATCGACGCACACCCATGAGCGAATTCCATTTCGACCGACGCCAGGTCCGCCGCAACTTCGGTCGCGCCGCGGGCACCTACGAAAAACACGACGCGCTCCAGCGCGAGGTGCAGTCGACCCTCGTCGATCGCCTGGGTATCTACGAGCAGGTGCCTGAGGTGCTGCTGGACGTCGGCGCCGGTACGGGTCGCGGCAGCGCGGCGCTGAAGAAACGCTACCCGAAGGCCCAGGTGATCGCCGTCGACCTCGCGCTGCCGATGCTCAGGCAGGCGAAACAGCACGCAGGCTGGCTGAAGCCGTTCGGCCGCGTCGTCGCGGATGCCTATACGCTGCCCGTGCCCGACCATAGCGTGGACATACTGTTCTCCAACCTCTGTTTCCAGTGGTGCGAGGACCTGTCCCGCCTGTTCGCCGAATGCGCGCGCGTGCTGAAACCAGGGGGCCTCCTTACCTTCTCCACCCTCGGCCCCGACACGCTGACGGAACTGCGCGCCGCCTGGGCGGAGGCGGACCAACAGGCGCATGTGGCTCGCTTCCTCGACATGCACGACGTGGGCGACGCGATGCTCGCCCAGGGCTTGCGCGATCCGGTGCTGTTCGCCGAGCGCTACACGCTCACCTATCCGACACCCCGTGCCTTGCTCGACGAACTGAAGGGCCTCGGCGCGAACAACGCAGACGCAGACCGACCGCGCGGACTCACGGGCAAGCAGCATTACCGTCGTATGCTCGATGCCTACGAGGCGATGCGCAGCGACGGCGTGATTCCGTCGACGTGGGAAGTGGTCACCGCCCACGCCTGGGGCCCGCCCGCAGGCCAGTCGCGCCGCGAAGGCAGCGGCGAGATCGCGAGCTTCCCGATCGAGAACCTGCGCGGATCGCGGCGCAAGACGCCCTTCTAAGGCCTCACACTCTTGCGGTGAGCGAATGGGCGTCGCGAGGCGCCTTCACCTTCATATCGTTGTCGAAATAGACGTAGATGTCGCGGGAGGCACGCGTCGGCGGCGCGCTGCTGGCGATGCGCGGATCCTTCGCCGGCTGCGCGCCACGCCGCCAGGCGCGGATGCGTCGGGCCCAGTCATCCAATGCCTCGTCACCGTAGCCGCTGGCATAGAGCTTCTTGTCGCCATGCAGGCGGACGTAGACAAAGGATGCCGTGACGTCGAAGTAACGCGGGAACTTGCCCGCCGTATCGGCCACGACGAACGCAACGCCATACTTCCGCAGCAAGGCGACGAACGCGGGATCGACGAAGCTGTCGTGGCGGATTTCCACCGCATGGCGAAGACGATGATTGCGCCCGACCTCCGGGTACGCCTCATGCTTCAGATGCGCATCGTAGCCACGTCCCATCCTGGCCGTGTCGGCGGTCGTTCGCGGCAACATGGCGAGGAAGTTTTCGAACAATTCCGGGTCGAAGCGGAACGATGGCGGGAACTGCCACAGGATCGGCCCCAGCTTCTCCCGCAGCGCCAGCACGCCCGAAGCGAAGAAGTTCGCCAATGGCTTTTCGATGCGACGCAGGCGAAGGTTGTGAGTGATGAAGCGCGGCCCCTTCACGGCGAAGACGAAGCCTCGCGGCGTATCCTCGTACCAGGAAAGGTAACTCTCCGGTCGCTGGAGCGAGTAAAACGAACCGTTGATTTCGATCGTCGGGAATTCCCGCGACGCGAACGCCAGCTCATCCCGCTGGACCAGATCCTTGGGGTAGAAGACACCGCGCCACGGAGCATAGCGCCAGCCTGAAATACCGATCCTCGTCTTAGCCATGTGCGCATCGCAACCCGAAGCCGGTGCAGTCGCGGTGAACGCGGCGTCAGCGCCGGCGAAAACATTCCACGGCATGGTCATCGACCATGCCCACCGACTGCATCGTCGCGTAGCAGATGGCGCTGCCGGCGAAGCGGAACCCCCGTTTGCGCAGGGTGGCGCTCATGCGGCCGGCCGCTTCGTCGGAGACGGGCATGGGATCCCGGTCGCCCCGTGTGTTCACCTTGGGAGCGCCGTCGGCGAAGGACCAGAGGAACGCGGAAAATGAACCTTCGTCCTCGACGATGCGCAGCGCGATGCGCGCATTCGAGCGTATGGCTTCAAGTTTGAGACGATTGCGGATGACACCGCGATCGGCGAGCACCGCAGCTAGTTCCGTGTCGCTCATGATGGCGACGCGGGCGATATCGAAACCATGGAATGCGCGACGAAACGCTTCGCGCTTGGTCAGCACGATGCGCCAGGCCAGACCGGCCTGGACACCGCGCAGTGCCAGCGCCTCGAAGAGAAGCCGGTCGTTGTGGACGGGTATGCCCCATTCGGCATCGTGATAGACGCGTTCAACGTCGCTCTGCTCGGCCCATGCGCAGCGCATAGCCACCTCGCAAACTTACAAGAAGGAGCAAGGAGGTTATTGCGGGGCCGTTTCCAAGGATGTCCGTTCGCGACGTGAGCTTATGTGCGCATATGCGAGACGCGCACATCGTAACGCGCCGTCATCCGCGTTGGGCACCACCCACATACGCGCCTGTTACCAGGGCAATGCATCCAAGTCGACATTGCCGCCGGTGAGGACAGCCCCGATGCGGCGGCCTGCAAACGCCTGCGGGTAACGTCGTGCCGCGGCCAATACGGTCGCGCTCGACACCTCCACGACGATGCGCAGTTCGCTCCACAGGAGCTTCATCGCTTCGATCGCTTCCGCGTCGCTCACCCGCAGCACGGTGACGCCGTGGTCGCGCAGCGCGTGGAAGTTCGGCTCGCCGACCAGGGTGCGCAGCCCGTCGCAGACCGTGTCGGCGACGAACGGTCCGACACGCACTCCGGATTCCAGCGAGCGCGCCGCGTCGTCGGCGCCTTCCGGCTCCGCGCCGAAGAGGACGATGGCCGGGTCGATGCCATGAGCAGCGATCGAACATCCCGAAGCGAGACCACCGCCCCCGACGGGAAAGAGCAGGGTGTCCAGCCCCGGCACCTGCCGGAACAGTTCCGGCACCAGGGTTCCCTGCCCGGCCATGACGCGGGTATCGGCGTAGGGATGGACCAGCGTAGCCCCCGTGCTGGCCTGAACCTCGGCTGCCGCCGCTTCGCGCGCGGCGGTCGTCGGCGCGCACCGGTGCACGGTGGCGCCGGCGGCGACGATCGCATCCACCTTCGCCTTCACTGCGCCCTCCGGCACGACCACGTGCGCGGGAATGCCGCGCGTCCGCGCCGCCATCGCAAGCGCGTTGCCGTGGTTGCCGGAGGAATGCGTCACGACGCCTCTTGCCGCGTCCTCGTCGGTGAGCGACCACACGGCATTGCTCGCGCCGCGGAACTTGAACGCGCCACCGCGCTGGAGGTTCTCGCACTTGAACACGATGGGCGTACCGACGAGTGCGTCGATACGATCGCTGCGCAGCACGGGCGTGACCAGCGCATACGGTGCGATCCGCGCGGCGGCGTCGCGAATCCCGGCGAAACTGGGCAAGCCGCTCATTGGTCGAACTCCACGCCGCAGGCGAAACGACGTTCTTCTCCAGGCCCCAACGTGATCTGCGGCGTGCAATCGTCGCGATTGAAGGCATCGGGCATGCATTCCATCGGTTCCAGCGCCACGGATTTTCGCGCATCGCGTTCAGCGGTGTCGGAGGTGAAGACGAGCATCACTCCTTTCTCCTGCCAGACGGCGATACCTGCGCCGCTCTTCGGATCGCGCAGGCGCGTGCGCGCCCGGCCATCCGGGTCGAGCTGGAGATCGGCATAGGTATGGTTCAGTGGCGCGTCCCCGATGGCGCGCGATTTGCGGAAATCCAGCCAGCGATCGGCCTTGTCCAGCGCCTGCCATGCACGCGTTCCCGGGACCGGAATGAAATCCGTCCCCGTGACGATCACCGTATCGGCGGGCACATGCAGTTCCCAGCCTTCGATCGGGTTGTCCGACAGACGGAAATACGGGTGCCAACCGAAGAAAGTCGGCGCGGCATGGTTGCCGACATTGCGGGTCTTCGCCTCTACGGCCAGGCCCTTGTCGTCGAGCGTGAAAGTGACCGAGACATCGAGCGCGAAGGGATAGCCCGGGTTCGCGTCGGAGCGGATCGCCTTGGTGAACAGCGTGACGGAGGCGTGGTCGTCGTCGGCATGTTCCCGCTGGACATCGAACACTTCGCCGCGAAGGAAGCCGTGACGCACGGCTCGATCGGTACCGACGGCACCTGGCTGCAAATCGTAGGTTTTTCCTTCAAATATATACCGCGCATCGTTCACCCGGTTTGCGAACGGCGTCATGATCGCGAAGCGCGATCCCTTATGGCCTGCCAGTTCCTTCTCGTCGCGGAAACCATCGGCGATATCACGCCGGCCTTCGGGCGGACAGGTGACGATCGACAGCACGGTGGCGCCGCGGCGGGCGATGCGGACTTCGCGGTCCGCGTCCGCGTCGACCAGTACCACCAGTTCCTGGGCGCCCAGGAGCGAGCGCGTGACGGTGAAACGAGACATGGATGCCTTCCTTTTGACGGATTCGGACGCATGTTAGCCTGCCTGTCAGGCCAAACAACGTTGTGTCCGCCATGAGCGACCGTTCCGACGCCCCTACTTCCGTCATCCGCCTCGCCGACTACCGCCCGCCGGCGTGGGCCGTGGAACACGTGGACCTGGTGTTCGATCTGGGCATCGACCGGACCGAGGTGGCGGCCACGCTGGAGTTGGTCCGCCATGCCGACGAACCCATACGGCTGGACGGCGAGGGCCTGGAACTGCTCGAACTATCCGTGGACGGCCGGCGCCTGGGCGAGGGTGAGTACATCCTGGCCAACGGGCTCCTGGAGGTCGCCGTCGACGCGAACCGCTGCACCCTCGCCACGCGCGTGGCCATCCGTCCGGCGGAGAACACCGCACTGGAAGGCCTCTACCTCTCCGGTAGCCGCGAGACAGGGTTCCTGCTGACCCAGTGCGAGGCGGAGGGTTTCCGCCATATCACCTACTTCCCGGATCGCCCGGACGTACTTTCCCGGTACACGGTCACGCTTCGCGCCGACCGGCAGCGCTTTCCCGTGCTGCTGGCGGGAGGCAACCCCGATGGCGCGGGCGAGCTGGACGGGGGGCGGCACTGGGCGCGCTTCGCCGACCCTCACCCGAAACCCAGCTACCTCTTCGCCGTGGTGGCCGGGCGGCTGGAGCGGATCAGTCACGACTACACCACTGCCGACGGCCGCGCCGTGGGACTGCATATCTGGGCCGAGGCCGACGTGATCGACCGCTGCGGCTATGCGATGGATTCCCTGATCCGTTCGATGCAATGGGACGAGCGCACCTACGGAAGAAATTACGACCTCGACGTGTTCCATGTCGTCGCCACCCACGATTTCAACATGGGTGCGATGGAGAACAAAGGTCTGAACATCTTCAACGCGAAGTACTTGCTGGCGGATCCCGATTCGAGCACCGACGACGAATACCGCCACGTGGAAGCGGTGGTGGCCCATGAGTACTTCCACAACTGGAGCGGCAACCGCGTCACCTGCCGCGACTGGTTCCAGCTCAGCCTGAAGGAAGGCCTCACCGTGTTCCGCGAGCAAAGCTTTTCCGCGGACATGAATTCCGCACCGCTGAAGCGCATCGAGGATGTCGCGCTGCTCCGCCGCGCGCAGTTCCCCGAGGACGCCGGCCCCCTGTCCCATCCGGTGCGGCCGTCGCAGTACAGCGAGATCAACAACTTCTACACCGCCACCGTCTACGAGAAGGGCTCGGAACTGGTCCGCATGCTGGCCGGCCACCTCGGCCACGACGGCTTCCGCAAGGGCATGAACCTGTATTTCGAGCGGCACGATGGACAGGCCGCCACCATCGAGGATTTCCTGAAGGCATTGGGCGACGCGACCGGTGCGGACCTTTCGCCGTACCTCGCGTGGTATGGGCAGGCCGGCACGCCGCGCCTCACCGCGGAGGGTCGCTTCGACGCCGCGCAGCACCGATACCGGCTCACGCTGCGCCAGCGCACGCCCGTCACCGCGGGGCAACCGGCCAAGCAGGCGTTGCCCATTCCCGTGCGCCTGTCGCTGTTCGACCACTCGGGTACCGCGCTCCCGCTGCGCCTTGAAGGCGAAGCCAGTCCGGGGGCAAGCGAACGCACCGTCGTACTCGAGGGTGCCGAGCATAGCTTCGTGTTCGAAGACATGGATGCCGCGCCGGTGCCCTCCCTGCTCCGCGGATTCTCCGCGCCGGTGATCCTGGAATGCGACTACCTGCCGGGTGAACTGGCGATCCTGCTGCGGCACGATCCGGATGGCTTCAACCGCTGGGAAGCGGGCCAGCAGCTCGCCGGGCTTGCGTATGACGATTGCCGCGACGGCAACATGGACGGCTCGGCCCTGCACGCGTGGACGCGCGCATTGGCGGACCTGTTCGTGGATAGCAGCCTGGACGATGCGCTCCTGGCCGAATTGCTGACACCCCCTGGCGAAATAGAATTGGTGGAACGCCAGGCGGAACGGGATCCCGAACGCATCCGCAGCGCCCGGCAGGCGATGCTGCATGCCCTGGCCCGGCGCATCGGCACAGAGCCGCTGCGCGAGCGCTACGAGCAACTACGGGCAGCGGCCAGCGCCGCGCTGGATGCCTCGAGCCAGGCGCGTCGCCAGCTCAAACGCCGCATCCTCGACCTGCTGGCCCTGGTGGACACGAAGGGTGCGGCGGAGCGCGCCCGCGCCCAGTACGAGCAGGCGCCGGGCATGACCGATCGGCTCGCCGCCCTCACCACGCTCGCCACATACGTCCCGTCATCCGCCGAGGAGCCGTTCGCCCATTTCCGCCTAGGCTACGACGGCAACGCCCTGGCCCTCGACAAGTGGTTCGCCGTGCAGGCGCTGATACCGGGAACCGAAACCCTGGCGCGCGTGCAGGCGCTGGAGAACGATCCGGCCTTCACCCTGAAGAACCCGAATCGCGTGCAGTCGCTCCTGGGCAGCTTCGCGCGGGCGAATCCGACCGGTTTCCATCGCGTGGACGGCGCCGCCTATCGCTGGCTGGCGGATCGGCTGGTGGCGATCGACGCACTGAATCCGCAGGTAGCCGCCCGGATCGCGACAGCCTTCAACGGCTGGAAGCGCCTGGAACCGGTGCGCCGCGAAGCGGCCCATGGGGTGGTCGCAGGACTGGCCGCCCGAACCGATCTTTCGCGCGACCTGACGGACATCCTGGCCCGCGTCGCACTGGGCTAGGGATGGCAGGCACCATCTTTGAGAAATAACTGACGCACTGCGTCACCAATTGCCGAAACAGAGTACCTTTTTGACGTAAAAGTCACATTCGGTTCATTCGAAAAGTGTACTGTTGGCCTCAACGAAGAAAGCCGCGGCCAAGGCCGCGGCTCTTCGTGCCAGTCACTCGGTTTCTGGCGCCCGGCAGCACGGTCATCCTGGATTCCCCCTGTTCCTGAGACCGCCGGGCGCCAGATCTCATTCTTCGAACCGAATGGGGCATCCGTGCCCTCATCCCGCTTCCTACTTCCGGCACTCGGCCAAACCCCTGTGTTCGGCCTCTGCGCGCGGATGATCGCGCTGCGTCTGCCCGGAAGAAGTGCATGAAAGGGCAAGCACGAGCCATGCCACCCACGGATTGCGCAAGGGCGTAAAATCGCCCATCCCGGCATCCGAAGCCTCCCCATCCCATGCTGCATAACGAAACCTACGACGTGATCGTGGTCGGTGGCGGACACGCCGGCACCGAAGCCGCCCTCGCCTCGGCCCGCGCCGGCGCGCGCACGCTGCTGCTCAGCCACAACATCGAAACGATCGGCCAGATGAGCTGCAATCCAGCCATCGGCGGCATCGGCAAGGGCCACCTGGTCAAGGAGATCGATGCGCTGGGCGGCGCGATGGGCATGGCGGCGGATCGCGCCGGCATTCAGTGGCGCACGCTCAATGCCTCGAAGGGCCCTGCCGTGCGCGCCACTCGCTGCCAGGCAGACCGCGCGCTGTACAAGGCCGCCATCCGTTCGATCGTGGAGACACAGCCGAACCTGATGCTGTTCCAGCAGGCGGTGGACGATCTTATCCTCGTCGACGGCCGCGTCGCTGGCGTGCGCACCCAAATGGGACTGGATTTCCAGGCACCGACGGTGGTGCTCACCGCGGGTACCTTCCTCGCCGGAAAGATCCACATCGGCCACGCGCAGTATGCGGGTGGCCGAGCAGGCGATCCGCCCGCCTCGACGCTCGCCGCGAAGCTGCGCGAACTGCCCGTCGCGGCCGACCGCCTGAAGACGGGCACGCCGCCGCGCATCGACAGCCGCAGCATCGATTTCTCGGTGCTGGCCGAGCAGCCCGGCGACGATCCGATGCCGCACTTCTCCTTCATGGGCTCGGCCGCCGATCATCCGCGCCAGGTCAGCTGCTGGATCACGCACACCACCGAGGCCACGCACGATCTCATCCGCGGTTCGCTGGATCGCTCGCCGTTGTACAGCGGCCAGATCGAAGGCGTCGGTCCCCGCTACTGCCCGTCGATCGAAGACAAGGTGGTCCGCTTCGCCGACAAGACCTCGCACCAGATCTTCGTGGAGCCCGAAGGCCTCGATACGTTCGAGATCTATCCGAACGGGATCTCCACCTCGCTGCCGTTCGACGTGCAATATGCGCTGGTCCGTTCGATTCCCGGTTTCGAGCGCGCGCACATCACGCGCCCCGGCTACGCCATCGAGTACGACTACTTCGATCCGCGCGGACTGCATCCCTGGCTGGAAACCAAGGGTATTCCGGGTCTTTATTTCGCCGGACAGATCAACGGCACCACCGGTTACGAGGAAGCGGGCGCCCAGGGCCTCGTTGCCGGCATGAATGCCGCGCTGGCCGTGCGCGGCGACGCGCCGTGGTATCCGCGGCGCGACGAAGCTTACATCGGCGTGCTCATCGACGACCTGACGACGAACGGTACGATCGAGCCCTATCGCATGTTCACCTCACGCGCCGAATACCGCTTGCACCTGCGCGAGGACAACGCCGACCTGCGCCTCACGTCTCACGGTCATGCCCGGGGCGTGGTCTCTGACGAACGTTTCCGCCGACTTGAGGCGAAGCGCGAGGCCGCCGAACGAGAAGGTGCCCGCCTGCGAGGACTCTGGGCCGCGCCAGGCAACGCGCTGGGCGCGGCGATCGAACGCGCGCTCGGCATCGCCGTGAGCCGCGAGACACATGCCCTCGACCTGCTGCGGCGCCCGGAGATGGATTACGCCTTGCTCACCACCGTGCCGGAACTTGGGCCGCCGGTCGACGATGCAGAAGTGGCCACCCAGGTGGAGGTACAGGCGAAGTATTCCGGTTACCTGGAGCGCCAGCGCGAGGAGATCGAGCGCCAGCGCCGGCATGAGTCCACCGCCATCCCCGAGGGGTTCGACTACGACCGCGTCCGCGGCCTGTCGGCGGAAGTGCTGCTGAAGCTGAAGCGCTCGCTGCCTGCCACCGTAGGCCAGGCTTCGCGCATCAGCGGCGTCACCCCGGCCGCCATCTCCCTGCTGCTGGTTCACCTGAAACGCCGCGCAGCCTGAGTCCATCTGGCATCATTCCGGCATCGATGTAGCGAGCGGAAGGAACACCATGCAGGTCTGGATCGGACGGAACGGTGAGCGCTTCGGCCCTTACGAAGAGGGTGAAATCCGGCAGTGGCTGCGGGACGGCACCTGCCGCCCGGAAGAACTCGGCTGGCACGAAGGCATGACGGACTGGCGCCCGCTCGGCGAGTTGTTCCCGGACGACCGTCCCGCCATGGGCAGCGTACCGTCCGTGCCGCCACCCCCGCCCCCGTTCATGGGCGTGACCGAGGTCGCGGAGCCGGAATATGCCGGCTTCTGGCTGCGCTTCGGCGCCTGGGTGATCGACTACCTGATCCTGATGGTGCCCTTCACCGTGATCAGCCTGAGCATGGGTCTCGGCGCGGCAATGACCACGCTGCTCGGCCAACTGGAAAGCGATCAGACCGCTGCGATAACCGCCTACGCCGCCGCCGTGCAACCGATCACCTTTGTGCTGCTGACGATCGGTTTCGCCTATTACGCGTTCTTCGAAAGCTCGAAGTGGCAGGCCACGCCCGGCAAGATGGCCGTCGGCATCCGTGTCACCGACACCGAGGGCCGCCGCATCAGCGTGGGGCGCGCCGCGGGACGCAACGCCATCCGCCTGGTGAACGCCTTCACCTTCCTCGTCCCGATGGTCTTCTACATCACCGCCGCTTTCACCCAGCGCAAGCAGGGCGTGCATGACCTGCTGGCCAGCACCTACGTGCTGACCGGCCGCCCCGAGAAAGCCGTCGTGGCTCCCACCCCGCGCAACGGTCCGGGCGGTAGCTTCGACGCCTGATGCCCATCGCCCCGGCCGCCCGGCCGGGGCTTTCCCCGTGCTTGCTATCATCGGCGGCCCGGCCCCAGGGCCGGTCGGCAGAGCAAGTCACAGGAAACCCATGCAGAGCATCGAACAACGTATTGCCCAGGACATCGCCGCCAAGACCGAGCAGGTGCGCGCGGCGGTGGAGCTCCTCGACGGCGGCGCCACCGTGCCGTTCATCGCGCGCTATCGCAAGGAAGTGACCGGTGGTCTCGACGACATCCAGCTGCGCCTGCTCGAAGAGCGCCTGCGCTACCTGCGTGAACTCGAGGACCGGCGCGCCGCGATCCTGGACAGCATCGCCGAGCAGGGCAAGATGACCGACGCCCTGCGGGCCGACATCCTCGTCGCCGACACCAAGGCGCGGCTGGAAGATCTTTACCTGCCCTACAAGCCCAAGCGCCGCACGAAGGCGCAGATCGCCCGCGAGGCCGGCCTCGAACCGCTCGCGCTGGGCCTGCGCGAGGACCCCACGCTGGATCCGGAAACCTTCGCCAGCGGGTTCGTCGACGCGGAAAAGGGCGTCGCCGACAGCAAGGCCGCGCTCGACGGCGCCCGCGCCATCCTCATGGAGACGATCGCCGAGGACGCCGCGCTGGTCGGCGAACTGCGCGACTGGCTTTGGGACAAGGGACAGATCCGCGCCACTGTGGTCCCCGGCAAGGAAAACGAAGGCGCGAAGTTCCGCGACTATTTCGACCATGCCGAGCCGGTCGCCAAGATTCCCTCGCACCGCCTGCTCGCGCTGATGCGCGCCCGTAACGAAGGTGTTCTAGAGATCGACCTGAATCCGGGCGTGGATGCCGACCAGGGCCACGCCGAGGGCGAAGGCCGCGTCGCCGCGCGTGCCGGCATCGTGGGTCGCGGCCGCCCCGCCGATGCGTGGCTGCGCGAGACCGTGCGCCTCACCTGGCGCGTGAAACTGCACCTGCACCTGACCCTCGACCTCTTCGGACGCGTGCGTGAAGGCGCGGAAGACGAGGCTATCCGCGTGTTCGGCGACAACCTCAAGGATCTCCTGCTCGCCGCACCGGCCGGCACGAAGACCGTCATGGGCCTCGATCCCGGTATCCGTACCGGCTGCAAGATCGCCATCGTGGATGCAACGGGCAAGCTGCTCGCCCACGACACGATCTATCCGCACGAACCGCGCAACCAGTGGGACCAGTCCATCGCGCGCATCGCGCAGCTGTCGAAACAGCACGGCGTGAACCTCGTCGCCATCGGCAACGGTACCGCTTCGCGCGAAACCGACAAGCTCGTCGGCGAAGTCATGCGCAAACACGCCGACCTGGCTCTTTCCAAAGTCGTGGTAAGCGAAGCCGGCGCGTCGGTGTATTCCGCCTCCGAGCTCGCTTCAAAGGAATTCCCGGACCTCGACGTGTCGATTCGCGGTGCCGTCTCGATTGCGCGCCGCCTGCAGGACCCGCTGGCCGAACTGGTGAAGATCGAGCCGAAGGCTATCGGCGTGGGCCAGTACCAGCACGACGTGAACCAGGTGAAGCTCGCCCGTGCGCTGGACGCACGCGTGGAGGACTGTGTGAACGCGGTGGGCGTCGACGTGAACACGGCTTCCGCGCCGCTGCTCGCGCGAGTAGCCGGACTGTCCACCAGCGTGGCCGAGAACGTGGTGAAGCACCGCGACGCGAATGGCCCGTTCCCCAGCCGCAAGGACCTGCTGAAGGTGCCGCGCCTGGGCGACAAAGCCTTCGAACAGTGCGCCGGCTTCCTGCGCATTACCGGCGGCAACAATCCGCTGGATGCCAGCTCGGTGCATCCCGAGGCCTATCCCGTCGTTGAGCGGATCCTTAAACAATGCGGCCGGGAGGTGAAGCAGGTGATCGGCGACACGTCGTTCCTGCGTGGCCTGAAGGCGGAACAATTCACAGACGATACGTTCGGCCTGCCCACCGTGCGCGACATCCTGAAGGAACTGGAAAAGCCCGGCCGCGATCCGCGTCCCGAATTCGTGGCACCCAGCTTCGCCGAGGGCGTGGAGGACCTGAAGGACCTCGCGGTGGGCATGGTGCTGGAAGGCCGTGTCACCAACGTGGCCGCTTTCGGCGCCTTCGTGGATATCGGCGTGCACCAGGACGGCCTTGTCCATGTCTCGGCGCTGTCGCATACCTTCGTCAAGGACCCGCGCGATGCGGTAAAGGCGGGCGACATCGTCAAGGTGAAGGTCATGGAGGTCGACCTTCCGCGCAAGCGCATCGCCCTCAGCATGCGCCTGGACGACGTGCCGGGTGAAGCCCGTGGCGGGCGTCCCGGCCCGCGCGACGAAGCGCCGGGCGGTGGCAACCGCAGGGGTAGCCCTCAGGGCAGCCGCACGCCGCCGCCGAAGGCGGCGCCTGTCCCGGCCAACAGTGCCTTCGCCGACGCGTTCTCGAAAGCTTTGAAGAAATAGCCCCAGGCCCATGAAATTCTGCTACTGCAACGCAGCATGCGCTAGCGTATGGATTTCCATTACCGTAACGTTTCTCTAACGCCTCACACGGAGTGTACTCATGCGAATTCGTCATCTTGCCGGTGCCATTGGCGCCGCCCTCCTCTTCAGTGCCGGGGCGCACGCCGACGGGTACCAGCAGGTCGTTTCCTTCGGCGACAGCCTGAGCGATAGCGGCAACGTCGCCCTTCTTTCCGGTTCCCCGGTGATCACTCGCTTCACCACCAACCCGGGCACCGTCGCGGTGGAGAACATCGCGAAACACTTCAACCTGACACTGACGCCTTCGCTCCAGGGCGGCACCGACTACGCCTTCGGTGGCGCGCGCGCCGCTATCGACAACCCCGTGCCGGCCACCTCTACCCAGGTCCAGCAGTACCTCGCGGCCAACGGCGGCAAGGCCAACCCGAACGCGCTGTATACCATGTGGATCGGCGCCAACGACCTGCTCGCCGCGGTGCAGGACCCGGCCACCGCCCAGGTGACTGTGGCAACCGCCGCGGCCAACGAAGTCGGCCAGATCAAGGCCCTCCAGGCGGCGGGCGCCAAGACCATCGTGGTCTTCAACCTGCCGGACGTGGGCAAGACCCCGGCCGCCATGTCGCAGGGCGCCGCCGCCTCCGCCGGCATCACCCAGCTCTCCCAGGTCTACAACGGCATCCTCAGCGGCGGCCTGGCCTCGGCCAACCGCGGCATCGTGCCGATCGATACCTACGCCCTGCTCAACGAAGTCATCGCCAGCCCGGGCACGTATGGGTTCACCAACGTCACCGTGCCGGCCTGCACCACGGCCAGCTCCATCACCTGCTCGCCGGCCACCCTGCGCGACCCGAACGCGGCCAGCACCTACCTGTTCGCCGACGGCATCCATCCGACCACCGCGGCGCATGCGCTGCTCGGCCAGTACGCGATCTCCGTGATCACGGCGCCGCAGCAGATCTCCCTGCTCGGCGAAGCAGGCCTGGCCTCCAACGCCGCGCATGTGCGCACGCTGCGCAACCAGATGATGGCGGACAATTTCGGCGCCGACTCGCGCTTCTTCGCGGCCGTCGACTACGGCCAGCAGAAGTTCAAGAACACCGACACCTCGCCCAAGACCGATAGCGACAACGTCAATCTGACGATCGGTGCCGACGCCCGCGTGAGCGATCATGTGTCGATCGGCGTGGCCATGGGCCTCGGTCAGGCGAAGGCCGACTTCCAGGGCGGCGGCGGCTACAAGATGCAGGACATCGCCGGATCCGGCTACGCCTTCTACCACAACGGTGGCGGCTACTTCGGGGGCATCGTCAGCTTCGGCCAGCTCAGCTTCACCGACATCGATCGTCGTATCGACCTGGGCGCGGCCCGGCGCACCGAAACCGGCAAGACCGACGGCTCGCACGTCGGTGGCGGCCTGAGCGGCGGCTGGTGGTTCGGCGGCGAGACGCTGAAGACAGGCCCGTTCGCGTCGGTGGAATGGCAGCAACTGCGCGTGTTTGGTTACGACGAGCGCGGCAACACCAGCACGTCGATGCACTTCGGCAAGCAGATCCGTAACTCGCGCATCGAAACGGCCGGCTGGCGCCTGCAGGGCGCGTGGCAGTCGGGTAGCACCATGCTGCGCCCCTTCGCAGAAGTGGCCTACAACCACGACGGCCGCGCCGAAGATCGCTACATCGACGCGGGCCTGACCAACATGGCCGGCCAGTTCAGCGTGCAGGGCTTCTCGCCCGACAAGACCTGGATGACCGCCGATCTCGGCGTCACCGCCGACTTCAGCCAGAGCTGGAGCGGGTGGGTCAGCTACAGCGGCCGCTTCGGGGACGATACGCAGCGTTACAACGGATTGAACCTGGGTGTGAAGCTGGCATTCTGACCCGATAGGACGTTAGCGCCCGATACAGGGCAACAAAAAAACGCCGGCATATGCCGGCGTTCTTTTTTTCATCGATTCTGGATCGCAGCGATTACTTCTTGCCGCCAGCCTTCGAATACATGGCCTCGGCCTGCTTCTTCAGGCTGTTCGCGTCGTCGTCGGAGAGCGCATCGACCTTGCCGCCGGACTCATTCTGCTTCAGCACCAGCTCGCCGGCATCGTTCCAGCCCGCGCGCTCGGTCGAATTCGGCTTGGCATCCTTGCTCGACTTCTTCTCCTGCACGATGACCCACGGCTTGCCGTCCTTATATGCATAGTTGGTCGACGTGAAGCCCTTGTCGCCGTAGTCCACCAGCTCGATCACGAACTGGACGTCCTTGCCCTTGCGGAAGATCTGCCAGCCGCGCGATTCCCCTTCCTTAAGCGCGGTGCCCTGGGTGACCTTCATGCCACCGATGTTCTTCTTCAGGCTGTTGTAGCCCGCCAGTTCCTTCTCGCCCGGAGTGGCTTCGCCAACGAGCTGCACGGTGACGGCGCTCTTCGCGCCCTTGGTCAGCACGGGCGTCTTCAGCGGCGAGGAGTAGTGGCGCTCGCCGTCCTGCAGCGAGACGTCGATGATGTACATGTCGTTCGGATTGAGGTCCGATGCGTTGAAGTCCAGCTGGAACGACTGCGGCATGGTGACCGGCGCGATCGTCTTCGAAGCCAGCGGCTGGGAACCCTCGGCGCTCACGTCGACCAGCTTGAGGTCGAGCTTGGCGTCGGGGCTGAGCTGGGCGCTTGCATCGCGCAGGCTGACCGTGCCGGTGACGGCATTGGCCGGCGCGGCGGGAGCGGCGTTATCGGCGGTGCTGCCGCTGGCAGCGGCCTGCTGGCCATTGGTGTCGGAGCCGCCGCTGCAACCGGCGAGGGCCGCCAATGCGGCCACGGATGCGAGCGACAAGAAAATCCTGCGCATGGTCGAACCTCGTTACGAACGGAATGGTCGTGGGTCACGGAAGATACGCATGCGCATGGCGCAGCGAAGCTTCCGGGGGGAACTTGTGAGGATACCGGCAAATGCGCCTTCAGAAAAGTCAAGTGACGAACTCGCCACGAATGACTTTTCCGGGCAGGCCGGAAAGCTGGCAGTCAGACTTGCCGAAAATCGGCAGTGATCTGAATTTACAAGATCTTTCCTTGGCTTATCAAGAAAAACGCCACCCCAAGGGTGGCGTTTGTCGGTCCAGTCCCACGCTCCGAAGAGCGTGGGACTGCTATTCGACTTCGGTGGATCAGAAGTCGTAGGTGACGCCGAAGCGAGCGTAGCGCGGCGTGGTCTGGAACAGCGCCGTGCGATAGTTCGGATCGACGGAGTCGCTGCGGCCGGCCTGCGGGTAGGTGGCCAGGCGCTCGCGGTCGTTGAACACGTTGAACACCGTGACGTTGAAGGCAAGCTTCTTGTCGGCCCAGACCGGGCGGTATTCGGCGCTCATGTCGACCAGGAGCGTCCAGGGATTGTGACCCGCCGCGCCCGGAGCCGACGGCTGACCGTAGCAGTAGTGGTAATACGACTGGTAGCCGGTCGGATCGGTCTCGCCCGCACCGTAGTAGCCGAGGCAGCTCTTAGGCGCGCCCGAGGCAACCGTCGCATTGCCCGACAGCATCCACTCGTCCGTCAGCTGGTAGGAACCGTAGGCCTTCAGAACGTGGCGGCGGCTGTTAGACAGTTCACCGTTCGAGTACGCCATGAGGGTCGGCAGATCCCAGTCGACCGTCGCGGACACGTCCTGCTGGCCGATGTCCGAACGCACCTGGCCTTCCGAGTTACCGTAGCTCTTCGAGTACAGGTAATCGACCTTGCCGTACCACTTGCCGTCGAACGGATGCTCGAGGTACATCTCGAGACCGTAGTAGCTGCGCTTGAGGTGCGGGAAGCCGAAGTCGGCATTCGTGACGTGCGAGGTGTAGTAGCCACCGTTGAGGTTCGGCACCAGGAAGTCCGAAGCGCGACCCGGGTTGAACAGGTAGCTGCCCTGTACCGGACCGATCGTCGCCGGATCCACGCCCTGCGCGATGAGCTTGTTCGTGATCGTGTCGGCATCGCCGACGTCGTCGATCGCGTTCCTCAGCTTGCGGACGGTGGCCTTCGCACCGTAGACCCACTTGTCGCCGAGCGTCTTGTCGAAGCCCAGGATGAATTCGTCCTGGTATTCCGACTTCAGGTTGCTCGAAGCAGCGGTGACCGGATCGCGGGTCACGCCGTACTCGCGGTTCGACGAGATCGGGCCACCCGTGGCGGTCTGGATCGGCGTCAGGCCGGTCGGGATACCCTGCGAGTCGACGCCGGTGTAGGTGAAATACTCACGCGTGTACAGCGAGTTGCCGGCCGAACGAAGCGCGACCGAAGACGGCAGCGCGAGGTAGTAACGGCCCGCGTTGGCATAGATCTTCAGGCTGGAATCGCCGTTGACGTCCCAAGTGGCGCCGAGGCGTGGCGCCCACTGCGGCTTGGTCAGGGTGAGGTACGGCTGGCTCTCGCCGTTGTAGTTGGTGAACTGGTCGTTACGGATACCGACCTTCACCAGCCAGCGGTCGTTGACCTGCCAGGAGTCCTCGAGGTACTGCGCGCGCTGCTTCACGCGGACCGATGCGCGAGCCACGTAGACGTAGCGATCGACGTAGAAGCCGCGGGCGTCCGGCGGACCGACGAAGGAACCGCTGCCCGGCGAGCCGGCGATGGGTTTGCCGACGTCGGCGGTGCCATATTCCCAGGCATAACCCGGGCCCGACGTGCCGAGACCGTCGTTCGAGTCACGCACGTCCTGGTTATCGATACCGCCGGTGACCGTGTGATCGCCGATGTGGTAGCTCAGGTCGATGCGCAGGTTCGTGTTCGTGGACTTGTGCTGCGGGTCGTAAACGCGGGTCGCCGGGTTTTCGTTCGTGATCCCACCCGCGGCGCCACCGGTGTAATCCGGGTTCTGGTTCGTCGGGTTGATGATGTGCGGCGTCTGCGTCTGCGGCACGCCGGTGTAGTACGTGCCATGCATCTTGCCGTACAGCACCGACAGGGTCAGGTCGTCGGTGATATAGCTCGTGAACTTGGCCGTGTACAGGTCAGCGCCCGTCTTGTTCGGCGGCGTGCCGGACTGGTCCTTGCCGATGTACGCGCCGCGCTGCAGCGTCGCATAGTCGAAGTCATAGACGTTGGCGTCGTAATTCGCCTTGTTCGACGCACCGGTGACTTCGAGGATGTTGCTGTCGTTGATGTTCCAATCGATCTTGCCGTAGTACTTGGGGTTACGGTACGAGCGATCGTAGTAGGCACCCGTGTCCGCGGACTTGTAGGTGTCCTGGTTCACGCGTTCCTGTTCCGCGGCAAGGAAGATGTACAGCTTGTCCTTGATCAGCGGACCACCCACGTAGGCCGACTCGACCGTACGCATCTGGGTGTCCTTGCGGTTGTAGTTGTACACCTGACCGGCCTTGGTGCTCGGGCCGTCGACGATGTACCGGTCGTTGCCCGAGGTCGAACGGGTGCCGCGCGGCTCCCACAGGACCTGCGCACCGAAGTGCCATTCGTTCGTGCCGCGCTTGCCGACCTGACTGATCACGCCACCGGCCGAGCGGCCGTAAGCGGCACCGTAGCCGCCGGCCAGAACTTCCTGCTGGTCGATCGCGCCATAGGGCAGCGAGATACCGCCGAAGCCGCTGATGGGATCGGTGGTGTTGAAGCCGTTGATGTAGTACGCGTTCTCGGTGACCGAGCCGCCACCGATCGAAACCAGGGCATTGCCGGTCGGGCCGGAGAAGTAACCACTACCCGAGACTGCGCCCGGCGCCAGCAGTGCGATGGCTTCCGCTGTACGTGCCAGCGGCAGCTTGGCGAGCTGCTCGGAGGTGATGACCGTACGCGAGTCGACAGTCGAGACGTCGACCGGCGGCAGGCTGTTAGCCGTGACGGTGACCGACTCGAGCGACTGGGCGTTACCGGAGGTGGCCGGGGCCGTGAACGACACGTCCGAACCCTTGCCAACCGTGAGGCTCACGCTCTTGCGCGAATCGACGACGGCACCGTTGCGCTTGAGGTCGACCTGGTAGCTGCCAACCGGCAGGTTGTTGAACTGGTAACGGCCCGACGCGTCGACCGGCACTTCGCGGGTGATACCCGTGGAGCCGCTGATCTGCACGGTGTCGCCAGGCTGGGCGGTACCGAAGATGTTACCGGTGGTCGACTGGGCCAGAACGACGCCCGTGCCGCCGAGACCGATCGCGAGGGCCAAGGCCAACGCGGAGTGACGCAGGACGGATGCCTGCCGGATGCTGCGAGAACTCATTGCAAATCTCCCCAGATCAGCCCGAACCGGGCCTGAAAACGAGCAAAACCGACATAAGTCGGAAAAAAAGTGACTCGCTCGGTTGTACGTCGCGGGGAATCTCGCCTTAGCGCGTCCTCTCTCCCAGAGTGGTGCGCTGCCCCCGTGACCTGCTTCCGACAAGCCATGGACTTGCTGAACCGCCTTCCACCCCGTTCAGGGGGAGGGTCGTCCAGCATCATCGAGGCCGAATCTAGGCGTACGCCGAGGGCTGTGTCAACAAATTATTTACACAGGATCGCCGCCTTTTCTTACGTTTTGCTCGGCAATCGCCTCTTGCAAACCGCGGATATCGGGGAATTCCTGCTTACAAGTGAAATGGTTACGTAAAAAAAGCGCCCCCGGCCGGGAGGCAGGGGGCGATCTGGGGAGGCGTATTGCCTTTGCCCCGGGAGCCGTCCCTTGCTCCCGTGACCTTCTCTTGTTGTAGCTGTTCCAGCGGAGGCCTTATCAGAAGTCGTACGTGACACCGAAGCGGGCGTACCGAGGCGTGGTCTGGTAGAGCGGCACGCCATAACGCGGGTTCGGATCGTCCGTGAATTCGCGGATCGGGAAGGTCTGCGTTTCCTTGCGCTGGTTGAACAGGTTGAAGACGGTAACGTTGAAGGCCAGCTTGCTGTCGGCCCACACCGGACGGTATTCGATGGCACCCGTGACGATGTAGGTCCAGGGATTGTGGCCTGCCTCGCCGGGGGGCGACGGACGGCCCTCGCACCAGTGGTAATAGGAGCCATAGCCGAGGTTCGGATTGGTTTCATCCGGACCGAAGTAGCCGAGGCAGCTCTTGGGCGCACCGGACGACAGCAGGGCGTTAGCCGAGACCAGCCACTCCGGCGCGATCTGGTACGAGCCGTAGATCTTGAACTGGTGCTTGCGGCTGTTCGCCAGCTCGCCGTTGGCGTACTGCATGACCTCGTTGTAATCCCAGTCCACCGTCGCGGACACCGTGTCCTGCCGGATATCCGAACGCACCTGGCCTTCGGAGTTGCCGTAGCTCTTCGAGTACAGGTAGTCGAAGCGGACCTGGTATTTCCCATCCCACGCATGGTCGAGGTACAGGTTCAGGCCGTAGTAGTTGCGCTTCGAATGCGGGAATCCGAAATCCTTGTTGGTCATGTCGACGCTGTAGTAGCCGCCATTGAGGTTCGGGATGAGGAACGTGTTCGCCCGACCCGGGTTGAACAGGTAGCTACCCTGGATGGCGCCGATGGTATCGGGATCGATACCCAGGCTATCCATCTTGCGCAGGATGGCATCGGAATCGCCCACGTCGTCGATCGCGTTGCGCAGCTTGCGCACCGTCGCCTTGGCACCGTAAGTCCACTTGTCTGTCAGCATCGCGTCGAAGCCGAGGATGAATTCGTCCTGGTACTCGGACTTGATGCCCTTGCCGGCGGCCGTCTTCGGATCGCGCGGGATGCCGTATTCGCGGTTGGCTGAAATGGGGCCGCCCGTGCTGCTGAAGATCGGCGTCAGTCCTTGCGGGATGCCGTTGGCATCGATGCCGGTGTAGTTGAAGTACTCACGCGTGTACAGCGACGCACCCGCCGAGCGCAACGCGACCGAGGCCGGCAGCGCGAGGAAGTAACGACCCGCGTTGGCGTAGATCTTCAGGCTGGAATCGCCATTGACATCCCAGGTGGCGCCGATGCGCGGCGCCCACTGCGGCTTCTTGAGACGCAGGTACGCTTCGCCGTTCTGGTTGAAGTTGGTGAACTGGTCGTTGCGCAGGCCGAGCTTGACGAGCCAGCGATCGTTGACCTGCCACGAGTCCTCGATGTACTGCGCGCGCTGCGTCGTGCGCACCGAGGCAGCGGTGCTGTAAACATAGCGGGCCACGTAATAGCCGTTGCCGCCCGGGGGTGCGACATAAGCGGCGTCGGTCGGCGACGTGCCGATAATCGGCGTACCGGCGACACCCAGGTTGTATTCCCAGGCGTAGCCGGGACCGGACGTCGTGATACCGTCGTTCTGGTCGGACACTTTCTGGTTATCGATACCGGCGGTGACGGTGTGATCGCCGATGTGATAGCTCAGGTCGATGCGCAGATTGGTATTGGTGGACTTATGCGTCGGATCCGCGATCTGCGCCGACGGGTTGGCGTTGCTGATCGGAGAACCGCCGTTGAGCGCCGGATCCTGCCTCGTCGGGGTGAGGATCGAAGGAAGGGATGTCTCGCCAGCCTCCGCGGTGTAGTACGTACCCTTCATCTTGCCGTAGAGCGCGGTAAGGGTCAGGTCATCCGTGATGTAGCTGGTGAACTTCGCGGAATACACGTCGGCACCCGACTTGTTCTGTGGCGCACCCGCCGTGTCCTTGCCCACGAACGCGCCGCGGGTCTTGGTGTCGTAGTCGTACTCGAAGATCGACGCGTCGTATTCCTGCTTGTTCGACGCACCCGTCAGTTCGAGGATGTTGCTGTCATTGATGTTCCAGTCGATCTTGCCGTAGTACTTCGGATTGCGGTAGCTCTGCTTGTAAACGAACGGCGCATTGATGTTGGTGGTCTGGCTACCTTCGCGACGCTCCTGTTCGGCGGCGATGAAGACATACAGCGTGTCCTTGATCAACGGGCCGCCGGCGTACGCGGAGTACGTCGTGCGCCAGAGCTTGTCCTTGTCGTTACGGTCGAAAATCTGCCCGGCATTCGCACCGACCTTCTGATAGAAGTTCATCGGGCTGGCCTTGGTTCCGTTCGGCTCCCAGAGAACCTGTCCACCGAAGTGCCATTCGTTAGTGCCGCGCTTGCCGACCTGGCTGATCACACCGCCGGCCGAACGGCCGTACGCCGCGCCGTAACCGCCGGCCAGGATTTCCTGCTGGTCGATGGCGCCATAAGGCAGGCTGATACCGCCGAAACCGCTGAGCGGATCGGTCGTGTTGAAGCCGTTGATGTAGTACGCGTTCTCGGTAACCGCGCTACCGGCGATCGAAACCAGGGCATTGCCGGTCGGGCCGGTGAAGAACGAGCTGCCCGCCACCGCGCCAGGCGCCAGCAGGGCGATCGCTTCGGCCGTGCGAGCCAGCGGAAGCTTGGAAAGCTGCTCGGAGGTGATGACCGTGCGCGAGTCGACCGAGCTGACGTCGATCGACGGCAAGGCATTCGCGGAAACAGTCACGCCTTCGAGGCTCGCGGCCTCTGTGGCGGAAGCGGCATCGGTGAAGCCCACCGAGGTACCCGCGCCGACACGCAGGGTGACGTTGGTGCGCGAGTCGACAGGCGCGCCGCCACGGTTCAGCGTGACCTTGTAATTGCCCAGGGGCAGCTGGCCGACGTTGTAACGGCCGTCCGGATTGACGTTGACCGTACGGGTGACGCCCGTGTCGCTGGTGACGGTGACAGTCTGGCCCTCGCCCGCGGGGGCCTGGCCGAAAATGCTACCGGTGGTCGCCTGCGCGAACACGGCGCCCGAGACGGTGCCCAGGCTAATCGCGAGGGCCAGGGCGCTCCTGCGGCCGAGCGATTTGGCGCGGTAATGACGTGAACTCATCGAATGCTTCTCCCCATGAAAGCCGCATCGCAAGGTAATGCGATAGTGCGGCAAGCCGAAACCTGTCACCGACGGTGTCGGTTGGCTCGTTGCTTGGTCTTGGAAACTCTCCAAAAAAACAACGGAATCCACGAACGAATCCCGCCCCCGGAACATCACCTTGTAGGTGATTGCCTACACGTATACGCAAGCCGTCATCGTCCCGCAATATGGAAAACTCACATATTTTTTACCTGTTGTCGCAATTAATTGCGTGACAACATCAGCGGGCATGCCAAGGAATTTCGCGCTGTGGCAAAGGCTTACGCGGGGCCTTAAGCATGACTTCTGGCCTATATGGGACTTTTACCTAGGAAACGTTCCTAGTAGAAAGAGCACGTGGGGCGACCGTTCTCGCCCTGGGCACCGACGGATATTTAATGAGCCACCTGCGGATATTTAAGAAATTTCTGCGATGAAAGGCTTTCGAAGGCAAGTTCCTGTACACCGAAAGCCGGGCTCGCGCGTTGGAGCGCACATCGCCGGGGGGCGGTCTTCTAAAAACGAGGTTCCATTCGCATGAACGACAACTCACGGGGATCCGTCCTGGCCGAGGCCTCCCGAGGAGGTCTGGACACCGCCCACCCGGATGCCATGGTCGCGTCTTCTTCGTTCGCCAGCCGCGTGCGCGCCGTTATCAAGATGTCCGGGAGCGTGAGCGAAATCGCGCGCCGTTGCGGATTCTCGGAAGGCGTGGTGCGCAGCTGGCGCGACGGCAACACCGATCCTTCGCGTGGCCGCTGCGTCACGATGGCCAAGACGCTGGGCCTGTCCCTGGTGTGGCTGGCGGCGGGCGAAGGGCCGATGATGCTGGACGGCTCCACCGAAGGTACGGCCGCCCGGAGCGGCGCCGCCGATGGCACGAACGGCCATGGCCGCGACATGGCGGCCAATCGCAGCGCGGCCCTCGATCCAACGCGCCTGGCCGCGGCAATGAAGCTGCTGCAGTCCGACATCGAGATGACCGGTAGCCGCTTCTCGCCGGTGCGCCACGCCGACCTGGTCGCGGAAATGTATTCGATCCTCGGCCGCTCGGGTGAAACCGACTACGCCGATCGCATGGTGGCCTTCCGGCGCACGCTGATGTCGCGGATCCAGGAAGACCAGGGCGTGGCTGCCTGAATTGGCTGATGCAGGAGCTGCTATAGCGGCTCCTGCATCCTCCTGTCAGAGCCGGGAAATGTCGGCGATGGCGCCGAAGCTTGCCTTCAGCTGGGCCAGCAGGGCGAGGCGATTGGCGCGCACCGCCGGATCCTCGGCATTCACCAGCACGTCGTCGAAGAAGCGGTCCACCGGCGCCTGCAGCGCCGCCAGGCGGGCCAGCGTGCCCGTGTAGTCGCCGCTGGCCAGCAACCCCTTCGTCTCTGCACGCGCGGCATCCAGCGCCGCATGCAGGTCGCGCTCCGCATCAAGCTCGAAGTGCGTCGGATCGACACTCCCCTTCATCGGCGCGGCGCCTGCTTCCTCGGCCTGCTTGCGCAGGATGTTCGCCACGCGCTTGTTCGCGGCCGCGAGGCCGGCGGCTTCGCTGCGGAGGGCGAATGCGCCCACGGCGCGCAGGCGGCGGTCGAAGTCGGGCAGCGTGGCGGGGGTCACGGCGAGCACGGATTCGAACTGGTCGGCCGAGAAGCCCTGGTCAGCGTAATAACCACGCAGGCGATCGAGCAGGAACCCATGCACCTCGTCGCCGAGCTCCCGGCGGCGGGTACCGATGTCGACGACCGGCGGCTTACCGTCCTTGCCCGGCTTCACGCCGGCGACCAGGGCCGCTTCGGGCACGAGATCGAAAGCTTCCGTGAGCGCGGCGCGCAGGTCGATGTCCAGGCCGCCCTCGATGAGGGTACGCGCCAGGCCGAGCGCGGCGCGGCGCAGCGCGAAGGGATCCTTGTTGCCGCTGGGCTTCTGGCCGACGGCGAAGATGCCGGCCAGGGTGTCCAGGCGCTCGGCCACGGCAAGCACCCGGCCGACGGCACCCGCGGCGATGGCGTCGCCGCCGAAGCGCGGCTGGTAGAAGCCGTCGAGCGCGTCGGCGACCTCGGCGGCGATGCCCTGGCGCGTCGCGTAGTAACGACCCATGACACCCTGCAACTCGGGAAACTCACCGACCATGCGGGTGAGCAGATCGCACTTCGCCAGCGCCGCGGCATGCGTGGCCTGGCCGGCGTCGACGCCGACCCGATTGGCGATGACGCGCGCGAGTTCGGCCACGCGCACGGTCTTGTCCCACAGGCTGCCGAGCGACTGCTGGTAGGTGACGTTCTTCAGGCCTTCCTGGTAATCCGCCAGGGGTGTCTTCATGTCCTCGTCCCAGAAGAACTTCGCGTCGGCGAAGCGCGGGCGGATCACGCGCTCGTAGCCCTTGCGGACCTCGGCCGGATCCCGGCTTTCGATGTTGGCGATGCCGATGAAGTGTTCGGTGAGCCGGCCTTCGGCGTCGAAGACCGGAACGAACTTCTGGTTCGTTTCCATCGTCGTGACCAGCGCTTCCGGCGGCACGTCGAGGAATTCGCGCTCGAAGGTGCAGGCGATGCCGACCGGCCACTCGGTAAGGTTGGCGATTTCGTCAAGCAGGCCTTCGGACAGCCGCGGCACGCCGCCGGTGGCCACGCGTGCCACTTCGTCGCGAACGCGCTGGCGCCGCGCCGCGGGATCGGCGATCACGTGCGCGTGGCGCAGGGCGTCGAGCCAGCTGTCTGCATCGGCCACGTGCACCGGCTTGGGATGATGGAAGCGGTGGCCGTGACTGAGGCGGCCGCTCTTCAGGCCCAGGATTTCTCCCTCGACGATGTCGGCACCATGAAGCATCAGCAGGGTATGGACCGGACGCACGAAGCTGTCGTCGCGATCGCCCCAGCGCATGGCCTTGGGGATCGGAAGGGCCTTCAACGCCTCGACGACGATTTCCGGCAGGAGGGCCGACGTGGGCTGGCCGGCCTTCACGGCGCGGAACACGAACCATGCGCCCTTGTCCGTCTCGAGTTTTTCCAGCGCCGCGACGTCCACGCCGCAGGACTGGGCAAATCCGATCAGCGCCTTGCTGGGCTCGCCGTCGGCACCGAGGCTCGCGGCAACCGCGGGACCACGACGCTCCACCGTCTGCTCCGGCTGGGCGACGGCCACATCCGCAACATGCACGGCGAGACGGCGCGGCGACGCGTAGGCCTTCGCCGAGGCGTAGTCTGCGGCAACGCCACGCTTTTCCAAGCCTTCGACGACACCGCGCGCGAATGCGCTGGAGAGATCGTCGAGCGCCTTGGGTGGCAGTTCTTCCGTGCCCAACTCGATGAGGAGCGGCAATCGCTTATCGGCCATGGACGGCCTCCTTGTCGTTCTTCAGGCCTGGAAAACCGAGCTTTTCACGCTGCGCCACGTAGGCCTCCGCGACGGCCCGGGCAAGCGTACGTACACGAAGGATGTAGCGCTGGCGCTCGGTGACGCTGATGGCGCGACGCGCATCGAGCAGGTTGAACGCGTGGCTGGCCTTGCACACTTGTTCATAGCCGGGAAGCGGCAGGCCCGCGGCGATCAGCTTGCCGGCCTCGCCCTCGCAGACGCCGAACCAGCGGAAGAGTTCCGCAACGTTGGCGTGTTCGAAGTTGTACGTGCTCTGCTCCACTTCGTTCTGGTGGAACACATCGCCATAGGTGACCACACCGTGCGGCGCATGCGTCCAGACGATGTCGTAGATGCTGTCAACGTTCTGCAGGTACATCACCAGGCGCTCGAGGCCGTAGGTGATTTCGCCGGTGACGGGACGGCATTCGAGGCCGCCCGCCTGCTGGAAATAGGTGAACTGCGTGACCTCCATGCCGTTCAGCCAGACCTCCCAGCCGAGACCCCAGGCGCCGAGGGTGGGCGATTCCCAGTTGTCCTCGACGAAGCGCAGGTCGTGCACCAGGGGATCGATGCCCAAGGCCTTCAGCGAACCGATGTAGCGCTCCAGGATGTCGTCCGGGTTCGGCTTCAGCACCACCTGGTACTGGTAGTAATGCTGGAGGCGGTTCGGGTTGTCGCCGTAGCGGCCGTCCGTCGGACGGCGGCAGGGTTGCACGTAGGCGGCGGCCCAGGGTTCGGGTCCGAGCGAACGGAGGAAAGTGGCCGGATGGAAGGTGCCCGCGCCGACCTCGGTATCGAGCGGCTGGACCAGTACGCAGCCCTGGTCCGCCCAGTAGCGGTTCAGGGTCTGGATCACGTCTTGGAAGGTGGGCGCGGACATGGTTCCCGGGTCCTTGAGAAAGCGGGCTAGTATAGCGGCGTGGCATTAACACAGGGTCGCAGGCCAATGGCAGTCAATCCACAGCAGGGCGCGCTTTTAGGACGTCGCGGCAGGCTGGAACTGGAGGAAGTACTCGCCTCCCTCGTGGTGGACGGCTACCTCGCCGGCGACGACGCGAAACGAGTCCGCATGGGCTCCCGCAGTGGCAAGTCGGCCATCGAACTGCACCCACTCGTCCTTATTGCCAATGCGAAGCCCGAGAACCGCCGTGACCCCGGACGGCCGCTGAGCCTGGAAGCCCTGATGGAATGGCTCGCCGGCAAGGCCGACCTGCCCTACCTGAAAATCGATCCGATGAAGGTCAACGTGGCCCAGGCGACGCAGGCGGTCAGCAGCGCCTATGCGCAGCGCCACCGGATCCTGCCGGTCGCGGCTTCCCCCATGGAAGTCACCTTCGCCACGGCGGAGCCGTTCGATACCGGCTGGGCCAACGACCTCGCCCACATGCTCCGGCGCGACGTGCGCCGCGTCGTGTCGAACCCGATCGACATCAACCGCTACCTGCTCGAATTCTATGGCGTGCAGCGCTCCATCCAGCTCGCCCAGGACGCCAAGGGCAACGAACCCTCGAAGATCATCAACTTCGAACAACTGGTGGAACTGGGCAAGGCAGGCGAAGTTGGTGCCGATGATCGCCATGTCGTGCATATCGTCGACTGGCTGCTGCAGTACGCGTTCGAGCAGCGCGCTTCGGACATCCACCTTGAACCGCGCCGCGACGCCGGGCAGATGCGTTTTCGCATCGACGGTGTCATGCAGAAGGTGTTCGAGCTGCCGCCGCCGGTGATGACTGCCGTGACCGCGCGCGTGAAGATCCTCTCGCGCATGGACGTGGCGGAGAAGCGCCGCCCACAGGACGGCCGCATCAAGACCCGGTCGGCCGGTGGACGCGAAGTGGAATTGCGTATCTCCACCATGCCCACCGCCTTCGGCGAGAAAGTGGTGATGCGTATCTTCGATCCCGACCTCGTCATGAAGGATTTCGCACAGCTCGGCTTTTCCGCCGACGAAGACCGCATCTGGCGCGGGATGGTGGAGCGTCCGCACGGCATCGTCCTGGTCACCGGGCCCACCGGCTCCGGCAAGACCACTACGCTGTATTCCACGCTGAAGCACCTGGCCCGGCCGGAGCTGAATGTCTGTACCGTCGAAGACCCGATCGAAATGGTCTCGCCGGAACTCAACCAGATGCAGGTGCAGCCGTCGATCGACCTGGACTTCGCGACAGGTGTGCGCACGCTGCTGCGCCAGGATCCGGACATCATCATGATCGGCGAGATCCGCGACCTGGAAACCGCGCAGATGGCCGTGCAAGCTTCGCTTACCGGCCACATGGTGCTGTCGACACTGCACACGAACGATTCGCCCAGTGCGGTCACCCGGCTGCTCGACCTCGGCGTGCCGCATTACCTCATCCAGTCCACGCTTGCCGGCGTGGTGGCGCAGCGCCTCGTGCGTACGCTCTGCCCCCATTGCAAGACAGCCTCCTCGCAGGACCCGGATGCCTGGCGCGTGCTCACGCATGGCTGGGACATCCCGTTGCCCGGTCAGGTATTTGAACCAGTCGGCTGCCTCGAATGCCGCAAGACCGGTTTCCTCGGCCGCACCGGCGTCTACGAGATGATGCCGATGTCCACGCGGCTGCGGTCGATCATTTCCTCGGAACTAGACCTGGGCCGATTCGGCGGCGAAGCCCTGCGTGAAGGCATGAAACCCCTGCGCATTTCGGCGGCGATGCAGGTCGCCGCCGGTCTCACCACCGTTCGTGAAGTGCTCAACGTGCTTCCACCCACCGAGATCGACGAAAACAATTGATCATGAAGCCTGTCCTCATTGTCCGCACCGGCCGCGCACCCGACACCATCAGTCACCGCCATGGGGATTTTCCACGCTGGTTCCGTCTGGGCTTGCGTTTGCGCGAAGACAGTCTCCGCATCGTCGACGTGGAGCATGGCGATACCTTGCCGGATCCGGAGGACTGCGCTGGCGCGGTGATCACCGGCTCTGCATCGATGGTCACGGAGAAGCTTCCGTGGAGCGAACGCACCGCGGGATGGATCCGCAACGCGATGGACGCCGATCTGCCGATGCTGGGCGTGTGCTACGGGCATCAACTCATGTCGCACGCGCTCGGCGGCCGCGTGGATTATCTTCCCGGTGGGCGTGAGATGGGCACGCTGCGGATCGACGTGCACGCGCGCGCAGCGAAAGACGCGCTGGGCGCCGCCCTGCCCGATTCGTTCCATGCCCACGCGACACATGAGCAAAGCGTGCTTGAACTGCCGCGCGGCGCGGTGTCGCTGGCACGATCCGATCGCGATCCGCATCACCTGGTGCGCTATGGCAAGCACGCTGTAAGCACCCAGTTCCACCCGGAGTTTTCCGCGGAAGTGATGCGCGCGTACATCCTGCGCAAACGCGATGCGCTCAGCAAGGAAGGTCGGTCGCCGGATGCCTTGTTGGCCGCGGTGGCGCCCACTCCCCATGCCCGCATGCTGCTGCGAGGTTTCGTGCGCGAGCACCTGCTGGCGCCGCGCGAGACGTCAGCCGCGTAAGCGGCGCGCGATCGCACCACGGGAAAACACAGCGAACACGATGCCGAACAGGAAGCCGCCGATGTGGGTCCACCACACCACGGCGCCATAGCTTGCTCCCGCATAGCTGAAGAGCAATTGCACAAGCGCCCACATGCCGATCAGCACGAAGGCTGGCACACGCACGATTTCCAGATACAGGCCCAGCGGCAGCACGAGACCCAGCTTGGCGCGCGGAAACAGCGTGACGTAGGCACCCACGACCGCGGACACGGCGCCGCTGCACCCGATGATCGCCACGCGAACCCCAGTGAGCGACATCGCTCCGATCAGGTTCGCAACCACGCCGCCGAGCAGGAAGAGCAGCAGGAAGCGTGGCGAACCCAGGCTGCGCTCGGCCGGGAGGCTGAAAATGACGAGGAAGAGCAGGTTGCTGAGCAGGTGCAGCCAGCCCGCGTGGATGAACGTCGCCGTGAACAACCTCAGCAGAGCCGGGTCGCTCACCTGTTCGAGGAAGGGCAGCCCCGTGCCGAACAGGTGCGCGGGCACGGTGCCCCAGTGCAGCATGATCGACTTGCGTTCCGCCGGGCTGGTCAGGGCCAACGCCACGAAGCAGACCACGCACACGATCACCACGAGCATCGTCGCCCAGCACAGGCGGGAACGCCGGCGGGTGTCGACGTGGACGAACATGCTCAAGGCACGCCGCGCGCGAGGTGCGGGCCTTCCACTTCCAGCGAGGACAGCGCGAACATGGTCTCCGGGCCAACGACGCCGTCGGCGGCGATGCCGAAGCGTTGCTGTACGGTGAGGACGCGAGCCTCGACGGTGCCGTCGAAGGTCGCCGGCCGCGGGACAGCACCCGTGGCGTCCGGAGGAAGACGGGCGAGTACCCAGCCTAGGCCTTCGCCGCTATCGCCTCGGGAGAGCTTGGGTGGCATGGCCGGGTCCACGCGAAAAACGGCGTAGAAGCGGCCATTCCATACGCGCTGGAATGCCTCGCGCGTGAGTTCGACGTACTTGCCGCCCAGGTAGAGACGCACCGCCTCGTTACCCGCGCCGACCAGCAGCACCTGCTGCTTGGCATTCGCATCGTCCAGCTCGAGGATGAGCGGGCGATCGAAACGGCGGAGCTGCTCCAGCGAACCGCGGCCACTCACGCAGGCGAAGCCTGGGAAGATGGTCGCGTCGCAGTTGACCGCATTGGAGACGGACGTCTCTTTCGACGTCACCTGCCAGCGGGCGAGCAGTTCGCCCCATGCGCGCAGCTTACCCACCTCCGGCGCGGGCAAGGCATCGTGGAACTTGACCAGGGCTTGCTCCGGGCTTTCGGCAACCAGGTTCTTGGGCCGTGAGGGGCTGTGCCCGGTGAGAACCCAGGTAGACATGCCGCCGACAAAAAAAATGGCGACCATGATCCCAATCGCGAGGATGGGCCGGCGATACCGCCTCAGCCAATAGCGCGCATGCTGCGGAAGAGCCTCGCGGACGACGAAGCCCAAGGCTCGCTCGCCGATCGATTTTTCGCCGCGCTCGGCGGCACGCTCAAGGGCACGGTGGGCCAGTGTGTTGAGGCGGCGCGGATTGCCCTTGCCGTCGTCGCGCAGGCTGAGCAATCCGAGACGACTGAAGGGCATGAGCGTCGTACCGGCCACGTGCAAGCGGTGGCGGACGTAGCGCTCGCTCTCCTCCGCGTTAAGCGGGGCCAAGGGCAGTCGGCTGCGGATTCGTCCGGCCAATGCCGGTGCTTCGGGGCCGGCCAGGCGCTCTCGCAGCGAGGGATCACCGGCGAGCACGATGTAAAAGGGCGCACTCGCCTTTTCGCAGGCGAGCAGCAAACGCATGACGATGGCGAAGTCCTCGTCGGACAGCTCATGAGCGTCGTCGAGGATCCACAGGAAGCGATGATTGACGTGGTGGGCGAGGCGCCCGAGTCCCGCGGCAAGGCCGTCGACCAGGTGGTCCTCGGTGTTCGCATCGGCGCTCAGCGGAAGGGGCAGGCCGAAACCGGCATACAGGGCCCGGAGCCATGCGACCGTCTCGAGCGCGTAGTCACCTGCACCCTGGCGCACCGGGCGCACGCCATGGTTCGGCGCATCGGCCTCGATCAGCATGCACAGGAGTGTCTTTCCGATGCCACGCTCGCCAGTCACCAGCGTGACGCTGGACTGGTCCGCACCTACCTCGTATTCCACGTGCGCCAGGACCTCCCGCTCTCGCGGAAACAGGCACGCGAAACGCGGATCCGGTGCGTCGCCAAAAGGCGGTTCGCGAAGTCCGAAAGTCTGTAGATACATGGGCCTACTGTAGCCCATCAGCCCACGACGGGTATGCCGACGGGCAAAAAACGCATTAAGAAAAAACCCGGCCTCTAAAGAGACCGGGTTTTAGGATAAAGCCCCTGGCGGTGACCTGTTGCTGAGCGTGCCCGTTGGGCACGACAGCAAAGAAAAAACCCGGCCTCTAATGAGACCGGGTTTTGGGATAAAGCCCCTGGCGGTGACCTACTCTTGCATGGCTTGAGCCACACTACCATCGGCGCATGCGCGTTTCACTTCTGAGTTCGGGATGGGATCAGGTGGTACCACGCCGCTATGGCCGCCAGGGAAGGGGTGGGAGTAGCGCTGACGCGCCGGCTCCGCATTCTTCTTGAAAAGGTGGATCGGTGATGCTGATCGGCCTCTTCCGTGAGTGGGAACTCACGTGGATAAATCGTAAACGAGTGACAAGCGTCGAGGTGAATTCGAATCGGACTTTCGTTGTTAAAACACACGAAGCGTCTTGGGGTTATATGGTCAAGCCGCACGGCTCATTAGTATCAGTTAGCTCAATGCATTGCTGCACTTCCACACCTGACCTATCAACCACCTAGTCTTGATGGTGCCTTAAGGAGAGTCAAGCTCTCGGGAGATCTCATCTTGGGGCGTGCTTCCCGCTTAGATGCTTTCAGCGGTTATCACTTCCGTTCGTAGCTACCGGGCAATGCCATGGGCATGACAACCCGAACACCAG
>NZ_DASYDO010000031.1:0-55567 GCF_036499525.1 Luteibacter sp. | reverse complement strand
CTCCGGTGACGTGCTCTCCGGTGGCAGCATGCGCGCTACCGCCCGGCCTTTGAATGCTTGTCCGTATCGAGCCAATTCGTTCTCTCATCTGCGCCCCCGTTCATGGATCTATCGGGGCGACAACTATTCTGACGCAGGGGGGTGGGTCATCGGACAGCCGGCAGAAACGGCCAACCTGACGACTGGCGAAGTAGTGGACCAGTACGCCTACGCCGAAAGCAACGCGACTGTTGCATCGCGATATCGCTTTGGCAGGAAAGTAATGGATTACACCTATGCCGCTGGCGGACAGCTTTCCACGTATACGGATGCGCTGGGTCGAACCACAAGGCTGGACGATTACAAGCGCGGCATTCCGCAGATGATCGGCTTCCCGGACGACACGTCTACACGACTGACTGTGGACGACCTTGGTCAGGTGGCCGCCATCACCGACCAGACCGGGGCGACGACGAATTACACCTATGACCCGGCGGGGCGTCTGGCGAGCATCGTGTACCCCGAAGAACAGGGGCAACCCTCGTATCCACGGCATCTCGTGCACATGTATGTCGGTCCCGAGCGCGGGATCGCGGGTCCGCACTGGAAGACGACGATAGCGGAAGGTCCGCGCCTGGAAACCATCCACTACAACGCCATGCTGCGTCCTGTCCTGCATAGCGCGTACCGTGCGGATGGCGCGCTCGCCATATCGACACGCACGGCCTACGACTGGCGCGACCTGCCATTCCTGCGCTCGATTCCCTACGACGGGTTACCCGACATCGGTGGGATGACGATCGGCAAGCGCACCTATCGCGACGTGCTCGGACGGCCTTTCAGCGAGCAGGAGGACAGCGAACACGGCGTCCTGACTACCAGGCACGATTACCATCCAGGCACTGCCGTCAGGACGATTGACCCCAAGGACAACGTCACGACTCGCTGGTACCAGGCGTTCGATGCGCCGAACTACGAGCGGCCGGTGCGCATCGAGGCCCCCGAAGGCGTCACCCAGACCATCGCACGCGACAGCTATGGCGAGCCCACCGTCGTCACGCAATCCGGCGGCGATGTCAGTGAATCGAAGCACTTGATCTACGACGCCGATCACCGGCTTTGCCGGTTCTGGGAAATTCAGCGCGGGAGCGAAATACATGACTACGACGCCGCGGGGCAGCTGTCATGGACAACGTCCGGTTCGGTTTTCCAGGGAGATGGCTGCGGTCGGGAGCAAGTCGAGGACGGAGCGATATCCCGTTATGCCTATGATCGCATGGGTCGCGTCACGTCCATCGTCTATCCGCTGGGTACGGTGCCGAGCACCTTTACCTATGATCTGAGGGGCGAGGTTGCCACATCGCGGGCGGGGGACGTCGGGTGGACGTACGGCCGGAATCGTCGGGGGCAGCTCGTCGAGGAGACGCTTCAGGTCGACGGCTGGGAGTGGGCGTTCGGTTATGCCTACGATCCTTCCGGCGCGATGGCGTCCATGCGCTACCCGGACGGCAAGCTGGTGGCCTTCGCCCCCGATGTGCATGGGCGGCCGACGCGGGTCGGCGATTACCTCACTCAGTCCACACACGCGGCAGACAACGCCCTGACAGGGTTTGCGCTCGCTAACGGGCTTCGCTACAACGCCAGACACAACCAACGCGGTCTGGTCGAATCGTTGAGCTATGCGCGCGAAAGTACCAGGCTTGGGCTCGACTATGCCTATGACGGCAACGGCAATACGATCAGCCGTGCCGAAAGGCCCTATCCAGGCTTGCACGATGCGGTAATGGGCTACGACGGACTGGATCGCCTCGTCTCTCAAACGGCAAATTACCTGGACCCGTATCGTTTCAGTTATGACGCGCTCGGAAACATACTGTCCGAAGACAACTACAAGGAACGGAAGGTCTTCCATTACGACGCGAACCATCGGCTGGCTTCGGTCAGCAGCAGCGGGTTGTCATCGCATCGCTACGAATTCGATCAGCGAGGGAATGTCGTCAAGCGCGATGAGAGCGATTTCGCATTCGATGCGGCGAACCGACTGGTAGGCGTCGGTCGGTTCAGGCAGATCGTTTATGACGCGAATGGACGCCGTGTTCGCGATGGCTATGGAAGGTATCCGGTTTATTCTGCGTATACGTCATCCGGCAAGCTGATGTGGCAGTACGACAGCCGATCCACGCGGGCCACTGATTACCTGTACCTCGGTCCCAAGCTCGTTGCCAGCACGAAGCATTCGATCTCCGCCATCGTCGGAAACATCGACGGCCTGGCCTGGCAGGGCGATGAGGCGACGCTGCGTGGATGGGCCTGTTCCACGGGATTCGAGAGTCCGGTCGTTGTCCATCTGTACGCCGGTGACACGGTCCTCAAGGTCGGAAAGGCCGATCTGCCGAGCGAAACCCAGATCCAGGCGCCGTGCCACGCAGAGGGAACGGCGTATCGCTTCGAGATTCCGTTACTGGAAGAGGAGCGCAAGGAGCACGCTCTGGCTCCCCTCGCGGTGTACGGCATATCGCCGGTCGGCAACGGAAACCTGGCTATCGCGGGAAGCGGGACGGTGGACATGCCACCGTCGAAGCTCGCGCCGCCGGCACCGACCTCTATCGATGCTGGAAGGGAAGCTAACGACGAGCACGATATCGTTCGAGTCGCCTGGACGCATGGCGGACCCGTGGCGCATTCACGCGTGGAGTACTCGCGCAACGGTGCGGGCTGGCTGCTGGTGGGCGACGTGGAGAATTCGCCCTTGGCATTCCCCGTGACGGAAGACGGCCAGTTCCGCTTCGCGGCGCGCGGATGCAACGAGCATGGCTGCGGCTACCGCACGGTGTCGTCACCCCTCGACATCGTGCGTATCCCATGGAAGCCGGGCATCTTCGATGTCCCGGCCGGTCGCCTGATGAATCGGGTAGACACCTCGTGGAGCGCCATTCGTCATGCCGAACGCTACGAAGTCGACGGGTTCAATCATGGCGACGGCGCCATATGGCACGCCTTGTATGCCGGGACCGGCCTGCAAGCCAGCCTCGCGCCCACCAGTAGCGGCATCCATTCGTTGCGGCTCAGGGGTTGTAACAGCAATGGGTGTGGCGAGTACATGCAGAAGGACGGTGTCGACGTCGTCGTGGCTCCGCGCGACCGGCCAGCCTTGCAAGGCGGTGGGACCACCCACGACGGAAACTACGGCTTGACATGGACCGGCGTGAAGGACGCGACCCGCTACGAGCTTCAGGAAAGTCTCAACGGTGGCGGCTGGCAGGTGATCCAGGACGCCCCATCGGGCAGCTGGTCCGTGACCGACAAGGACAACGGCGGCTATGCCTATCAGGTCCGGGCCTGCAACGACGCCGGATGCGCCGACTGGAGCAATGCCGTGACCGTGACGGTGGACCGGATGCCACTCATGCCCACCGCGCTTTACTTCAGTCTCGTGTGGGGCGGCAAGATCGAGCATCACGACGCCTCGTGGCCAGCCGTGCGTTACGCGACCACCTATGAACTCATGCGGATGCCCGGGCAACAGACCGTCTATCGCGGGCCCCTACTTGAGCACCGGGTGGAATCCGGTTTCGCGCCGTACCAGCGCGAAGGCACGTACAAGCTCCGCGCGTGCAACCACCTTGGTTGCTCCGACTGGCACGGCCCGATCTGATGTCCTCCCTCGAAGGATCGATACCCATGATGTTGAAGATGGTTCGGGTGTACCTGTGTGCGCGCGCCGAACGCCGTGCCATGAAGCGTCGTCTCCACGCCGCCAATCCCTCTTTGGCGCACATGGAGCGCAGGAGCTGGATCGTCCTGTTCCTTCTCCTGATCGGGCTGTTCATGCATGGCCCCGCGCGTGCCGACGAGGAAGTCGTCACCTACTACCTCACCGATGAGCAGGGCACGGTGCTGGAAACGACCGATGCCCAAGGGGGGGCGGCAGGAATCCCGCAAACCTATACCCCCTTTGGCGAAGGCATGCTGGGTCGCCAGTCAGGCCGCGTCGGTTACGCAGGCCACTTCCACGACGACGACATCAATGGCCTGGTGTACATGCAGGCCCGCTACTACGACACGCATATCGGTCGTTTCCTGTCGGTCGATCCGGTGGTGGGCGCGCCCGGCCAGCTGGCCGACTTCAATCGCTATGCGTACGGGCGGAACAACCCGCATCGGTATGTCGATCCGGATGGGCGGGCGCCGGAATTGCTCACTGATCTTAAGATAATTCGTAAGGAAATTTCCGATAAGGGAAATCGAGTGATGGTCGCAGCCACTGGGATGTTGCTGGATAGGGCAGACAAGACGGAGATAAGTGCTTCACTTAGCGTGCCCGGAGCGACCGCAAGTAAGTCGGTCTATGGTGGAAGCGATTCGATCTCGATAGACACATCCGGCTTGCGACTTGGCGCAGAAGCTTCGGTCAGCGTGAAATCTGAGATCATTTCGCTGGACTTCCACCCGGACAGGCCGGCATCGGCACACTCATATAGTCTCCACTTGGGCGCATATGAAATTGTGGGAGGCGGTATTGAGGTCAAATACAACTACGGCGGCAAGTTTTCCATGTCTCTACTGGTAGGGACTGGCGAGGGCGGGTCGGTAGTGAGTGGTCAGATGAATACTGATGTCGGAGAGCAGGCGATAACGAGGCCGCGGGGGGATCAAGAAATACGGGAGATCATGGGGATTGATCGTGAAACCCCTGGGATTTTCTGAGGTGATGAATCAATGGTTGAATCAATGAATAGAATCTTCAACCTCCTCGGGAAATTTCTGAGTTTCGCTGGGCGTGCCGCGCGCACTGAATACTGGATCACGTTTCTGACCGTAAGCGCGGTGGTGTACGCGATTGAGTTCTTTGCTGACTATGCAGGCGTAAGCGGTGACGCTTTCCTGTTCTTGTTCATCGTTACTCGCACGGTCAAGTCAATGATTTGTCTTCCCGTTTCTGTCAGGCGATTGCATGACGTAGATCGAAGCGGATGGTGGTATCTCGTACCACTAGCGACATTTGTCTTCGCATTCTTTGATGGCACGCCCGGTCCCAATCGCTTCGGGCCGAGTCCAAAGTACGGCATGCGGCGCGTTGGTAGCGTTAGTGTTGCGCCTGTCAGGAGCGACTACTGAGCATCCACTAGAAGAGTCCATGAGAGAGCAAACGAATAGGAGAGCTCATAGTGATTTCTCCCGAGACGCCCAAATCGCTTTCGGAGCCAGCCCTAAATATCCTGCGCGCCGGATGAGGGCATCGGTATGTCAACTAACCGAGAGAGTGAACTGACATTGCAGATACCTCCCGCGAGGAGGTCCGCGCTGGAGAGTTGATGAATCGGATTCTGAAAAAACACGGTGAGTTCCTGAGCCTTTGTGGCCGTGCCCGTCGCACCGAGTACTGGACAACGGTCGTGCTCGCGACCGTGACCGAGTTTGTTATCGGGGTTTTCGCGTATCTCGCGGATGCAAGAGGAAGCGCCTACGAACTGATCGTTGGCCTTTGTCAACTGCTTGGATGCGTCGCATGCATTCCGGTTACCGTCAGGCGCCTGCACGACGTGGACTGGAGAGGGTGGTGGTATCTCGTGCCCTTTGTGTCTTTGATTCTCATCTTTCTTGACGGAACGCGAGGCCCAAATCGTTTCGGTCCTAGCCCGAAATACTTCGAAGGTAAGATGGAGGAGCGGCGAGGTCGCCTGCTGAACGAAGCGATCTTGGCGACAGAGATTCTTGTCGGGCGTCCCGTTCGGCTTTGGGCAGCGGGCTTGCTGAATATTCTCAGCGGATCAATTGCAATCCCCGGGGTATTCATGCTCGCCTTTTCCGCAGAGGTATCGGCGTCATTGAGGCCCGAATTGTCTGTTTGGCTTCTGGGCGGAGTCGCATCATCTCTTCTGATCATGACATCGGCTGTTGCGTTGATTTCCGCGTCCGACAAGTTATGCACTATGACGGTATCGGCCATGGTCTTCTATGGACTTCTGACTGCTGCAATCTTCGAACTGACGCTGGCCGCAGAGGTCGGGAAAGAGATGCCGTTGGTGGTGACGATGCTTTCTTGTGGTTTGATGGTCCTGCTCAATGTGACGGCGACTCTCGAATCACGGCGGGAAGCCCAGATATCGATGTAATCCACACGAGATGCCTGCTAGTGCTGATCCTTCATCTTGTGGAGGCCTTCACGCGGCAGGCATCACCTGCGCCACCATCTTCGCCAACGCCGCCTGCGAATACGGCTTGGCAAGGCGCGGCAGATCCAGCTGCACCCCGGCCGGCACGTCCGCGTAGCCGGTAGCCATCCGGCTGCGCAGGACCAGCGCGCCGCCGAGTTGTTCGGCGAGTCCGTGGCGTTGCGCTCCGGCCATGGCATTGTCGAGAAGGCGTAACAGGAACGGTTCCTGCGGCATGCGCTCGCGCAGCAGTTCCAGGCTGCCGTGCACGGCCATGAGCAGGTTGTTGAAGTCGTGCGCGATGCCGCCGGCGAGATTGCCCAGCGCTTCCATCTTCTGCACCTGCATCAGGGCTTGCTCGGCTTTGCGGATGTTTTCCTCGCTGCGTTGCAGGGCCGCAGTGCGCTCGGCCACCTTGGCCTCCAGCTCTTCACGAAAGCGACGCTCGCTTTCGCGTACCTCGGCTTCGGCCAGCATGCGCTCGGTGGTTTCGACGACGATCGCGATCACGCCGGCGGGACTCCCGCTCTCGTCCAGTACCGGCGAATAGTCCAGGTCCATCCAGGCCGGCTCGGGCTTCCCATGGCGGACCAGCATCAGTTCCTGGTTCTTGTATGCCAGGGTGCCCCCGGCAAGACCTACGCGCATCACGTTCTCGTTGAAGTCCGCGACCTCGGCCCAGCCCTTGCGGACTTCCGACCCGAGCAGGGCCGGGTGACGGTTACCGGCGAAGACCGAATAGGCGTCGTTGTAAATCATGATGCCCTTCTCGCCCCACAGCAGCACGATCGGCACCGGGGAAAGCAGCAGCATGCCGGTAACGGTACGCAGGCTCTGCGGCCAGGTCCCGATCGGTCCGAGACCGGTCGCGGACCAGTCGAAGGCGCGAATCAGCGCGCCCGCTTCACCGCCACCGTCGAGCCACGACAGGTCGCCGATTTCACCGGTACGGGCGCTGGATGTGGGGGTCATGGGAGTTGGATGGAGAAACGATATGTGACGAGGGATGCAATATCGGCTCCGGTCAGGCCGGCTGGAGCGCGGTGCCGCATCCACCACAGAACCTGTCCGAGCTATCGACGTCCGAGCCGCAGGAAGGGCATGCGCCGGCGGCTGCCCGGATGGCAGCGGCGGCCGGGCTCGCGGCAGGCGTCACGCCGCTCGTGCGATTCAGGGCGCCGAGGACGGCACTCTTCTGCAGGTCCGCCTGTGACGTCGGCGCAACGAAAACGCTCTGTTCCCCCGCGAAGGTCGACAGGTGCTGGACCATCCGGCGCGCGAAGGCCGGCGTGCCCCGCAGCCCGGTGACGATGCGGGTGGCGCCCTTGCCGAAAATCACGGTGTCCAGTTCGGCCGCCCAGACGCGCAGAGTCATCGTTTCGATGTTGATGATCTGCTTCTCGGTCTTCACGCGGTCAGTGAAGGTGTTGCCGAAATCCATCCGCGCTGCCTGGTAGTTGCCTTGCATTTCGATCCAGACGATGCGCGACGTAAAGTCGAAGCGCTGCCACAGCACGCGGCCCGCGTTGAGGCAGTAGGAGCCGAGCGCCAGCATCGCCAGGCCGAGCGTCATGAGCGAAAAAAGCCGGGGCTCGATGACGGTTGGATCGAGCTTGATACCAAAAACGACCAGCCAGCCGGTGGCGAGTGTGATCAGGGCAACACCGGCCACGTCCAGCCATGCGATCCAGCGGAAGCGCGCAAGACGGAATGCGGTGGCGACGTCGAGACGTCGCTGTTCGGCAGCTGGCATCGGCTGGGTCTCCTCGACGAGCTCCGCACTGAACGACCCGGCACCGCCATCGACCATGGGCAGCACGCGCAGATAGCGGCGATTCGGAATCCGCTCAATCCACTCGTCCTGAAGTGTGCGATCAAGCTCGTCCATCAGCTGCTTTGGATGACAGTTCATGGAAAGGCTGGTCTGCTCACGCGCCATGTTCGTATTCGGCGCCCCCGTCATCTGGTTCATGAGCGCACGAAAGTAAAGGCCGACACTGCCCAACGACGCGAGCAACAGGAATAGCGTCTGCACTTCGAGCGAAAGCCAGCCGATATCCGGAAGCGAGTGCGATACGAGCGGCAAGAGGACAGGCGCGAACACCGCGACCAGCACCAGGATGACAAGACCGCGCATGCCCACGTTGGCGCGCGCCCTCGCGCCTGTCTCCAGCGGAATGAGGAGCAGGACCACACTGAAGACGAAATAGAACAGCCCCATCCACGCCGCCGCCTGTGGATCGGAGAAGCCGGCCCAGGCGACCAGGAAGGACAGCAGCGTCACGATGATCACGATGCCCGTCTGGAACTGGCGTTGCGCGATGTACTGCACGGGACGCGGTGCGAAGATCAGGTCACGGATCCATGCGTAGAGGAGGCCATTGAGCGGGCCGGTAGGCTCGGGGTAGGTGATGGCGTTCTGCCGCAGCATTTCTTTCAGCTCATCGGCCTGTGCGCTCTTGCCGCTCGCGTCCCCGGTGAGTTCAGGAGCGAGACCAACGGGTAGCCCACGACCGAAGAAGAAACGCAGCTGCGTGAGCAGGCGGCGGCCATGCCGAAGCCCGGTAACGAGCAACCCGATGCCGAGCAGCAGCGGCAACGTGCCCTGCAGCCCGTGCCCGCCGGACATCGCCCCACGGCTGGAGATGAGTAGACTGATTCCACCCGCCAACAGGACGGCCGTCGTTGCCACCAGGAACCAGTTCTCCACATAGGAGGGGTTCGGGAAATCCATTCGTTGGCTTTCGGCGTTGTACTCGTATGACATCGTGGCGATCCCTGGCATGAAGCGGGTGGATGACGGCGCAGCTTGCGTGTGCCCGTGAAGATTTGTAAGCATACGGCGAGCCGCCGGCGATTTGCGATTCACAGGGAACCGATATGGACGAAAGGACGAGCCCGCAGCAGCAGCGGCGTCGACGAGGACCGTACGCACGCGGCAGGCCCATATGCGCCTTCTTCAGTGCCATTTTATCGGCGCCAGTCAATTTATCGACAATCAGACACGAGACGCGCGCGATCGCCGTAACGTCCCGTGTCGATCACGTAACACCCCGTGCAGGAGAAACCCCATGAACTGTCCGAACTGCGGACGGCCCCACGACGTCGCCAGCAAATTCTGTCGAGGTTGCGGAGCGCCGGCGGAATACCGGGCCGATATGAATCCCACGTGCACCGTATGCCACGCGCCACTGCAGTCTGGAGCGCGGTTCTGCAAACAATGCGGTGCCACCGTTGCGCAGCACGAGGAGACAGCCTCGGCGCCCGTGGAAACGGATCCGCCGGAACCCGCAGCCGTTGCCGCAGCCGCAGCCGCAGCCGCCGTGCCGGCGCCGGAGACGCCCGGGCGTCCCGTCGAGCCCGGTTCGCCGCCGCCGTCTGCCGCGCGCGAAGGTTCCGCCGGCAGTTCCCGCGGGTTCGTCATCGCGGCGGCTGTCGTGATCGGTGTCGTGGCCTTAGGGGGCCTCGTTACCTGGGGTTTCCTGCGTAATGACGCACCGTCCCACACGGCCGACACGTCCAGGACGGCCAACGACACAGCCACGCCAGCGCAGGTCGCGCCGGAGCCCGTGGTGCCTCCCGCAGTGGAAACACCAGCGCCGACCGTGGCGGCCACCGTCGCCGAGGCGACGCCACTTGCGACGCCGCTCGCGGCGCCGGCCATCGAGCGACCCAGCCAGACAGCCCCGCGTGTCGTCACGGGTCCGGCCGAAAAGCCGGTGCGTGCTACACGGACGCCGGTTGTCGCTCCAGCCGCCGCACCGATGCAGGACGTGGCCCTTTCACTGGTCCGCAAAGGCGAAAGCGCGTTTTCTCGCCAGGATTATTCCACTGCGATAGCCAACGCCCGTGCGGCATTGGAAGTGAACCCCGGTCTCGCACGCGCGAAGCAGTTGCTGGATGAAGCACAGCGCGCCCAGCAGCAGGCCATGAGCAGCATTTCCATCCAATGAAAGGAGAGTTCGTCATGAGGATCATCCACCAGTCGATTCGTGCGTGCGGCCTCGTGGCCGGCGCTACCGCCCTCGCTGTCGTCGCGGGCTGCGCACAGATGCCCGCGCAAAGCGGCACGCACAACAGTGGCCCCTATGCGGGCCAACCGGTGGCGCAGCCGGAATCTTCCGGTTGCAGCACGGGCACGGCCGTCGCGGTCGGCGCCCTTGCCGGCGCGCTGTTCGGCAAGGGCAAGGGACACCTTGTGGGTGCGGCCGTCGGCGCGGGCATCGGTGCGCTGGCGTGCACGGTGTACAACTACCGAGCGCGCCAGGTGCGCGATCACACCGCGGTGGAAGCCGATTACATGCGCGAGCGTGGCGCGCTTCCCACCAGCAATACCGTTTCCACCTATCAGAGTTCCTTGCAGCCGTCGGGCACGGTTCGTGCGGGAAGTCCGGTGGAGATGCGGTCGAGCATCGTCGTGCTGAATGGAACTCGCGACCAGGCCCCGCGCCTGTCGGAAACGCTGACCCTCTTTTCGCCCGATGGCAAGCAGCTCTCGACGGTGACCAAGGCAGCGAACGATATCGGTGGCACGGGCGAATACCAGACCAATTTCAACTTCAATCTACCCAAGGGCATCGAGAACGGCCGATACGTGGTGCGCTCGACGCTGACGATGGATGACCGGCAGGTCGATTCGAACGATGTACCCATGTTGGTGGTGAGCTGATGAGTGCCGTAAACACTGTGCCGGGTGAGTCCGGCCTCGGCATGCTTGTCCGCTGCTACGAAGGCATGCGCAACTGGCGTGCTTTTTCGCTGCTGGCCATCGCCATCCTGTGTGGAGGAGCGAGCGTTTCGCTGGCGGGCATACTGGCGTTCCAGGCAGGCTTTATCGTCAGCGGCCTCTTCGTCCTCGTGGCGCTCATCGTCTATCTCGCCGGTATCAATGGCGCGGGCTTGCTGTTACTCGATCAGGCCGACCGGCGTCCGCCGCGCACGATGGGTGCGGCCTTCGTGGGTGGCCTGCACGGCACCTGGACCTCCTTCCTTGCCTTCCTCCTGCTGGGCCTGGGTCTGGCAGGCGTCTTCCTGGCGATGTACCTGCTGTCGTTGCTCACGCGCCTTCCGGGGGTGGGTTCGCTGTTTGCTTTCCTGCTTGCCGGACCCGGCGCGATCGTGCTCGCGTTCTGCTACGGATTACTGGCCATTGGCACCCCGTTGATGCTGGTTGCGGTCTGGCGTGGCGCCGGCGTGCTGGGGGCGATCGGTCGGGCGATCGACATCGTCGTGAAGCGGCCGCTCGATGCGCTTCTGCATTTCGTGGTGCTGGCGATCCTCGTGGTTCCCGTCGCGGCGTTCGTCATGGGCCTGTTGACGTTGACGTCGACGCTCAGCCTGTCGATCTTCAGCGGCGGCACGGGGTCGATCTTCGGCGGCATGGGTAGCCGTTATGGCTACGGCGGGATGTCAGGCCCCCTGGATGGCCTGATGAACCAGTTCCAGTCCGCGGGAGCCGCGAGCGCATCGATTGGCGTGGTCATGCTGGTGCTCGTTGCCTTGTTCGTCCTGGTGGGCATGTTCGGATACATCATGATCCATGACTCACTCGGCGCTGGCCTCGATGCGAATGCCGAGGAACGTCTCCGTGGCGGGGTCTCGAAGGTCAGGAGCAAGCTGGCGGAACATCGGCCCCAGGCAACGGCGGGCGAAGCTCCGGCGACAGTCGCCGGGCGGGCCTGCTCCAGCTGTGGCACCAGGATCCAGGATAACGACCGCTTCTGCGGGGATTGCGGAACCCCTGCGTAGCTATGGCGAGGCGCGCCAGCGGGTCATCCGTTGTCGCGCCTCGTCCAGTGCACGGCAAAGCGCTGTCACGCCTGGAAGGATCGACGGCGAAGGCAGGGCCAGGGTCGGGGCATCGATGGTAAGCACGTTCCCGTGCTTTACCGCCGAGAGGAAGCTGGCCTGTTTCCACCCGTCCAGCGATTCGCCGGTCTCGCCACCGCCCACGATCACGTCGGGATCGCGCGCGAGCACGGCTTCGCGGCTCACGGCGGGCGACGCCTGCACAAGATCGGCAAAAACATTGTCGCCGCCGCAGAGATCGAGGGCGTCGTCGATGATCTGCGCCCGGCCGATGGTCATCAGGGGCCGGTCCCAGATCTGGTAGAACACCGTGAGACGCCGTTTGCCGGCATAGGTCGAACGCAGATGTTCGAGACCCGCTTCGAACGAGCGTGCGTTCCGTTCGGCCACGTCGCCGGTGCCTGCGAGCTTCCCGAACCGGCGTACGGCCGGGGCGACATCGGCAAGGCGCGTCGTTTCCGCATAGAACACCGGCAGCCCGAGCTGAACCAGCTTGTCGACTTGCGCGGCCGCGTTACCGCTTTTCCACACCACGACGATATCCGGCTTCAGGCCGACGATCCGTTCGAGGTCGATCATGGTCGCATCGCCCACGACCGGCACCTTCTTCGCCTCCGCCGGATACTCCGTGAAGCGCGACGTGCCCACCACATACGCCCCCGCGCCCGCGGCAAACAAGGCGTCGGTGACGTTGGGCGCCAGGCTCACGATGCGATGCGCCGGCGCGGGAAGGGTGACGCTGCGCCCGGCATCGTCGACCACGGTTACCGAAGCGGTGGCCGATGTGGCGACGAGCAGGCCCAGGCAGGCGAGAAGGCGGATCATGGCGGCGTTCCATGCAGACGTCCGGCGCGGAAGAACGGCTCGTCTCCCAGCATCACGCCGTGGATGGGATGGTGGAAGGCCGCACTCAGGTGTTCGCTGGTGACGACGTCGTCCTTCAGTCCGGCCAGTGCCCCGCCCTTGCCGTCGAGCAGCACGGCGTGCGTGGCGTGCTGGAAGGCCAGGTTGATGTCGTGGACGGTGTAGACCACCGATTTTCCCTGTGCGGACGCGGCGCGCATCAACTCGTGCAGCGTCTTCACCTGATGATGCAGGTCCAGCGACGACAGCGGTTCATCCAGCAGCAGCACGTCCACGTCCTGGGTGAACAGTGCGGCGATGTTCACGCGCTGCCGTTCGCCACCGGAGAGAGTGGTGACGTCGCGATCGGCCAGCGCTTCCAGCTCGAAGGTGTGCAGGGCATGTTCGGCGGCGCCGGTATCCCGTTCGCCCCAGGCCCAGAAGGGCAGGCTCGGATGGCGCGCCGACATGACCGCCTCCATCACCGTGAGGCTGAAGGCGTCCACGATCGTCTGCGGCAGGAATCCGCGACGGCGGGCGAGGTCTATCGGGCGATAACCGGCGATGTCGCGATCGCCGAGCAGCACGCGACCCCCGTCCGCGGCCCGCAGGCCGGCCAGGGTGCGCAGCAGGGTGGATTTGCCGGCGCCGTTGGGACCGAGCACGCACCAGACGTCGCCGGGCGCCACGCGCATGTCGAGGGCATCGACGAGTGTGCGGCCACGCATCGACAGGGCGAGCGATTCGGCGACGAGCTCCAGGGTCATCGGCGCCGCACCAGCAGGAACATGAAGGTCGGCACGCCGATGATCGCCATGACCGCGCCGACGGGCAGCTGGATGGGGTCGGCGACCACGCGCGACACGGTGTCGGCGATCACGACCACGATACCGCCGCCGATCGCGCATGCCGGCAGCAGCACGCGCTGGTCGTTGCCGATGAGGCGTCGCAGCGCATGCGGCACCACGAGGCCCACGAAGCCGACCGTCCCCGCCGTGGTCACGGCCACGGCGGTCGCCAGCGATGCGACGACGAAGATCGCCGATTTCACCAGGTTCGGGCGCACGCCCAGCGCACTTGCCGACTCCTCGCCGCGCATCAGCAGGTTGAGCTGGCGGCCGAGCGGAACGACGAAAAGGACGCAGGCCATCAACAGCACCACCGGCAGCAGCCAGTTCGAGACACCGCTCAGGTCGCCCATCATCCAGAACAGCATGCCGCGCAGGTTCTTGTCGGGTGCGAGGACCAGCATCATGCTCACGATGGCCCCGAAGCCCGAGGCGAGCATCACGCCGATGAGGATGAGGTCGGTCGAGTCCTCGCGCTGCGCCGCGCGGGCGCGGGCGAGCAGATCGCGATGCGCCAGCACGAAGACGGCCACGCACGCGAGCAGTGCACCGGTGGCCGCGCCCATGGCCGTGATCACGGCACCGGCGCCCGCCAGCATGGCGCCCAGCGCGCCGACGGCGGCGCCGCCGGAGAGGCCCAGCGTATAGGGATCGGCCAGGGGGTTGCGCACGAGGATCTGCATAAGGCAGCCGGAAAGGGCCAGCAGGCCGCCGACCCCGTAGGCGGCGACAGCGCGTGGCACACGCAGTTCCCACACGATGGCATGCATGGCGGTATCCGCCGGCGACACCAGCGCCTGCCAGGATGCCGCGATCGTGGAATCCGCACCACCGAGCAGGACGGAACCGAGCAGGACGGCCAGGCCGCACACGAGCATGCCGAGCCACAGCCGAAGGGCCGAAGCAAACGTGGTCATGCGGGGTGGCGCGGAGGTCGTCGATGCATGCGTTGGAAGCGTAACATGAGGGGCTTCATCCGGCCGTCCCCACAGCCCTCCACCGGAGCCCCACCGTGACCTATCAACCCGCCTCGGATCGTTACGACAACCTCATGCCTTATCGCCGCTGCGGTCGCAGCGGTATCGACCTGCCGGCCATCTCGCTGGGCCTGTGGCAGAACTTCGGCGGCGCCGACGTCTTCGAGACCGGCCGCGCCATCCTGCGCCGTGCCTTCGACCGCGGCGTGACGCACTTCGACCTCGCGAACAATTACGGTCCGCCGTATGGATCCGCGGAGGAGAACTTCGGCCGCGTGATGGCGAGCGACCTCGCGCCATATCGCGACGAGCTGGTCATTTCCACGAAGGCCGGCTGGGACATGTGGCCGGGCCCCTATGGCGGTATCGGCGGCAGCCGTAAGTACCTGATCGCGAGCCTCGACCAGTCGCTCAAGCGCATGGGCCTCGATTACGTGGACATCTTCTATTCTCATCGCGTGGATCCCACCACGCCGCTGGAAGAGACAATGGGCGCGCTGGCGCACCTCCACCGGCAGGGCAAGGCGTTGTATGTGGGGATCTCCAGCTATTCGCCGGAGCTGACCCGCAAGGCCGCCGCCATCCTGGCGGAAGAGCGCGTGCCGTTATTCATCCACCAGCCCAACTATTCGATGTTCAACCGCTGGATCGAAGACGGCCTGCTCGACGCGCTGGAAGAAACCGGCGCCGGTTGCATCGCCTTCTCGCCACTGGCGCAGGGCCTGCTCACGTCCAAGTACCTCGGTGGCATTCCTGCCGATGCGCGCGTCACGCGCGAGGGCTCACTCGGCAAGGAGCAGTTGAACGAGAAGAATCTCGAGCGCGTGCGTTCACTCAACGCCATCGCTGAGCGGCGTGGCCAGACGCTTGCGCAGATGGCGATCGCCTGGGTGCTGCGCGACCCGCGCGTTACCTCGGCGCTGATCGGCGCCCGCACGGTGGCCCAACTCGACGATTCGCTGGGTGCCCTGCGGGGTCTCGACTTCTCGCCGGAAGAACTTACGGACATCGACCGCTACGCCAGCGACGGCGGCACCGATCTCTGGAAATCATCCGCAGACTTCCGTTAACGCGTCGGATCACCTCGATGTCAATCGATGGTGTCCAGCGCCGCCCCGCAGCGCCGGCAGAACCGGGCATCCGCCTCGTGCTCATCCACGCGACAGGCTGGTGAAACCGTTCTCCGGACCCTCAACCAGATACATCAATGCGCCGAAGATCAGTACGAGGGTGAGGATGGTGCACACGAAGACGAGAATCTTGTGCCGGCTGCGGGCCAGGGTCGACCACAAGAGATTGGACTCGTCGACATAACGACTCAACTTGAGAATCCGGAATATGCGAAGCAGGCGCAATGCCCGGACCACAAGAAGGTATTGGCTTCCAGCGAAGAGGAGGCTCAGATATGCCGGCAGCAGCGAAAGCAGGTCCACCCATCCGAAGAAGCTCCGGGCATAGGTGACCGGCCGGTTCACCACCGCGATGCGCAGGACGTATTCCACGCTGAACACGAGGGTGAACATCCACTCCAGTACAAGGAACGTACCAGGGTAATTGCCATGGAGGGCAGGCACCGAGTCAAGGATCGTCACTAGAACGCTGGACAGGATGACGACGATGAGGACAACGTCGAACGCACGGCCTGCCGCGTCGTCATGACCAAAAATGATATGAAACCAGTGTGCCCGCCAGGCTGCTCCATCGGCCGGGCCGTAGGCCAGGTCGGCCGTGCTAGGTGATTCACCATTCATGTGTCTGCGCTTCCATAACGACAATCGGCTGGATGGACGCATGCTATCGACCGCGGGTTCGGGGCGGCAAGCAGGCGATCCTTGAGCGGGCAGGATAGGGATGGCACGATGGGTGCCATGACCCGCCGGCCCGCCCCCGCGCAGCACCTGCGCGATCTTGCCCGCCTTCGCCGTGTCCGCGACCGGATCGACCGCGAGTACGCGCAGCCGCTGGACGTCGAGGCCCTCGGCCGCGCCGCGGGTATGTCGGCTGTGCATCGCTCGGCACCTTCAGCACCCGTTTCACCGAACTGGTGGGCATGCCGCCCAGTGCCTACCGTGCGCAGGAGACGCAAGCGACGGAAGGCATGCCCGCCTGCGTGGCGAAACAGATCAGCAGACCCGTCAGGAATCGAGAAGCGCCGGCGACCGAGCCTTCCCTAGACTGATCGCCGTGGACTTCGCCACTCGCCGGAACCCATCGTCATGGACATCAGCATCTATTCCAGCTTCCTCCCGCAGATCGATCCGGAGGCTTCGCTGGCCTTTTACCGCGACACCCTCGGCTTCGAGGTGCGCAAGGACGTCGCCTATGGCGGCATGCGCTTTTCGTGCCGCTGCGAAGGTCGGCCACCTCGTCCGAGCGCGTCGTGACCTTGCCGGAGGAACTGGTGAGCGTGAAGGTCGGATCGAGGTGCGTTTCCAGCCAGTCGGCGTCCTCGTGCTCGAATGCTGCGCAGATTTCCCCTTCCGCCTTCAGGATCTGTTGTATGTCGTCCGTCCCCGAAGACCTTGCGGAAGCGTGCGGGCTCATGGCCAGGCCGGTGGCGGCGAGTAACAGCGGAAGCAGCTGGCGGGCGCAAGATGGGCTGTCGGGGTTCATTGGCAGGGCCTTCGTAGGATCCTGCGTATAGTGCTACAAGGCGTGCCGCCCTGACTTTCGGTGGAACCGCTGCCGGAGCCCCGGGGAAGCCTGTTGCCCATACCGTGTAAAATCGCGGTTTTTCTCAAGAAGAATCGTGCAATCTCACCAGCGGACCACCGTCCGCGGCCCGACCTTCATTCGCCTGCTCGCCCGCCTCACGGCCGTCGACGCGAGGGCGTCCGGACCATCGTTGCCCGACCGGCTGAGCCGGTGGCTCGACTGGAACCACGCCATCGCGCTCTCCACGGCACTGGATGGCCGGCCATCGGCGCCCCCAAGGCACGTTCCCGCCTTCGACAGCCGGGAAGAGGCCGAGTGTGCCCGGGTGCGTGCTGTGCTGGTGAAGGCCATCGAGGGGGCCCGCGAGCTGGCCGTATCGGGCTCGCCGCCGGTCGCTCAGGCGGACTACGCGCCCTTCCGGCAGCGCTATCTGACCCTCCAGAGGTCGATGCAGGGTGCCACCGGCCAGTTGCGGGGCCGCCTGCGCGACGTCCTGGCGTCGGGATCGCCGACCATGGCCCGGCTTGCCGAGGTGGATGCGGTCATGGAAATGGCCCTGAGTCCCCGGGAACAGAAGCTGCTGGCCTCGGTACCGGCCGTGCTTGCCGACCACTTCGACCGGCTGCGCAGGTCGGCCACGGAATCCGCGGAAGAAGGCACGGCCGCGTCGCGGCAGAACTGGCTCGATACGTTCCGCGGCGACATGCGCAGCGTATTGCTCGCCGAGCTGGACGTTCGTTTTCAACCGGTGGAAGGGCTGCTCGCAGCGCTTCGCACCCGCTAATCGGGTAATTATGTTCAGGAATTTTCTTTATCTCGCCGTGTTCTTCGTTGGCCTTGCCGCCGTCTGCTGGGTCGGGCTGGGCTATGCGGCCTCGAACCCGCTCGGTGCCGTCGTTGCTGCGCTGATCGGCGCCTGCTACCTCGCGGGGGCGTTGGAATTGCAACGGTATCGTCGCGCAACGCATACGCTGCGTGACGCGGTGGCCGATTTGTCCACCACGCCTCCCGCACTCGGCCCCTGGCTCGAGCGCCTGCACCCGAGCCTGCGCAACCCGGTGCGCCTGCGCATCGAAGGTGCGCGGATGGCCTTGCCGACGCCCGCGATGACCCCTTACCTCGTGGGCCTGCTGGTGCTGCTCGGCATGCTGGGCACACTTCTCGGCATGATGGCCACGCTGCGCGGAACCGGCATCGCGCTGGAGAGCGCCACCGACCTGCAAGCCATTCGCGGCTCGCTCGCCGCGCCCGTGAAGGGTCTCGGCTTCGCCTTCGGCACCTCGATCGCCGGTGTCGCGAGTTCGGCCATGCTGGGCCTGCTTTCCGCTCTGTGCAGGCGCGAACGTCTGCGCGTAGTGCAGCGGCTCGATGGGCGGATCGCGACGACGCTGCGGCCGTATTCTCAGGCCCACCAGCGCGACGAAGCGTTCAAGCTATTGCAGCAGCAGACGGCGTCGATGCCCGCGCTGGTCGAGCGGGTGGAGGCGATGGTGGCTTCCGTCGAGCGGCAGAACCTCGCCGCCGGCGAACGCCAGCTGGCGCACCAGGAGGCGTTCCATTCGCGCACCGAGGCTGTCTACACGCGCCTTGCTTCGTCCGTTGAACAGTCGCTCAAGGAAGGCGTGGCCGAGAGTGCGCGTGCCGCCGGTGTCGCGTTCCAACCTGTCGTGGAATCCACGATGAGTGCCATCGCCCGTGAAACGACCGCACTGCACGACACGGTGACACACGCCGTGCAACGCCAGCTCGACGGCTTGTCGAGCCACTTCGAGGCGTCTTCGCAGGTCGCGGCACTGGCCTGGAGGGATGCACTGGCCGAAGCCACCACCGTCTTCCGCGAGGGCAGCGGGTCCATGCTGCAAGTCGTACGGCAGTCGCAGGCCGAGCTTCAGGACACACTCGCCGCGCAAGACGGCAAACGACTCGTGGCATGGACGGATGCATTGTCCTCGATGGCCGGCGACGTCGCGGAACGCACCCAGGTGCAGGCAAGCCACACCATCGCCGAAGTGTCCCGCCTCCTGGAGGCAGCGACGGAAGCGCCGCGTATCGCCGCCCAGGTAGTGGCGGAATTGCGCGAGAAGCTTACCGAGAGCGTGCAGCGCGACACGGCGATGCTCGAGGAGCGCAGCCGTCTGCTCGCCACGCTGGAAACCCTGCTCGATGCCGTGAACCATGCATCCACCGACCAGCGAACCGCGGTCGATGCGCTGGTCGCCACCTCCGCCGATCTGCTCGATCGTGTGGGTACACGCTTCGCGGAACAGGTAGAGGCGGAAACCGGCAAGCTTGGCACCATCGCTGCCGGCATCACGGGAGGCGCCGCCGAGGTTGCCAGCCTGGGCGAAACGTTCGGTAAGGCCGTCGAAGGGTTCGGCAAATCCAACGACGCCCTGATGGAGCGCCTGGACCGCATCGCCGGCGCGCTCGACGCCACGCTCGCGCGCAGCGACGAGCAGCTTGCCTACTACGTGGCGCAGGCTCGCGAAGTCGTAGACCTCAGCGTCCTCTCGCAGAAGCAGATCATCGAGGACATGCAGCGCCTCGGTGGCCAGCACCTTGCCGTCGGAGCCGAATCGGCATGAGCGACGAGCTGGAGATCGAAGGCGAGGCCGGCGTACCCATCTGGGCCGCTTTCGGCGACCTCATGTCGGTGCTGCTCGGTACGTTCGTGCTGATCCTGGTGGGCGTGATCGGCGTGCAGCTACAGCTGTCCCATCGACTCGACGAGGAAGTGAAACAGCGGCAGGCCGAGGAACAGCGCCGCACGACGCTCGAACGGGCGTTGGCAGCGCCGCTGGCGGCGGGGCGCGTCACCCTGGTGAACGGTCGCATCGGCATTCGCGGCAATGTGCTGTTCGCCTTGAACTCGGACCAGCTCCAGCCGGAAGGGCGCGAGGTGCTGAAGAGCCTGGCCGGCCCCTTGTCCGGCTACCTGAAATCCCGCGATGAGATCCTCATGGTCAGCGGCTTCACCGACGACCAGCAGGTACACGACGGCAACCGCCACTTCGCGGACAACTGGGAGCTGTCTGCCGAAAGGGCGTTGACGGTCACGCGCGCGCTGGTGGCGGAAGGTGTTCCCGCTTCCTCGGTGTTTGCCGCCGCGTTCGGCTCCGGCCAACCCGTCGGTTCGAACGCGAACGAGGAAGGACGGGCGATGAATCGTCGCGTGGAAATCGCGCCTATCCCGAAACCGTCCACCAGCGCCGTGGTGCCCCATGGCCCGTGACGCCGCCCATTCGCCAGGGTTGCCGCGTGGACCCCTTGGAGACCTCGTCGATCTCCTTGACGGCGATGTGGCCGACCGGCCGTCGACCTATCCGGAGCTACCCGCCGTCGGCGAATTCCGCAAGATCTGGTCCCATATCCGTACGGAAAGCCAACTCAGGCAGTCGCTGCAGCAGACGCCGGAGAACGCCGGCCCGCTCAACTCGAGCGCGCTGGTCCACCGCGCGATGGCCCTGATGCGCGATGCATCGCCGGGGTACCTCCGGCATTTCCTCTCCTACATCGACGACCTGTCCTGGATGGAGCGCCTGAGCGATGGCAAGGCTACGTCCGTTATCGAGACGCAGACGGCGGCAAGCATCGGAAAGCGTCGGAAGGCCAGGAAACCGCGGTCCAGACCCTCCGCCTGAGCACTACCGGCGATTCCTGCTACGCCCCAGGTATAGCTACATATGCACACAAAAGTATCGTTATTAAGACGGTCATTCGGCTTTTTTGTGATACAAGAGTGCGTATGTATTCCCCCGAGGGGCCCATATGACCGCAGAAGCCCACCTTGAGGTCCACATCGAAGGCGCGTGGCGTCACGCAGCATCCCTGAATCTGCGTGGCCCCGAGGAGCGGGGCTGGGAAACCGGTACGGAACTAGGCTACGAGTTGTCCTATGCCCTGGACTACACCGGGCGGACGGATGCGTCCGCACTGACGGTAAATTTCCCCGTCACACTGGAGCAGACCGTTGCTACCACATGGCCGCCATTCCTCACCGACCTGCTGCCCCAGGGGTATGGCAGGCAGGAACTGCTTCGCCGGCTGGATATGTCCGAAACGACGGGCGCGTCTGCCGACTGGCGGCTATTGCTGGCCGGTGCGGGCAACACGATCGGCAATATCCGCGTGCGAGAGGCTGCAGACCGCCTTATGGAACATGCGGATTCGGACCGCCGTGGGTTCACTCTGGACGAAATCGTCGAGCGTGGCGAAGCTTTCACCGAGCATCTCGCCAGGCATGGCTTGTTCGTCGCGGGATCTTCGGGCGTCCAGGGGGAATGGCCGAAAATTCTCCTCACCGAAGCGCGCGATGGTCTTTACTACCTGGACCACGCACTGCCAGACAATGATGCCGTTACCCATTGGCTGGTGAAGTTTTCGCGCGGGCCGAACGCGGCCCTGGCCACCATCCTTCGCCTCGAAATGCCCTATATGGAGCTGGCGCGCCATCTTGGTCTCGATGTTCATGGGCCCATGAAAGGGGGCCCGCGTACGCTCTTCATTCCCCGGTTTGACCGGGAGGTCACCGAGGCCGGCGTGGTGCACCACGCGCAGGAAAGCCTTGCATCCGTCTGCGGACTGGCGGGTTTCGGCCTCGCGCCACCGCACAACACGGCAGTCGGCCGGCTTGCCCGGATTTGCACGCATGGCGAACGCGATATCGCCGAGTACCTGCGCCGCGATGTAGCGAACGTGGCACTGGGGAATAAAGACAATCATGCGCGAAACACAGCCATCCAGCGGCGTGCGGACGGCTATATCGGGCTCACACCACTGTTCGATTTCGTCCCGATGATGTTGCATCCGGATGGCATTGCCCGTCGCATGCGTTGGAAGGAAGACGACGACGGCTTCCCGCGGTGGGCAAGCGTCATTCGGCAAACCACCGAAGCGACTGGTATCGACGGCGGCATACTGGCAAGCGCATTAGCCGAGATGATCCCGTCACTTCGGAGCCTGCGGGAATACGCACTGGACAGCGGAGTGGACCGTGAAGTGATGGACATGCAGCGGGCCGCCATCGACGGCATCGTTGCACAGCTCGAGGCCTTGTGACGTGGACAAACGCTTCAGGCCGTTGACCAGTCGCGAGCAGATGGACGTGCGCCGCGCCCTCATCGCGGACATCGAGGCGAATCCTGGTCGCCCGGTGCCCGAGGTGATCCGCCTTGTCCGCACCACGCTTCACCTGACGATTGCGGAGTACGCGAAGTTGTGTGGTGTGTCGGCGCGCGGACTCCAGGACATCGAACGCAAAGTGAAGAGTCCGACATTGGACACGGTGGCGAAGCTACTGAAACCCATGGGCCTGCGCGTGGGCGTGGTTACCCGAAACGCTGTAGAGCATGCGGCAAAAGTACGGCCCGGGGTGGACGGGACCGCCTGATCCTTTAACGCCGGTCATCTACGTCCCCTACGCCCTGGGGGATCGCACCGTGAACCATTTATTCCTGTTTCTACGCTAGCTCTTACTCAACCTCGTCGAGTTGCACCAGGTCGAAATGGTCCGCCTGGTACTGGAACAGCAGGCAATCCTCGCCGTCGACGCAACCGCTGTAATGCGGCAGCCGGGCGGGTAACCGATAGAACGAGCCGGCGGGATACTCGGTGCGCTTACCGTCGATGACGGCGTAGAAGGTACCCTTCATGACCACCGTCGGAAGGGCCTGCGTGTGCAGGTGGAACGGGTTGGCCTTTCCGGCCGGAAAGGTCACGAAAGCCTCGTAAGGGCCTTTGCCCGTGAGATTGCCGCTGACGTTCGCGTATTTGATGCCTCCCGTGCCCGCGATTTCGATCCATTTCAGATTTTTCGCAGGGAAGGACCGTACGAGAGCGGCCGCCGGTGCCGCGCCCTTGGGCTGTGCCAACGCGAGCATCGGAGCGGAAATAAAGAACGCGGCTAGGGCAAATGGAATGGCGGGCAAGCGATTCACGGGAGAGTTTTCCTTGGGGTTCGCGTCCGACATCGGACGGAACCAAGTCTGGACGTTCAGTCCGTTCGAGCGAAAGCACGATTCGAGACATAAACTGATAGATTCGGGCCATCCTGAATCGTAGTCACAACAAGCATGTCTGGATTCGACCACACGGTAGCGGTCATCGCATTCGAAGGGATCAGCCCGTTCCATCTTGCCGTTCCCTGCCTCGTATTCGGCGATGGCCTTTCCCGGCTCGACACACCTCGGTATCGGATCATGGTCTGTTCCGAGCAAGTTGGACGAATCCAGACGATGTCCGGCTTCGGCATCCACGTCGAGCATGATCTTTCGGTCCTGGAGCAAGCCCAAACGATTGTCGTGCCTGCCTGGCGTGATCCTGGAGAACGCCCGTCCGATGTTTTGCTGGACGCTCTGCGGAAGGCCCATGTGCGGGGCTCTCGCATGGTCGGACTCTGTCTCGGGGCGTTCGTGCTGGCGGAGGCCGGATTGCTGGACGGCCGCAGGGCGTGTACTCATTGGGTATGGGCTGACGATTTCCGGCGCATGCATCCGGACGTGAAACTGGACCGCGAAGTCCTGTACGTGGACGATGGTGATGTCCTGACCTCGGCCGGCACGGCCGCAGCGGTCGATTGCTGCCTCCACCTGCTTCGTCGCGATCACGGAGCCGAAGTCGCGAAACGTGTCGCGCGGCGGCTGGTCGTGGCACCGCACCGCCACGGAGGTCAGGCGCAATACATTGAACAGCCCGTGTCCAAAGCGGAGCAGGCCGACGCCGTGGACCTGGTACTGGCTTGGGCCCTCCAGCACCAGGCGCAGCCGCATGGTATCGATTCGCTGGCAGCGCGTGCCCTCATGAGCAGGCGACATTTTGCGCGCCTGGTCAGGGCCAGGACCGGCACGACGGTAGCGAAGTGGCTGGTCCATCACCGCCTGATCGCCGCACAGCGCCTGTTGGAAACCACCAGGACGCCCATCGACGGTATCGCCGAGAGGGTGGGCTTCGGCTCCGCGGTGTCCTTGCGCCAGCGGTTTACTGCGGCGTTCGGTGTCCCGCCCGCGACGTATCGCAAGCAATTCGGTCCGGGGTAGGCAAAATTACGTACCGCCAGCTACCCGGGGAATAGCGTGTGCCTCGTCAGCGAAATGCGGGCGATCCTCGCTGCGTAAAGTTACCTGGTTCGCTATGCTTCGGCCGTGATCGAAGTGACTGTCAATGTGAGCAACCAGGCCGGCGCGCGCCATGGATGAGCGAGGACCGGATTCCGGCCGGGTCGCCGCCATCTTCGTCGCCCTCATTTCCCTTCTGACCCTGGCAGCTCTCTACGCGCCGGGCCTCGAGCAGTCCAGGCTGGCCGCCAGGGCGGCCACGCCCGCGATACAGCCGATCATGCCGGCCGTCGAGGTCTGGCTGAGCACCGCGGACCACCGGCAGAAGCTGGCAGCGCAGCCGGGCATCGTCATGAGCGCCCGGGGCAAGACATCCGCGGACATCACCATCGACCTCGATGCGAAGTACCAGACCATCACCGGCTTCGGGGCGGCGATGACGGATGCGTCGGCGTGGCTGATCCGGAACAGATTGACCGAATCACAGCGCCAGGCCCTGTTTCGCGAATTGTATGGACCGCCGCCCAACCTGAACTTCAACATGATGCGCCTGACCATCGGCGCGTCGGACTTTTCGCTGAACCTCTATACGCTGGACGACATTCCTTTCGGGGAATCCGATCCGCAGCTGCGCTATTTCAATGTCGCGCCGAATCTGCAGGACCTGATTCCGACGGTGCGCGACATCCTGGCGATCAACCCCGGCCTGCTTATCGTGGCTTCATCCTGGAGCGCGCCCGCATGGATGAAGGACAGCCAGAACCTGATCGGCGGGGAGTTGCTGGAGGAGCACGAGGAAGCCTACGCGGATTACCTCATCAAGTACCTGGACACATACCGTGGCCATGGCATTCCCATTTATGCGCTGACCCTTCAGAACGAACCGGGCTATTCGCCGATCAGCTATCCCGGCATGTTGATGGGCCCGGAGACGCGGGCGCGCATCATTGCGAATTACCTCGGTCCGAAGCTGGCGAAGCGCAGGTCCCGAACGCGCATTCTCGATTGGGACCACAACTGGAGCCACCCCGAGCAGCCACTGGCCGTGCTGGCCAGTTCCGCCGCCGCTCGTTATGTCGACGGCGTAGCCTGGCATTGTTACGAAGGCAGCCAGCATGCGCAGGGGCGCGTACACCGCGATCACCCCGACAAGGACACTTTCATCACTGAGTGTTCAGGGGGTGACTGGCCGTTGAGCGTGAACGGCGAATTGCTCTGGTTCGCCCGTAACCTGTTGGTGACCGGTACGCGGCAGTGGGCGCGCGGCGTCATCTACTGGAACCTGGCCCTGGACGAGACCCATGGTCCGCACTTCGGCGGTTGCACGCTCTGCAATGGCGTGATAACGATCGACTCGGGAACCGGCGCCATCACTCGCACCGACGAGTACTATGCGCTGGCCCACTTCAGCCGGTTCGTGCTGCCCGGCGCCGCCCGTGTGCAATCCACCGACACCGATGCCGACAAGGGTATCGCCAACGTGGCGTTCGAGAACGCCACGGACGGCTCGGTTGTCCTGGTGATGGTGAACATCCGCAAGAGCGCGCGTACCGTCGCGGTCGACCAAGGCCAGTTCCACTTCGAATACCTTATGCCGCCGGAAAGCGTGGCTACGTTCGTGTGGAATCCGAACGCAGCCGGCATGTGGATACGCCGGGTGCTCCAATGGTTGGGAAGGCCCGACATTCCTGTGCGAACCGAGTAGGCAGATCACTGATCGGCCCATGAACTACTTCCCCCGCGCGAGTTGATGCTGCACCGCGGTTGGATGAATACTCGGTTATCGCCGTTGCCCAGTACCCGCCATGACCGAGCTGCTTTCACCGGATGCACTCACCCCGCAGGAACTCGACCATGCGCTGACCCTGCCGGCCCGCTTCTATACCGACTTGCGCATGCCGGGAGTAGATGGTTCGGCCATCTTTGCACGGAGCTGGCAGCTGGTATGCCACCAGTCGCAACTGGCAGGGGTGGGCGATCATGTGGTCACCGAGATCGCCGGGCTGCCCCTGCTGGTCGTGCGCAGCGACATGTCGAGCATCCGTGCTTTCCACAACGTATGCAGGCATCGTGCCGGGCCCATCGCCAGCTGCGACGGTCAGGGGGCGAAGCACCTCCGCTGCCGCTATCACGGTTGGACCTACGGCCTGGACGGCGTGCTGCGCGGTGCACCGGAGATGGGGCGTACCCCGGACTTCAATCCTGCGGACATCCGTCTTCCCGAGGTCCGCGTGCACCTGTGGCAGGGGCTGGTCTTCGTCGCCATTGGCGACGCGCCGCCGTTCGATGAGTTCGTCGCGGGCATTGATGAACGGCTTGGGCAGAACCGGACACTGCACGATTACCAGTTCCATCATCGCGTCGCATACGACGTTGCGTGCAACTGGAAGGTCTACGTGGATAACTACCTGGAGGGTTACCACGTGCCGCACATCCATCCGGGGCTCAACAGCCTTCTCGACTATCGCAGCTACATCACCGAGACCGCCGAGTGGTATTCGTTCCAGTTCAGCCCGCTGGAAAGCGGCGACGACCTCTACGGAAGCGGCGAGGCCCTGTACTACTTCCTGTACCCAAACGCGATGCTCAACATTCTTCCCGGCCGGCTGCAGACCAACCGTGTCCTGCCGTTGGGTGTCGATCGCTGCCGGGTGGTGTTCGACTTCTACTACGCGCCGGACAGCAGCCCCGAAGCACTGTCACGGCGCGAGCGGGATATCGCCTTCAGTGACGAGGTTCAGGACGAAGACGTCACCATCTGCGAAGACGTGCAGCGAGGGCTCGCGTCCGGTTCGTACGAAGCCGGGCGACTGAATCCATTGCGCGAGAACGCCGTCCATCATTTCCATGAAATGGTCAGGCGTGCCTACCGCGATTCGCTCGCGAACGCATGAGCTACAACCGAAGGGCCCTCGGGCAATGGATGCTGATCGCCCTGGTGATCGGCAACATCATCGGATCAGGTGTGTTCGTCTTGCCGGCGGCCTTGGCACCTTTCGGTGCTGCAAGCCTCATCGGCTGGGGCATCAGCCTGGGTGGCGCACTGATGCTGGCCCTGGTGTATGCGCGGCTGGCACAACTGATTCCCAACCACGGCGGTGCGTACGCTTATGCGCGAACCGCCTTCGGCGACCGTGTCGGATTCATCGTGGCGTGGAGTTACTGGGTCTGCGTATGGTCCGCCAACGCGGCGATCGCGGTGGCGTTCGCCGGCAGCCTGGGCTCGGTGTGGCCGGCGGCAACGGCCACGCCGTTGCGCAGTGCCTTGTGCGCGCTGGGTGCATTGTGGGTCTGCACGGCCATCAACCTGTCTGGCGTGCGCGAAGCGGGCCGCACCGCCATCGTCATGACATTGCTCAAGCTGGTGCCGCTGGTGGTCTTTGGCCTGGTGGGATTGGGCTGGGTGCACAGGAGCGCCTTCGAGCCCTTCAATCCCAGCGGACTGCCCCTGGTGAGGGTGGCTTCCTCCGTCGCCGCATTGACGCTTTGGGCGTTTCTCGGGCTGGAAACGGCGACCGTTCCGACCGATGTCGTGAAAGACCCGCAACGTACGGTGCCGCGCGCCACCATCGTCGGCGTGGCGATCGCGGGGCTCGCCACGATGCTGGCGTGTACCGTGGTCATTGGCATGCTTCCCGCCGATGTACTGCGCACGTCGGCGGCACCGATGGCGGAGGCGGCAAGGCGCGTATGGGGCGACGCGGCCGGCGTCGCGATCGGTGTAGTCGCCACCGTTTCGTGTCTCGGTGCACTCAATGGGTGGGTGCTGCTGCAGGCGCAGACGACGCTGGCAGCCGCGCAGGATGGTCTGTTTCCGGCAGTCTTCGCCAGACTGGACAAGCGCGGCACCCCGTGGATCGGCCTGTTGATCAGTAGCATTCTCGCGAGTGCGTTGATCGCCTCCAACTACAGCCGCACGCTGGTGGCGCTTTTCACGTTTACCATCCTGCTGTCGACCGCAGCTACGTTGGTTCCCTATCTCGTCACGGTGCTCGCGTGGTGGCGAATCGACGCTACCGCCAGGAGGTGGCGTCGATGGATTGCCGTAGGAGCACTGGCCTTCAGCCTTTGGGCGCTGATCGGTACGGGCGCCGAGACCTTGATGTGGGGTGCCGTGCTGCTGCTTGCAGGGGCGCCCATTTATCTGTGGCGGCGTTATTTCGTGAAGTGACGGTGCGCTTTGGCCTCAGGATTGCGGAGCGAACTGGAGTGCGCGTAGTTCGTGAGCGCAGCGGCACGCTATCACGAGCCCGGCCCTGTTGCGGCGCGCCTTGACACCGGTGTCAGTCCCGTCCCACCCTGATGTCGAATCCGGTGCGGGGGCACCCTGGATGGCGTGATTCGCGCTTTTGGTCCAAAGCGGGGGGAAGTCGGGGGATGCAATTTATTGCAGGGGACATCGGCGGCACGAATGGCCACGTCGCGCTCGTGCGCGCCGCGAACGACGGGTCGGGCGCCATCGAGACGCTCGCCTATCGCGTGTACTCCTGCGCCGCGTTCGGCTCGCTCGCCGCGCTGCTCCAGGCATTCATCGACGCCGAGGTGGGCACGCCGGTCTCGCATTGCGTGCTCGCATGCGCCGGCCAGGTGATGGGCGACGAGGTGGTGAACGACAACCTCGCCTGGCCGATCCGGCCCGATGCCTTGCGCGCGACGCTCGGTTTGACCGAGGTGGCGCTCCTCAATGATTTCGAAGCCCTGGCCTACGCTATCGAAGGGCCGCTGGCCGCGAGTGGCAGGCATCTGTGCGGTCCGGCGGCTCGTGGCCCGGGGCCATCACTGGTAGTCGGTCCGGGCACGGGGTTGGGCGCGGCCGCGTATGTGCCCGGCGTGCCCCATGCGGCGATCTTCACGACGGAAGCCGGCCAGATGGACTTTGCACCCCACTCGCTGCGCGAACGCGAAGTGCTGGCCTGGCTGGCGCCGGACGGTGGTTATGTACCCGTCGAACACATCGTGTCGGGGCCGGGCTTGCTGACCGTCTACGAAGCGCTGTGCGCACTCGATGGCGAGGCGCCGGTATTGGCGACGCCGAAGGCCGTCACGTTGGCAGCCGAGGCGCAGGCCGACCGCCATGCCGTGGAGGCGGTGGAGCTGTTCTGCGCAGCCCTGGGCAGCTTCACCGGCAATCTCGCCATGACGACCATGCCGACCGGCGGCGTTTTCCTTGCCGGCGGCTTCCTGTCCTCCATTTTCGACCTGCTCAGGCGCAGCGCGTTCGAAGAACGTTTCTTGCATGGACGTAGCGTGCGGGCCTTGCTGGCCCAGGTGCCCGTGTGGGTTACCGAGCACGGCTGCCATGGTGTGCAGGGTGCCGCCCGCTGGTACACCCGTCACCGTGCACCTTCTGGCGCCACGACCCTCGCGGGTGCTGCCGCATGAAGCCGGGCGCGCTGACGACACGTATCCGCCGCATCGTCATGGCATGTGCGGCCTTCGCCATCGGCGCGCTCGCGACGAATGCTTTCGCCGCATCCGCGTGGTCGCTCGTGCCCGTGCCCGCCGTGGTGAGGCCGGCTGGTACCGGCACGGTCGACATTGGCGACGGTGCAGGCGTTGCCGTGCGCGGAACCAACGACGCCGCCACGGCGGCTGTGGTGGACAACTTCATGCGGCGCGTCGCCGACGTGCGCGGGCTGACGATGCGTAAAGCCACGAGCGGCGCGGCTCCAGCGGCGGTGACGTTCGACGTTCGTCCAGACGCGGCTGTCGTGGGCGATGAAGGCTATGCGATAGACGTGGGTGAGCACGGCATCGTCGTCTCGGCCCGTACCGCCCGTGGTGCGTTCTACGGAAGCGTGACGGTGTGGCAACTGCTGACACAGCCGGGTTGGACGCGCGGAGCCACGGCACACGTGCCCTACGGCACGATCGAGGATCACCCGCGCTTCGCGTGGCGTGGCCTGCTGCTCGACTCCAGCCGGCACTACCAGAGCGCCGACGAGATCAAGCGGCTGATCGACTGGATGTCGCTCGACAAGCTCAATGTGCTTGTGTGGCACATCACCGATGACCAGGGCTGGCGCCTGCCCGTACCGACCTATCCCGAACTGTCCACGAAAGGTGCATGCCGCGAGGCCGTGGGCAACGACAGCGAAGTGTCGGGCGCGCGGGACAAGCCCTATTGCAAGGTCTACACGGCCGCGGAAGTCCGCGACATTGTGCGCTATGCCGCAGAACGTTACGTCGAGGTCGTACCGGAGATCGATCTTCCCGGGCACTCGCAGGCCGCCATCGCCGCCTACCCGTGGCTGGGCGTGACGGGCAAGCGCCCGCCCGTGTGGACCAACTGGGGCGTCAGCCCCTGGCTGCTGAATCCGAATGCGAAGACGCTGCGATTCGTCACTGACGTGATGGACGAGGTGATGCGCCTGTTCCCCTCGCGCTACGTCTCCTTCGGTGGCGACGAGGCGGATAAGCAGCAGTGGAATGCCTCGCCCGAGGTCAATGCGCAGATGAAGGCGCTGAAGCTCGCCAATATGGACGAGTTGCAAGGCTGGTTCATGCAGCGGGTCGCTACGTACCTCGTAGACCACGGCCGCACGCCGGTGGGCTGGGACGACGAAGTAGCCGCCGGCGTCGCGCTGCCCCGCGCGCAGGTGGTGATGTCCTGGCACGGCGACCACGACGAGCGCGTGGCGCTTGCCGCGTTGCGCCAGGGCCACGACGTGGTCATGACGCCGCAGGAATCCTTGTACTTCGACCACCTGCAATCCGGGCTTCCGGACGAATGGGCCGGACCGCCGCCCGAGGTGACGCCGCGCCAGGCCTATGACGCGCAACTGGTACCTGCGGGCACCAGTGCAGACGAAGCGAAGCACATCATCGGCGTGCAGGGCGGCCTCTGGGCCGAGCAGATGCTGACCTTCGCGCACGACCAGCACGCCACGTTCCCGCGCATCGCCGCGCTGGCGGAGCTCGGCTGGTCACCGCCGGCCGCGCACGACTGGAACGGCTTCCTGGCGCGCCTCCCCGCCGAAATGTCCCGTTATCGCGCGCTGGGCATCGATGCCGCGGATAGCGCGTTCGCGCCGACGTTCGAGATGTCGCGTGCTGCGGATGGCGCGATGCGCGTCGTGCTCGACAACCAGGTCCATGGGAGCGGCATCCGTTACACCACCGATGGCACGGAGCCTGTCGCGGCGTCCGCGACGTATACGCATCCACTCGCGTTGCCCGCAGGCACCACCTTGCGAGCCGCCACGTTCGCTCCGGACGGCGGTGTGCTTGCCGCGGCCCGCTCGACGTTGCTGGACGAGGCCACGCTATTGAGTCGTGACAGCGCCGCGCTGGCGACCTGCTCGGGCGAGCCGTCGTCGCGCCTGCAAGGTGCCAGGCCGGATCGTGGTACGAGTCCGGTGTACGCAGTCGAGATTGGCAACGCCTGCTGGATGTGGCCGATGGCGGACGTGAGAGGCGCAGCCCGCGTCACCGTGACGGCTGAAAAGCTGCCGTGGCGCTACGGCGACGAAGCCCGCGGCGCCGTGGTGCGTGGCAGCCACGGTGCGGACGACGCCATCGAGATCCGCGGGAACAGTTGCGACGGCCCGCGGCTTGCGACGTTGCCGCTTGGCCGCGCCACGCCAGCAGGCGGGCAAGTGCACCTGGAGGCCAACCTCTCCGCGCCTATCGCGGCGGATGTGCATGCCTTGTGTGTCTTTGCAACGGGCGACCCACGCAAGGGACAGTGGGCGCTGGGAAAGATTTCGTTCTCGAAGTAGGGCGGTGCGCGGGGGCGCACCGGGGGTTGGGGAAAACAAGCATTGGCAGCACAACGGCGTGCGTCTTCGGGCGGGGCCGGGCATTACGCGTTCCCGATAGGCAACAGTCACGAGGTCACGGCCCATGTCCACAGCACTTCGCAAACATCCTTTATCGTTCGCCATCACGGTGACACTGCTGGCCGTCGCCTCGACGTCGGCGGGCGCTTCCACTTTCTTCGACGTGCAGCAGGACGGGCAACCCGCCCAGGCGGCTACCACGCAAGCGCCGCCGCCGCCGGCCGCGGCAAAAAAGGGAAGCGGCAAGGAAGGCGACGCCGCGAAGAGTGCCGTCGATCTGTCGGGCGTCACCGTCACCGGTGTCCGCGCGTCGCAGATGAAGGCGATCGACGTGAAGCGCGACGCTGACAGGATCCAGGACAGCATTACCGCCGAGAACATCGGCGCGTTGCCCGATACGACGATCACCGACTCGCTCCAGCGTATCACCGGCGTGCAGATCAACCGCGACGCGGGCGTGGGCACGTCGGTGGATGTCCGCGGCCTGCCGCAGGTCGGCACCATGCTCAACGGCGAGGTGTTCATCACCGCGGACCAGATCGACTCCCAGCAGCCCGACTTCAGCATGCTGCCGTCGACGCTGTTCCATGGCGCGGACGTGGTCAAATCGGCGACCGCCAACGAAACCGATGCGGGCATCAGCGGTGCGATCGACCTGCATACCTACCGCCCCTGGGACCTGCCTTCCGGTTTCACATACAGCTACTCGGCCAACGGCGAGCGAGGCTCGACCACGAGCCACACGGGCCCCGAGGCCAATGGCCTCATCTCGTACAACGACAGCGGCCGGTGGGGCTTCCTGATATCGGGTGACTACTCCGATACCCGGCGCATGAACTCCACCGAAGGCCTGGATCAGTACGGCGTGGTGCTCAATGGCGAGAATGCCGCGAGTGCCGGTGGCTATAACGGCTTCCTCACGCCGTGGAACGACGCGCCTATCCCGTCGCAGATCGTGCAGAACGCCGACGGCAGCGTGGACGTGAACGGCGACGGCAAGTCCAACGGCGTCTTCATGGGCAGCCAGAACTTCGGCATCAACCAGATCATCACCCAGCGCAAGCGGAAGTCGGGCAACGCCTCCTTCCAGTTCGACATCGGCAATGGCTTCAGCCTGACGAGCGACTACTTCTATTCGCAGCAGCACGAATTCGACCGGAACGTCGGCGTCCAGTTCAACTCCACCAATTGGCAGGGCGCCACGTACGTGCCGCTGCAGTCGCAGGATACCGGCCACCCGGCGCTTGGGTCGTACGGCACGCCTGAACCCGGCTGGGAAGGGTCGAACATCTACACCACGAAGGTGTACCAGAAGTGGCCGGGCGACGTGGAGTCGTACTCCTCGATGATCCGCAAGTTCTCCGTGGCGAAGAACCTGAACCTGCAGCTGGACTATGACAACGGCGGACCCTTCACCGGCTCGCTTCGCGGCATCCACGACACGGCGTCGCAGTCGCTCCAGGAAACCGACGTCAACATCTCCGATTCGGACGGTGCCCTGTGGCCCAATGTGCTGAAGGACGGCGTGCCTGACGACGCGGTGCCAACGGGGACGATGGTGTATCCCGGGGAACTGGGCGGCAACCGTGTGTTCAACCCCACGGGCATCCCGCAGAACACGATTCCCATCGTCGCCGACTTCCGCGGTCGCTATCTGAAGATCAGCACGCCGGCCGAGCTCGCGGCGGCGTTCGCCGATCCCAACGCCTGGACCATGAAGACGCTCGAGTCGTCGGGGAACTACGATCGCGAGGTGGCCCTCAACGCCTTGCGGTTCGACGGCAAGTTCGACTTCGACGATGGGTTCAAGCTTGAGTTCGGCGTGCGCAACAGCATCCGCGATGCAAGCAATGACGGCTGGACATTCGAGACGCCGGTATACGCCGGGATGGGCGCAAGCGACCCGAACGGCTGCCTGGTGCGCTATGTCGGCGCCGACGTGGTGCTGAACAGCGGGTCGTGTACGGCCGGCAACGACCAGGGCTACTTCCGCGCCGGTCCGCTGTCGGCCCTCTCCATGCCGAAGACCGCCGGACCGCTGGCAAATAACTTCAAGGCCTATAACAACCTGCTCGGCTCCGGCATCAATTTCTGGGCGATCGATCCCGATGCCATGAAGAACCCGGAGGCTTACTGGAAATCGCTCTACCCCGATACCGTACGGGTAGCCGAACCCGGTACCACATGGGGCGTGCGGCTGAAGGAACTGTCGGGTTACCTGCAGGGCGACTTCAACGGCATGATCGGTGACATGAACTACAGCGGCAACGTCGGTGTGCGTCTTATCCGCAGCAAGCTCGACGTGACACAGCACCTCAGCGGCGACCCGGGTGCCTACGGCAACGAGCCGGAGGACGTGGGCAGGGACATCACCAAGCGCTCGTACCAGGATGTCTTGCCGTCGGCGAACTTCGCCCTGGACGTGACAGACAGCCTGAAGTTCCGCCTGGCCTACTCGAAGAACATGATGCCGCTGGACCTGAGTACCTGGGGGGGCGGCCTGCAATTGAACTATTCGTTGTCCGAGACGCCCGATGGGCCCATCTTCCGCGTCGCCAACGGTACCTCCAGCGGCAACCCGAACCTCGACCCCTGGCGATCCACCAACTTCGGCGCCTCGGCGGAGTACTACATCAATCCCACCAGCATGGTCAGCCTCGCGCTGTTCCGCATCAACGTGGATAGCTTCATCAAGAACGGCAGCGTCACCAACTGCACGTTGCCCGACGAAGATGGCGTGGTGCGCAACCACTGCATCGTGATCACCGAGCCCGTGCAGGGCACGGGCAACAGCATCAAGGGTGCGGAGTTCGACTACCGCCAGGGCTTCACCTTCCTGCCGGGCATCTTCTCGAAGACGGGCATGGAGTTGAATGCTACGTACGCGCCCAGCGAATCCGGAGAAAAGGATCTTGCCGGCAAGAAGATCCCGTTCCAGGACAACTCCGAGAAATCGGGTAACTTCATCCTCTGGTACCAGGACGACCGCTTCCAGGCCCGCGTGGCGTACAACTATCGCTCGCGGCGCGCGGTGGCCGATAGCGTCGGTGGCATCACCGGGCTGGAGATGTACGAGGCGCCGCAGAAGTACATCGACGCGTCCATCTCGTACAAGTTCGCGAAGCAGCTGGAAGTGTTCCTCAACGGCACGAACCTGACGAACGAGTACCAGCGCTACTACCTGGTGTGGCCGGGCCAGCCCGGGCACTCGACATTCTCCGAGCGTATGTTCATGTTCGGCATCCGTGGTCAGTGGTAGGGGAATCCATGAGCGAGCGTAGCTTCCACCGGTCGATCGGGGTCTTTTCGGGCACCGCCATCAACATGACGCAGATGTGCGGGATTGGCCCGTTCATCACCATCCCGTTGATGGTGGCTGCGATGGGCGGCCCACAGGCCATCGTCGGGTGGATCGTGGGGGCCTTGCTGGCCATGGCCGATGGGCTGGTATGGGCGGAACTGGGCGCCGCCATGCCAGGCTCCGGCGGTACCTACGTGTACCTCCGGAAGGCCTTCCAGGAGCGGACCGGCAAGCTCATGCCGTTCCTCTTCATCTGGACGATGCTGCTGGCCATACCTTTGTTGATGTCCACGGGCATCATCGGCATGGTGGAGTACCTGCAGTTCTTCTTCCCGGACATGGGCTGGTGGACCGCGCACCTCGTCGGGGTGGCAGCGACGGCGCTTGTGACGTGGCTGCTGTACCGCCGGATCGAGTCGGTGCGTGTCATCACCATCGCCTTGTGGGTGATCATGCTCGTCTCGATCATCGGCGTGTCTGCCGCCGGGTTCTCGCACTTCGACGCCAGGCTCGCGTTCGATTTCCCGCCCGATGCGTTCGGCTCCCGCTTCTTCGTCGGGCTTGGGGCGGGCCTCATCATCGGTGTCTACGACTACCTGGGCTACAACACCACGGCTTATATCGGGGACGAGCTGCGCGACCCCGGCCGCACCATGCCGCGCACCATCATCATCTCGATCACGGCGATGATGGTGGTCTATCTTCTCCTCAACATCAGCGTGCTGGGCGTGGCGCCGTGGCGGGAGATCGCAACGTCCAAATCCGTCGCGTCGCTGGTGGTCGAGCGCAGTTGGGGCCACGCGGCCGCCGCGGTGATGACCACCCTCATCATCGTCACGGCACTGGCCTCGGTGTTCACCGGCCTGCTCGGCGGTTCGCGCGTACCGTTCGAGGCGGCGAGGGACAAGGTCTTCCTTTCGGCGTTCGGCCGGCTCCATGCGAAGGATGGTTTCCCCCACGTCGCCTTGCTGACCATGGGCGCGGTCACTGCCATCGGTACGTTTTTCGACCTGACCGAAGTCATCAACATGCTGCTGACGGCGACCATCCTGGTGCAGTCGCTCGCCCAGGTCGTTGCGCTTATCGTGTTGCGCCGGCGCGAGCCACAGCTTCCCCGACCGTACAGGCAATGGCTCTACCCGGTGCCTTGCATCATCGCGCTGGTGGGCTGGGTGTATGTGTACGTGTCTGCTTCGACCCTGTCGCTGATGCTTTCGGGCGCATGGATCGTCATCGGCCTGGTGGTTTTCGCGCTGTGGGCGCGGGTGAACGCCGCGTGGCCTTTCGCACCGCTTGAGATCCAACGTACAGCCGCCGGGGAGCATTGACACCATGCAGAGTGCAGCGCGGACCGCCTTCGCCGCCGCCATCGTGATGGGCCTGGTCGCCAGCCCGGTGTCGATGGCACGTACCACGTACGCCGATACACGCGTTGCCGCGGAGGCGGGAGCCGTCAACCCCATTAGCCGCTGGCAGATCCAGGACAGCGCGAGAGCGCAGCAAGGCGGCGCGGCGATCTCCGCCAGCGGCTTCGCCACCAAGGACTGGTACCCGGTCACAGGCCGCGCCACGGTCATGGCCGGGTTGCTGGAAAACGATGTCTTCAAGGGCGACGTGTTCCACAGCGACAACCTTCGTGCCGTGCAGGTACCCGATGCCAGTGGCAACCTGTTCGTGACGCCGTGGTGGTACCGGGCGGGTTTCAGCCTGCCGAAAGCTGCAGGCAAGCGATACACCCTGCTGCGCACCCACGGCATCATCGCCAGCGCGGACGCGTGGGTGAACGGGCAGAAGGTCGCCGACCATGCGGATCTCGCGGGGGCCTATCCGGCGCACGACATCGACGTGACGCGATGGGTGCGCGCCGGCGCCAATGCCGTGGCCTTGAAGGTTTATCCCGGCGACCCACGCATGAGTCTGTCCATCGGCTGGGTCGACTGGAACCCCACGCCGCCGGACAACAACATGGGCCCGTGGCGAGGGGTGGACATCGTCCAGACCGGCCCCGTGGCGTTGAGTGCACCGCACGTGGCGCCGACATTGTCGGCGGACCTCAGGCAGGCGACGTTGGCCGTGAGCGTCACGGCGACGAACCTGGATACGGTGGCCCATGATGCAACCGTCTCGGGCACCGTCGCCGACAAGCCGGTGCAGCAGATGGTCCATCTCGCCCCGGGCGAGGCGAAGGTCGTGTCGTTCGGCTCCGGGTCGACACCGGCCGTGGCGCTGGACAACCCCAAGGTGTGGTGGCCCATCGGCATGGGCGAGCACCCGCTGTACCAGATGGCGGTGACCGCGACTGTGGATGGTGCGTCGTCGGACCGGGCGACCACGACATTCGGCGTACGCCGGGTGGAATCCACGCTGACCCGCCAGGGCTATCGCCAGTTCATCGTCAACGGCCAGCCCTTGCTGATACGCGGTGGTGGCTGGGCACCGGACATGTTCCTGCGCGACGATCCCGCGCGCATGGAGGCCGAATTCGGCTATGTGGTGAACCTCGGCATCAACACCATCCGCAGCGAGGGCAAGCTGGAGAACGATCGGTTCTACGATCTTGCCGATCGCAATGGCATCCTCGTCCTGCCGGGCTGGGAATGCTGCGACAAGTGGGAGGCCGCCGCGAAGACAGGTGGTGAGCCTTGGACCGATGCCGACCTGCGCGTGGCGCAGGCGTCGATGGCCACCGAGGCTCGCCTGCTGCGCAACCATCCCTCGGTGATCGGCTTCTACATCGGTAGCGACCACGCGCCCCCGCCGGCGCTCGCGAAGATGTATACGGATACGCTGCGCGCCGAAGGCTGGTCGTTACCCATCATCTCCGCGGCCGTGGATGAGAAGACGGCGGAAGCCGGCCCCTCCGGGATGAAGATGGCAGGCCCCTACGACTGGATCCCTCCGTCGTACTGGTACGCGGACAAACTGGGCGCAGCGTTCGGCTTCGATTCGGAAGTCAGCGCGGGCGCGGTCATCCCTCGCCTGGAGGACGTGCAGCGCATGCTGTCGGCGCAGGAGCAGGAGGCCTTGTGGAAGTACCCGGACGCCCGGCAATACCATGCCTCGGCCGACTGGTCGACGTTCGCCGTGCTCACCCCCTTCGACACGGCGCTGGCGAAGCGTTACGGTGCGCCGAGCGGCCTCGACGACTACGTGGCGAAGGCGCAGCTCGATAACTATGACAATGTGCGTGCACAGTTCGAAGCCTTCAATGCGCGCATGAATGCAGCGAACCCCTCCACCGGCGTCATCTACTGGATGCTCAACAACGCGTGGCCCTCGCTGCACTGGCACCTGTACGACTACTACATGAATCCGGCGGGCGCGTACTACGGCGCCAAGAAGGCCAACGAGCCGGTGCACATCCAGTACGCGTACGATTCGCGCTCCATTGTGCTGGTGAACCACACACTGGACGAGCGCCGCGGACTGCAGGCCTCGGTAAAGGTCCGCAACCTCGACGGAAGCGTGCGCTACCAGAAGCAGGTGCAGGGCATCGACCTGCCGGGCAACCACGCGCAGTCCGCGCTCGATCTGCCGTCGGTCGCGGGGTTGTCCACGGTCTATTTCATCGAGCTGGAGCTCGCCGGGGCCGACGGGAAGCCCGTGAGCCGCAACGTCTACTGGCTATCCACGCGCGAAGACAAGCTCGACTGGGCGAAGTCGAACTGGTATCTCACGCCGGTCACGCAGTACGGCGATTTCACCGCCCTGGCGTCGTTGCCGAAAGCGACCCGCGAGGTTCATGCCTCGACCGTGCGCGAGGGCGACGAGGAGGTCACGACCGTGACACTGTCCGTACCCGCATCGTCGCCGTCGGCCGTCATACAGGAGCACCTGGCGATACGGCGCGGCGCGAAGGGCGACCTTGCGTTGCCTGTAAGGTGGACAGACAATGACGTCACGCTCTGGCCTGGTGAATCCGTCGTGCTCACGGCGCGCTACCCGGCGAAGGGCAGGGCCGGTACGGTAGTCGAGGTATCCGGTTGGAACACACCCGCGGAGCAAGTTGTCGCGGCAGTCACCCAGGGAACGAAGCATTGAAGAGGTCTTCATGTCGCGCGTGACCATCAACGATGTGGCTCGTGCGTCCGATACATCGAAGAAGACCGTCTCACGCGTGCTCAACCAGGAACCGGGCGTGCGCGAGGAAGTGCGCGACCGCGTGATGGCCACCGTCGCCGAGCTCAACTACCGGCCGCTTACGTCGGCGCGCAGCCTGGCGTCCAATCGTTCCTTCATGATCGGGCTGCTCTACGACAACCTGTCGCCCAGCTACATCATGGAAGTGCAGGCGGGCGTGCAGGAGGCCTGTGAGGCGCACCAGTACAGCATGATGGTGCAGTCCCTGGACTCCAAGGCGCGGGATTTCATGGAACGGGTCGAAGGCATCCTGTGGCGGCACCGCCCCGACGGCCTGATCCTCACGCCTCCCATTACGGACCACCCGGCACTGCTTGCGCACCTGCGCGCCGCCGAGCTCCCATTCGCATCCATCGCGCCGCGCAAGCCCAAGGGTATCGCGGGCGTCATCCTTCAGGAACGCGAGGCTGCGGCGGCGATGGTGGACCACCTCGTCGCGCTGGGACATCGTCGCATCGCGCACATCATCGGCGACCCGAAACACGGCGCGGGCGTGTGGCGCCTTGCGGGATACCGCGATGGGCTGAAGCGCGCCGGGTTGGCGGAACGTGACGATTACATGGTCCAGGGCCAGTTCTCCTTCGAGTCGGGCGTAAAGGCCGCCCGCCAGCTGCTGCGCCTGAAGCAGCGGCCCACGGCCATCTTCGCGGCAGACGACGACATGGCCGTGGGTGCCATCTGGGCCGCCGCCGAAGCCGGCGTTTCGGTGCCCAGCGAGGTGTCCATCTGCGGCTTCGACGACACCACGATCGCGACGCAGGTGTGGCCCCCGCTCACGACGGTTCACCAGCCGGTGCGCGACATGGGTAAGCGCGCCACGGAGGAGCTCCTGCAGGGCCTCCTTGGGAAGGGCGAGCCCCGCATGGTCGAAGTGGACTACCAAATGCGCCTGCGTGCATCCACGGCGCCCGCACCCCGATAGAGGAAGCACCGCATGTCAGCAACACCCGATGCCCCCAACACCCAGCGCCGGTTCCATTTCATCTCCGGTCTGCCACGCGCGGGCACCACGTTGCTTGCCGCCATCCTGAACCAGAATCCGCGCTTCCGCGCCGGGATGACCAGCCCGTTAGCCGACATCATGGGCGTCGTGGTGGCCGAGGCCAGCAGCAAGAACGACTTCGCCTTCGATGTCACGGACGAACAGCGCGTGGCCTTGCTGCGAGGCCTGGTAGAGAACTTCTATTCGGTCGATACCCGCGCCGACGCGGTGTTCGACATGAGCCGCCTGTGGTGCAGCCGCATGGGTCTGCTCAACGCATTGTTCCCGGGAGTGAAAGTGATCGCCTGCGTGCGCCAGCTGGCCTGGGTACTCGACAGCATGGAGCGGCTGGTGCTCAAGCAGCCGGTGAGCGTCAGCAAGGTGTTCCGTTACGACACGAACACGACGGTGTACTCGCGTGTCGAGGCGCTGACCGATCCACGCGGCATGGTCGGTTTCGCGTACCAGGCGACAAAGGAAGCGTTTTACGGCGAGCACGCACGCGATCATCTGCTGCTGCTTACCTACGAGAGCCTGGTGCGCGATCCGGAGACGGCCACGCGCGCGGTGTACCGGTTCCTGGGCGAGCCGTGGTTCGAGCATGACTTCGACCATATCGCGTACAGCGCCGACGAATTCGATGCCCGCGTGGGCATGCCGGGGCTGCATGCTGTCCGCGCCAAGGTCGAGGCCGTCGAGCGCACGCCTGTCCTGCCGCGGGAGGTCTTCGGGCGTTTCGCCAACGAGGCGTTCTGGGCGGATACGAAGAACAACGTCAACCAGGTGACCATCGTTTGATCGTGCCGACCGAGCCGCATGGTGGTGTGCTCAAGGACCTGTACCTGCCGGAAGCGGAGGCGCTCGACGCGAGGCGCGCATCGGGTGCGCTGCCCAGCGTCGTGCTCGATCATCGACACCTTTGCGATCTCGAACTGCTTCTCGACGGCGCGTTCTCACCGCTCGAAGGCTTCATGGGAGAGGCTGATTACAACGCCGTCGTCGACGATCTCCGCCTGGCCGACGGTACTCTCTGGCCGATGCCGATCGTGCTCGATGTCTCCGAAGACGCAGCGGCATCGCTATCGATCGGGCAGGATGTCGTGTTGCGTGACGTCCAGGGAACGGCGCTTGCGGTGCTCACCCTGTCTGGCATCTTCCGCCCGTACAAGGGTCGTGAAGCCTTGCAGGTTTACGGCACGCTGGACCGCCAGCACCCCGGTGTCGCCGACCTGCTGCACCGAGGCAACGTTTATCTCGGCGGTCGCCTTCGCGGGCTGCAGCGGCCGGCCCATCACGACTTCTCCGACCTGCGGGCTTCCCCGCGTGAGATGCGTAGCTACATTGCCGACCAGGGATGGGAACGCGTCGTCGCCTTCCAGACGCGCAACCCGCTGCACCGTGCCCACGTGGAGCTTACGCGGCGAGCCATGCAGGCCGTCGATGGCAAACTCCTGCTGCACCCCGTCGTCGGACGGACGAAAGACGGCGATATCGATACGTACACCCGCGTCCGCTGCTACCGCGCGTTGCTGGCGCACTACCCGCGCGACTCAGTCAAGCTGTCGGTACTGCCGCTGGCCATGCGCATGGCCGGCCCGCGCGAAGCGCTCTGGCACGCCATCATCCGGAAAAACTTCGGCGCGAACTTCTTCATCGTCGGTCGCGATCACGCCGGGCCGGGGAAGGATGCATCGGGGCGGCCGTTCTACGCGAAACTGGCCGCGCAGCAATTGGTCCAGGCACACGCCGACGAACTGGGCATAACCGTTCTGCCGTTTGCGCCCATGGTGTATTCGCCAGGACGCCAGGCTTACGTTTCCACCGAAGAACTGAAGGCAGGCGAAGACGTGAGCGACGTCTCCGGCACCGAACTGCGCAAGCACCTCCGCGATGGCACGCCCATCCCGGAGTGGTTCACCTATCCGGACGTGGAAGCCATCCTCCGGCAGCGTTTCCCGCGCCCTGAGAACCGGGGATGTGCCATCTTTTTCACCGGCCTGTCCGGCGCCGGCAAGTCAACCATCGCGCAGGCACTCATGGCCACCATCCTCGAAAACACCGGGCGGCAGGTCAGCATGCTCGACGGTGACGAGGTGCGAAGAACATTGTCGGCTGGGCTCGGGTTTTCGCGGGCCGACCGCTCCGCCAATATCCTCAGGATCGCCTACGTCGCATCGGAAGTCGTCCGCCACGGCGGCATCGCCATCTGCGCGCCGATCGCACCCTATGCCGATGACCGGGCGAAGGCGCGGGCGCTGGTTGAAGCGCACGGCGACTTCATCGAAGTGCATGTCAGCACCAGCCTGGACGTGTGCGAAGCACGTGATACCAAGGGGCTGTATGCGCAGGCTCGGTCGGGGGTGCTCAAACACTTCACCGGTATCAGCGATCCCTATGAGGTGCCCGAAACCCCCGACCTTCGCCTTGACGGCGCAGAGTTGACGCCGGCATCCCTCGCAGCCCGTATCGTTGGGGTGCTTCGGGAGCGGCAGCTGATTGTCTAGGGCAAATTCGCTGCAGCGGGGAGAATCCGACCCGTAGGAGCGCGCCCTGCGCGCGACAGGTTTTCGCGAGCGCGCCCAAGTCTTGCAGGCTTCGCGAAGAGCGGTCGCGCGCAGGGCGCGCTCCTACGAAGAGTCGCGCCGCGGCGCTCGATGCCTAGAGGTACCAGCCTTCGCGATAGTCGCGGCGCAGGAACGCGTTTGCTTCGGGGAGGTTGGTAATGCGCATGTTCTGCGCGTCGTACTCGATCCTGCCTCCCGCGCGAAGGGATACGACGCCGAGCAGCATCACCTCCGTGAGCTGCGCGGCGTATGAGAATGGCGACGAAGCTTCCGCCTTCCCCTTGCAGGCATCCACCCAGTTCATCTCGTGCGAGGTCTTGATGCGCGCGTATTTCTGCGGGGGCGTGCCCACCGAATCATGCAACGACTGCGGCAGCAGGCGCGGGTTCGCGCCGTAGGTCTCGTGGATCAGCTTGCCCTTGTCGCCGACGTAGAGTACGCCGCCATCCTTGCTCATCTGCCCGGCTCCCAGCGCCTGCAGTCCGGGCGGCAGCAACGCGCCGTCGTACCAGGTGAGCTTCACCGGGGGCCTGCTGCCGCGTGCCGGGAAGTCGTAGTACGTCATCGTCGCCAGGGGGTACGACGCGTTGTCGAACGGCGTCGAGACGGTTTCCACAGACGTCGGAAAACCCAGGTCCAGCGACCAGAACGGCGAATCGATCAGGTGCGCTCCCATGTCGCCGATGGCGCCCACGCCCCAGTCCACCCAGCCGCGCCAGTTGAAGGGGTGATACACGGGGTGGTAGTCGACGACGGGACCGGGACCAAGGAAGAGATCCCATGCCAGCCCCTCCGGCTTCGGATAGTTGCCGACCATGGCATTGGCGAGGCGATCCATCACCGCGTCCTCGCTCCAGTTCGCATCGTCCGGCTTCGGCCTGGGTTGCGGACGCGGAATGCCCTGCGGCCAGTAGACAAGCGGTCGATTCGTCCAGACGTGGACCTCGCTTACCGTACCGATCGCGCCTGCCGCAATGTATTCGTTGATCAGCCGGGCGTCGTCGGTCGAGTGTCCCTGGTTGCCCATCTGCGTGACGATCTTCGGGTTCTCCCTGGCCTTTCTGGCCATCTCGCGGGCTTCGTAAATAGACCAGGCAAGCGGCTTCTGCACGTACACGTGCTTACCAAGGCCCATCGCCGCGCTGGCGATCGTCGCATGCAAGTGGTCCGGCGTCGCGATGACGACGGCGTCGATGTCCTTCTGCTGCTCGAGCATCCGGCGGTAGTCGGTATAGCGCTTGATCGAATCGAACTTGCGGGAAAGCAGCCTGGTCTGCGCGATCTCTTCCTGCAGTTCCTGGCGCTTTGCAGGGGTTTGCGCCTTGTCGAGTCGCGCCTGTGCTTTTCCGAGCCCGGCAACCATCCCGCGAAAGGACTTCTCCGTGTAGCCCCAGTCCACGTCACACATGGCGACGATGTTCTCACCGGCCAGCGCGCGCATATTGTGCATGCCCATGCCGCCGACACCGATGCCGGCAATGTTCAATCGATCGCTGGGCGGCGTATGGCCGGGCCCGCCCAGGACGTGGCGTGGCACGATCATCAACCCTGTCGCGGCAAGGGCCGTGCCCGCGAGGAACTCCCGGCGTGTGATCTTCGATTCATCGGTCATGGGCGCTGCAAACTCCGTGGTCTAAGGCCCGCGGTATGGCTGGCCTGGATATGGGCAGTATTTGATCAGTCCAGCGGCCTCACCCAGATATTGCGGAAGCTGATGGGCTGGGAGTGGTCGCCGTGCGCCTGTAGCTTGATCGGCGCATCGGTATAGACCTTGTATTTGGGCTTGCCGATGTAGAACGTCTCACCGGCAAGTTCGGTGTGGTTCTGCACGAGCACGCCGTTATGGAACAGCGTGACGTACGCCGGCAATTTCACGGAGCCATCGGCGGCGAAGACCGGCGCCGTCCAGACGACGTCATAGCTTTGCCATTCGCCGGGGCGCCGCGCCGCGTTTACGAGGGGCGCCGCCTGCTTGTAGATGCTGGCGGCCTGCCCGTTGACGTAAGTCTTGTTCCCAAACGAATCCATGATCTGGACTTCGTAGCCCTCGTCGCCGGGTCCGGTGGAGGCAAGGAAGAGGCCGCTATTGCCGCGTCCCTGGCCTTCGCCGGTGATGTCCTTCGGCACCTGCCATTCCAGATGCAGCTGGTAGTTGCGGAAACGCTGCCGGGTCTGGATGTTGCCGGTGGTCTTGTCGACGGTGACGACGCCATCGTGCACCTTCCAGCGAGCAGGCGAGTGATCCTTCGATGCTTCCCAGGCGGCGAGATCGCGGCCATCGAAGAGCACCACGGCATCGGACGGCGGCGCATTGTCCTTTGCACCGGACGTCACGACCTTGGGGACCGGCTCCCATTGCTCCGTCGCCTTGGGATCGTCCTGCGCCGATGCGCACGACGAGCCGACGATGGCGAGAGCGAAGAGGGTGAGGGCTGTCGAGGGGAAGCGCTTCATGGGGCATTCCTTGGAAGATGTCATACGGAGCACGTCTTGAACGCTTCAGCGAACGAGTCGAAGGGATCCGGGCGCGACGGCATGAATTCATGCGCGATGAAGCCCTGGTATTTCAGGTCCGCGATGGCGGTGGCGATGGCGCGGTAGTTGAGTTCCTGCGTGCCGTCGATGTCGTGGCGACCGGGAACGCCGCCGGTATGGAAGTGGCCGATCCACTGGATGTTGTCGCGGATGGTACGGATCACATCGCCTTCCATGATCTGCATGTGATAGATGTCGTAGAGCAGCTTGACGTTGGGTGAGTTGACACCCTTGGTCACCGCCACGCCGAAGGCAGTGCGATCACCCTGATATCCGTGGTGATCCACCTTGCTGTTCAGCAATTCCAGACACAACGTGATGCCATTCTCCGCCGCGTAGGGTGCGATCTTCGAAAGCCCGGCGACGCAGTTGTCGATCGCCCGTTGGTCGTCGATGCCGGCCTTGCGGTTGCCGAACATGGTGATCACATTGGTCACGCCTGCTCGCTTCGCGAGCGGGATCGTAGTCTCGATTTCCTTGATCAGCGTGGCGTGGTTCGCCGGATCGTTAAAGCCCATTTCGATGAAGTTGTCCCGTTTAGCGGGATACCCCATCGACACTGCCATTCCGTTGTCCGTCACCACCGACCATTCGTCCGCGTAGAGCAGATCGACTCCGACGAAGCCGATGGCCTTCAAGCGCTTGCACAGCTCGGGAAGCGGCGCCTTGGACGTCCAGCGGCTCAGCGACTGCTTGAGCCGGCCACCGGAAGCCGGCGGAGCGGTGGTTTTTCCGGCGACGGTTGCGGTGGAAACGAGCAGTGGCGCCGCTCCCGCCACCGCCGCGGCCGCGGCAAGGCGGCCCAGCGCGGTACGGCGGCCGATGTCGGTCGTGTCGTCAGGCATGCTCATTCGAGCCCCAGGATCTGGCGGTTGAACGTACGGTCGCTGCCCGTCGAAGCGAAGTCGTCGAAGGCGCGATCGGTGACCTTGATGATGTGGTCGCGGATGAAGGGTGCACCTTCCATCGCGCCCTGCTGCGCATCCTTGATACAGCACTCCCATTCGAGCACCGCCCAGCCCGGATAGTCGTATTGCGCGAGCTTGCTGAAGATCGCGCGAAAATCTATCTGCCCGTCGCCAAGGGAACGGAAGCGCCCGGGGCGGTCGATCCAGTCCTGGTAGCCGCCGTAGACGCCCGAGCGCCCGTTGGGCCGGAACTCGGCGTCCTTCACGTGGAAGGCGCGAATGCGCTCGTGGTAGTTGTCGATGAACTGCAGATAGTCCATCTGCTGCAGGACCATGTGGCTTGGATCGAAGAGGATGTTGGCGCGCGGATGGTGGTCGACCGCGTCGAGGAATCGCTCGAAGGTGACACCGTCGTGCAGATCCTCACTGGGATGAAGTTCATAGCAGACGTCGACATCCGCCTCGTCGAAGGCGTCGAGAATCGGACGCCAACGCTTGCCCAGTTCCGCGAAGGCTTCTTCGACGAGCCCGGCCGGGCGCTGCGGCCATGGATAGAACAGGTGCCAGGCCAGCGCGCCGGAGAAGGTGGCGTGTGCCGTCAGGCCAAGGTTCCTGCTTGCCGTGGCCGCAAGCTTGAGCTGCTGTACCGCCCACTCCTGGCGCTGCGGCGCGTGTCCGCGCAGCGCCGGGGGAGCGAAGCCGTCGAACAGGCGATCGTACGCGGGATGCGACGCCACCAGTTGCCCTTGCAGGTGCGTGGACAACTCGGTAACCACCAGGCCGTGCCCCGCGAGCATGCCCACGATGTCGTCGCAGTACGTCTTGCTCGTCGCCGCCTGCTCGAGGTCGAACAGACGAGGGTCGTTAGACGGGATCTGCACGCCGATGAAACCGAGCGACGATGCCCAGCGGGCGATGTCGGGCAGCGTGTTGAACGGTGCCTCGTCCGATGCGTACTGGGCGAGGAAAATGCCTGGGCCCTTGAGTGTCTTCATGTCAGATCTTCAGTTCGGTCTCAACGGCCCAGGCCCTGCCGTTGCCCGCTTCGGACAAAGGGATGTCGCCTTTCCAGGCGCCGGGAACGGAGGCGTACTGGAGCACCTGCGTGCAACCCGGCTCCGACAGGAAGAAACCCAGCATCGCGAGCTTCTTGCTCATCAGCACGAAGTCGGCCGCCGGGGCCAGCTCGCCACCCGGGGGCACCGCCAACGCGTCGGCATGCAGCCTGGTCACCAGCGCCTTGCGACTGGCGTCGTCGAGCTGGAGGAAGGGCTTGCCGCCCGCCTTGTCGAAGGCAGCCATGGCGGTGAGGTAACGTGTCTGGTCAGCCTTGGTATAGACGGCCGTGAACATCTGGTCGATGAACAACGGCACGCCCGCGTCCACTGCTCCCGGGGTATCGGTGCGCGGAATCACGATGTCCGACACGGCGCCGACCATGCTGTACTGCGCCGGCTTGAAGAACTGTGGCTTCGCATCCGGCTTCAGTGCCGCGGCGTGCGCGTCGAACACCGCCAGTAACGACGGTCCGGCGACGGCGCCGACGGCCAGCACGGACATGCTTTTCAACCATTCGCGACGATTCATGACTTCGATCCTCAGATATTGCCGCGCTTGAGTTCTTCCACGGCGTGCTTGGCCGCGCGTGCGGTCAACGCCATGTACGTGAGGGACGGGTTCTGGCAGGCAGACGAGGCCATGGCCGAACCGTCCGTCACGTAGACGTTCTTGCAGGCGTGCATCTGGTTCCAGCCGTTGAGCACCGAGGTCTTCGGATCGCGGCCCATGCGCGCGGTGCCCATTTCATGAATGCCGGCGCCGACGTTGGCCTTCATCGAAAACGAACCCACGTCGCGATAACCCGCGGCGGCCAGCATCTCCATCGCATCGTCGACGATGGCCTTGGTAAGCATGAGCTCGTTTTCCTGGTGCGCGGCATCGAAGTTGAGGATGGGTAGGCCGTACTTGTCCTTGTGGTTGTGGTCGAGGGTCACGAAGTTCTTGTGGGAAGGCAGCATTTCGCCAAAACCCATCATCGAGACATACCAGGGACCGGGAGCCTGGGCGGCACGCTTGAGGTCTTCGCCCAGCACCTGCTGATCGACGAGGCGGGTCCAGTCCTGGCGTCCCGCGCCACCCTGGAAGCCAAAGCCACGCAGGTACTTCTGCCTGTCGGTACCAACGTTGCGGTAGCGGGGAATATAGAAGCCGTTTGGGCGCCGGCCGGAGTAATAGCGGTCCTCATGGCCGTCGACCATGGCGCGCGCGCCGTTGCCGAAGATGTGGTCCATGATGTTGTGGCCGAGCTCGCCGCTGTCGTTGCCGAAGCCGTTGGGGAACCGGCTCGAGGTCGAGTTCATCAGAATGTGCGCGGTGCCGAAGGTCGACGCGTTCATGAAGATCACGCGGGCGAAGTATTCGGTCTGGTGGCCAGTCTCTGCATCCAGCACGCGCACGCCGGTGGCTTTGCCTTTGTCGTTGTCGTAGATCAGCTCGTAGACGATGGCGTTGGTCACCATCGTCATGTTGCCGGTGCGCTCGGCGGAAGGCAGGGTGGACGAGTTGCTGCTGAAGTAACCGCCGAACGGACAGCCGCGCATGCACAGGTTGCGATACTGGCAGGTACCGCGCTGCGGGCTCTGGTCGTGTTTCAGCGGCGCGGAGAGGTTGGCGGTGCGGCCGATGATGAGCTTGCGGTTGAACTTGCTATCCAGCTTGCCCTGGAAATCCTTCTCGACGCAGTTGAGGTCCATCGGCGGCAGGAAATCGCCGTCGGGCAGTTGCGCGAGATGGTCGGTGTTGCCGCTGACGCCTATGAAATGCTCCACATAGTCGTACCAGGGAGCGAGGTCTTCATAGCGGATCGGCCAATCTACGCCCACGCCTTCCTTGCCGTTCGCCTCCAGGTCCATCTGGCTGAAGCGATAGCTCTGCCGGCCCCACATCAGCGAACGTCCGCCGACGTGGTAGCCGCGAAACCAGTCGAACGGCTTCGTTTCCTCGTACGGATTGTCGATGTCGTCGGCGAACCAGTGCTTGGTGGACTGGGTGATGCCGTAGAACGATGGGCGCGTGTGCTTCGGCCAGCGGGCGATGTCTTCCTGCGTCGGCTCGTCGCCGTACGGCAGCTCCCACGGTGCCTTCATGGCCGTGGGGTAGTCGAGATGCTTGACCATCGGGCCACGGTCGAGCACGAGCGTCTTCAGGCCCTTCTCGGTGAGCTCCTTGGCGGCCCAGCCACCGCTGACGCCGGTACCGACGACGATGGCGTCGAATGTGTTCTTTTCCATGCCTTCCTCTTCAGCGCAACGGGCGCAGGTAGTCGTAATCGACGCGCGCCGCTTCGAGCGCGCTCATGCGGGCGTACGGACCCTCCTGTTCGACGAAGCAGTGCTTCAGTCCGGAGGTATCGGCTGCCGCCATGATCGGTTTGTAGTCGAGCCTGCCGCGGCCAAGTTCTGCACCCGGATAATCCTTCTGCTCGCCGCGCAGGAAGTCCTTCGCGTGCATCAGCGGGATGCGCCCAGGGTTGGCCTTGAAGTAGTCGGCCGGATTCTTTCCGCCCGCGGCGACCCAGCCGCAGTCGAGCTCGAACTGCACGAGTTTTTTGTCCGTTTCCTTCAGCAGCACGTCGTAGAACACCTGCCCGCCGCCCACATCGGTGAACTCGTCATGGTGGTTGTGATACGCGTACTGGAGACCGGCCTTGGCGGCCTTCTCGCCGAGACGGTTCGCATATTCGGCTGTGCGCTTCGCGTCGTCGAGCGTGTAGGTCGGCCCTCCCGACTTGTTCGCTTCCTTCTGCATGATCTCCGGCAGCATGCTGCTGACGATGTACTTCGCGCCCAGCGTATGCGCGGCTTCGATGCCGGCCTCGAAACCGAGGCTGTCGAAGTGCATGCTCGGACAGCCGAGGCCGGCTTCCTTCAGCTGGTCGCGCAAGGTCCCGGCCGTGCTGGTGATGATCGCCTCGATCTCGGTGTAGCCAATCGATTTCAGGGTCTTGAGCGTACCGATGGGGTCGTTCTTATAGGCATCCAGCACCATGTAGAGCTGGATACCCAGTCCCTTGCCCGCCGGCGCGGCGGCAAGGAGTCTTCCCGACATACCGAGGCCGAGCCCCAGCGCCGTACCACACAGCGCGGAACGCGCGAGGAACTGCCTTCGAGTCATCATGAGAGGTTCTCCCGGATCAGTGGATGCCGACGACGGCAGCGTTTGCCGTGGCCTTGCGATCCTTGAAGAGCAAGACGAAGAGCGCGAAGACGAAGGCGGCGAAGGTACCGGCGATGATCCAGATGGCGTGCCAGTCATGCGTTCCGTCGCCTCGCGTATACGTTTGGACCACCACGCCGGACAGCCACGAACCGACGAACATGCCAAGGCCATAAGTCAGGAAGGTGATGAGCCCCTGCGTTGCCGCGCGCAGCGCGTGCGGGGCTTCGCGGTCGATGTAAATCTGGCCCACCACGAAGAAAAAATCGAAGCAGACGCCGTGAAGGATGATGCCGAGCCACAGCATCCACATCAGCTCCCCGGTGCCGCCAAAGGCGAACAAGCCATAACGCACCACCCAGGCAAGCATGCCGACCGCGAGCATCCACTTCACGCCCAGACGCCGGAAGAACCACGGAATGAGGAGCATGAAAAACAGCTCCGACATCTGCCCGCCGGTCATCTTGCCGGCAGCGTTGACCACGCCGGCCTCGTTGAGGAACAGGTTGGTGAAGGCGTAGTAGAACTGCAGCGGGATACAGATCAGGAATGAGGCGAGGGCGAACACCGCCATCGAGCGCTCACGGAGCAGGTGCAGCGATTCGAGCGGCAGCGCATGGCGAAGTTCGAAGCGCGTGTTGCGCGCCAGCGGTGGCGTCGGGGGCAGGGTGAAGCAGTAGCCCGCCATCACGACCGACAGTCCGGCCGCCAGGAGAAGAGGAGATGCCGTGGCTTCCACGCCCCACGCGCCGACGACAAGGCCCACGACGATCCAGCCGATGCTGCCGAACACCCGGATGGCGCCGAATTCTTCCTGCGGATCCTTGATGTGCCGCATGGCGAGCGAGGCGGTGAGGGCCAGGGTCGGCATGTAACAGAGGCTGTAGGCCAGCAGGGGAGCGTAGACCAGCGCGAAGGTGGTCTGCTGCGCGGCAATCGCGAGCAACACCGCGCCGAGGAGGTGCAACAGGGTGAGCACCCGGCGCGTGTCGAAGAGGCGGTCGGCGAGCAGCCCCACGAACAGCGGCGAAATAATCGCGCCAACGGCGGTGGTGCCCGCGACGGCGCCGATTTCCGTACCGGTGAAATGCAGCGTCTTGCCGAGCCAGGTACCGACCGTGACGTACCACGCGCCCCAGATCCCGAACTCGAACAGCATCATCACTCTAAGGCGCCACTTCATCCGCGTTTCCTCATTGTCCGTGTGGGTTCGAGAGGGTCTTCGACCGGTTGCCACAGGCCCCCGGCGGCATGGCTCCTGAGCATCGCGTCCACCAGGAGGCTGTTGCGGTAGCCGTCGGCGAACGTGGGCAGTGCGATGGGCTTCGCTTCCGGCCTGGCACCGCGGCGGATCCACGCGTAGGCATCGGAGATCACGTTGCGGAAGGCATCCGCCCAGGCTTCGGGATGACCCGCGGGCAGGTGCGCATAACCCCGGGCGGAGGGATCAAGGAGCGCGGGATCGCGCGTGAGCACCGTGTTCGCCTTCGCGTGATGCCCGATCCAGAGTTCGTTGGGCTGTTCCTGACGCCACGCCAGCGAACCTTCGCGCCCGTTGACCTCCAGGCGGAGATCGTTCTTGTGGCCGGGAAGTACCTGGCCGACGGTGACGCAACCGCGTGCACCGTTGTCGAAGCGAAGCAGCACGCTGGCAAGGTCTTCGCTGGTGATCCTGCGTCGCTTCCCGGCGGTCTTCGCCGCGCCCGCGAAAGCCTTCGCCGAGGCGTCCGGGACTTCACGCACGGGTACCACCGTGTGCAGGTCGGCCAGCACGGCGGCGATACGCGCGCCCGTCACGTGCTCGGCCAGGTCGCACCAGTGCGAGCCGATATCCCCGAGCGCGGAACTGGCGCCGCCCCGCTTGGGATCGAGGCGCCACGTATAGGCGCGCTCATCGGTGAGCCAGTCCTGCAGGTAGCAACCGTGCACGAACACGCTCTGTCCGAGCTTGCCCTTGGCGATCATCGCGCGTGCCTGCTGTACGAGCGGGTAGCCGCGGTAGTTGAAGGTGACCACATGGGCGAGGCTTGCGGCGCGCGCGGCTTCGTAAAGCTCCCGCGCCTCCTGCACCGTGGGGGCCAGGGGCTTGTCGGAGATCACATGCTTGCCGGCGCGCAGCGCTGCCAGCGAAACCTCGCGGTGCAGATGATTCGGCGTGGTGTTGTGCACCACGTGCACGGCGGGATCGGCCAACAGTTCGCGGTATCCCGCATAAGCCTGCCCGGCGCTTAGCTCGCGTGCCCGCTTTTTCGCGGATTCGAGGCTGGACCCGGCGATGCCGACCACCTCCACGTTGCCCAGACGCCGCACGGCATCGAGATGATGCGCAGCGATGAAGCCCGGGCCGACGAGGCCCATGCCGAGTTTCATCGGGCGGTTGTCCTGGCGCGGGTCGATATCGACTGGCTTGCCATGCTTTCCCCTTGACGGCCCCACCGCCGCCCAAATGTATTCGATTACATCCGCGTTGGCATGTCGAACCGAAGCCCTTCGCCTGCGTGGAGTCGTGATTTCCCCGGCGGTCTGATGGTAGAGCGCCCTGAACATGCAAAGATATGTATCAGATGGGTGAAGAAGCCTGCAACGGTTTTATGTAATCCATTACATTGCGATGCAGCATATTGTCGGACAAGTAGGGGTTGGGACGCGCGTGAGTGCAAAGGAAACAAGCCGGAAGCGGCAAGGCGACAAGGGCCAAGGCGTCGATGTTGCGCCGCAGCCCGCTCGCGTGCGCACGGTGAAGGAAATCGCCGCCATCGCAAAGGTTTCAGTGGCAACCGTGTCGCGTGCGCTGCAACGCCCGGAAATCGTCAGCGAGGAAACGCGTCGGCGCATCCACGAGGTCGTCAAGCGTCTCGGCTATACGCCCAACGCGCTTGCGCGCAATCTGCGGACGGCGCGTACACGGCTGATTGTCGCTCTGCTTCCCGACATCACCAATCCCTTCTTCTCGGAAGTGATCCGAGGGATCGAGCAGGTCGCGTATGAAAATGGGTACTCCGTGCTTCTAGGCGAAACGCAGAGCAATCTCGTGCGCGAACAGGCCTATGCCGACATGGTCGCAGCCCGGCAGGCCGATGGCATCATCACCATGTTCCATCGCGTGCCGGCGATTCCCATCGATGGCCGCTTGCCGCTCGTCAACGCCTGCGAATACGTCAAGGACAGCGCCATCTCGAGCGTCTATGTCGATAATGTCGCGGCGGCGTCCGCAGCTGTCGATTACCTCGTGACCCTGGGACACCGCGACATCGCCTTCATCGCAGGTCCCTCATTGAGCCCGATCTGCGTCGACCGCGAGCAGGGTTACCACCTCGCCTTACAGCGAGCGAACATCGCCGCCAACCCTGCCCTTACCGCCGCCGGGGATTTCTCTATCGAAGCCGGCGAACGAGCGGTCGAGTTGTTCCTTTCGCAAGGCCAGTCCTTCAGCGCGGTCTTCTGCTCCAACGACGAAATGGCGATCGGCGCGATGCGCGCCCTGGTCTCCCGTGGACTGCGCATCCCGGAAGACGTCTCCGTCGTCGGCTTCGACGACATCCGCTTCTCCCGCTACACCTCGCCACCGCTGACCACCATCTCCCAGCCGAAAAACGCGCTGGGGCGCGAAGCCATGACGATGCTGATCGAGATACTCAACGACCCGGAGGTGCCGCCGCGCAAGCGGGTGTTGTCCGCTGAGCTGGTGGTGCGGGGGTCGACCGGGCCTCGGTAGGCCTGCTCATCGTTGACGTAAGGGGTCGAGCAGGGACTTCAGGCCGTTGTGATCGAGTTCGAGCGCCAGGGCGAGCAAGGTGCCGAGGTTGCCCGTGGGGAAACCCTTTCGCGCGTACCAGGCGAGATACGCGCCGGGAAGGTCGGCAATGAGACGGCCCTTGTACTTTCCGTAGGGCATCGCGACCGTTACCAGTCGTTGTAGGTCTTCGGGTTTCAATTGCGCGGTCCCACATAGTCTGGCCGTCGCCATCCGCATAATTAGGCCATTGTGCCAGATGACCTTGGATTCTGGCGTTGCGGCTGCCGCCGCCGCGTTAATCTTGCGGACTGGTGCAGGCGGCGTAACGGTTACCCTCCACCTGCGTAACCTCGCCGCGGCCTTCGGCCGTGACGCTGCCTGTGTAGTGCTTGGCGCTGTCGAAATCTACATGCGCCGAAGCCGGCGGGGTCCCGTTGCAGGTGAGCTTCCACGCCAGCGAGGTACTGCGGCGTTGCCGGTCCGTGGCAGTGCACTCGCCCTCCGCCGGCGTCCACGCGGCGAACGTGGTCCAGGGATCGGCACCTTCATCCACGCAATGCCAATGCACTTCCGGCGCGCCTGCCTTGCCGTTGGCCACGTGCCGCACCAGGATCTTCCACAGCCCGGGCATGGCGCCGAAGTCACCGGGATCGGCGTGGACAGGTGTGGTCGCAGTCATGGCAAATGCACACGCAGCGGCACCGGCCAGCTGGGTCAGAGTCATTGCTCTGACCCCCAATCTGCGTAGGGAAAGCTTCATCATCATCTGACTCCTTGCAAACACGGAAAACCCTGTCCGCTTTCGCGGACAGGGTCGGTATCGAGCGAACCGTAAGCGATCAGTCAACGATCGCGGTGGTGTCGCTGACGTCCTTCCTGGTGAAGTTGAACATGTCCATGAGGTTGCCGATGGCCGGCGCGTTCACCGGTACATACGGATTCTCCCGGAACGACACCGGGTTAGGCAGGTTGTCGCGGCTGCGGGCGGAGATCTGGTCCTTCAGGTTCCAGTTGGCCTCGACGAATTTGTCGAACGAGACATGGTCGTAGTACGTGTGCACGACCTTGCCGCCGAGGGAGTACTTCGA
>NZ_DASYDO010000030.1:0-33350 GCF_036499525.1 Luteibacter sp. | reverse complement strand
CCGTAGGAGCGCGCCCTGCGCGCGACATGTTTTGAAGCCATGACCCGGAGCTGGCGCCAGCTTGGGGACTGGGCCGAAAAGCTGTCGCGCGCAGGGCGCGCTCCTACACCGGGTGCCAGACCAACGCGCCGCGTTCATTTGACCCCGTGCATCAGCCGGTTGATGAGCGGGGCAATCAGGAACAGGACGATGCCTGCGCCCACCAGCAGCTCGAAGCTGAAGCTGAAGCCGGAAAGCGCCGAATTCACGGTCATGCCGGTTTCGCCGCTGATGTGACCGGCGAGCAGGCCGGAAAGGTTGTTGCCGATGGCCGTGGAGAGAAACCAGCCGCCCATCGCCAGGCCTACGACGCGGATGGGCGCCAGCTTGGTCACCATCGACAGGCCGATCGGCGACAGGCAAAGCTCGCCAATCGTCTGCAGCACATAGCAGGCTGCCAGCGGCCAGAACGGGATGAGCCCTTGGCCGTCCACGAGGCTTTTCAGCGCATACATCAGCACCAGGAAGCCGAATGCGTTGAAGATGAGGCCCAGGCCGAACTTGCGCGGGATGGAGGGTTCCTTGCGGTGGCGTGCCGACCAGCCCCAGGCCAGCGCCACAATGGGCGCGAAAACCAGGATCGCCGCCGAATTCACCGACTGGAACCAGCCGGTAGGGAATTCCCAGCCGAACATCTGGCGATCCACGATGTTCTGCGCCAGGAAGTTGAACGAGCTGCCGGCTTGCTCGAAGAACATCCAGAACAGCACGTTGAAGGTAAAAAGGACCAGCATCGCGATCACGCGGTGGATCTGGATACGGTCATGCCGCACGGCTTCGATCACCAGCATCACCGCCACGCCGATGAACAGCGCGCCCAGCAGCCACGCGATGAAGATCGCTCCGGCCTTGGCCATCAGGAGGTACACCAGCGGAATGGCGACGAGGACGCCGGCGATCACCGCCAGCAGGTTCTTGCCCTCATGACGTTCGGGGGGCGGCACGCCCACGCCCTGCAGCTGCTTCTTGCCGCACAGGAACCAGACGAAGCAGATGATCATGCCGACGCCGGTCGCCGCGAACACCACCTTGTAGTTTTGCTGCAGCGGCGTGTCGGTAATCACCGAGGCAAGCCAGCCGGTGACCAGTGGCGCGAGGAATCCGCCCAGGTTGATGCCCATGTAGAAGATGGTGAAGCCGCGGTCGCGACGCTCGTCGCCCACGGGGTAGATCTGGCCCACAAGCGACGAAATGTTTGGCTTGAACAGGCCGTTGCCGACGATGACCGTGGCCAGGCCGGCAAGGAATAGCTGCTGGTTGGGGAGCATCACCATGAACAGGCCGCTGCCCATGACCGCGGCACCGAGCAGGATCGAGCGCTGGTAGCCCAGGATGCGATCCGCTACCCAACCGCCGAAGATGGCCGACGCATAGACCAGGGCGAGGTATGCGCCGTAGGTGCGACTGGCATAGCCTTGTCCCGACTGATCGCCGTTGAAGAACTCCGCGACGATGTAAAGCGTGAGGGCCCAGCGCATGCCGTAAAAGGCGAAGCGCTCCCAGAATTCGGTCATGAACAGCATCCACAGCGGACGCGGGTGACCGAGGGTCTGCGGGTACTCGGGCACAGGCCTGGCGGCGGCTGAGGCGGTCGGTGTCATGGCTTCCCTTGTGAGCGGTTCGTCCGAGGTGTTTAACTGGACCGGCTCTACGCGTCAAATCTTACGGAAGACTCCGTAGGAGCGCGCCCTGCGCGCGACATGTTTTGAAGCCATGACCCGGAGCTGGCGCGCCAGCTTGGGGACTGGGCCGAAAAGCTGTCGCGCGCAGGGCGCGCTCCTACGTTCCGAGGATAGTGCGCACTTCGATCAACTCGGGGAAGAAGGTCTGCTCCAGCGCCTTGCGCAGGAAGGCCACGCCAGAGGATCCGCCGGTGCCTTTGCGGAAGCCGATGATGCGCTCCACCGTCTTCATGTGGCGGAAGCGCCAGAGCTGGAATGACTCCTCGATATCCACCAGTTCTTCGCTGAGGTGGTATTCGGACCAGTATTGGGCGGTGTCCTCGTAGATCCGCTTGAACAGGGGAAGCAGCGCGGGCTGGCTACGCCAGGGCTGGGTGACGTCGCGCTCGAGCAGTTCCACCGGCACCGGATGGCCCCGGCGCGCGAGGTAGCGCAGGAATTCGTCGTAAAGGCCCGGCGCCTCGAAGACCTTGCGCAGGCGTTCGTGCGCGGCCGGGTCGTGTTCGAACACACGCAGCATGTCGGCGTGCTTGTTGCCGAGCAGGAACTCCACGATCCGGTACTGCAGGGACTGGAACCCCGAAGAAGGCCCAAGGACGTCGCGGAATTCGAGGTACTCGGCCGGCGTCAGTGTCTCCAGCACGCCCCACTGCTCGTAGAGCTGGCGCTGCACCTGCTTGATGCGCGCCAGGATCTTCTGCGTGCCGCCCACGTCGTCGGCGCGCAGGCGGGCCAGCGCGGCCTCCAGCTCGTGGATCATCAGTTTCAACCAGAGCTCCGAGGTCTGGTGCTGGATAATGAAGAGCATCTCGTCGTGGTGCGCCGGCTCGCTGCGCGGCTGCTGCGCAGTGAGCACCTGGTCGAGCTTCAGGTACTCCCCGTAGGTGAGGCGCCCGTCGAGATCGGTGCTGATGCCGGGTTCGAGGTCGCGCTGTGGAGGGGTCATGGAAAATTCGCGATGGGGGGTTGACAGGGCTCCGAACCCGCGCTGCAAAGCCATATAAGGGGTTTCGAAAGGTTTTGTCATGCTGCGCCGTGCCTTGCCGGGTGATAATACCCCTGATATCTAGTCCGGCTCGCAAGAACCCAAAAGCCGTGTCGTGCCCCGCTGGATGGGCACGGCCGCTTCCCCACTCGTGCGTGTCGTTTCTAACCATCCCCGGGAGCGAGTCGTGTCCATCGCCGCCAAGTTCGAAATTGAATACCTGCAATACCTTGACCAGGACGGCAAGGAAACCGGTAAGGAACTCCCCGAATTCGCCAAGGACCTCGACCATATGGTCGAGCTCTACAAGCTCATGGTGTCCACCCGCGTATTCGACGCCAAGTCGATCGCGCTGCAGCGTACCGGCAAGCTGGGCACCTATGCCTCCTGCCTGGGCCACGAGGCCGCCCACGTGGGCATCGGCAGCGCCATGCGCCGCGAGGACTCGCTGGCCGTGTCCTATCGCGAGTACGGCGCACAGCTGTACCGCGGCGTGAAGCCGCGCGAGGTCTACACCTACTGGGGTGGCGACGAGCGCGGCAACGACTTCGCCGACGCACCCGCGCACGACTTCGCCTGGTGCGTGCCCATCGGCACGCAGTGCCTGCACGCCGCCGGCTCCGCCCTGGCGTTCAAGATCCGCAAGGAACCGCGCGTCGCGGTTTGCACGGTGGGCGATGGCGGCTCTTCAAAGGGCGACTTCTACGGCGCCATCAACGTCGCGGGCGCGCAGCAGTTGCCGCTGGTGGCCGTGATCGTGAACAACCAGTGGGCCATCTCGGTGCCGCGCCGCATCCAGAGCGGTTCCGGCACGCTGGCCCAGAAGGGCATCGCCGCCGGCCTGCACTGCATCCAGGTGGACGGCAACGACATCATCGCCGTGCGCAAGGCCATGGAGGACGCGCTCGAGCGCGCCCGCTCCGGGCAGGGCGGCAGCGTGATCGAAGCGGTCACCTACCGCCTCGGCGACCACACCACCGCCGACGACGCCCGCCGCTATCGCGGCGAGCGGGAAGTGAAGGACGCCTGGGACCGCGACCCCGTGCCGCGCCTGCGCAAGTGGCTCGAAGGCAAGGGCAAGTGGGACGACGCGAAGGAAGAGGCCTGGAAGGCCGAATGCGACGACTGGATGGACAACGAGGTGAACGCGTACCTCGAGTCGAAGGCGCAGCCGGCCACGGCCATGTTCGACTACCTGTACGCCGAACTCCCCGCCGACCTCGAAAAGCAGCGTGAACTCGCCGCTTCCCTCGATCGCAAGTAAGGATCCCTTCCCATGGCACAAATCACTCTCATCGAAGCGGTGACCCAGGCGCTGGCGTACGAAATGCGCAACGACGACCGCGTTGTCGTGCTGGGCGAAGACGTCGGCGTCAACGGCGGCGTGTTCCGCGCCACCCAGGGCCTGCAGGAACAGTTCGGCGAAGAGCGCGTGATCGACACGCCGCTGGACGAAGCCACCATCGCCGGCATCACCGTCGGCCTGGCCGCCCAAGGCATGCGCCCGGTGGCCGAGGCGCAGTTCGAAGGCTTCATCTACGCGATGATGGAGCACATCGCCTGCCACGCCGCGCGCATGCGCAACCGCACTCGCGGACGCATGACCGTGCCGGCCGTATGGCGCGCCCCGTGGGGCGGTGGCATCCGCGCGCCGGAGCACCACTCCGAGGCGAACGAACACCTGTTCACGAACATTCCCGGCCTGCGCGTGGTGATGCCATCCTCGCCGGCGCGTGCGTACGGCTTGCTGCTGGCCGCCATCCGCGATCCGGATCCGGTGATCTTCTTCGAGCCCAAGCGCATCTACCGCCAGTACAAGGAAGAGGTGCCGGACGACGGCGAGGCCTTGCCGCTTGATGTCTGCTTCGTGCTGCGCGACGGCACCGATGTCACCCTCGTGACCTGGGGTGCGCAGGTGAAGGAATGCCTCGAGGCCGCCGACGAACTGGCCCAGAAGGGCATCAGCGCCGAGGTGATCGACGTGGCCACGCTCACGCCGCTCGACTTCGACACCATCGCCGAGTCGGTAACCAAGACCGGCCGCTGCGTCATCGTTCACGAAGCCCCGAAAACCGCCGGGTTCGGTGCCGAGATCGCCGCCCGCCTGTCTGAGGAATGCCTCTACAGCCTCCTCGCGCCGGTGGAACGCGTCACCGGTTTCGATACGCATATCCCGCTGTTCCGCCTGGAAATGAAATACCTGCCCAGCGTCGAACGCATCGTCGAAGCCGCCGAGCGCACGCTCGCCGCCTCCTGAGGAACCGATAGAAATGGCCGACATCAAGACCTTTTACCTGCCGGACCTCGGCGAAGGCCTTCCCGACGCGACCGTCGTCGAGTGGCACGTCAAGGAAGGCGACACCATCAAGCTCGATGCCCCGCTGGTGTCGATGGAAACCGCCAAGGCCGTCGTCGACGTCCCGTCGCCCTACTCCGGCACCGTGAAAAAGCTGCACGGCGCCACCGGCGACATCATCGAAACCGGTGCCGCCCTGGCCGATTTCGAGATCGATCCGAATGCGCGCCAGCGCGCTGAAGCCGAATCCACCGGCCACCATCATGGCCCGAAGAGGGGCGTGGGCAGCCAGGCGCCGGACGATGCCAGCAAGGTCATCGCCTCCGACGACGGCGGCGAGATCGATTCGGACGGTCCCGCACCGGCCCATCGCGAAGACGAAGGCACTGTCGTCGGCGCCATGGTCAGCGGCAACGCCGTGCACACCGAGCAGGTCAGCAGCGCCGGCGGCGTGAAGGCCGTGCCGGCCGTACGTGCCGCCGCCAAGAAGTTCAAGGTCGACCTCGCCCGTGTGCAGCCCACGGGCGCCGGTGGCGTGATCACCATGACCGATGTGAAGAATGCCGCCGCCAACGGCAGCGCCACGCCCGGCGCCGCCCCGGCCCGTCCCGCGTCGGCGCAGCACCTCGCCCCGACCCTGCCCGAGCCGGGTCCGGCACCGCAGCGCACCGCCGTGTCGCAGGCCGGCAAGGCTGTCCGCACCGGGCCTCCGGGCAAGGAAGCGATGGGCCAGCCGGAGCAGCTGAAGGGCGTTCGTCGCAACATGGCCCGTGTGATGGCCGACGCGCACGCCAACGTCGTCCCGACCACCCTGGTCGACGACGCCGATCTGCACGCCTGGATCGGCAAGCAGGACATCACGGCTCGCCTCATCCGCGCCATCGTGGTGGCCTGCAAGACGGTACCGGCGCTCAACGCCTGGTTCGACGGCAAGAACCTCAGCCGCACACTGCATCCGCACGTGGACATCGGTATCGCCGTGGATACCGAGGACGGCCTGTTCGTGCCGGCCTTGCGCAATGCCGATGTGCTCGACGGCGCGGGCATCCGTGCCGCCATCAAGCGCCTGCGCAGCTCGGTCGAAGATCGCAGCATTCCGGCGTCGGAGCTTGCCGGCTACACCATCAGCCTGTCGAACTTCGGCATGTTCGCCGGCCGCTACGCCACTCCGGTGGTCGTGCCGCCGACGGTAGCCATCATCGGCGCCGGCAAGCTCAGCCACGACGTCGTGGCCGTGATGGGTGGCATCGAAGTGCACCGCCGCATGCCGCTGTCACTCACCTTCGACCACCGCGCCGCCACCGGCGGTGAAGCCGCGCGCTTCCTGAAGGCGATGATCGACGACCTGGGCTTGCCCCAGTAAGTCGCGGCTTACGCCGCCGTGCCCTCGTTCGCGCGCAGGGCGCGCTCCTACAACACCGCGTTGTAGGAGCGCGCCCTGCGCGCGACGCCGTTGAGGCCAAACAGGCAGGGTCGCGGTATCCTTCCCCCCATGCTCAACAACGACACCCTCCGCAGCATCCGCTACATGCTCGACCTCGGCGACGTCCACGTCGTCGAGATCATGAAGCTCGCCGGTTTCCCCGCCACGCGTGAAGAAGTGGAACCGTGGCTCCGCAAGGAAGACGAGCCGGGCTTCGCCGAGATGCCCGACGCCGCCATGGCGCACTTTCTCAACGGACTCATCGTCCATCGCCGTGGCCGCGACGAAAGCCAGCCTGCCCGCCCCGCGGAAACCCGGGTCAACAACAACGTGGTGCTGAAGAAGCTGCGCGTCGCCTTCGAACTGAAGGAAGACGACATCCTCGCGATCATGACCGAGGCAGGATTCCGCGTGTCCCGCGGCGAAATCAACGCCCTCTTCCGGCAGCCGAAACACAGCAACTTCCGCCTCTGCGGCGACCAGTTCCTGCGTAACTTCCTCAAGGGACTCACGCAGCGCCTGCGCGGTTCCTGAGGCGCGCGCAAGCTTCGGGCGACGGCCTCAAAACATGTCGTACCCGACGCGGGTATAAACGCGCGGCGCGCGATCCTACCGTGGGCGTTTTTTCCACACGAATTGCCGGGCGATCAGTGCCACCACCAGCACCGCAACGAAAGCCCCGTAGCCGTAGAGGGCAGGCACCACCTGCTGCCAGATGGCCCCGCTCTTCGGCCCGAACTGATCGGCCGCCGGCAGTTTGACCGCGTCGAAAGCCAGCAGCGCCGCCTGGAAGGCCGCTACAGTCGCCGCGAGCAAGGCCAGCACGTCGAATCCACGGCGTGCGGCATTCTTCAGCAGCGACTTCGGGTACGCCCAGTAAGCCCACCCCAGCACGAGCAGCCAGGGCGCCAGAAGCATGATCGCGAGGTAGCGCATGTCAGGCCTTCTGGGCAGCGTTATTGGCAGACTTCGCCGCGGCTTCCTCGGCCGTGGCGAAGGCCAGCGCATCGAGCGCGGCGCGCAGCCGGACCAGGGATGCGTCGCGGGCCGCTTCGTCCGGGTGCGACTCGCCCTGGGCAACGGCCTGGCCGTCCACCATCAGCGCGAGGCGATCGCCGTGCGATTCGATGGACGCGTGCACGCCGCCCATGGTCGACAGCGTCTGACGTAGCGCGCCCGCGGCCTTCGGATCGGCGAACGGCACCGACAGGAGCAGTTCTTCGCCATCCGCGCCGAACAGCCGGAAGCGGAAGCTGCCATCGGCGTCGCGGAAGCTGGCAAAACGCGGCGGCTTCGCCTTCGCGGCGACCGGCGCGGGGACGGATTCGTCACTGACCTTGGGCGTATGCCGTGCGCTGCGCAGGCCGACCGCCTCGCGCAGCGTTTCCACCAGTGGACCCGCGATGGCCCGCGCCTTCGCGGCACCGACAAGAAGGATGTCTTCCATCTGGCCGGGGCTTGCCATCAGCGCCTCGTACCGCTCGCGCATCGGCGCCACCTCGGAGTCGACGCGCTCGAACAGCACCTGCTTGGCTTCGCCCCAGCCAAGGCCGCCATGCAGTGCCCCGGCGAACGCGGCGGTTTCGGCCGGCGACGCAAACGCCTTGTAGATGGTGAACAGCGCGGAGTCCTCGGTGTCCTTCGGTTCGCCCGGCGCGCGCGAATCGGTGACGATCTTCATGATCGCCTCGCGCATGCCCTTCGCCCCGCCTTCGAACAAGGGAATGGTGTTGTCGTAACTCTTGGACATCTTGCGGCCGTCGAGACCCGGCAGCGTCGCGACCTGCTCCTCGATGAGCGCCTCGGGCATCACGAAGAACTCGCGGCCGTAGGTATGGTTGAAGCGCTGCGCGATATCACGCGCCATCTCGATGTGCTGGATCTGGTCGCGCCCTACGGGCACCTTGTGCGCGTTGAAGGCGAGGATGTCCGCGGCCATCAACACGGGATACATGTAGAGGCCCGCCGTGACGCCGGCATCGGCGTCCTCCTGGCTCTCGATGTTCCGGTCCACCGCCGCCTTATAGGCATGGGCGCGGTTGAGCAGACCCTTCGACGTGACGCAGGTGAGCAGCCACATCAGTTCGGTCACCTCGGGGATGTCCGACTGGCGATAGAACGTGACCCTGCCGGGATCCAGGCCCGCGGCAAGCCAGCTGGCCGTTATCTTCAGGCGCGAGGCCTCCACCCGGTCGGCGTCGTCGCTCTTGATCAGGGCGTGGTAGTCAGCCATGAAGTAGAACGCGTCGACGTTCGGGTCGCGGCTGGCCTGGATGGCCGGCCGGATCGCCCCGACGTAATTGCCCAGATGAGGCGTGCCGGTGGTGGTGATGCCGGTGAGGACGCGGGTATGCATGGGAAACCTGATGTTCAGACGGACGGAAACCGTCTGAGTGTAGCCCGCGCGGCGGCCCAGGAGCGACCCTCTCCTGTGGCAGGTTGCCGCGCGGCGCGCCGATGCCGCCTCAACGCATCAGGGTCGACTTCCCGAACAACGACTCGACCAGCTCCACCGCCAGCTTCGCGGTCTGGTTCCGCTTGTCGAATGCCGGGTTCAGTTCGACGATGTCTACCGAGCCGACGCGGCCCGTGTCCGCGATCATCTCCATGCACAGCTGCGCCTCGCGGTAGTTCGGCCCGCCGCGCACCGTGGTGCCCACGCCAGGCGCAATCGACGGATCGAGGAAATCCACGTCGAAGCTCACGTGCAGGTGGGTGGCCTCATCCACACCGGCCAGTGCCTCTTCCATCGCCGCCTTGATGCCGATCTCGTCGATGTAGCGCATGTCGTAGATGTCGAGGCCCACCTCGTGCACGAAGCGTTTCTCGCCCTCGTCCACCGACCGGATGCCTATCTGGCGGAATACGTCCGGCGTGGTCGCCGGTACCGTGCCGCCAATGTGCGTGAGCGCGTCCGGACCGTAGCCGCACAGGCAGGCCACCGGCATGCCGTGGATGTTGCCGGAAGGCGTGATCTGGCTCGTGTTGAAGTCCGCGTGGGCATCGAGCCAGAGCACGCGGAGCTTCTTGCCCGTGTCGCGGCAATGCCGGGCCACGGCGGAGATCGAACCGATGGCGAGCGAATGGTCGCCGCCAAGCATCACGGGCAGGTGGCCTTCGTCCAAAGCGGCATGGATGGCGTCGTGGACGGCGGTGTTCCATGCCACCGCGGCGTCCAGATGACGGTACCCGTCCGTCGGCGGCTGCCAGGGGTTGAGCGGGCCGGTGAGGTTGCCGCGATCCACGACATGCATGCCGCGTTTCGCCAGTCGCTCGCCCAGGCGGGCGACGCGCAGGGCTTCGGGACCCATGGAGCTGCCGCGGTGACCGGCACCGATGTCGGTGGGGACGCCGATGAGGGCGACCGAGCGGGTGGTTGGACTCATGACGGGAGTACTCAGGGAGAAGGATGTTCTTGCACGAGCGGACGCCCCTCGGCGCGCCAGGCGTCCGCGCTGCCTCGAGCAGCTTCACGTTCGTGTAACCGATACGCGGAAACGGCTCATGTTCGAAGTTTACACCCGGTCACGGAACGGCCACGTTGCAGCGCGACAGGACGGGCTGCGTGGATCAGAAGCTTCCTGTCGCCACGGCACCGGCGGCCGGAACCGTGCGGTTGTTGTCGCCGGGCTCCCACGCGGAGACCGCGCCCGTCGACTCGTTACGCATGACGCACTTCCACTCCACGACGAAGGCAGGCGAGACATCGATGGTGCCGGTCCAGGCCGGATAGGTGGATGACTTCAACAGAACGGCCTTCGCGGGATCCCACTGCCCCAGTTCCTTGCTCGAACCAACCACGTAAACGCTTTGCCCCGGCATGGTCTTTCCGTTGTCGCAGCGGAACGTCACCGGCAACCGGTCGACGATACCCGCATGCCAGATGCGCACCTTGCCCCCATCGGCCTCCAGCGCCGGAACGAAGGGTTCGTCGACCAGATCCCGCGGCTCCAGCAACGTCGAATCCAGCGCCACCACCAGGCGCTGGCGTTCGCCCGTCACGTTCGCCACCAGGCCGCCGTACTTCGTTTCGAAAACCACCGCCGACTGCGCATGCACGCCGGCGTTCCGGCGCAGGCGGATGAGGTCGCGCAGATAATCGTGCAGGCTCGTCGTGGCATCGCCATACATGTCCGGCCAGTAGACGGTCGGGCTGCCTGGCGTCGTCAGGATGTACGCGTAAGCCTTCAGGCGCAGTCCCGACGGCAGCGGCCAGTGATGTTGTCCACCATTCGGTCCCGGCGAGGTGCCGGTATCGTGGTTGTCGACGAACGTCACGGCGACTTCCCTCCAGCGCGGATCGGGGTTGCCGTTGAGTCCATGGCGCCAGTCGGCGACCGATCCACTCTGCATGCGTTCTTTCAACGCGAAGTCGAACACGGTGCAGTGGGACTCGTCCGACCACGCCTTAAGCAGTTCCTGCCAGGATTTCGTGCGGCGCGAGTCGCCTTGCGGAAACTCCGCGGGCCCTTTCCAGTATTCGCCCACGCATAATCCCGCATCGTCGGCGGCTGCCATCCAGTCGCCGACATGCTTGCCCGCATAGCCGCGCACGAAGTCGAAACGGAAGCCACCGGCGCCGTAAGTATCGTGCAGTACACGCAGCTCATCGCGGAACATGGCGAGGTTGGCAGCATTCGCCAGGTTCAGGTCGGCATCACCGGCCATGAACGGGTCGCCGTCGTCACAGGTAGCGCAATCGCTACGCAGACGACCTTCACCCTTCGGTATCGTGAGCTGAGCTCCCGGCGCATCCTGACGATGATGGTTCGGTACGATGTCGTAAATCGGCTTCACGCCCGCTGCGTCCAGCGCGTCGACGGCCGCGTGCAACTGGGCGTCGGTACCGTAGCCGCCGCTCTTGTCGAAATCGTGCCAGAAGTACCCTTCGCCGCCACCGCTGGTGCCGGCAGCCTGATTGGTCCAGTGCGACGTGTCGCGCCAGGGCGGCGGCATCCATACCGACGTAAAACCATCCGCGGCAATCCGCGCGGCATCGTCCTTCAGCACGGTGTACCACTGCCCCGGCTGCACGCGCACCGAATTCCAATGGAAGCCCTGGAGAATGATTTCGTCGCCGCCGTGGTAACGGATACCGTTCGGCGTCTTTCCCGGCTCGTCCGTGGCGTGCAGGAACGACCCGTTCGCAAGGCAACACACCCCGAACAACAACATCGGCCACGACTTCATGTCGACCTCCCGGTAGTCCGTACGAGACGGATTTTCTACCGCGGACGCGATTCAAGCCATCTGCCCTTCGTTGTAGGCGCGGGCAGTGCTTTTTCGGCAGCGAAGGCTGCTTCGTGATGGTGCCGGCACCCGGATTCGAACTGGGGACCTACCGCTTACAAGGCGGTTGCTCTACCAACTGAGCTATGCCGGCGAAGGCGGGGAGTTTATCAGAAGCAGCCGGTGGTTCGAGCCGTGATACCGGGGCTGCGGATGCCCCGGCGGACGTCGGCGCTGGCCTCGTCGGGAACGACGACGTCGAGCCACCAGACGGGGGTGGTCTCGGTACGCTCGCTCATGCGGGCGGGGAAGCCGGCGGCGACGACCTGGTCACGACGTTTGCGGGCGTTGGCGGGGTCGAGGAAGAGGCCAAGCGCCACCGAGTTCTGCAACTCGCCCGGCGCCGTGACGACGAAATAATCCTTGATGCCTTTCGCTTCCAGCCGGTGTGCCTGAGCCAAGGCCTGCTCGCGCGTGGCCTGGGCCGGAAGGAAAACGCGCCAGCCATGCGACTCGCTGGTCTGCTCCTGGCGTTGTCGGCTGCGTACCGTACGCGGCGCGATGGCGGTGCGCGCGGCGCGGAGGTCCACCTGATTAGGGAAGGGTCCCAGGGCGAGGCAGCGATAACTGCGACGGGGACTGGTCGGCGCGCTGGCCGCCGGCTCCGGCGTGCGCGCCGACGGTGCGGGTACTGCCGCCGCCGTGGCAGCAGGCGGAGCGACGGTCGCAGGGGGTTCCGGCAATTCGGCCAGGAGCTTCAGCTTCGGCACGCCGCCGTCGTTGGGATCCATCGCATGCGTCCCTGCATCGCCCAGCAGCAACCACGCGGCCACCGCGATGTTCAGGGCTATCAAGAGGACGAACAGCAAACGCAAAAGCATGGCGGCCTTGAGTCTTCCGGTGGGCCTGCTCGCGTTCCCCTGTAAGAACCGGCAGCGATCGAATTCTAGGCGATATCGCCCGCTCGAGCATGCGCCCTGGACCAAACGGCCAGTCCGCGCAGCACGGCGTCCGGCACGAGGACCACGTCATGGTCGAGCAGCGGCGCCAGTGTGTCGGCGTCCCCGCCACCCAGGGTGAGTGCCGGGCCGCCGCCAAGCTGTGGCGCGGCGCGCTCCACGAAGCGATCGACCAGGGCGGCACAGGCCTGCCAGCAGCCCGAGGCCAGCCCGTCGGCGGTGTTGTTGGCCAGGTCCCGGACGGCCCCGGCGTGTTCCGGACGAACCTGCGCCGTCGCACCCAGCACCGATTGCTGCATGAGCAAGGGGCCCGGTGCGATCCAGCCGCCCAGATGATGTCCCCGGCCGTCCAGCGCGTCGAGAGTGAGCGCCGTACCCACGCTGGCGAGCACGCAAGGCGCACGGCCGGCGGCGAGCGCATCGACCATCGCAAGGAAACGATCGACGCCGAGGCGATGGGGTTCGGCGTAGGCATTGGTGACACCACAGGCCTGCGCCGGGGTGCGCACCCAGCCCGGTTCAAGGTCGAATGCCTTCCGCGCAGCGACGGTCACCGCCGTCTCGCGGGTATCGTCCACCACGGAAGCGCCGACGATCCGTTGCGGCATGGGCCAGCTACCCCACAGCGCGGAAAGTTCATGCGCGATGTCCGCGTCCCAGCCGAACGCGCCGCGCCGGATGAATTCGTCGCCGTCCAGCAACGCGAACTTGAGCCGTGTGTTGCCAAGGTCCAGAAGCAGGATCATGGCGCCGCCCTGCGCACGGAGACTTCGGCGCTGTCGACGGTGACGTGCTCGCCGTTCGCACGGCGCACGCGCAAGGCGCCACGTTCGTCCACGCCCTCACCCGTTGCGTCGTACTCGCCGCGCGGGTCGATGATGCGCAGGGATTGGCCGCGAAGCAGATCGTTCGCCGCGTACTCTTCGGCGAACGCCGCGAACCCATGGCGCTCGAAAGCGAGCAGGCCCTCGGTAAGCTCGGCCACCACCGCCGCCGCGATACGATTGCGACCCGGTGGATCGCCGCCCATGATCGAAGCCAGGTCGGTGATGGGCTGGCCCGCGCGCTCGTGCAGGCTGTCAGGCAGGCGGATATTGAGGCCGACACCGATCACGGCAGCGCACGGCCCCAAGTATTCGCCGGACAACTCCACGAGCACGCCGGCGAGCTTGGCGTTGCCCGCCAGCACGTCGTTCGGCCATTTCAGTCCCGGGGTGCGGATGCCGAGATCGGCCAGCGCGCGCAACAGCATCACGCCGACGGCGAGCGACAGACCCGACAAGGACGCGAAGCCGCCGTCGAAGCGCTTGAGTACCGACAGGTAGAGGTTCATCCCCGGGGGCGACAGCCAGGTGCGTCCGCGTCGCCCACGCCCGGCCGACTGCGCCTCGGCCATCACGAAGGCCAGGTCGTCGAGGACCGGCACGCGCCGCGCCAGTTCGCTGGATGTGGAGTCGATATCCCAGTGCACCTCGAGCATGCCGACCCTGGCCAGGGTCTCCGGCGCAAGACCTGCGCGGATGGCCTGGCCATCCAGCAATTCCGTGGTCCAGGGCAGGCGATAGCCGCCACCGACCCTCGCCTCCACGGGTACACCCTTGAGGCGCAGGGCCTCGATCTGCTTCCAGACGGCAGCCCGCGTGACCCCGGCCTTACGGGCTAGGGCCGCACCGGACACGGCATCGCCACCGGCAAGGGCTTCGAGAAGATCGCGTGCGAGCATGGCTACCGTCCGGCCGTCAGGCGGCCGCTGTCGAGGTGGGGAAGAGCCGGGACATCCGGCAATTCTAGGGCAGCGGCGGGGATTTCGCCCGTTCCGGGCGATCGCGGCTTTCCGGCAACCTCCAGCACTGGCATGCGCGTGAAATTTCTGCGAGGATCGGTCGTCCCCCTTATGTCCCGAAGGGGCCTCAGGGTTTACCGATGAACGCCAGACCGTACATCCTCGGATGTCTGTGCCTCGTCGGTGCCGCCGGCACCGCCGCCGCTTCCGACATCGACCCGTCCGTCGCTGGTCTGCTCTCCCCGAGCGGAGCAGGCTCGACGGTGTCGTTCGAAGGCAGCGCACGCTCGTCGTCCCAGGGCACCCACGACAACGCCGGGGGCGACGTCATGTCCGCGCGTCCCGTGGGCTCGCATCGCGGCAACACGCCCCCACCGGTGGCCGTGCCTGCCGAGATCGACAACGGCACGCAAGACGACGCGATGCCCCTGCGTTCCAGCGCACCAAGCTGGCAGTCGCTGCTTCCCGGATCGATGCTCTGACCTTTCCCGGCCGCTCGTCGTGGGTTTCGTTCAATCGCTGATCGCGCGTTTCCGCGCTCCTGTTCCTCCCATCGACGATGCGCTGTGGCGGCAGGCCCTGACGCGTGTGCCACTGGCTTGCGCCCTGGACGCGCCCCGCGCCCATTACCTCCGCCAGCTGGCCGCCACTTTCCTGCATACGAAGCGATTCCACGCGCTCGGCGGTGCCGCACTTGACGATTTCTGGCGCCTGGCCATCGCCATGCAGGCCAGCCTCCCCGCCCTGCCCCACGGTCCCAGGGCCTTCAAGGGCTGGACCAACGTGCTCGTGTACCCGGGCGAATTCAACGTGCGGCGCAGCCACTACGACGCGCCGACGGGTGTCGTCACCGACAGCGACGACACACTCATCGGCGAGGCCTGGGAACGAGGCCCCATGGTCCTGTCACTGGCAGACGTCGCGCTCGACCTCGAGGCGCCGTGGGATGGTTTCAACGTCATCGTGCACGAGATGGCGCACAAGCTCGACATGCTCGCCGGTCCGGCCAACGGCGTGCCTCCGCTGCCGTCCTCGATCCATCGCAGGCAGTGGATCGAAACGATGCAGCGTGGCTTCGACACGTTGTCGAATGCCGTGAACCGTGGCCGGCGGACGGCCATCGATCCTTATGCGGCCGAAGCGCCGGAAGAATATTTCGCGGTGACCAGCGAGTTGCACTTTTCCCAGCCCGTGCTGTTGCGTGAAGCGGAGCCGGAAGTGGCGAGGTTGCTGGATATGTTCTACGGACCTTCATCGGCGCCAGACACCTCCCAGCTGTAGCGCCAGCGTCAGGGCGGCGGCAGCCTTACGCTGAAGCGTGCACCACCCAGTTCGTCGGAGCGGTCGACGTGCAATTCGCCCTGGTAGGCCTTGATGATGTCCTGCACGATGGAGAGGCCGATACCGTGGCCTTGCACGCGTTCGTCGCCACGGACGCCGCGCTGCAGGATCTTCTCGATCTTCTCGTCCGCGATGCCTGGGCCGTCGTCTTCCACCACCAGTTCAAGGCCACTGCGGCCACGTATCTTGCCGACCGAGCGCGCCGTGAGCAGCACGCGATGCGAGGCCCATTTGAAGGCGTTCTCGACGAGATTGCCCATGAGTTCGAGCAGATCGCCTTGTTCGCCCGGAAAAGTCACGCCGTCTTCGATCTCGAACTCGCAAAGCACGTTCTTCGCCGCATAGACCTTCTCGAGGCTTTGAACGAGGTCTTCCGCATGTCCGGCGATAGGCTCGACGGAAGCGATGGTGCGGCGCCCGGACGTAGCCGCACGCGAGAGCTGGTACGCCACGATCTCGTCCATCCGCCGCACCTGATCAAGGATGTCGCCACGAAGATTGCCCGCGTCTCCGCCTGTTTCCAGCTGCGAGCGGATCACGGCAAGTGGTGTTTTCAAACTGTGCGCAAGGTCGGCCAACGTGTCGCGGTAACGCGTGCGTTGTTCGCGCTCGCTGTCGATGAAGGCATTGAGGCGCCGGGTCAGCACCGTGAGTTCCACCGGATACGGACCGTCCAGGTGATCGCGCGTCCCGCGCTCGATGTGCGCGAGGTCGCTGGACACGCGGCGTAGCGGCAGCAGGCTCCAGCGAAGCAGGAACAGCTGCAGCAGCATGAGCATCACGCCGAGCATCGCCAGCCACAGGAACTGCGTGCGTCGATACGTGGCGACCTGGCGCTCGAACTGGTCCTCGGTCTGCGCCACCGCGAAGGTCAGCGGCACGCTGCGCCTTTCCGTGCTGTCGAGCGACACGCCGTAGCTGAAGACGTAGAGCTTGCCGCTGCGCGTCTCCACCGGCTCGAAGGCGGTTTCGCCGGGCGACAACATGCGCACGAAATCGAAGTCGCGGCCCAGCGCCGACGACGATTCCCAGCGGAACCCGTCGTTACCGACGATGATCGCGTACAGACCCGAACCGGGGCGCGAGAAGTCAGGATTGGGCTGGCTGTCCGGCGTGGTGACCTTGCCGGCGCGCGTGATGTCGGTGCCGGTGATGTACGCGATGGCGTAGTTGTGCAGCCGATCGTGCATGGCCGACAGCTCGGACGCGTAGTTGGCCTTGTTCTGCGCGAGGCCGGTCAGGCCCAGGAACGCTGCCAGCGCGAAGCCGGTCGCCAGCGCCGCGCGCGCGGCCAGCGAAAGAGGCCGGCGTCGGGTCGATGAAGCGTTGTCCATGCTTCGAGCTTACCTCGGGGCGGCGCGCCCGATGGCGACGCCGCCCACGGAGATCAGTCTTCGTCCGCTTCGTTGCGCGGGATGGCGAAGCGATAGCCACGGCCACGCACGGTTTCGATCGGCTTGAGCGTGCTTTCCGGATCCAGCTTGCGGCGCAGGCGCCCGATGAAAACTTCCAGCACGTTCGAATCGCGGTCGAAATCCTGCTGGTAGATGTGCTCGGTGAGGTCGGCCTTCGAGACCAGCTCACCCGCGTGCAGCATCAGGTATTCCAGCACCTTGTATTCGTAGCTGGTGAGATCGACCTGGCGGCCTTCGACCGTGACGGTCTGAGCCGTGGTGTCCAGCTTGATGGGCCCGCAGGCCAGCACCGGTTTCGACCAGCCGCTGGCGCGGCGCACCAGCGCGTTGATGCGCGCCAGCAGTTCTTCCACGTGGAACGGCTTCACCAGGTAGTCGTCGGCGCCGTACTTCAGGCCTTCCACCTTGTCCTGCCAGCTGCCGCGGGCGGTGAGGATGAGGATGGGGTAGCGCTGGCCGTGCTCGCGCAGGGCCTTCACCAGGTCCATGCCCGACAGCTTGGGCAGGCCCAGGTCGATGATCGCGAGGTCGAACGGCACCTCGCGCCCCAGGTACAGGCCTTCTTCACCGTCCTGGGCCGCATCGACGGCGAAACCGTCTCGCTTCAGGCGCGCGGCGAGGGTCTCGCGCAGCGGGGCCTCGTCCTCTACGAGCAGGATTCGCATCAATGTTTCTCCTTGTTGTCCCCGGCGTTGGCATCCAGGGGCTTGGCGGTTTCGGTACGGATCGGCACCACCTTGACGTGGCCGTCGAGGGTGAGGACCTTGACCCGGTATTCGGTAATCCGGCCGCGCTCGACGAGCCGCGTGTCCGCAGACAACACTTTCCCCCCGGTGTCTTTCTGCACCTTGCTCACCGCCTGCTCCAGCGACATCGACTGGTAAGCCGAGGCAAGGGCGGGCAGCGCAAGGCAGAACGCGGCGAAAAATAGCGGACGGAACGTGATTTTCATGTAGGGCGTGGGGAAACCGGGCTAACTGTTCGGCCGATCATGCCGAGCCCCGCCCCGCCCGAAGCTGAACGAAAACCCGATCGGCGCGAAAGTGACCGCCTCCAGCCGGGGTTGGGCGTGTCGCGGGGCTGCCGGCCACCCTGGTCGATCGGGGAAATCAGCGAATGCGCTCGAATAGCGTAAGCGTCTTGCCCCGATAGTCGGCCTCATCGAAAGGGCGATAGCCGAGACGCTCGCCCAGGCGAACCGACGGCGTGTTTTCCGGGTCGATGAGGCAGACGGCACGGCTCTTCTCGCGCTGCTGGAAAAACCATTCATGCACGGCCAGCAGGGCTTCGGTGCCGTAACCTTTGCCGTGCGCCGCGCTTGCGAGCGCCCATGCTCCTTCGGGAAAGGCATCGAAACGATCACCCAGCCCGCGATGGAAATGCGCCAGCCCCGCTTCGCCGACGAAGCGGCCGGTATCCTTTTCCCGCACTGTGAACAGGCCATAGCCGAAGGACGTCCAGTGGCCGACATTGCGCAGCAGCTTGATCCACGTGTCTTCCGGCGGCGAGCTGCCTCCGATGAACTGCATGACTTTTGGATCGGTCCGCATGGCATTGCAGTCGTCGAAATCGGAGACCGCGCTGGGCGTGAGGATCAGGCGTTCGGTGACGATCATGCGTACAGCCTCAAGGGAATCCGGCAAGCATCACGCGGCCTGACGAAAGGCGGCAAGTGCGGACTCGATCAAGCGCCAGTCCGCCCCCGGAAGATGGGCCCCTTCCGAGAGCTGGCGGCGGAATCCACGCGCGCCCGGCTCGCCCTGGTAAAGCCCGAGGATATGCCGGGTGATGTGCTTGAGCTGGGTGCCACGAGCCAGTTCCGCATCGATATAGATGCGCATCCGCTCCAGGACATCGGCGCGGTCGGGCAACGGCGTGCCGTAGAGATCGGCTTCGACACGGGCCAGCACGAACGGATCGTGGTAAGCCGCGCGGCCCAGCATCACGCCGTCCACGTGGGCAAGGTGCTCGCGCACCGCTTCGACCGTGGTGATACCGCCGTTGATGACGATCGTGAGTTCGGGGAACTCCCGCTTCAGGCGATAGACCCGCTCGTAATCCAGGGGCGGGATCTCACGGTTTTCCTTCGGACTCAGGCCTTCGAGCCACGCCTTGCGGGCATGGACGACGAGGATGCGCACGCCCGCTTCGACCATCGTGGTGGTAAAGCGCTGCAAGTCGGCGTACTCGTCCTGATCGTCGACGCCGATACGGCACTTCACCGTCACCGGAATATCAACGACGTCGGCCATGGCACGGACGCACTCGCCCACGAGATCCGGCTCGCGCATCAGGCAGGCGCCGAACTTGCCCGACTGGACCCGGTCCGAAGGACAACCGACATTGAGGTTGATCTCGTCGTAGCCCGCCCTGGCGCCCAGCACCGCGGCTTTCGCCAGCTCGACCGGATCGCTGCCACCTAGTTGCAAGGCCACCGGATGTTCCTCATGGCTATGCTCCAGCAGACGAAGCTGGTTTCCGCGCACGAGGGCGGCGCTCGTCACCATCTCCGTATAAAGCCGGGCATGGGGCGACAGAAGGCGGTGGAAGTACCGGCAGTGGCGGTCCGTCCAGTCCATCATGGGGGCTACGGTGACGTGCCAGGTTGAAAGGTCAGGGCGGTGCATGGAGGCATTTTAGCTGGTTTGTGAGAGGCGTCGTTCCCCATGCGTATCGCACGCAGCTTACCGGTCCGGATCGATAACAGCCTGCATCAGCGCCACCTCGCTCAGAGGTGCGCCCAGAGCGCGCGCGCGCGATTCCCAGCCGCGCACCGCCGCGCGCACATGCTCGGCAACCCCGCCTACGGCCCTCTTGGAAAGGCGGTAGTAGTCGGCCGTGGCTAGCAGCAGGCTCGAATCCGGTGACGGGTCCCGATCGTCAATCGCGAGTACGTGATGATCCTTGTCGGGATTCGGGTTTACGTCGAACGCTGGCGACAGCTGCCAGCCATCGCCTGCCCGCATGAAGCCGTGATTGCGCAGATGATCGTCGCGATTGCCGATCAAGAGATTGAAGAGGACTCGCCGGAATAGCTGTTCGAGATCGCGCGCAATCTGCGTGGAAGTGCCGGTGGTCTCAATGACCTGCACGAGGTCCAGGTAACTGTGGCCCTCGCTCTCGGTGGCGTCCATCTGGGTCATGGCCGACGAGAACATGCGACGTGACGTCGGGGTTCGATCGAAGCGACGCACTGCGTAAGTGTGACCCCGGTCCGAGAGTTGCATCAGCCGTGCCTCTGGCATGTCGATGCCAGCGTCGAGTGAGAGCTGGTGGGTCAGGAACTCCCACAGCCCCACATTGACACGATCATCGTTGGACGGAAATTTGGCGAGCCACAGCTGTCCCGCTTGGTCACGGAAGCTTGCTTTCGGTCGGGCGCCTCCCAGTGAAGCGCCGGGCGCCACGATCTGCTTGATCCAGCGGACCATCTCGTCGGACAGGTCGGCATCGCCGTGCTCCACTTTCGCGGCGATCGCCTCAAGCTGGCGCAGTTCAGTGATTGGCGGGGCGCTGAGCGTGCGATCGTCGACGTAGCGTATGGACTCAGGATCCACCAGACGCAGCGCTCCCATACGGGATTCGTCATTGACACCCACCAGATAGTCCCAGGCGCGCAGGTTGCGCACTTTGCGCTTCTCTTCGCGCGCCTCGATCGCCTCGCGGCGGTCCATCAGGCGCTTGCCCCAGCGATCAGGGGAGCAGTCCTGAAAGGCACCGGACAGCTCGTTGGCGCCAGCCCTCGCGTACTGCTGGCCAGCTCCGACGTACAACTCGTGATCCAGCGGGAATGCCGCCACCGGCCTGGCGCCGGCTAACCAGTTGGCGTCGTACTCGAAGCTGATCGTGTCTCCGGTCCTACTTGCCGTCTTCGACAGGCGGCCGACAAGAGCCGAGCCGCCTAGAGACTCGTCGTCGATCCAGACTTCCAGAAGGTTCACGGCTTACGCTTCCGAGGTCGTGCTGGCGGCACCGACGGAATGGGGAGCGACACGGGCGCAGGCGATGTCTGCGCAGCGGACGTCGCCCGCGGCTTGGGGCGGATCAGCGGACGGGTTGGGGCATTCGTACGCCGGAGTGCGCTGTCCTGCAGCTCGCGGCCGAGGGTGTCCTCAGCAGCGATCAGGTCGATGTCACCGGCCAGACCAAGCACGGTCAGCGCTCGCAGCACGGTTGCCAGACTTGTCGACGGGTCGCCATTCTCAAGCTTGGCGATGGTCGGGACGCTGACCCCCACGCGTTCCGCCATCACTTCCTGGGTCATCGAGCGGCGCATCCGGGCGGCACGCAGGCGCTGGCTCAGCGCCTCAATCTGGCGTTGTACGCGGGGATAGGTCGGAGGGGTTCGTTTTGCCATACCAAATTAAATTACAGTTCCCGACCGGAAAAGCAAGTTAATTTTGGATTTTGGCGGTTTGCCATTCAGGTTGGAGGCGCCCTGCCGGTGCGGCCCATGTGCAGCCGCCCCAACTCGAATCCGATGGCTCAATGCGGATGCATGTCGGCAGGCGTTCCGTCGGACCAGGTCGGGGAGCCGACCAGAAACACCATGATGGGTGGCAGCCCCTTCGCTTCGGATGGGTCCGCGGACATGAACCAGTAGGGGCTTAGACGGCAATTGCTTCTTCTCGTACGCGGTCTTGACCGCCGCCAGCATCTCCGCCTTGGAGCGGCCAGCCATCGCCATCCTCGCGCGTAGCTGGTAGATGGGCACGATCGAACGTGCGGCCTGGGGATTCAGGCAATCGGCGACCTCGCCATCGGTCTGCGTCCGCAGGGACTTCGAGGCGCCAAGACCGCAAGCGAACTTCCTGACGCCGGCGGCGATCATTTCCTTGTTGAGCGCATGGATGTCGCGACCCACTGCTTCGTCCATCTGGGACGGGTCGAAATCGTCGGGGAGGTAACCGGCAACCAGATACTGTGGCATTGTCTTCTCCTGGGATGGTTTCAGGCGGGCTTGTGCCTGCCTTAACTACCACGTCGAACGGGAGAGCCGGATTTCGACAAGCTGTCCTGATAATTTTTTTCAAGGAATGGTCCATGCCCGTAGCCCATCGGGCGAGTGCCGTGCCGGTGCTCGTCATAGCCTTGCTTTTCGGCCTGGCCCACATGCTGACCAACGGGCAATACGGCTTCCACAGGGACGAATGGCAGTTCCTTAGCGATACCCGGTATCTCGACTGGGGCTATGTGCCCTACCCGCCGTTGACCGTGGCACTGGAGTACCTCGGCCTAAAGATGTTCGGCCTGTCGCTCGTGGGCCTGCGGCTGTTCTCGGTGCTCGCGCAAGTCCTGGTCATCCTCACCAGCGGGCTCATGGCTCGCGATCTGGGAGGCGGGCGGCGGGCGCAGGCCTTCGCTGCCATCGCGGTGGGGTTGTCGCCTTTGCCGATGTTCCAGGCGACGGAATTCCAGTATTCCTCCTTCGACCTGCTCTGGTGGGTTCTTATCGCCTGGTGCGTGATCCGGCTGATGCGCGACGAGGAGCCACGCTGGTGGGTGGCGATCGGCATTCTCGCGGGCCTCGGCCTGCAGACCAAGTACTCGATGGCATTCGAACTCGCCGGCGTGCTGGCGGGGGTGCTGTTCACCGACGCCCGACGATACGTCACGAGTCGCTGGTTCTGGGCAGGTGGTGCCGTCGCCTTGCTTATCTTCGCCCCGAACCTTGTCTGGCTCGTTCGACACGACTTCGTCTCCTACCATTTCCTGCAAGGCATCCATGCCCGGGACCTCGGGCTGGGGCGTGCGGATGGATTCCTGCGCGATCAGTTCCTGCTGAATGCCAATCTGTTCGCCGCGCCTGTCTGGCTGGCGGGTCTGTTTGCCTGTTTCAAGGATCGTCGTTATCGCGTGCTCGGCTGGATGTACGTGGTACCACTGTTGCTTTTCATGCTCGCGCAGGGGCGCTTCTATTACGTCGCCGGCTCCTACCCCATGCTCCTGGCGATGGGATCCGTCGTCGGCGAATGTTGGCTTCGCACGCTTCGTCCCGCGTGGCGCACCGGTATTCCCACGCTCATAGTCGCAGGGGTATTCGCCGTAGGCATTTATGCAGCGCTTCGCATCGTACCCATTGCATCGAGCGGTCCGTTGCGGGACTTCGCCCTTCAGAACAACGCCGACCTCCGCGAGGAAATCGGCTGGGACGAACTGGTGGCGCAAGTGGCGGCCATTCGCGACACCCTGCCTGCCGAGAGGCAAGCCAACCTAGCCATTGCCGTGGGAAACTACGGCGAGTACGGCGCCATCGCCCTGCTTGGCCAGCGCTATCGCCTGCCCACGCCGATCACCACCATCAACTCCGGGTGGCTGCGCGGCTATCCGCAGGCGCCACCCACCACGCTTATCGTGCTGGGGAACTCGCTGGAACGCGCCAACGAGCTTCTCACCGATTGCCGCGTCGCCGGGCACGCCACCAATGCCTTGGGCGTCGTCAACGAGGAAACCCGGGACCATCCCGATATTCTCGTGTGCGGCCCTGCGCGTGAACCCTGGAGCGAGCTCTGGAGACATGGGCCGGATTTTGGATAATGGACTGGTGAAACCTTGGGGAAATTCGCTGGCCATCTCTTTTCCGCTTGCTCATCCCTGCCTCCCCCTCGAACCGGCCGACGAAAGCATCTCGCGAGCGATGAAATCCGAGAACAGCCGGACGCGGGCGGGAGTCAGGCGGCCGTAGGCATGCATCGCATGCAAGGGGCGGGCCGGCAGACGGTGTTTCTTCATGACCTGCACCAGGTCGCCGCGATCGAGGTCGTCCTGTACCGTGCATTTCATGAGGAAGGCGATGCCCATGCCACTCAATGCCGCGGCGCGAAGCCCGAAACCGGTGTCCAGTCCCACGCGCCCCTGCGGCACGACCGTACTGCCATCGGCGAAGGTGACCGGCAAGGATCGCCCCCGCCACAGATAGCGCAGGATCGGCACATCCCGCAGTTCGTCGATCGACCCGGGGTCACCCCACTCCTCGAGAAAGGATGGGGATGCGACCAACACCATGTCCAGCTGCGCGAGAACCCGCGTCTTCAGTTCGCTCTCAATGGAATCGCCCACCCTGAACACGACGTCGTACCCCTCTCCGATCACGTCCACGTGCCGATCCATGAGAACAAGGTCGAGCTCCAATGCCTTGTGACGTGCGAGGAATGCCGCGGCTATCCGTGGCATCAGCAGACGCCCCAGGTCGCTCGGCATGCTCACGCGCAGGCGACCGCGCGCGTCATCGGATGGGCGTACCGCGTCCGCTGAATCTTCGATGCCGCGCAGGAGCGGGGCCACCCGATCGAAGAACGCACGCCCATCGGGCGTAAGACTGAGCGTTCGCGTGGAACGGCGGAAAAGCTTCGTGCCGAGTTCGGCTTCGAGCCGGCCGATGCCCTTCGATATCGCGGACGGCGTCGTGCCGGCATTGCGCGCGGCGGCGCTGAAGGACCCCGCCTCCACCGCACGGACAAAGGCAACGAGGCTCGCCGAATGGTTCAGCAGGCTGCTCATCCGGGACTCCCTGGCACAGGTGAAATGCCGCCTGGAGGACTGCGGCGGGCGGCAAGGCGACACATATCATGCCTAACCCAACCTACCTTGGATATGCCATGAAACGCCTGCAAGGCAAGATAGCCCTCATCACCGGCGGCAACAGCGGCATCGGCCTCGCCTCGGCCGAGCTGTTTGCGGCCGAAGGCGCCCAGGTCATCGTGACCGCGCGCCGGCAGGATGTCCTCGACGAGGCGGTTCGCAAGATCGGCAACGGTGCCGTCGGCATCCAGGGCGATGTCGCGGACCTCGAACACCACACCGCTGCCGCTGCCCTGGTTCGCGACCGCTTCGGTGGACTCGACGTCTACATGGCCAACGCGGGCGTCATCACCATCAAACCCTCGGCGGAGGTTTCTCCCGCGGACTACGACGCGCAGTTCAATGTCAACGCGCGCGGCGTGTTCTTCGGCGTGCAGTCCATCGCGCCCGTCCTGCGCGATGGCGGCAGCATCATTCTCACCAGTTCGCTGGCCGCGACCAGGGTGCTGGACGGTCATGCCGTGTATGCCGGATCGAAGGCCGCTATCGGGGCCTTCGCCCGCAACTGGGCACTCGAGTTCCGGTCGCGGCGCATACGGGTCAACGTCCTGAGTCCCGGCCCGGTCGATACGTCCATCCTCGAAAAGCTGGGCATTTCACCCGCCGATCGTCCCGCCTTCCTCGCGTCGATGGCGGAGCGCATCCCCGCGGGGCGGCTGGGTGAGGTCGACGAACTCGCACGGGCCGCGCTTTATCTTGCGTCCGACGACAGCAGCTTCGTCAACGGCGTCGAACTGCACGTCGATGGCGGCATGTCGCTGGTCTAGGCGTGCCAGAAGAGCGGCGCAGACGAGGCAAGCAATGCGAGCGTGATCAGCCGATGCATCGCGCTCTCCTCATGCGGGTTTCGGCGGAGCGAACGCCGCCGCGATGGCCGCCACGGGTTTGCGGCCCGGCGGCCGCCATCGCCCAAGCCTCGCACGGGATACGGGGAGGCGCCTATGCCGGAAGCCCTGCACGCCCCGGCCGCAGGCACTAGAATGCCTGCCCCGTCGCCGTCAGTCCTGCCACCACGCATGCACATCGTCATCAACGAAGAACTCAAGGCCTACATCGACCCGCTCACCCCGGACGAGTACGAATCGCTCGAGCGCAGCCTGCTGGCCGAGGGCTGTCGCGACACGCTGGTGCTCTGGGGCGACACGCTGGTGGACGGCCACAACCGCTACGGGATCTGCCGCAAGCACGACATTCCCTTCAGAACCGTGCAAAACGAGCGCTTCCAGTCCCTGGACGACGTGCACCTGTGGATGATCGAGCAGCACCTGGGCCGGCGCAGCGTCTCGGACTTCCAGCGCGGCGTGCTGGCCCTGCGCAAGCGCGAGATCCTCGCCGAACGGCGCGCACGCGCAGACGGGGCAGAGGATGCCGAGACGCCGCCGGACGTTCCCTTCGATACCACGGGCGCACACCCGGTCCCGCCGAAAGCGCCCCGCCAGGCACCTACGGACAGCCGCAAGGACATCGCCCGCGAGGCGCGGATCAGCAGCAACCAGGTCGGCATGATCGAGAAGATCCGCAAAGAGGCCGCCCCGGAGGTCGTCGCCGCGGTCAAGTCCGGCAGCCTGTCGATCAGCGCCGCGGCCGCCGTCGCCAGCCTGCCTGAAGAAGAACAACGCGCAGCGGCCAGCGCCGGCGACGCAGAGCTCAAGGAAGCCGCCAAGCGTGTCCGCGAGTCCAAGCGCAAGCCGCGCGAGAAACCCACGGATGAAGTGAAAGCCCTGCGCGAGCAGATCGCCGACCTGGAGGCGGAGAACCGCAACCTCCACCGCGAAATCGACGCCCTGCGCGCCCGGCTGGGCGAAGGGACACCCGAGCAAGCCGACGAGGCCCTGGCGGAGTAAGGTGGGAAGCGGCCGGGAACTCGGATGGCTGTCCGGTAATCCAAGGCCGGTACACCAGACGCGCCCTCGAGCGTTCGAAGGCCAGAACCCGGAGCGCTTCATGAAGATCATCCTCGCCCTCGCCGCCTCCCTCCTCGCCACGGCCGCCGTAGCCCAGGACAAGCCCCTCAACCTCAAGCTGCCCCCGGGTTACGTGCCGGCACCGGCCAGCACGGCGGCAGCGCCGGCCGGATCCACCGCGTCGGCTGCGCCGATGGCGACCAAGAGCGGCGAGAGCGTCGCCATCGTTCCGTCCCGCCCGAAGGACCCGCCAGGAACCTATTACGGCGACACCAGCGGCCGCATGGACGGCGTCGACGTCGCGGACGATGTCCCGCGTTGCGACGACGCCACGTACAACAAGCCGCAGGTCCACGGCAGCCTCACTACCGGCGTGGTGAGTGCCAGCCACGGCGGAAGCGGCAATTACCAGGCGGGAACGGTCAGCCTCAGCCAGGCGTTCGGCAGCTGCGAGCACCCCACCGGCGGTGTGAGCATCTCGGTCGGTGGCGGCCAGGGGCGTTTCGGCCATGGCCGCTGGTGAACCGGCAGGCCGTGCAAGCCGTGGCATGGGCACATTCCCTGTAAGGGCGTACGCGAAGGTGTAGCGTCAACCTGGCGCGGAATGAAAGACCACGATGCGGTCGACGGCCGAGGGAACGGGATCGTCACTGCGTAGCCAGGGCATGCGGGCGAAGGTACGCGTGCATGGCCCCAGGGTGATGACACGTATGCAACGGTCACGCGCCTGCTGCTCGATCTTCGCCACGACGTCGCGCAAGACGGTGCCGACGAAAGGCGTGAAGAGGTAGAGCACGCTGGACCCGGACATGTCGGCGTCGCGTGCATCGCCGGCATCGATATTTACGTTGTGCAGGCCCAGTCCGCGCGCCGCCTCCATCGCCTGCGCGACATAGGCAGGCTCGCGTTCCACGCCCAGCGTGCGTGCACCGGTGAGCACGTTCACGAGGATCGGGACGTGACCCAGGCCCGCGCCGAGATCCAGCACGACATCGCTGTCGACAATCCGCGCCCGGCTAACGCCGTCGATGATGTGCCGTGCGGGCGTGGGCTGGTAGAAAACCATCCCGGGTGGCGGCGCGGGTTGTTCGACATCCGGTTCCCCGATGGCCAGCACACCGGCGAGCACGTGGTCCAGCACGTCGTAGTGCTGTCCGCTGGGAATGCCGACATCCAGCCACGGTCCGAGGGCCGCGCGCCCGTCGCCGTTTCGTATCGCGTCACGAATCGATGCGAAGCCCTCGCCATCGATCGCTTCCATCGCATCGATCAGGCCGATCGCCCTCGCCTTCAGGACCTCGTCGTGCGCCCCGAGCAGGAGCAGGTCGAGGCGGTCCGCGACCTCGGCGCGCCAGAGGAAGGCCGAGGGGTGGCGCCAACCCTCCTCCTGTTCGAGGAAGGACACAGTCGATGCGAGCGATTCCATGGTCACGGATGGTACCGTGTCCTTTCGTAGCCGACAGGAGACCTGGATGAAGACATCGCATCTCGCCGCCGCGCTCGCGGCCCTCGTCAGCGTTCCGGCATTCGCCGCGCCGCCGCTTGCCACCCTCGTTTTCCGCGACGGCGGCCGACCGGTGCTGAGCATCACCGATCCGCATGGCCTGGCCCTCGTGGACGAGACGCTGGGCCTGCGCACCGCCGATGCCGACCTGACCCACGACCTGAAACTCGTCGCCACGAGCCATCGCCAGCTCAACGAGCGTTACCGCATGACGGTGGGCAAGCGCCTCGACCGCCATGCCAACCTCTCGGAAACGCGCTACGCACTGCAGAATGACAAGGGCGAGAAACTCGACGTCGTCGTGCGCATCGCCAACGACGGCGTAGCCTTCCGCTACGAACTGCCCGGCGCCACCCAGGCCTCGATCACTGGCGAGGCCACCCGCTTCACGGTACCGTCCAGCGCAAAGGCCTGGCTGCTGCCGTATAACCCGCAGTACGAGAAGGAACGCATCGAAACCACGGCCGGCGGGGCCGCCGCCGGGGACTTCGGTTATCCGTCGCTGTTCCGCGTCGGCGACAACTACCTGCTGATCACCGAAGCCAATGCCGACGGTCGTTACGACGGCAGCCGGCTCACCCATGCAGCCAACAGCGGAACCTATGCGCTGACCCTAGCCGACTCGCATGTCGACAGCACGGGCATCACGCCATGGCGCACCGTGATAGCCGGCGACCTGGCCACGGTCACCGAATCCACGCTGGTGGACGATCTTGCCGACCCGGCGACATTCGCCGACACCTCGTGGATCCGGCCTGGGAAGGTGGCTTGGTCGTGGCTGAGCGAGCACGAAAGTCCTTCGAACGTCGAGCGACAGAAGGCCTACGTCGATTTCGCATCGCGCAACCGGATCCCGTACGTGCTGGTGGACGAAGGCTGGAGCGACACCTGGGTGCCGGACCTCGTGCGCTATGCCAACGCGAAGCACGTCGACGTCCTGCTCTGGTTCCACTGGTCGAAACTCGACACGCCGGCCAAACGCATGGCCGAGCTAACGAAGGTGAAGGGCTGGGGCGTGAAGGGCGTGAAGATCGACTTCATGGAATCCGACTCGCAGGCGCGCTACCGCTGGTACGACGCCACCCTCGCCGATACGGCGCGCCTGCACCTCATGGTCAACTTCCACGGCGCCACCATTCCACACGGTCTCGCGCGTACGTGGCCGCACCTCATGAGCATGGAAGGCGTGCGCGGCGCGGAGAACGATCCGCCGGCCGTGGGCAACACGATCCAGCCGTACACGCGCAATGTGGTGGGTTCGATGGACTACACCCCGGTAGCCTTCGATGCCGGACGGCAGGAGGCATCGATCGCCCACGAGGTGGCGTTGCCCATCGTCTTCGAATCCGGCTGGACGCATCTCGCCGACCGCCCCGAAGCGTATGAGAAGCGCCCCCAGGCGCTCGCGTTCATCGACCAGGTTCCGACGGTGTGGGACGAGACGAAGCTGGTCGCAGGGACGCCTGGGCAAGATGCGGTGTTCGCGCGTCGCAGCGGCGATCGCTGGTTCATCGGCGCCATCGCCGCCGGCCCGGCGCGCCGCCTTACCGTGCCTCTGGCCTCGCTCGGGGTGGGGCCGTGGCATGCGGACATCGTTCGTGACGGCATGGGTCGCGGTGATGTCGTGCGTTCTGCACAAAACGTCACTGCCGATGGTTCGCTCTCGTTTAGTGTGCCGGTGAATGGCGGTTTCGCCGCCATCCTCTGTCCACTCGCCAAGGGCCAGTTCGCGAACGGTTGCTACCGCTAGCGGAACCTGTTGCGTAACCGGCGCCACCACGCGCCGAACGGCGTCTGGTGACCCGGAAAGGCTCGCTCCAGCGGCACGCGCACCACTACCTCGGTACCGCTTTTCCCGGGCGAGGCGATGGAGGACGTGCCGCCGACGGCAAGGGCGCGCTCACGGATACCACGCAATCCCCAGTGCCCCTCGCGCCCGTCACGCAGCACCGCTTCGTCGATGCCACGGCCATCATCGCGCACGCTCAGCAGCAACTCGCAGCCTTCCGCACGTACGCTCACGTCGATGCGGCTGGCGCCGGCATGGGCCACGGCATTGTGCACCGCCTCCCGCGCGATGCGGAACAGCTCGTCGCGCACGAAGGCGTCCAGATCGCGTAGTTCCGCGTAGATCGCCACGAGCACGGGAACGGTGTGCTCCGTTGCGGAAGCCGCGGCGAGCGCCCGGAGCGCGACATCGAGGCGGGCCGATTCGCCGGCGTGGGTGCGAAGGTCGCGCACACGATCGCGCGCCTCGACCAGCGCCTTGTCGGCACGATCGAGCGCGCTTTCCATGGCGGCGCGAAGCGGTTCTTCCGGCGGGACGCGATTGGCTATCGCCTGGAAGCGCATGGAGAGGCCCTGGATGCTCTGCAGCAGCGTGTCGTGAAGTTCACGCGCGATGCGCTCGCGCTCCGCATGCCGTTCCTGCAATCGCGCGCGTAACTGGGAGGCGATGCGGCGCAGTCGGATGAGGAAGGCGATCCAGATGAGCAAGGCCACCAGCGCGATGCAGAGCAGGAAGAACCACGGCATCTGGTAGAACGCCCGGGCCACCGTGACCTTGATCGATGCGCCTTCCTCGTTCGCGACGCCATCCTCGTTGGTCGCCGTCACGTGAAAGATGTAGTGCCCGGGCGGTGGGTCGGTGTAGACGGCCTCGCGATTGTCGCCCGCATCGCGCCAGCGCGTATCCAGCCCTTCCATGCGATAGCGGAAGCGCACGCGCTCGGGCATGGTCAGGCTGGTGGCGGTGAAAGCGATGCGCAGGCGCTCGGTGTGCGCGGGCAGGCTCACCGGTGCGCTGGCCGGCCACGTGCCCATGTCGGTCGAGACAGTTCGTATCACCACCGGTGGCGCCAGCCGGTTACGCGGTATATCCGCGGGATCGATCGACACGATGCCGCTGGTGGTGGCGAACCAAAGACGGCCGTCGTCCGCGACGACGGCCGTCGGCAACGGACGGAACTGGGCGGGCGTGCCGGGCAGGCCATCGAGCGAATCAAACAGTGCCACCGGCGGCCGATACGACGGATCCATCCGCGCACGTGCCATGTCCGCGCCGCGGATATGGGCGACGCCCTGGGCCGCATTCGCCCAGAAATCCCCGCGATGATCACGAACGAGGCCTGATACGCCGCGCAGGGGTTCGCCCCGCGTGACAACCATGCGAGCCCGGCCACCGGCCACGACACCGATGCCGAACTCGCCGCCCACCCACATTGCATCGTCGTCCTCGAGCAGCGCCGTCACGTTGCCCACTGCCAAGCCGTTCGCGGCGCCGAGGCGCGTATCCTTCGTGCCATGGCGAACCAGGATGGCATTCCGTGCAAAGCCCATCCATAGCCGCCCGTGACGGTCGTTCATCAGCACCAGCGGCGAGGGATCGTTGCCGAACGCAGGCAGGGGATCGTGCTCCCAGCCGCCCGCCGTAACGTGGAAGATGCCGGGACGATTGGTCGAAACCCAGGCGCCACCCTCGCCGTCGCCCGTCACGGCCTGCACGCCGGAATAGTCGGGAAAAGGTAGCGTTGCGTAAGGCTCCGGCGCGCCGTCATGCAGGCGCCATATGCCGGCTGAACCACCAAGCCAGACCCCGTCGGCATCGCGGCTGGCCGCGCTGATCGGCTGCACGAGCCCGGTGGACGTCAGGCCCGTCGCTTCGATGCGGCTCAGCGGCCGGTTTTTCGTACCGACCCATACGCCGTGGTGCGGCGCCGCTACCATGGCGAAATCGGTGGCGCCCGGCGACATCATCGCCGGCAGGAGGCGGCTCACGCGGAACCGGTCCAGACCCCTGCTTCCACCGACCCAGATATTGCCTTCGCGGTCCTGGATCACGGCGCTCGCATAGTCCGAACTGAGCCCATCGCGCTCCACGAAGCCCTGTGCCTCCGTGCCCTGCGCCCCGATTTCCCTACCTGCAAGGTCGTGCACGCGCGGTACGCGCCGGATGCCATCACCGAGCGTCGGAATCCACAAGGCGCCGTCGCGGTCGAACAGAAGGCCTGCCGATGAAAGCCATAGCACCGGCCCGGCCGCCTCAGGGTCGCCCTTTCGGGTCCACACGGGACGAACGCCACCGTTCGCCTCGGCCACCCAGATCGACCCGTCGGGCGCCTCGGCAATCCGGTTCACCCTGCCGATGGTGGGGGTGACGATCTCGAACCGTTTTCCTCCCGGCGGCAGCCACGCGAGCGCGTCTTCCGTCGCGACCCACAGGCGGCCCTCACGGTCTACCGAGAGAGTGCGCGCACGCGTGCCGGGCAAGCCCATCGACTGCTGTACGAGGCGCCAACGCCCATGATCGAACAGCACGAGTCCATTGAACGTGGCACCCCAGATCCGCCCATCGGGCGTGCCGCCCATGGCGTACATCGTTCCCGAAGGAAGACCGGACGCAGCGGCATATTGCGTGGCGCGATCGCCTTCGACGAAGCTGGCGACACCATAGCGAAAGCCGACCCACAAACCGCCCGACGGCGGCGCGTAAAGCGAGGCGACACTGGAGGCGAGGAAGTCGCCGTCCTCGCGCGGCTGATAACGCTCGAAGCGTACGCCGTCGAAGCGATACAAACCTGTCTGGGTGCCCAGCCACAAGTAACCGTCCGCCGTCTGCGCAAGCGCCGTCACCTGCCCCGGCGCGCCTTCGCGTACCGTCCAGGCCGTGTGGTAGAACTGGGCGATGTCGCGATCGCGGCTGTCCAGGGCCTGCGCGACGCAGGCGAAGCCCAGCCAGCCGATCAGGACCAGACACACATATATCCACGCAGCCATCGCGCGATTGGACCGCACCAGGGGAGCATCCTCGTTTGCCAGACGGCAACGATAACGGAAGTTACGAACTTCGGCGTGAGAGGGCTTTCAGTACCCGACCGTATGCTGTCGGGTACTGCTCCCTTCTGCGACCACATATATTCATTTCGAATGAGTATCCGTAATGCGGTGAGTCCTCTGCCGGGCTATGCCACGTGGAGGCGCTACTCCGCGTATGCATCCCCTGGCAAGCGACCTCACGTCACGTTGAGCCTTATAGATGGCTGATACTTGTTCACCCCGCCAAGGGTGACCCCCTGCGTCAGAATAGTTGTCGCCCCGATAGATCCATGAACGGGGGCGCAGATGAGAGAACGAATTGGCTCGATACGGACAAGCATTCAAAGGCCGGGCGGTAGCGCGCATGCTGCCACCGGAGAGCACGTCACCGGAG
>NZ_DASYDO010000029.1:0-26828 GCF_036499525.1 Luteibacter sp. | reverse complement strand
CCGCCGTTGCCGATCTGCAGCGTGCCTGCGTCGATCAGCGTGTTGCCGGTGTAGGTGTTGTCGGCAGCGAGAATCAACGCGCCGCTGCCGTCCTTGGTCAGCTGGCCCGTCCCGCCGACGGCACCGGTCAGCGTCAGGTCGGCATCGTTGAGGAACCGGCTGCCCGTACCGATCGTGACGGCACGGCCGGACGAGAACGCGGCCGTGTTTTCCAGCACGCCGTTGTTGATGGTCAACGCGCCGCCCGCACTGCCGAGATTGGCATCGCTGGAGACGAGGACACTGCCGGCGTCGATGGTGGTGCCGCCGGCATACGTGTTGGTGCCGTCGAGCGTCAGCGCACCGGTGCCGGTCTTGGTCAGGCCGCCATTGCCCGAGATCGTATTGGTGAGATCCAGATCGTCCTGCGTCTCGAAGGTGGCGCCGCCCTGGTTGACCGCCACCGCACGCGCGGTAGCCATCGCGGCCGTAGTGCGCAGTGTGCCGCCGTCGAAGGTCAGTCCGCCGGCCGCGTCGCCGAGGTTGGCGTCGTTAGCCACCTGCAAGGTACCGTCGTTGATCGAGGTTCCGCCGGTGTAGGTATTCGCGCCGTCGAGCACCAGCGTGCCGAAGTCGTCCTTCACCAGGCCGCCCGTACCGAGCAGGTCGGCGTCGATCGTTGCCGTCATGCCCGTGCCGGCGGCGGTGCCGTCGCCCACGCGAATGATGTTCGACGCACCGTTGAGGGTGATCGCATCGCCGGTAACGGTGTAGCCGTCCACGGCAAACTGCATGCCGGAGCTGTTCACCGCCCCAAGGGTGTCGTCCACGGTGACCGTGCCCGCCGCACCCATGAAGATGCCGAACTCGCCGTTCTGGTATGGCGCGTTGTACTGACCGGTCTGGTCGGCCCAGTTGCTGTTCCCGGCGTCGTTCTGCCAGACGCCGTTGCCGCCGTCGACGGTATTGTTGCCGTGACCGTTCGGACCGTCCCAGAAGTTCAGCGTCAGTCCGTTGCTGTTGAGCAGGTTGACCTGATGCGCCGCCGAGGTCTGTACCTGATAGCTGCCGCCGGGGTTCGTACCGATGTCGAGGCCGTTGTCGGCGAGCGTGCCGTCGTAACTGATGATGCGATACAGGCCCGGGCCGAAGCTGCCGCCCGGCGTCGCGCTGAAGTCGAGCCTGCCGTCGAGGGAGAGGTTGCCGTGCACCACGGTCAGGTCGTTGAGCGGCCCGCCGACCACGTCGGGCTGGCCGAACTGGTACTTCAGCGCCGACGCCGCATCCAGCGAGAGGTTGCCGCCGATCGTGAGCGTGCCGGCCGCGCCGCCGGCATCGCCCGGGTTCAGCGTGCCGCCGGTGACCGTCACGTTGCCGCCAATCGTGCCCTTGCCACCCAGGGTGGCGCCGGCGAGTACCGTGGTGGCACCCGTCGCCGCGGTCTGGTCACCGTCGACGATCAGCGTGCCCGACGCCACGGAGGTGGCGCCCTTGTAACTGTTCGCTGCGGTGAGCACGGTGGTGCCGGTGCCGGTCTGGCTCACGCCACCGGTGCCGGAGACGAGTCCGGCGAACGTGTAAGTGTCGGAACGATCAAACGCCAGGGTGCCGTTGTCGGCAACGTCGCCCACGATGCTGCCGCTGGTGCCGCCATTGCCCAGTTGCAGCGTGCCGCCGGTGATCGAGGTACCGCCCGTGTAGGTATTGGCAGCCGTGAGTACGGTCGTGCCCGTGCCCGACTGGCGTACGTTACCGCCACCGGAAATCGTACCGTCGAGATCGAACGCGTCGGAACGATCGAAAGCCAGCGTGCCCACGGCCACGGTGATGATCGCGCTGCCGATATTGCCCGTGGTGCCACCATTACCCACCTGCAGCGTGCCGCCGTTGATAACGGTGTTACCGGTAAAGGTATTGGCGCCGGTCAGCAGCCAGGTGCCGCTCCCGTTCTTGGCGACGGTGGTGATTCCGCCGGGACCGTCGGTGATCGAGCCGCCCATCGTGTTGTCGCCGGTGTTGCTGCCGCCCAGGCCCAGGGTGCGGTTGCCGGTACCCGTGGAGGCAGCCGCACCGGTGTTGGCGAAGACGATGGCGCCCGTGCCGGACGATTCGATGACGCTGCTGCCCGCGGACAGCGTGAACAGGCGATCGGTGGTATCGCCCGCACCGGTGTAGCGCAGCGTGGCGCCGTTGCCGATCACGAGGTTGGCCGCAGCGCCCGTCGAGGCGCCGATACTGCTTGCCTGGCCGCCGTTGGTGAGATGGTCCACGCCCAGCACGCCACCCGAGATCGTCGTGGCACCGGTGAAGGTACTGGCGGCGTTGCGCAGGATCCACGTGCCCGTGCCGGTCTTGCCCAGCGACGTTTGCCCTGTGCCGTTGTCGGTGATTTGCGCGGCGAGGCTGTTGTCGGCCGTGCTGGTACCGGTCAGTGTGACCTTTTGTGCCGTGTTTTCGAGGCTGAAGTCGATGGCACCGGTGTTGGTGAATTGCACCGCGCCCGTACCGGTCGCGCTTAGCGCGCTGGTAGCCGATGGTCCGAGAGTGAAGAGACGGTCCGTGGAGCTGCCGGTGCCCGCGTATTCGAGCGTGCCGCCATTGAGCACGAGATTGCCGGTGTCGGCGCTGGAAGCACCCAGCGAACTGACTACGCCGCCGTTCGCGAGGCAGTTCACCGCCAGGGTGCCCGCACTGATCGTGGTGATGCCGTCGTAGTCGCTGTTACATCCGCTGAAGAGCTGCCGATAGGTCCCTCCCTTGACGACGGCGCCCATCCCAGAAACTTTACCGGCGAAATCGGCAGTGCTGCCGCCCGTTGCGCTGAAGGTCATGGTCGCGCCGCCGAGCAGTACATCGCCGCCCGCCGCCCCACCACCGATCAGCGCACGGATGACGTTGTCGTGACCGTCGAGATCGAGCTTCGCACCGGTAACATTCTCCATGGTCATGTTGCCGGTGCCGAACGCCTGGTTGGAAGCGGCGCGCAGCACGCCTTGGCCGACTCGCGTGCCACCGGCGTAGGTATTGGTTCCCGTCAGCAGCAAGGTACCGTCGCCGCCCTTGACGAGACCACCGCTGCCCTGGACCACGCCGGTCACCGTCAAGGTGGTTGTGCCGCTCAGGACGCTGATCCCACTGCTACCCGCAAGCAGGATATTCCGGTCGGTGCTTACGTCGGCTCCGCTATAGGCGAGCCATCCACTATTGATCGACAGGTTGGCGGCAGCGCTGCTGGATGCGCCGATACTGCTGTTCTGGCCGCCATTGGCCAGACAATCGACCGTCAGCGTGCTGCTGGCGATAGTCGTCGGACCCGTATAGCTGTTACCGCAACCACTGAGGGTCTGCACCGATCCGGATCCGGCGAACACGCTGCCTGCGCCGCTGATCGTGCCGGTAAATGTGCCGGTGCCGCGAAGCTCCAGCACGCCCGTGGCCGCACCAAGCGTGACATTGCCCGCGCCGTTGAGTCCCGTCACCCAGATCGCATGGCCATCCAGATCGGCCGTCGCACCGGCAGCCACGGTCAGCTGGCCTGCTCCCGCACCGTTGGCCGCCCCGCCGAAGGCCTGGTTGGAACCCGCGCGCAACGTACCGGCGGTGACGGTATTGCCGCCGGTGTAGTTGTTCAATCCGCTGAGCACCAGGGTGCCATCGCCATCCTTGAACAGGCCGCCGGCACCCGTGACGATGCCGCTTACCGTCAGATCGGTTCCCCCCTGGGCCACGTCGACCCGACCATTGCCACCACCCAGCGTGAAACCACGGTCGGTGGCCGTGGTGGCGCCGGTGTATTGCAGCGATCCGCCTCCTTGGAGGATCAGGTTTGCGGAATCGCTGGTCGCCTTGCCGAGACTGCTGGCCTGCCCACCATCGGCCAGCGTCGCAATGGATAGCTCACCGCCGGTGACGGTCAATGGCCCGACGAAATCGTTGTTCGCGTTGGTGAAGGTGAGCGTGCCGTTGCCGGCTTTGGTGAAGCCCGCATCGTCCGGGCTGGTGACCTGGCCTGAGAAGGTCAGATCCGTGCCAACGTCGACCTGGATCGTCCGCGATGGGCCACCGTTCACCAAGGTGAAGCCACGGTCGGTCGAGGCCGTGGCACCCGTGTAGTGCAGCATGCCATTCTCAAGCACCAGGTTTGCTGCATCGGCCGAGGAAGCACCGATGGCGCTTGCAGCGCCGCCGTTGGCGACACTGTTGAAGTTCAGCGTGCTGCCGCTTACGGTCGTCACGCCGGTGTAGGTATTGCTGCCGATCAGAACGACGCTGCCGGTGCCGGAGCCGCCCACCGTAAAGCTAGTGGGAGTGCCGTTGTCGACGATCGTCGACGCCACGCCAAATGTGCCGGTGCTGTTCTGCTGCACACCGAGGGCGCCGCCCCCGGCGCCTCCACTCAACGAGCCGCCCTGGATCGTCTGCCTGCTGCCGCCGACGGTCGAGGTCACGATGATGGTGCCGTCGACGCCCAGCAGGTTGCCCGCGCCAACGTTGACCGTCGAATTGGCCAACGCCGTGTACTTGAGACCACCAAGCGTGACATTGCCGTTGACCGTGCTGAAATAACCCGTGTTGGCGTTGCCGCCGGCATCGCTGACGATATCGTCGTTCAGCCACTGGCTGGCATCGTCCTTGTTGCTGTAATCCGCGAAGGCGGTGATCACACCGCCGGTCACCTGCGCATAGTCGCTCCCGTTGACCGTGGCCCAGCCGCCGAGCGCGCCGTCGGCATGGGTGGTGGTGATCGTCGCGCCCGTGTTGTAGCCGAAATCGATCAGGCCACCGGTGCGATTGATGCCGCCGAGGGCCAGTGCGAGCGTGCCGCCGGTACCGGCCGTCGCATTGATGCGATTGTTGCCGGCCGTGACGTTGAGCCCGCCGAAGCCCTGGCTGTTCGCCGCGCTCTTGCCTGTCACCGTCAGCGTGCCTCCACTCATGGTCAGGGCGGACGCGCTGCCGATGATATTGGAGGTGGGCGCACCGGCGCCCGTGAAGTCGAGCGCCAGGGTGCCGCCGCCGATGGTGGTGGCACCGGTGTACGTGTTGCTGCCCGTCAACGTCTGCGTGCTTGCACCGAGCTTGGTGAGAGAGCCGGCACCGACGATGCTGCCAGCGTACGTGGTGCTGCCCGAGGTCGACTTGAGCGTGAGCGAACCGCCGTCGATGTTCAGCGTGCCGCCCGTGCCGGCCAGCGACGGCGCGAACATGTCGACGCCTTGCATGTCCAACGTGCCGCCGTTCACGATCAGGCCCTTGGAAACACCCAAAGCGTCCGCGTTACTGGCGACGAGCGTTCCGCTCTGGACGGTGGTCGTACCCGCATAAGTATTCGCGCCGCCCAGGGTCCAGGTGCCCGAGCCATTCATGACCACACTGCCGACGCCCGAAATGACGCCCGAAAACGAATTGGCCCCGGTATAGGTGCCACCTAGCGTGAGCGCGTCGATACCACCCGCTGTAAAGCTCGCGGCACCGCTCAGCGCGAGCCCGCCGGAAGCACTGTCGTTTGCAATCGTGCTGGTGGCTCCGTCGATCGCGAAGGTACGGTTGGCACTGGCGACGCCTCCGGTATAGCTCAGGATGCCGTTCACGATGCCAATCGTGCCCATGGCGCTGGCACCGGTGCCGAACGAGCTATTGGTACCGAAATCCGCCAGCGTCGAAGCCTTCACTGTGATGCCGTTGATGGTCGACCCACCCCCGTATGAATTGCCGCCACCGAGGGTGATCGTGTGCCCCGCGCCGCCTATGTACTGGATGGTCCGGCCGGAATTGGAACTGATGGTGCCGCCCAGGTTGAAATCTGCGGTGTTCGCGTCGAAGGCCATCGACGGCGTCCCACCGTTGGCGGCGATGTTTCCATTGAGGGTCAGGGTGCCGGTGCCGGCGTTTCGCAACAGGTTTCCGCCGCTGGAGGTGTTGTTGAATACCCAGCCGCGGTCTGAAGTGTCTCCGTCGCCGGAGTAAATGAGGGATCCACCCAGACCACCGCCCGCACCCACCGTAATAAGACCGTTGGCGGTCGTAGTCGGTGCGCCGAGCGAGCTGGCCTCGCCAAGGTTGCCGATCGACGTGAAGCCGAAGGTACCGCCGGGGCCGAAAATCGTCGGCCCAGTGTAGTCGCTCGCTGCGTTGCTCAGGGTCACGCCGCTGAGAGCCGTGATACCACCCGCTCCGGTAAAGCGCACCGTCGAGAAGCCGCCTCTGACGCTGACCTGGCCCGTTCCCGTGATCGTCACTTCGCGCGTTCCGGCGAGGAAGTTTGTCGCAATCAGGCCCGTCCCCGAAGTGGCGTTCAGCTTGTTCGCCGCATTGCCGAGCGATGCGTCGGTGTCGACGCTCAGAGTTCCGGCGAGAACGTCGATGTCACCGGTGAAGGTATTGGTCCCGGTCAGGCGCAACTGGCCGCCTCCGGTCTTCGTCAGCCCTGCAGTGCCCGCCACGATCGAGTTGATGGTGGCGGCGCCGGCGGCGACGGAAACGGTCGGCGTGGCTCCGCCCAGCGTCAGCGTCCCTCCGTTCAGGCTGTAGCCGTCAAGGCCGAAGCTGAGGTTGTGCGCGGTGATGGGCGCACCCAGCGTGACCAGGCCCGCGTTGCCGATGAAGAAGGCATCGTCAAGCGCACTGTTGTTCCATGCGACGAAGGGACCGGCGACGCCGTCGCTGGACGAGTTCCAGTAAGCCGTCGTGGTGTTCCATGCACCGGTACCACCGTTGCCGTTAGCACCCAGGTTTACGTCCCAGTACCGGTTGGCAGCGAAGGCGTGCGGGGTGTAGAACGCGAACAGCGCCGCGAATAATCCCGCACTGAGAGCGCCGGCGCGACGCAGCGTGTGCGAAGAACTACGTTCGTCGACGCTCGCACCGCCGCACCCACGTCCCTTGCCATGGCGCGACGCCAGCTCGGAGGCCACCACCCAGGTGTTCAGTTCCCTGGACCACACGATACGGAATACGCGGTTCATCACTTTCCCCTGTCGGACACACGCGAGTTCCGCGCGCAGCGAGTGCACGCGGAACGAATAGATGGCGGTCGGGGGAGCCGGCTAATGCCAACGTGAAGGTGCTGATGGATGCATGGCGATGTCGCATCTGACCTTACGGCTCCCTGGCAGTGCCTGCACATTTCGGCAAGCACCCGCCTACGCGACTCGTAGCAGCACGAGTCGAGCGGCAAATGGACGTGGAGACGCCCCCCTGTTACGCAATCATCATACAAATAAATAATGTTCGTGGAAGCTATTCGCTACGAAAAAGGTGTCGTGCGTCACAGAAATGACTGTGCAGACGGTGCAACCCGAAGATATCGGCCCGCTTCTACGCCTCTGCGCCCCGCAACGACGGGATGCCCTGACGACCGTTCGCGTCGCTACGAATCCACACAGGACGATCGCTGGCGTTCGCCGCACAAACTTGCGCCTCGTTCACGCCCGGACGATCCCCCCGGTCCGAACATACGGGGCTTGATCTTTGCCGGAGCCCGTCATGAGCAAGACCGTAGGCGATTTCCTTCTCGACCGCCTGAGCGAATGGAAGGTCCGGCGCATCTATGGATATCCGGGCGACGGCATCAACGGCATCATGGGAGCGATGGGCCGCGCAGCAGAACGCTTCGACTACATCCGCGTTCGCCATGAGGAAATGGCTGCCTTCATGGCGGTTGCGCATGCCAAGTTCACGGGTGAGGTGGGCGTCTGCCTCGCTACCTCCGGTCCCGGTGCCATCCACCTGCTCAACGGCCTCTACGACGCGAAGATGGACCATGTACCAGTGGTCGCCATCGTCGGGCAGCAGGCGCGTTCCGCCCTCGGCAGCGACTACCAGCAAGAGGTGGATCTCCAGGCGCTCTTCCGCGACGTCTGCAACTACGTCGAAACGGTGGTCAGTCCGGCGCAGATGCGGCATGTCGTCGATCGGGCGTTCCGCATTGCGCAGGCCGAGCGTGCGGTAACCGGCATCATCGTGCCCAACGATCTCCAGGAAATGCCCGCCGTGCCCAGCCCGCCCCGGGCGCATGGCAGTGTCTATTCCGGCGTGGGCGAGGCACCGGCACGCCCGGTTCCATCCGACGAGGAACTGCAACATGCCGCCGACGTTCTCAATGCGGGTTCACGGCCCGCCATACTCGTCGGCGCCGGCGCGCTGGGCGCGGGCACCGAGGTCGCGCAGATCGCGGGCAAGTTGCAAGCCGGCGTCGCCAAGGCCCTGCTCGGCAAAGCCGTGTTGCCCGACGATCTGCCCTACGTCACCGGATCCATCGGCCTCCTCGGTACGAAGCCGAGCTGGGAAATGATGGACAATTGCGACACCCTCCTCATGATCGGCACGACGTTCCCGTATTCTGAATTCCTGCCGGAAGACGGCAAGGCACGCGCCGTGCAGATCGACATCGCACCGCGAAACGTTTCCATGCGTTATCCGACGGAGGTAAACCTTATAGGCGACAGTGCCGGCGTGCTACGCCGGTTGCTACCGCTTCTGAAACAGCGGACCGACACGGAATGGCGCGAGCGCATCGAGGTAAACATCCGCAAATGGTGGCGGGCGCTGGAACTCAAGGCAATGCAGCCGGCCTCGCCGATCAATCCGCAACGGGTCTTCTGGGAGCTTTCGTCGGCCCTTCCCGATCGCGCGATCATCACTGGCGACAGCGGCTCCCAAACGAACTGGTTCGCGCGCGACATGAAGGTTCGCGACGGCATGATGACCTCGGTGTCGGGAAAGCTGGCGACGATGGGCAGCGGCATGCCTTATGCCATCACAGCGAAGATGGCCCATCCCGACCGCCACGTGCTGGCCATCGTGGGCGATGGGGCCATGCAGATGAACGGGAACGCGGAGCTGGTGACGGTCAAGCAGTACTGGAAGCGCTGGGCGAATCCTAATTTCGTCGTGATGGTCCTGGTCAACCGTGACCTCAACCAGGTTACGTGGGAGCAGCGCGCGCTGGCAGGCGATCCCAAGTTCGCGGCGGCGCAGGACGTGGAGGATTTCCCGTATGCCCGTTACGCGGAGATGCTCGGCTTCAAGGGCATCCGCGTCGAGAACCCCGATGACATCCTGGACGCCTGGCGCGAGGCGTTCGCCGCCCCCTGCCCGGTTGTCATCGAGTTCGTCACCGATCCGGATGTGCCGCCACTTCCGCCACATATCACCCTCGCCCAGGCGAAGGCATTCATGACCTCGCTCGCGAAACGTGACCCGGATACGCCCGGCATCATCAGGCAGACCTTGCGTGAGGTATGGGCGGGCTTCGGGGGAGCCTGATACCGGTTATCGGCAAGAGACACGGCGTGGCGCGGCACGCACGGTGCGCTCCACCGTGCTGTCACGCGGTTTTTACGGAACGCTCCGTATTCGTGGAAATCCTGCACCGCTGGCCAGGTCATCAGGCGCCCTTATGAGAATCGCGCAAGTTGCCCCTCTGTACGAAGCCGTTCCTCCGCGGCTCTATGGGGGCACCGAGCGTGTCGTGTCCCACCTGACCGAAGCGCTCGTCGCCCAGGGGCATGACGTCACCTTGTTTGCCGCCGCCGACGCGGTGACCCAGGCACGGCTGTCACCGGGTCGCGACCAGGCGTTGCGCCTCGATCCCACGCCCCTGAAATCGGAGCTTGCCGCCCACCTGAGCATGCTGCACGACCTGAGGGAGCGCATCGATGAATTCGACGTGGTGCATTTCCATACCGACATGCTGCACTTCCCGTTATTCGAGTCGCTGGCGGAGCGCACACTGACGACCCTGCACGGTCGTCTCGACATGAAGGACCTGCCCGATACATATCGCCGATGGCATCGCTATCCGCTCGTTTCAATCTCCCAGGCGCAACGCGCACCCATGCCGTTTGCCCATTGGTTCGGTAACGTTCCGCATGGCCTCGATCCGGCGTCATACGAGATGCCGGATCGGCCGAAGGGCGACTACCTGGCCTTTCTCGGCAGGATAGCTCCAGAGAAGCGTCCCGATCGCGCCGTCGCCATTGCCCGGGCCGTGGGCATGCCGCTGAGGATCGCGGCCAAGGTCGACGGCGCGGATCGCGACTATTTCGAACAGGCCATTCGCCCCTTGTTCGCCAGCCCCGATATCGAGTTCATCGGCGAGATCGGCGATGACGAAAAAGCCGACTTCCTCGGTCACGCCCATGCCGTGCTCTTTCCGATCGATTGGCCGGAGCCGTTCGGATTGGTCATGATCGAGGCCATGGCCTGCGGCGTGCCGGTGATCGCGTGGCGACACGGCTCGGTACCCGAAGTGATCGACGATGGCGTCACCGGTTTCATCGTCAAGGATCTTTCCGCTGCTGCCCATGCCGTCTCGTGCGCGGGTGCGCTGGACAGGCGGCATATCCGGCAGGTTTTCGAGCAGCGCTTCACAGCACAGACCATGGCGCTGGGGTATACCGAACTCTACGAACGCCTGGGGCGTCCTCTCGGCCTGGAAGCGGATGCCTGCCTCACCAATGCCTGAGGTGGAGATGCAAGACTATTCGCCGAATATCACGGAACCCATGTCGGAGGCGCACGCCACCGTCTCGCAATTCGCCCTGAAGGAGGGTGACAGCTTCCTTGTTGCCGATGCGCACGGCAACGTCACGGGTAACGGCGATGGCTTCTTCCGAAACGACACGCGCGTGCTTTCCTCCTTCGTGCTCACGCTGGGTGATGTTCGCCCCTCGCTGCTTTCGAGCGGAGTGAGCCAGGACAACCTCTATTTCACCGCTCACCTTACCAACCAGCCATTGCCGTCACTGGGCTCGCCGACGCCGCAGGGAGTGGTGCACGTGGAGCGCAAGCGCTTCCTTTGGGAAGGGCGAATCTTCGAATTCATCCGCCTCGTCAATTACAGCGACGTGACGACGCGGATTTCCCTGAAGTTGCGTTTCGCCGCCGATTTCCGCGACATGTTCGAGGTTCGCGGGGAAACGCGCACGCGTCGCGGCGAATTCCATACGCCGGAGTTGTCGTCGCGAAGCGCAGGTTTCGCGTACCAGGGCCTCGATGGCGTGCTTCGCCGCGTTTCCATCGACTTCTCGCAGGATCCCGACGAACTCGCTCCCAATCACGCCACCTTCGATGTCACACTCGCGGCGCGTGGTGCCTGGCAGTTGTACCTGGAGGTCGGCCCGTGCGGCGCCGAACCCTCGAGGCCCCGCTACCGGCAGGCAGCCGCCCGCGCGTGGCGCCACCTTCGACTGCGGCGGCAACGCGGCGCGTGGACCGCCGCATCCGGCCGGCTGTTCCAGTCGTGGCTGGACAAGTCGCACGCGGATCTCGCGCTGCTCACGACCGACCTGCCGACAGGGCCCTACCCTTACGCCGGTATTCCCTGGTTCTCCACGCCGTTCGGTCGCGACGCCATCGTGACCTCGCTGCAGACGTTATGGCTCGACCCGGGACTGTCTCGCGGTGTGCTCGCCTTCCTGGCCGAACACCAGGCTCGCGAAACCTCCGCGTTCTATGATTCGCAACCCGGCAAGATCATGCATGAGACACGCAAGGGCGAGATGGCTTCGGTGAACGAGGTGCCCTTCAGCCGGTACTACGGCGGTGTGGACACCACGCCGCTGTTCGTGATGCTTGCGGGCGCATATGCCAGACGAACCGGTGACCGCGCATTCGTCGACGAGCTCTGGCCGTCGCTGCTGTCGGCCGTCGGATGGATCGAAACGAATGCCGGACTCCATCCCCACGGACTTATCGCCTATGAGCGGGGAGAAACCAGCGGCCTGGCGAACCAGGGCTGGAAGGACAGCCACGATTCGGTCTTCCACGAGGACGGTAGCTCCGCGGAAGGTCCCATCGCGCTCGTCGAAGTTCAGGGCTACGCGTACCGGGCTTACCGCGACATGGCCGAAATGGCGGACTGGCGGGGAGAGACGCAGGCCGCCGAACGGTGGCGGGGCCTGGCGAAGACCTTACGGGATACGATCGAGCGGTTGTTCTGGATCGAGGACATGAGGTACTACGCCCTCGCACTGGACGGCCGGCAACATCCGTGCCGCGTACGCAGCTCCAATCCCGGGCACCTGCTGTTCGCGGGAGCGATACGGAAGAAACGCGCCGCGGCGGTCATCCGCCAACTGACCTCGCGGGCGCTGAGCAGCGGCTGGGGCGTGCGTACGCTTGCGGTCGAAGCGGCACGGTTCAATCCGATGTCGTACCACAACGGTTCGGTCTGGCCACACGACGTCGCCCTGTGTGCCGCCGGCATGTCCCGCTATGGCGACCGCGACAGCGTGGTTCGCATCCTTGCCAACATGTTCGAAGCCTCGGTGCACTTCGGCATGCGCCTGCCCGAACTGTTCTGCGGTTTCGAGCGCGTCGTGGGCGAGGCGCCCATAGCGTATCCCGTCGCCTGTCTTCCGCAAGCCTGGGCGGCGGGAAGCATCTTCATGCTGCTCGAAGCCTGCCTCGGGCTCCACATCGATGGGCGGCGTCGGCGGTTGCTCATCGACCGGCCCTCCCTCCCCCTGGGTGTCGATCACCTGCGGATACGGAAACTTCCCCTGGGGGACCGCGCCGTCGACCTGCATTTCCACCGCGTCGATGGCCGCGTGCTTGCCCTTGTGGAGCGGCAGGCCGGGGCCGAGGGCGTCACCGTGGATGTACGGGTGTGAGGATGAAACGCCCCGTACGTTTTATGTGTCAGCGTCGTTCGATCTCTGACCGTTGACGGCAGGCGGTGGAATTTCCTTACTCCAGCGCGGCGAGCCGTTCCTGCACAGCCACGTTCGGTTTCAGCTCTTGCGCGGGCGGAAGAATCACGGTTTCCTCGGCTGTCAGTTGCGTATGCGGCAGGTCGCGCAAGCCCACGCGGCGGATGCGTGCCTGTTCGATGGGCAGCGTCGCCGCGCGGTAGAGGATGATTTCATGGTCGAGGGGATAATCTGCGGCCAGCACGTCGACCAGCACCTGCCGATGCTGTGAGCCGGTGGAGAAACGTTTCAACGAGCGATCCCCGACCACGCCTACCTGCCAAAGCACGAGATACCCGGTGACATCGATCCGGCGTTCGTAGAAAAGCAACTGGCTGGCTTCGAAATGTTGGCAGCCGAAGCGACCCGGATCGATGCCGAGATCGGCATACAGGCAGTCCTCGGCCGAGATGCCTGGCTCCATGTGGGCTTCGAAGCCCTCCACCCGCGCTACCTCGATCGCCTTGTGCGGCGACCAGGCGAAAATGCCGGGATGCCCGTAGAACACGCCACACGCACGTTTGCCCGCGCGAACCTCGGTCATCATGACGTCGACCCACTCCCGGTAGGTCCGCATGCGTGACTTGCCTTCCCGGTAGTAAGGCTGGAGGCTGCGCACGTCCGGGTGCATGCCATGCAGCCAGGCTTCGACGATGCTGTCGGAGAGTGCCGCGAAAACCACGTCCGCCTGCTCGATATGGCTGCGCGCCAGGGGCGTGAGGTGCGAGCCCAGGGTCATGCCAAGGCCGACACAGGCGAGGCTGCCAACACCATGGTGTTGGGGAGGAAGCGGAAGCGGCGTATTCATCGCGCGATAGTAGGCCATGTTGCCCACGTCGGCTGGCCTCCTCGAGGACATGACCACCTTCGTGCTCGCGGGACTCGATGCGCTGGCGGCATCGCCGGCCGGCGGACCGGCCGGCGCGCCTTAAGCGGCGATCACTGCACGGCGAGGCCCTGTGTCCCGGAGAACGCCGAGAACACCGGCGTTTCCCCGAGCGGTACCAGTTCGCCATCCTCACGCACGGCGAAGGCGCTGACACCGCCGGTGCCAGGCGTATTGACGTACAGCGAGCGGCCATCGCTGGAGAACTTCACGTCCGTGGGCGCATGTCCTGCGCCCAGGTTGGCGGCGACGCCGTCGGTCGTCATGGGTGAAAGACGTCCATGGCCATCCACGCGGAAGCCGGTCAACGTACTGGAACCCGCGTTCGCCGTGAACGCATAGTGGCGATTGGCGTCGAGCCAGCAGGTCGCCGCCTGCCCGGTAGGAACCGATTGCGACACGACGCGCAGGTCGCCATCGCGTTCGATGGTGTAGGACGAAACGGCGTTCGCACCGGCTTCGGCGATGAGAAGATTGTCCTGATCGTCGAAGGTGAAGCCGAAGGCGGCCGTGTCCCTGGACAGCGTGATCTCGGGATCCTTCGCAAGCTCGCCGGAACGGTCGACGGCAAACATCTCGATGAAGCCCTTCGCGCGGGAATCCTTGACCGAAACGGCGAGCCACCGCCCCGTGCGATCGAACTGGAGCTGAGTCGCCGTGTTGCCGACGTTCGGCTGGTTGCCCACCAGGGCTTCGTCGGTGCCGATGAGGCGGGTGGAACCGTGCACTTTCGAGAGCGTGCCGAAAAGACCGATCCTGAACCCAGTGACGTTCGCCTGCCCCGCGCTGTTCAATACATACAATTCGTTCCCGTGCTGGGCGAGACTGACCGGATAGGTTCCTCCCGAATCCGTGACGTCGATGAGCAGCAGGCGGTCACCCAGGACAAGGAAAGTGGATACCTCGTTGCTGCCGGCGTCCACCGCGAAGAGGAAGTGCCCGTCGTCGCTCAGAAGCAAGGCGTTCTGCGAGCCCAGCGGATCGGGCGGCGGTGCGGTTGTACCCGTACCGACACCCCTGCCACCCGTGCGGAAGACACCCACCTTGTCGAGGCGGCCGATGGCATCGCGCTTCAGCACCGCCACGCTGTTCAGGCCCTTGTCGTTGGACATGACATAAACGTGCGAGCCACCGTGGGAGCCGAAGCCGAAAAGGTCGGCCTGCTGGGCGGACGCGGCCGAGGCGCCCGCTGTCGTTGTGATGAGCGCCATCGCGAGTACGTGCAGTTTGTGCATGACTATCTCCAATGATCCCCGCGTATGCGGGGGATACAAGGAGTTCGTCGGGAGAATGCCGGTAGGTTACGCGACATGCCCGGAATGGGACCGGATTGGCAAAAAAGCAGTTGCTTGCAAGGCGTACCGCCCGGCGATCACTAGAATATGAGGCTCGCCCGGCAACTTTCGCCAAGGCTGTCATGGACGGACAAGTTCTGATCCCTGGTGTCCTTGCTACCATTCGTTTCTTTGGGAACGAATCGTGGTCCATTATTCAGGCCCCCTGCTGACGCGCGACCTCGCGAACGCACTGTCGGCTGCCCGGGATGCCGGTACCACGGAGTGGACCGGCTCGCTCGACCTCGGCCGCACGACGGGCACCGCCGTGCTGGGAGCCGACCGCTGGCGGTGGAAGGATCACGAATATCCCTATCCGGCGCGCCTGAAGGATCGGACCATCCATTATTGGGATGGTGAGGACTTTATCGGCGCGTCACGTTTCTCGGGTTCGCTCATCAAGCTCGTGCCCACGCCGTGGGGAGTGCCTACTTTCGAGATCGACGGCATCAAGATGCTGCCTACGTCGAAAGAGTCGCCGGTCGACGACGCGCGGCGCAAGGTCGCGCTCGTGGAGCCTCGCGGCAAGTCCGTCCTGGACACATGTGGAGGGCTTGGCTACTTCGCGGCCTGCTGTCTTGAATCCGGCGTGGGCAGTATCCGGTCGTTCGAGAAGAACGAGGACGTGCTGTGGCTGCGGACGCTCAATCCCTGGTCGCCCGAGCCTGGCAATCCGTCGTACGGCGGGCGGCTGACCCTCACGCATGCCGACGTCTCGCAGGCGATCGGCGGCATCGGCGACGCATCCGTGGACGCCTTGCTTCACGATCCGCCACGCTTCGGGATCGCCGGCGAGCTCTATTCGCGGGCGTTCTACGAACAACTGGCCCGAGTGCTGCGCCGTGGGGGGCGCCTTTTCCACTACACGGGCAGCCCGAACAAGCTCACCAGCGGCCGCGACGTGCCTCGGGAGGTTGCACGACGACTTGACATATCGGGCTTCAAGGCCGAGCTGGCGCTCGACGGGGTGCTCGCCACGCGCCGTTAGGAAGACGCGACGCTCCAACTCCGGCCGGCACGCCCCGGTCCGTGAGAGAGGTATGCCTGGTGGGAGTCTGCGCGTGTCTTTCACGTCGGTTGCGGTGTGCTCTGATTTTCGACAGAGCAAACCGCGAGGTCCCTATGGCCGAAGAAGAGTCCCGTTCCGCGCTTCTGATCCTGGATGTCTTCAACACGTTCCAGTTTCCCGGCGGCTGGGCAGAACGCAGCGAACGCACGCTCGCCCACCTGTGGGAAACGTTCGATATCGAAAGCCCGCTTTCGGCGGAACTGCAATCTCGATAAGCACCGTGTCGATCCCCACGATGGAGGTTTACGAATGACGGACACGTTCTTCAGGCGGAATGGCTTGAGCCTCGTGGTCCTGGCGATGATGCTCGCCGCCTGGTCGGCCCAGGCCGTCACCGGTCATACCGCTCACAACCAGGAACCTGTCTTTTGCCATTGGAGAACCGGGACGGGCTTGCGGTATATTATCTCGGCGGGCCAGCTCGCCCCGGTGTCCTGGCCGTCTCGCCAGAGGCGTAGAATTGCTGCTTTCTACCTGGAACGGCGCCTTGGCCTTCCCCTATTCCCTCGTCATCTTCGACCTCGACGGCACGCTCGTCGACAGCGCGGCCGATATCGCCGAATCCGTGAACCGCACCCTGCGCGACTGGAAGCTTCCGACCTACGGCACGCCGCAGATCACGGGCTGGATCGGCGAGGGCTCGCGCAAGCTCATTACCTCCGCATTCCGGCACGCCGGCAGCGATGCCGATATCGACAAGGTCATGCCTGGATTCCTCGAGCATTACGCCGAGACGGCCCTCGATGGCATCGCCTATGACGGCGTGGTCGACACGCTGGCAGCATTGCACGCCGAAGGCGTGAAGCTCGCGGTGTGCACGAACAAGAACGAGGAATTCGTTCGTCCCCTGCTGGCGGCTCGCGGGATCCTGTCCTATTTCGACGGCATCGTCGGTGCCAACACCTTGCCGGAACGCAAGCCAAGCGGTGTGCCCATGCGCTATCTCGCGACGCAGGCCTATGTGGATATCGACAAGGTCCTGGTGGTCGGCGATTCGGAGAGCGACGTGCTTGCCGCCCGCGATGCCGGCATGGACTTCGTGCTGGTGAGCTACGGCTATCGCAAGTCGCTGGACCTCCACACCGCCGGTGCCGTCGCCGTGATCGATCGCATGCCCGACCTTTTGACAGTGTCGGGAAGCGACCGGCTCCACGAGGTCAGTTGACGCGGGTCGCCGCGATGGATGCCTTGATCAGCGCGAGTATGCGTTTCCCGCGACACATGTGGGACGAGCAAGCGGCTGGCGCAGCGCCTCCAGCCGGGCTTGGGACAATGCCGATTCCAGCTGGGCGGCCTGCAACTGGCGCGCCTGCCCTTCCCGATAACGATCGAAAAGCCAGACACCCAGGATGATGACCACGTAGAAGAAGAGTTGGGTGGGCACCTCCATGAGGTCCGGACGATGAAGTCCCCGCCGGCCCTTATACCAGAGCCGGCGGGGCTATCGGATCACGCAACCCGTCGCGGCAGCACCCAGTCGGGGCGGATGAAGTGGCAGGTGTAGCCGTTGGGGTACTTCTCCAGGTAGTCCTGGTGCTCCGGCTCGGCCTCCCAGAAGGGGCCCACCGGGGAGATCTCGGTTACCACCTTGCCCGGCCACAGGCCCGAGGCGTTCACATCGGCCACGGTGTCCTCGGCCACGGCCTTCTGCTCGTCGTCGAGGTAGAAGATGGCCGAACGGTAGCTGGCGCCGCGGTCGTTACCTTGACGGTCCATCGTGGTCGGATCGTGGATCTGGAAGAAGAACTCCAGCACCTTGCGGTAGCTGAGCGTCGCCGGATCGAACTCGATCTCGATGGCCTCGGCATGGGAACCGTGGTTCCTGTAGGTGGCATTCGGCACGTCGCCGCCGGTGTAACCCACGCGGGTGGAAATCACACCGGGCTGCTTGCGGATCAGGTCCTGCATGCCCCAGAAGCAGCCGCCGGCGAGGATGGCGCGGGACGTGGTCATGCCGCACCTCCCTTTTCACCGGCGAACAGGCTGGCGTACTGGCCGTAGCCTTCCTTCTCCAGATCGGCCACGGGAACGAAGCGAAGCGATGCGGAGTTGATGCAGTAGCGCAGGCCACCGCGGTCGCGCGGGCCGTCGGGGAACAGATGCCCCAGGTGGCTGTCGGCATGGGTGGAACGAACCTCCGTGCGGATCATCCCGTGGGTGCCGTCGTGCTTCTCCAGGACATGCGCCGTTTCCAGGGGTGCGGTGAAGCTGGGCCAGCCACAACCGCTGTCAAACTTGTCCAGGGAGGAGAACAACGGCTCGCCGGAGACGATATCCACGTAGATGCCAGGCTCGTGGCTGTCATGGAATGTATTGTGGAACGGGCGCTCCGTCGCGCTTTCCTGGGTCACCCGGTATTGCTCCGGGGTCAGCTTGGCAACGGCTTCGGGCGTCTTGCGATAGTCGGACATGTGTAGGAGCCTCCTGATGAAACTCCCTCCATAATGCGGTCAAAGCGTGGCGATGCAACGGGCCCGGGGACCCTCGAAAGAGTGTTTCTAGGTCGTGCGGATATCGGCATCAGTCCGCCAGCGCGCGGTCGACCATGGCCTGGGCTTCCTCGAAAATCGCGCGAAGATGCTCTTCGCCACGAAAACTTTCGCCGTACACCTTGTAGATGTCCTCGGTGCCCGAAGGCCGGGCGGCAAACCAGCCATTGGCCGAGATCACCTTGATGCCGCCGATTGCCTGTCCGTCCGCCTTGTTCGTCACTTCGGTGATCGCATCGCCGGCAAGCGTCGACGAGGTGACCTGTTCGGGCGCGAGCTTCGACAGCTTTGCCTTCTGCGCGTGGTTCGCCGGCGCGTCGATGCGCGCATTGGCCGGGTTGCCGAGCTGGGCGGTGATGTCGGCGTAGACCTGGCCGGGATCCTTGCCGAGGCGCGCGGTCATCTCGCCGGCCAGCAGCGCCGCGATGATGCCATCCTTGTCGGTGGACCACGCCGAGGCATCCTTCGCAAGGAACGATGCACCGGCGCTTTCTTCGCAACCGAAGCCGAGGCTGCCGTCGTAGAGACCGGACACGAAATATTTGAAGCCGACCGGCACCTCGCGCAGCGGACGCCCGAGATGGGCGGCGACGCGATCGAGCAGCGCCGTGCTGACGGCGGTCTTGCCTACCGCAGCGTCAGCACGCCAGCCGGGCCGGTTCTGGAACAGGTACCACGCCGCCGTGGCCAGATAATGGTTCGCAGGCATGAGACCCACGCTGGGCGCCACCACGCCATGGCGGTCGTGGTCGGTATCGCATGCGAAGGCCACGTCGAAACGGTCCTTCAGGCCGATCAGGCGCCGCATGGCGTATGACGAGGAAGGATCCATGCGCACGCGGCCATCCCAGTCCAGCGACATGAACGAGAACGTGGGGTCGACCACCTCGCTCACGACGGTGAGGTCGATGCCGTAGCGCTCGCCGATGGCGTTCCAGTAATGCACGCCGGCGCCTCCAAGCGGATCGACGCCCATGCGGACGCCGCTTGCACGAACGACTTCCAGGTCCAGCACGTCGCCGAGATCCCCGACATAGCGCTGCAGGAAATCGTAGTCGTGTGTGCTCGAGGCCTTGCACGCCTGGGCAAACGGCGTGCGCTTCACCTCGCGCAGACCGCCCTCGATGAGCGCGTTGGCACGCGCGGCGATCCAACCCGTGGCGTCGGTGTCGGCCGGTCCACCATGCGGGGGGTTGTATTTGATGCCGCCGCTGTCGGGCGGATTATGTGAAGGCGTGATGACGATGCCATCCGCGAGGCCACGATCGCGGCCACGATTATGAACGAGGATCGCGTGCGAGACCGCGGGCGTGGGCGTGAATTCGCCGCCTGCCGACACCTGCGTCGCCACACCGTTCCCCGCGAGCACTTCGAGCGTGCTTTCGAAGGCAGGACGGGAAAGCGCATGGGTGTCGATGCCCACGAATACGGGGCCATCGACGCCGACCTGCGCGCGGTAGTCGCAAATGGCCTGCACGACGGCCAGCACATGCCACTCGTTGAACGAGCGATCGAACGACGAGCCGCGATGTCCCGATGTACCGAAGGCAACCCTCTGTTCCGCTACCGATGGATCGGGCTTCAGGTCATGGTAGGCGGCCAGAAGGGCATCCACGTCGACTGGCTGGCTTTCCGTGGCAGGTTTGCCCGCAAGCGGGCTGATCATGGCACTCACCGATAGCTCTCCTTCGACTGCGATATCCGCAAGCATACGATGTGTTTTGAGATTTCTTCCATGTCCCCGGACACGCGGCATGGTTATCGTGCTTTTACAGGCGCAATCGCTCGATGTATTCGAAGATCTCCGCATCCGTATCCAGTCGAAGTTTCCTCATCGCATTCGACTTCTGCTGGCTGATGGTGGAAAGTCCGCGGCCCGTCGCCCTGGCGATGTCGGTGACGCTGTTGCCGGCGGCGAACAGGCGCAGGATCTTCAGTTCCCGCGGGGAAAGGTCGGCCAGCGTGCCCGATTTTCCAAGTGGCGCACCGGGCGGCGCACCGATCACTTCGCGTACCGAGGCTCCCAGGTAGACATGGTTCGACAGGATTTCCATCAGGGCCTCGGGAATTTCCCTGGTGTCGCCCGACTTGCCGATAAGGCCGAGCACGCCGGTACCGATGATTTCGCGATACAGCGCGGAGTTCGCAAGGGTGGTGATCACCATCACGGGAAGTCCCGGGTACGCCTGCCGCACGTCGTTCAACAGGGCGAGCCCATCGCGTCCGGGCGCGGGCATGCTGAAATCGGTAATGAGGGCATCGCAGGGCGTCGTCGCGAGCAATCCCAGCAATTCGTCGGGCGATTGCGCCTCGGCCACGACGGTGGCGAGTCCGTCCTTGGCCAGGGCCAGGCTGAGGCCCTTCAGCACCACGGGGTGATCGTCCGCCAGAATGACGCGGTAGACCATGAGTGATCCGTCCTATCTTGCTTGTCCAGTCACCGATGTACCGGTCTCGAATACCATCGGTGGAGCGCAGAGTTGAGCATATCGCGCATCCTGATGCCACTGCGCCGGCGCATTTCGGCGTGGCTTGCCGCGTGTACCCGCAGCGAAACCCGTGATCGTGCGCGGTTGGACGGGGGCCTTCCCTGCGTGCTTTCGCGCCTGGCCGAACGCTACGCCGCCAAAGCACGCGCGCGGCGCATGACATTCGAGATCGAGGTGGATCCCGCGCTTGCACGGGACCTTGCCGGCCCCTTTCCAGCACTTGAGGACGTGCTGGCCGTGCTGCTCGATCGCGCGATGGAGCACGGCGCTACTCACATGGCATTACACGTGGACGTGGTGGGCGACGGCGTGGCGGGCCAACTCCTGCATTTCACGGTTGTCGACAGCCGCGGCGCATGCGCACGCGACTGCGCCCGGCTGCGCGCGGCCGCAGCGACCGTCGCATCGATCGGCGGCGTGGTGCATACCGAAAGCGGCCCGGATTTCGGTGACCGGGTCATCGTGGAACTCGCGTTCGACCTTCCATGCGCACCGCCGCACATCGACGTGAAAGCGTTGCGTGACACCCTTGGCGGCGAAGCCGCGCTGCGCGAGGTGGTCGTCGCGCTCGACCGGGCTTTGTGCAGCGACCTCGCCGACCTCGATGTCCTGCTCGAAAGTCCGGGCGTGGGAATGCTCCAGGCATGGCTGCATCGCGTGTCGGGCGCGCTCGGCATGGCCGAAGCCAGCGAGCTCTCCCGGGTCGGACTCACGCTGGAGCGCGAACTGGAAAATGGACGCCGGGCGCACATCGACCGCGCCATCAGGCGCTTCGCCGACCATGCCTCCGGCGTGCTTCGCGTCCTTCGCGAACAGGTCCCGGCATCAGGCTATAGTCCCGAGCCGTGAACATCGATCCCTTGCACGACTTCATCGACAGACACCAACGTCTGTTCGTGGTGACCGGTGCCGGTATCAGCACCGATTCCGGCATTCCCGATTACCGCGACGGCCAGGGCGCGTGGAAGCGAAGCCCGCCGATGACCCTGCAGGCTTTCATGAGCGGCCCGCCCGCACGTGCCCGCTACTGGGCACGCGGCATGATCGGCTGGCGCCATTTCGCTTCGGTGGAACCCAACGTGGCGCATCATGCCCTGGCGACGCTCGAACATGCCGGTCGCATTGAGTTATTACTCACCCAGAACGTCGACGGCCTCCACGAGGCCGCTGGCAGCCTTAACGTCGTGGACCTGCACGGCCGGCTCGATCGCGTGCGCTGCATGCAATGCGGCGACATCACGCCGCGAACCGGCATGCAGCAGCGGCTGGAGGACGCGAATCCGACCTGGATGGCCCTGCAGGCGACGATAGCGCCCGACGGTGATGCGGACCTCGAAGGTGTGGATTTTTCGGACTTCAGGGTTCCGCCATGCACCGTCTGCGGGGGCATCCTCAAGCCCGACGTGGTCTTTTTTGGCGAGAACGTGCCCCGTGCCCGCGTGGACATCGCCTGGGCACACGTGGGACGTGCCGACGCCATGCTCGTGGTCGGGTCCTCGCTGATGGTCTATTCCGGCTACCGGTTCGTCCTGGAAGCGTCACGCCGTGGCCTGCCCATAGCCTCGGTGAACCTGGGTGTCACCCGGGCCGATGTCCTGCTCACGCTCAAGGTCGAACGCTCCTGCGCCGAGGCCCTGGCGCCTTACGCCTAACGGCGGTCGCGGAAGAAGCGGCGCAGCAGGTCGCCTGCCACCTCCGCCTCGAGCCCGCCAGCCACGTCCACGCGGTGGTTGTGCAGGGGCGAGATCAGGGTGTCGAACACGCTGCCGGCCGCGCCGGTCTTCGGGTCGGTCGCGCCGAACACTACCCTCGCCACGCGGGCGTGGACCATCGCCATGGCGCACATGACGCAGGGTTCCAGCGTCACGTACAGCGTGGCGCCCGGAAAGCGGTAGTTGGAGAGCGCCTGTCCAGCCGCACGCAAGGCCTGGATCTCCGCGTGGGCCGCCGGGTCGTTGAGCGCGATGTTGCGGTTCCAGCCCTCCCCCACCACGGCACCGTCCAGCACGAGCACCGCGCCCACCGGCACCTCGCCCTCCGCGTCGCGGGCATGCACGGCAAGTTCCAGCGCCCGCGCCATCCACGCGCGGTCCGCATCGGTAAACGATGCGCCGGCGAAGGGGGCCGGATCGGAGGGGAGCAGGTCTGTCATGGCGCGGATGGTACATCCAAGACGTCGAATCTTGGCCCTTTCCAGCGGCCCGTGGGCACGCGCAAGCTATCCTTTTCACAGGAATCCCCGTATGAGCAAGCGCATCGACTACATGAAAGTGGCCCCGGAGAGCGTCAAGGGCCTCCTCGCCGTCCATGGCTACATGAGCCATTCGAGCCTCGACCAGAACCTCGTGAACCTGGTCTACCTCCGCGTCTCGCAGATCAACAACTGCGCCTTCTGCATCGACATGCACTCCCAGGACCTGGTGAAGCACGGCGTGCTGTTCGAGAAGCTGATCCTCACGCCGGCCTGGCGCGAGGCCGGCGAGGTGTTCACCCCGCGCGAGCAGGCCGCCTTCGCCTGGGCCGAGTCGATGGCCAACGTGGCCGAGACGGGCGTTCCCGACGACGACTATGCCGCTGCCGCCGCCGAATTCAGCGAGAAGGAGCTAGTGGACCTGTCCGTGGCGATCGCGCTCATGAGCGCCTTCAACCGCATGGGTGTGGCTTTCCGCAACGCTCCCGGCGCCGCGACGAAGCTTTCCCAGGCAGCCTGAGATCCCGTCGCCGAATGGCCTGCCGCATGACCTTGCGCGTAGACCGTCCGGCGGATAGCAAAGCCCGCAGGTTCGTACGACCCTCCCATGGAGACAGGGGACGCCTGGGGAGGGTGAACCATGCGACACGAAACCGGCGCGGCCAAGCATGCCGTGTGGCCCGAGGATGGTGCGGATTTTTCGACCCATGCCATCCATCGACTGCACCACGACTTTCACCTGCATCCGCTGTTCCAGCTTGCCGAGCTGGCGCAGCTGGCGCGGGAACTGGTGCCGCTGCAGCAGTGCCGCTTTGTCCGGCCTGGCCTGACCCAGGCGTCCGCCTTCCACCACGAGGCGAGCCACCCGGACGGCCGCGACATCGACGAGGTCTTCCGTCGCATGGAAGAGCCCGGCTCCTGGATCGCCCTCTACAACGTCGAAGCCATACCCCGTTATGCCGCCCTGCTCCAGGAAATCATCGACGGACTGCGCGAGCGCGTGGAGCGCGAGGAACCCGGCATCTTCGCGGTCACCGGTTTCATCTTCATCTCGGCGCCGCCATCGGTCACCCCGTTCCACATCGACCGCGAAAACAATTTCTGGCTGCAGCTGCACGGGCGGAAAACGCTGAGCGTGTGGGATCCCACGGATCGCGAGGCGATATCGGCCGCGCACGTGGAAGACTTCATCGTGAGCCACACCCTGCGCGAGGTACGTCTAAAGGACTCCTCGCGCCCGAACAGCTACGACTTCGACAGCGGTCCCGGCGACGGAGTGTATTTTCCGACCACGTCGCCGCACATGACGCGCTCCGACGCGGGCTGGGTCATGCCAGGCGACGGCGTGTCGGTATCCATTGGCGTCACCTTCTACACCAGCCGTACCTTGCGCACTGCGCGGGTCCACCAGTTCAACAGGGTGTGCCGCAAGTACCTCGGCATGCGCCCCACCTATCCGGGGCATTCGCACGCCCTCGACGCGGCAAAGGCACCCTTTGGTTACCTGCTGGCCGTGAGCCGGCAGCTCGCGCTGCGCGCCTTGACGGCGTGGGGTGGCATCCGCTCGAGGCAACGACCGGAAGAAGGCTGGCTCGGCGAGAAAGCGCCGCCCGGCTCCTACTGAGGTACATCTTCCCGCCGTGACGGCGTAGGCTTCGCACACCGTCACGGCACGAAGGCCGCATGAACAACCCAGCTAAACCCGGCGGCCTGCTCGGCGACACCGCGGCGCGTGACTACTCCGGAAAACTGCGTCTCTTCAATGCCTTTGCTGAACCGGAAATCCGGCGGGCGATAGCGGGCCTGGGGCTCACGCGCGGCATGCGTGTCCTCGATGCGGGCTGCGGCACCGGCGAGACACTGGGTTGGCTGTCCGGAGAAGTCGGGGCCGAAGGCGGCGTCATCGGCATCGACCTGGCGGGAGCCCATGTCGCCTCCGCTCGCGCCATGGCTCCGGCGAATGCGCTGGTCATGCAGGCTGACCTGACCGTACTACCGTTCGCCCCCGGGAGCTTCGACCTGGTCTGGTCGGTCAATACTTTCAACCATCTGCGGGATCCCCTCGCAGGGGCCACGCTCGCTGCGTCCCTGCTTCGCCCGGGCGGACGCATCGCGCTCGGCCAGAGCTCGCTACTCCCCGACATGTATTTCGCCTGGGATTCGCGGCTCGAGCGGCTGGTGAATGAAGCGGTGCGCCAGTATTACAGGGATCGTTACCAGCTGGACGAACGCGACCTGGCGGCGGTGCGTTCCCTTGTCGGGCTGCTTCGCGCCGCGGGGCTTCGAAACGTCACGGCGCAGACCGTGGCGATAGAACGCCTGTCCCCGGTGCGGCCGGAAGACGAGCGCTATCTCGTCGAGACCATTTTCCGCGACTCATGGGGCGAACGACTGCGCCCCTACCTTTCGGGTGAAGACTACGAAGCGCTGGAACGGCTCTGCGACCCTGGGCATGCGGACTTCGCGCTGCACCGTCCGGACTTCCATTTCCTGCAGACCTTCACGCTGACTGTCGGCGAGGTCAGCGTCTGAAGCATCCGGTGACGTGGTCGTCGACGATACCCACGGCCTGCATCCAGGCATAGGTGATCGTCGGTCCCACGAACTTGAAGCCTCGCATCTTGAGGTCCTTCGAGATGGTGACCGACAGGGGCGTCGTCGCGGGAACCGTCTTGCCGTTGCCACGGATCACCTTTCCGTCGGTGAACGACCAGCAATAGCTGTCGAAGTCCTCTCCGCTTTCGCGCATTGCTTCGTAGATACGCGCGCCGTTGATCGTGGCTTCGATCTTCGCGCGCGAGCGGATGATGCCAACATCGTCGAGCAGGCGCAGGATGTCCTTCTCGCCGAAGCGGGCCACCTTCGCCGGCTCGAAACCCTTGAACGCCTTCCGGAAGTTTTCGCGTTTACGCAGGATCGTGATCCACGACAGGCCTGCCTGGAAACCTTCCAGCATCAGCTGTTCCCATAGCATGCGGGAGTCGTGCAGAGGCACACCCCATTCCGTGTCGTGGTAGTCCAGATAAAGCGGGTCGGTACCGGCCCACGCGCAACGCTTCGGTTCTTTGCTCATGGAATCCTAGGAACACCAGGGACACTGGAACCGATTATCGCATCGGTTGACTCGCTAGTGCGAGGTCACGCGGATGCCAACATATACATTAAAGACGGCCACCTCATAGCACCGGTCCCTGCTGGCTAAGCTGTGCCGCTTGCGCAATCTCATGCGCGATCTGCATCCGCTGCTGATCGACCTGCTGGATCTGCGCGACCGATTGTTCCGGTAGGGGCGGTGCGACGGTCAGGTCGATGACAGCCGGCGTCGCCAGCCAATCCTTGCCGCGAATGTTGACGGTCATGCTCGGCTCATCTACGTGAATCGTGTCCAGGTTGCTGGCCGAAATGCGGTGCGCATGGCAGGCCGCCGTGAACTGCAGAAGACGATCTGGCGAGGCTTCGGGAATACGTTCCTGCAGGGCGCAGTACAGGGCATGCTTTTCGGCGCCCAGCTGACGCGGGTCGTAGTCATCCGGAGCCGATGGCTGCACCGCATATGGTTCCCGGACCGTCTCATGCCGGGTCGTCGGGTGGTCCTGGAAGACGTGCATGGCGGCGGACCATTCATCGGCGCTGCGCTCCATCGACCGGCTTCTCGACGCCACGACCGGCACCTCGCTACGCCGTTCCGGCCAACCA
>NZ_DASYDO010000028.1:0-73681 GCF_036499525.1 Luteibacter sp. | reverse complement strand
CCCGACGCTGCCGCAGGCCGGACAGGCGACCGGGTCGCCCTCGGCCGCCGCCGGCTTGTCGTCAACGATCATGCGAGGGCTGCCTCCCGGCCTGATCTTTCCGCCGCTCGTCGTCGTGTCGCCTTCGCGGCAGGTATAGCGTCGATGCATCATCGTCCTCCGAAGGCGCACGGCATGTGCGCGGCAGGAAGATGACGATAGGACGTCAGCCGGGGGTCTGTCTCTGGGAGGATTCTGAAAAATCCGACGAAGTTTAGAGGCGTGGACACCTCGACATGCTCGCCGTCACCGATAGAGGGGTACCAACGGTTGCACAAAATTGGTGCAATTCACGGCACCAGGGGCGGCGGGTCTATCATGCCCCGGCCTGGCCCAGGATGGCCGTCGCCAACCGCAACCGCCCACTCCATTCGAGGTTTGTATGCCCGTCGCTTCCAAAGTGCTGAACCTGATCCAGGACGAGGAAATCGAGTTCGTCGACCTGCGCTTCGCCGACATCCTCGGCAAGCACCACCACGTCACGTTCCCCGCCCATGCCATCGACGAGAGCACGTTCGAAGACGGCAAGATGTTCGACGGTTCGTCGATCGCGGGCTGGAAGGGCATCAACGAGTCCGACATGGTCCTCATGCCGGATCCGGAAACCGCTCATCTCGATCCGTTCAGCGCGCACAAGCAGCTGATCCTGCACTGCGACGTGCTTGAGCCCAGCACCATGCAGGCCTACGGCCGCGACCCGCGCTCGATCGCGAAGCGCGCCGAGGCCTACCTGAAGTCTACCGGCATCGCGGATACCGCGTTCTTCGGTCCGGAGCCCGAGTTCTTCATTTTCGACTCGGTGCGATGGCAGAACGACATGGGCCGCGTGTTCTATGAAATCGGCTCGGAAGAAGCGGCCTGGGCGTCGCGCTACAAGTACGACGGCACCAACACCGGCCATCGCCCGGGCGTGAAGGGCGGCTATTTCCCGGTCAGCCCCGTGGACAGCCTGGGCGACCTGCGCGCCGACATGTGCAAGGTGCTGGAGTCGCTGGGCCAGGTGGTGGAAGTGCATCACCACGAAGTGGCCAATGCTGGCCAGTGCGAGATTGGCACCCGCTTCAACACCCTGGTGAAGAAGGCCGACGAGCTGATGACAATGAAGTACGTCATCAAGAACGTCGCCCACCAGGCGGGCAAGACCGCGACCTTCATGCCGAAGCCGATCGTCGGCGACAACGGTTCGGGCATGCACGTGCACCAGTCGCTGTCGAAGAACGGCGAGAACCTGTTTGCGGGCGACCTGTACGGCGGCCTCTCGCAGACGGCGTTGTGGTACATCGGCGGCATCTTCAAGCACGCCAAGGCCATCAATGCCTTTGCCAACTCCACCACGAACAGCTACAAGCGCCTGGTGCCGGGCTTCGAAGCGCCGGTGATGCTCGCGTACTCGGCACGCAACCGCTCGGCGTCCTGCCGCATCCCGTACGTGTCCAGTCCGAAGGGGCGCCGCATCGAAATCCGCTTCCCCGATCCGATGCAGTCGGGTTACCTGACCTTCACCGTACTGATGATGGCCGGTCTCGACGGCATCCTGAACAAGATCGACCCGGGTGCGCCGGCGGACAAGGATCTTTACGACCTGCCGCCGGAAGAAGAGAAAAATATCCCGCAGGTCTGCGCCAGCCTCGACGAGGCGCTGGTGGCCCTGGACAAGGATCGCGAGTTCCTCAAGGCGGGCGGCGTGTTCACCGACGACTTCATCGATGGCTACATCGCACTGAAGATGCAGGAAGTGACGCGCTACCGCGCGAGCACGCATCCGCTTGAGTTCCAGATGTATTACGCGATCTGATAACGATCGTTAGCGGTGAAGATAGAGGGGCGCTCAGGCGCCTCTCTTTTTTTGCCCCGGTGGTGTGACGCCGACGACCGTGCCACGGCTGAAAGCGATCGGTCCGGTCTTTTTTTAAAGACCTGGCGGACCCTGCCGATGACATGGGTGCAGCATTGAGTGGATTCTCAAGCGCGCTGTATAGTCATGTTCATATCGCTGCCGGTGCCGCCGGCACGCTTGAGAGGGGTCCACCTTGAAGAAGATCATCCTCGGCGCACTCGCGCTGATCGCGCCCACGTTTGCCATGGCAGCCGGTACGGCACCCAACGCCTACGACTGGCGAACCAACTGGCCAACCCACTATGTGTTCGCTGACGGCACGGATGTCGGTCTATCGCTGAAGTACCAGTACGACATGGACCGCTTCTCGCACGACGAGAGCACGTACGAGGATGCGAACACCAACCGCCGCAAGGAGTTCGGCTTCTTCGTCCGCAAGAAGGGCGTATACGACGGCACCGTGGTGTTCGACTTCCAGACGAAGACCTGGCTCGATGTCTTCTTCCGGATGCAGACCAAGGCCCTGTTTGGCAGCGATGCCGGTGCTCTCCGCGTCGGATTCATGAAGACGCCCGTCGGCTTCGAAGGCAATACCAGCACGGGCAGCACGTCGTTCATGGAGACCTCGCTGCCCATGCAGGCCATCTATGCGAGTCGCCGCCTTGGCGTGGACTGGGCGCTGACGCGAAAGGCCTACCTGCTGCAACTCGGCTACTACAAGGGCGGCAACCTGCAGGGCGACCTGGATGGCCGGATGATGGCAGCCCGCGCCGCCTGGACGCCGCTGAACAGCCCAGGCAACGTGCTCCATCTCGGTGGCTCGTACTCGCATGAAACCCCCGAAGGCAGCACGGATGGTCGCGGTCGGTACACGCCGCCGAACGTCCGCTTGCGTGCCTTGCCCGAGGCCGGCCTCGCCACTCAGCGCCTGATCGATTCCGGCGCGCTAAGCGTGGCCAGCCATGTCGACCGCATGGGCTTCGAGGGCCTGTGGATTCGCGGACCGTGGTCGGTGCAGGGCGAATACCTGTCCGCCAACGTCAAGCTGCAGGACAAGCCGACCTATGACGCCCACGGCTGGTATGCGTTCGGGAGCTGGGTCGTCACCGGCGAGTCGCGCGCCTACAACGCAGGCAACACCGGTGACGTCGTGCCGAAGGGGCCATGGGGTGCGGTCGAGTTCGTGCTTCGCTACAGCACGCTCGACCTTGACGACGGTCCCACGCTCGGCGGCACGGAACACGACTGGACCCTGGGCGCCAACTGGTACCTCACGAAGTTCCTGAAGCTGCAGGCCAACTACGTGCGCGCGACCAGTGACCGGCGCGACCTGCGCATCGATCCGCATATTTTCGAAGTGCGTGCCCAGGTCATGTTCTGAGTAGCCGAAACGCCCGGTCAAAACTCGTCGTGGCGCGGTGGTACAGGAGCGGCCACGGGTGCCGGTTCGCTGGCCGGTGGGGCCGGCGAGCCTGGCAAGGCATCCACGGGATTGTCGAAGGCGCCGTCGCAGGCGAGCACGCGGCTCGGCGAATCGGGAAACACCCCGGTGAGAAGATAGTGGGACGCTGTCGTCTCGATACATGACGACGTGTTGAAATTGAACACGCCGTGGAGACTGGATTGCCGCACCAGCAGCAGGCGCCCGTTGGCAAACCGGTCGAGGATACGGGCGGCACCCGCCAGCGGCGTCGAGGTGTCCTGGTCAGACTGGACCAGCAGGAAAGGCGGTACCCGTCCCATGGTGGAAAGCACTGGCGCGCGCGCGCTCCGGCCGCCCCAGCGTGTGCAGACCAGTTCCTCGAAAGTCTCGCCGCCGGTGGCACTGTAATAACGGGCTGCGTCCTGCACCGCCGTTCGCCGGATGGCTTGTTCGCTCCGGGTCCATTGCATGTCGTTGCAAGGCACGACTGCGCGGACGGAGTCGCCTTGGTGCGTGCTGGAGAACTCGGGCACCTGGGGCGAGGCGTAAATCGCCGATGCGAACCAGAGGGCGCTCCTGCGTATGCGGCCATCAAGCAAAGCATCGTTGCCAGTCAGAGGACGCTGCAGAAGACGCGTCATGGCTTCGAGCGTGGATGGATCGTCGGTACGAAGCAGGGCACCGACGTGCAGGGCGGCCGCGAGCTCCAGCGGCGATTGGATCCGGGCACGGACCTTGCGTATCCGCGCCGGCAAGGCATCGATTGCTGTGACGACAGCTTCTTTGTCGGTGCCCAGGCCGTAACGGGCGGTCTCGCGGAGCAGCGGCGTCACTGCCTTATCGAAGAACTCGCGATGTCGGGCATCCATGGCGGCACGGATGGCGGTACGGTAGTCGCCGGTGAAGTCCAGGCTCGAGTCGAGCAGCATGCGCCCGGTATGCTCCGGATAGATCGAGGCGTACCAGGCGCCGACCATTCCACCATAGGAAATGCCATAAAAATGGAGGCGTTCGTCGCCGAGGGCACGACGGAGCATATCCATGTCGTGCACGTGCTGCTCGGTGTTGATGTATCGCGCATGGGCAACCGCACCGCAGGCGTCCACGACGGACTGGGCCTCTTCGAGTACGAGCCTCCAGTTGTCGTCATCCAGGTTCGTGGGCAGGAACGCATAGCGGGCGGGCATGCCGGTCACGCAACGGAAGTCGCCGCTGCCGGTTAGGCCGCGTGGAATGACCGCGACGAGATCGTACCGTTCCGCCAGCCGCCGCTTGTTCACTTCGTCTGGATCGTCTGATTGGATGAGTGTCCAGCTTCTTGCCAGTGACATCAGCAGTTTCCCGGGGTGCGAACCAGGCCCGCCCTTGTTGAAGAAGATAGCGCCCTCGCGCTGGGCGGGTACGGCTGCGCTCACGCGGATGACACCAACGTCGAAGCGGCGTTCGTCCGGGGCCACGTGGTCCACTGGCGCCCTCATCGTGCCGCATTGCACGCGGCCGGCGAGAAGGTCCGATGGCTGTCCGACCCAACTCTCCGGGCAGTCGCCCCAGGCGATCTCGAGTGTTGGATCGAAAGGCATGACAGGAAAGGTGTGCGGCGTGCCGAAGACACTCCGCGTGACAAGGACGGTGAAGACGCCGGCGACGATGGCAAAGGTCCGGGGCGTGGTCATGTGATGGTTCCTGGGAGTGAGCGAGGCGACGATCCTACGTACGCAAGACAGCCGCTCCTATCGGTGCTCTCCCATATGCGTCCAGGTCTTGCCTTGACTCGCGTAAGGCGAACGCGTGTCACGTCACTCGTGCGAGAGACGCCGATTCCGGCCCGCACGTGTTGCAGGTGTACCGATGCCGGGCTATGCCGGAAGGAGCCGGAAGCCCGCCGCAACGCCTTCGGCCGAAGAACCCGCGATCCACACATCGAAAGAGCCTGGCTCGGCCTCGAAGGTCGTGCCGTCGCGGTGGGTGAAAGCAAGGTCGTGGCGGGCCAGTTCGAAAGTCACTTCTTCGGCGGCGCCGGGGGCGAGCAGGATCTTCCGGAACGCCTTCAGTTCGCGCACGGGCCGCACGCGGCTGGCGACGCGATCGTGGATGTAGAGCTGCACCACTTCCTCGCCGGCGACGTCGCCGGTGTTGGTCACGGTGGCGGTGACGACGATGGTTTCGCCCCAGCCCAGGCTTTCCTTCACCACGGGTACGCCGTACGCGAAACGCGTATAGCCGATGCCGTGGCCGAAGGGATACAGCGCCTCGAAGGTGACCTCGCGGTAACGCGACTTGAACGCTGGCGGCTGGTCGGCCAGTTCCGGCCGGCCGGTGCGCGGATGGTTATAGAAGTAGGGCTGCTGGCCGGCGTCCTGGGGGAAGCTCACCGGCAGGCGGCCGGACGGATTGTAATCGCCGAACAGCACGTCGGCGATAGCGGGGCCGGTCTGGCTGCCAAGGAACCAGGTGACGAGGACCGCATTGGCGTCGCGAACGGCCCCCGTCAGCGCGAGTGCGCGTCCATTCTTCAGCAGCACCACGACGGGCGTGCCCGTCGCGGCTACCGCCTCTGCCAGCGCCTGTTGCGCGGGCGGTACCACGATCTGCGTGCGCGACTGCGCTTCGCCGGAGTAGTTCTGCGGTTCGCCGATCGCCAGCAGTACGACGTCCGCGCGCTTCGCCGCGGCGACCGCCTCGTCGATACCGCCGTCGATGGCGTGTTCGATGCCCGAGCCTGCCACCACCTCAAGCGATGCGCCATCCGCCAGCCCTTCACGCAGCCCGGTCTCGATGTTTTCGTGGCGACGCTTGTCGCCGAACAGCGTCCAGCAACCTTCGAGGTGGTCGGTGTCGGGACCGAACGGGCCGATCAGGGCGACCTTCTGTCCTGCCTTGCGCAACGGCAGGGCGCCGTCGTTCTTCAGCATCACGATCGAACGGCGTGCGGCATCGCGCGCCAGCGCCGCGTGTTCGGCATCGCGCGAGCTGTCCGCTTCCGCGGCGGGATCGAGCGAACGGTAGGGATTGTCGAACAGGCCGATGGCGTCCTTCACCGACAGTACGCGACGTACGCTTTCGTCGAGAACGTCCATCGGCACGACGCCGGATTCGACAAGCCCAGGCAGGTGCGCGCCATAGAAGCCGCTCTGCATGCTCATGTCCACGCCAGCGAGGAAAGCGAGCCGCGTGGCATCGCGCGCGTCCTCAGCGAAGCCGTGTGCGATGAGTTCCATGTCGGCCGTGTAATCGGAAACCACGAGCCCGCGGAAACCCCACTCGCCGCGCAGGATATCGGTCATCAGTTCGCGATTGGCCGAAGCCGGTACGCCGTTGATGTCGTTGAACGCGCTCATGAACGCGAGGGCGCCCGCATCGAGCGCCGCCTTGAACGGCGGCAGGTGCACGTCGCGCAGGGTCTGTGGCGCGATGTCCACCGCGTTGTATTCCATGCCGGCGGCGACCGCGCCGTAAGCGGCGAAATGCTTCGGCGTGGCGAGCAGCGCGTCACCGGCCTTGAGGTCATTGCCCTGGAAGCCACGCACGCGTGCCGCGGCGAAAGCCGAACCGAGCACCACGTCCTCGCCGGCGCCTTCGGCGACCCGGCCCCAGCGCTGGTCTCGCGCGATGTCCACCGCCGGTGCGAAGGTCCACTGCACGCCCGCGGCCGTGGCCTCGATGGCGGTGGCGCGCGCGGTGCGCTCGGCCAGGTCCGGTTCGAACGATGACGCTTCCGCCAGCGGAATGGGGAAGACCGTACGCATGCCGTGGATCACGTCGGCGCCGAACAACAGGGGAATGCCCAGCCGGCTCTCTTCCACGGCCACGCGCTGCGCTTCGCGGCCTTCGGCCGCCCCCACGCCGTTGAACAGCGCGCCTACGCGGCCTGCACGGACCTGCTCCAGGACCTCCGCCGCACCACGCGCATTGACCTCTGGATTGATATCCGGTGCGAACGGACGCACGGCATCGGCGAACACGCCCAACTGGCCGACCTTCTCCTCGAGGGTCATGCGGGCGATCAGGTCTTCGATGCGGGAATCACGGTTCATGGTCGGGCCTTGGGACGAGGCGACGGCAGGTGGCACGTCAGGCGGGCAAGGATACTGGCATCGGATGGGCGAGTGGGCACGTAAACTCCGTTACACGTAAACGATTACGTCCTTGGGGCCCAGTCTCTTCACGAAGGTGAACCGAGGACTTGGCGCGACATCCCGTCCCACCCGTAAGCGAACGCGGCTGATGGCCGAATCGGCAATCGCTGCACGTGCGGAGGCTATCGTTATGTCTTTCCGGCAACATCGGGAAGTTTGCTGTGTGAGAAGGCTTCGCGTGCGACGACAAGGCATCGCGCTGCGCTAGGCTCGGGTGACTTGCATGGAGTTGCGGTAATGCAGGTTTCCGCCAAGGCACCGATCATCGAAATGCGAGGCATCGGCAAGGCGTTTTCCGCCGGATCGATTGAATGCCACGTGCTGACCGACATTCACCTGAATGTACGGCAGGGGGAATTCGTTTCCGTCGCCGGTCCGTCGGGCTGCGGCAAGACGACGCTGCTCTCGTTGATGGGATTGCTGGATCGTCCCAGCGGCGGTGAACTGCATTTCGGCGGACAACCCGTACATGACCTGGGCCGAGCTGAGCGTGCCCTGCTGCGCAACCGCCACATCGGATTTGTCTTCCAGGCCTTCAACCTCATCGAGGATCTCAGCGTTGCGGAGAACGTGGCCTTGCCGCTGTCGTTCCACGGAAAGCTCTCGAAGCATGAGCGGAACCGGCGCGTCCACGACGTATTGGCCAGCGTGGGCATGGCCCATCGAATGCGCCATTACCCGTCCCAGCTATCCGGAGGCCAGAAACAGCGCGTCGCCGTGGCGCGGGCACTGGTGGGCGATCCTGCCATCGTGCTGGCCGATGAACCCACCGGCAACCTCGACCTGCATAACGGTGAGATCGTGATGGCGCTCCTGGGCCGTTTGCACGCGGAGGGTCGGACGATCTGCATGGTGACCCACGACGAACGTTTCGGCGCCATGGCCGATCGCACCATTCGCCTGCTCGACGGACGCATCGTCGACGAAAGTACGTTCCAGCAACGCCACAGCGAGGCCGAGTCCGGCCTCGACGAGTATCGCCTCCACGAGTCGCTGCTGTGAGTCCGGCGACCGACGTCCTTCGCGCCGCGCAGGCGCTCGTCCGCCGTCCAAGCTTCCTCCTGCTGTCATCGGGGACGCTGGCACTCGGCGTCGCCGCCTTGGTGGGTACGTTCACGCTGGCGGATTCCCTGCTGCTGCGGCCACCGCCGTGGCCGAACCATCAGCGCGTGGTCGTCTACGGCGGGCGTACGCCGGGCGACGCCATGCGTGCGATGTCGCCGCGTCTCTACGAGGCCGTCGGCCTGCCCGCTTCACTGCTGTCGCGCGGAATCGCCCGCATGCCGGAGACCGTGAACGTCGTCGGCGGAGTACACCGCGAGCTGCTTCGCGCACGACGCGTCGATGCGGGGTTCTTGCCCACGCTTGGCATCGTGCCCCTCGACCAGAACCCGGGCGTGACTGCCGGCGACGGCGTGCTGGTGTCGCACGCGTTATGGCGCCGATGGCTGGCCGGTGAACCGAAGGCGGAAGGCCGGACGCTCCTCGTGGACGGGCGGCAGATGGCGGTGCGCGGCGTACTCCCCCCGGACTTCCGCTTCTTCGCGGACGTCGACCTTCTTCTTCCGCTCGATGCCGCGGCGAACGCCGCCGATACGGCGGAAAACATGACGGCCGTGGCGCTGCTCGCGCCGGGCCACGCGGCAGGCGAGTTCTCGGCGGACATCGTGCGAGCCGCCGGTCGCTACGCCGCGGCGCTTCACTTGCATGACGACGACCTGCACTGGTACGGCGCCACACCCGTCGACGAACTGGTGGCGCGGGGCGCGCGAACAAGCCTGTGGATGTTCGTCGCGTGTGCCTTGCTCGTGTTCGCCGTCGCCGGCGTGAATGTCTCCCACCTGATGTCCACGCGGATGTTCGGGCGCGTCCATGTAACGGCGCTGAAGATGGTGTTCGGCGCGAGAGGTTGGCAGCCCTGGCTGCCAGCGCTGACCGATGCGGTCGCCGTGAGCACCGTGGCCTGTGCTGTGGGCATCCCCGTGGGCACGGTGCTCGTCGGTTTGTTCAACCCATTCCTTCCGCGGGCGTGGCTGTCCTCGGCTGTCGCGCCGGCGCCGGGCTGGCGTGTCCTGCTGGCAGTCGTCGCGATGACGCAGGCCGCCGTCCTGCTGGCCACCGCGGGAGCCGCGATGAGGACGCGGGCAAGCCTCCTCAAACGCGAACAATCGGCCATGGGCGGATCGGCCGGCGTCGGCAGGACCCCTGGCCGCGCCCGTTCGACGACGGCACTCGTGCAGGTGGCGCTTGCAACACTGCTAGTGTCGTTTGGCGTTGCGGCTTCGTCGCGGGCATGGCGGCTCGCACGCGCGCCGCACGGGTTCGACACGGCGAATGCCGTGGTGGTGGAATTGCGCGTCCCCGCGCGTGCCTATCCTGAAGTGAGCGATGTCACCCGGCTGGCCGTTGCCGTCCGCACCGCCACCCTGCGTTTGCCGGGCGTGGACAGTATGGGATGGTCGACACAGCTTCCGGCCGGGCCGGGGTTCGTCATGCCCTACCTGCACCGGGACGGGGCGCCAGAGTTCATTCAATTCGGGCTGGCCACGCCCGGCGGGAACGAGGCGCTGGGTTTGCGCCACCTCGCCGGCCGCTCGTTCGACGAAGGCGACGGCCCGCAGGCCGAACGCGTCGCGATAGTGAACGAAGCCTATCTGCGCCACTTCATGAGCGACGGCGTGGGCGATGTGGTGCGGCCCGCGGGTTCACCGGAACAGAGCGCCCGCATCGTCGGTGTCGTCGGCGACACCTGGCGCGATGGCGAAAACAGGGCAAAACCCGCGATATTCCTGCCGCTTGCGCAGTCCAGCGCGGGCCGCTTCGCGCTGGTTCGCGAGCTGACGCCGCTGTATGCCGTGGTTCGCGGGGCGGCGGCGACCACCGTGGTCAGGGACGCCCTGCCGCGGATCGTAGACGACGTCGATCCCGGGCTGGTCCTTTCGCAGCCGACATCGCTCGACCGGATTGCTGACGCACTCCTCGCCACCGCGCGGCGCGACCTCATCCTCTTCTCAACACTGGCGGTGTTCGCGGCGGGCCTGGCGGCCGTGGGCCAGTATTCGGTGCAGGCTGTGGAGGTGGCTGCAGCGCGGGACGCTCTCGCCCTGCGCAGCGCACTCGGCGCCTCACCCGCGTATCTATCGGGGCGGGTATTCCGGAAGGCGCTGTGGGTCACCCTGGGCGGTATCGGCCTGGGCCTGCTTGCGACACATGCCTTGCAGAAGTGGCTCGATCCGCAGGTGGCGCTGCCAGGTGACGTCGGCATCGGGGTGACCGCGCTCGCCACGTTCCTGATGATCCTGGTCACGTTGGCGGCGGCATTCGTACCCGCGCGCCGTGCCGCGTCGGTGGAACCCTGGCGGGTGTTGCGCAGCGACTAAAGAGTGGGGAAACGCAAAGGTATGTTCAGAAGTCATGAAACCGCTGCACCGGTCCTCGTCGTGGACGACCATCCGGACATCCGGCTCGCGCTGCGTATCCTGCTGCATTCGGAGGGAATTCCTTCGATCGATGTCGGGTCCGCATCCGCGGCACTGGATGCCGTGGCGCGAACCGAGTTCGCCTGCGCCGTGGTGGATCTCAACTACGCGTCGGACACCACGTCGGGTCTCGAAGGCCTGGATCTGGTCACGCGGCTGCGCGAGGAAGCCCCGGAGCTGCCCATCGTGGCCATGACGGCATGGGGAAGCATCGAGATCGCGGTGCGCGCCATGCGCCTGGGCGCCTCGGACTTCATCGAGAAACCGTGGAACAACGCGCACCTCGTCCATACCATCCGCAGCCAGATCGCGCTGAATCAGATGGTGAACGAGAACCGGCGGCTGCGCGCCGAGACCGCGCTCGCGCGGCAAGGTGGCGAGATGCTGCGGATCGGCGAATCGTCGGCCATGCGTCGCGTGCTAGAGCTGATCCACCGGATCGCAAGCGGCGACGCGAACGTGCTGGTGCTCGGCGAGAACGGCACGGGCAAATCGCTCGTCGCACGCGAGATCCATGCACTGTCACCGCGCGCGGATCATCCCGTCATACGCATCGACATGGGTACGCTGCCGGAATCGCGCTTCGCCGAAGAGATGTTCGGCGAGGACAAGCCGGTGCCGCGGCCCGGCCGTTTCGAGCTGGCGCATGGCGGCAGCCTCATCCTCGAGGAGGTTGGCAACATCCAGCCACTCCAGCAGGCGAAGCTCCTGCGCGTCGTCGAGGAAGGCGAACTGGAGCGCTGCGGCGCCATGCGGACGCGCCGCGTCGACGTCCGCGTCATATCCACTTCGAACGCCGACCTCGATGCCGCCATACGCAACGACCGCTTCCGACGCGACCTGTTGTACCGGCTCAACGCCATGCAGGTACGCCTGCCTCCGTTGCGCGAACGCCAAGAGGACATCGTGCCCCTGGCGCGACATTTCCTTCTTCGCGAATGCCGCCGGCGCGGCCGTAGTGCGATGCTGTTCACACCTTCGGCCGAAAGGGCCTTGCGCGGCTACGACTGGCCGGGCAACGTGCGAGAGTTGGAGCACGCGATCGAACGCGCGGTGCTGCTGGCCGGCAGAGACGACATCGATGCCGACGCGCTGTCGCTCCAGCGGCGCAAGGACGAACCGGTGGTGCTCGACAGTCTCACCCTTCCCGAGGCCGAGGAGTTGCTGATCAGGCAGGCGCTCGAACGACACGACCACAACCTCCAGCGAGCCGCTGACGCGTTGGGCATCTCCCGCCAGGCGCTGTATCGCCGGTTGGAAAAACGCCGTGCCAGGGCCGGCCTGGAGTGGGTCGGCTGAGGGTCCGGGCACGCTGTCGTTTGGCAAGCGCAACTTGAACAACGATGCACCTCCGACCAGCTTTCATCTCGGCGCGGCGCAATGGATCGCCATCGTCCTCGTGCCGGTGACTGCCGCGGGGGCCGCGCTGGTAGCGATCGAAGGGTTGTCGTGGCCGGTGCGATTGGGCGTATTTTCCTTCGGCGCGGCGCTCACGCTCGCCCTGGCCTGGTTCGCGGGTCGCCATATCCTGGACACGCTCGACACGGTGTCCGACCTGCTTGGCGCCCTGCGCGAAGGAGACTACGGACTGCGCGGTCGCGTGCGTCCGGGCCGCGATCCGTTGCAGGGCCTGGTCACCGACGTGAACCTTCTTTCCGATGCGTTGCGCGAGGGACGCCGCAAGCGGACGGAAGCCTCGCGCTTCCTGGGCAAGACACTCACCGCCCTCAAGGATCCCGTGTTCGTCGCGGACGAAGAGGGGAAATTGCGTCTCATCAATCCCGCGGCACGCCAGTTGATCGGGGCCGAGCGGGCCCCGGTCGTGGGACGCGACCTCGCCTCGCTGGGCCTTGGCGAGGCGCTCAGCACGCCGGACAACACCGTATTCCACGGGCGCTTTCCTGGCGGCGAAGGACGCTGGGCCGTTCGTCGCGCCGCCTGGCGCAGCGATGGCCGCGAGCACCGCCTGATCATGCTGCGCGACCTCAGCGTGGCACTCGGCCAGGAGGAACGCCGCGCCTGGCAGCGCCTGATTCGCGTACTGAGCCATGAACTCAATAATTCGCTTACGCCGATCGCGTCCCTGGCGGGAAGCCTGATCACCTTGCTCGACGCGCGGCAGGTGGACAGTCTTCGCGACGATTTGCGCGTGGGCCTCGATGCCATCGAGCGGCGCGCAATCTCGCTCGCGCGCTTCCTGTCCGGATACGGCAAGCTCGCCCGCCTGCCGCCACCGCGCCCGCGGTCGTTTCGCCTCGACGTATCGCTGGCAAGGCTGGCATTGCTCGACCGGCGACTGGATATCGAGGTGCTCGGCGCCGAGCCCGTCACGCTCTACGGCGACGAGGACCAGCTGGCACAGGCCTTCATCAACCTCCTTCGCAACGCGGTGGAAGCGGCGCTGCCGGTGGGCGGTGGCGTGCGCCTGACCTGGTACGCGGAAGGACGGTACGTGTGCATCGTCATCGAGGACGACGGCGTGGGCCTGCCGGACAGCGATGCGCTGTTCGTCCCATTCTTCACCACCAAACCGGAGGGTTCGGGCATAGGCCTTAGCCTTACCCGGCTGATCCTGGAAGCGCACGCCGGCACGGTCGACCTGGTATCCCGTGCCGATGCACGTGGCGCCGTCGCCACGGTCCGCCTGCCCCTGTTTCCCTGAGTGGAACGGCGTCCGGACTTGGACACGTCTGTCCATTTCCGGACACTGCGGCGACCGTTTTCGATGTGCAACGTGAAGAAGCTTTGACTTTCGGCGCTTGGAGCGCCCGATTGGCCGGAATTCCCATTGCGATGGCGCGAGCGGCGTCCGTAAATTCGCCTGGCACGCAACGTGCGACGACCGTCAACGAATCGAGGAAACCGATGAACCGGATACTGGAACTGCAGCTCATGCAGCTCGACATGGCTGCGATGAACGAGACCAACGAAACCAATTACAGCACGTGCAGCAATCGTGCCTGCTCTACGGCGAACGGGGACGGCTTCGACGAACTGGCGTAATGGGTTTGGGGGTGTCGGCGCGGAGCGACGCGATCGGTCTCGCGCCGGCATGCGGAGGACTTCCAGGGGATGGGACAGGCATGGAGCGTTACACGGAGCTGTTGCAGTACACGGCGGTGGATCGGGAATTCTTCGAACCTTATGGGCATCGCGAGATAGACGTCGCCGATTTCGTGCAGCCGGTGCGGCGCATCGTACCTGGGGAGTGGCAGGTGCGCCGGTCAGGCATCTGGATGCATTGTTCACCTCCTGGTGCTGAACTGCCGGTGCAGGGATGGAAGATCCATGTATCCAGCGTGGCCTCCACGGCGCGCATCGTCCTTTCGATCGCAGCCGCCGCGCTCGTCGCCTCCGGCACCGCGTTCAAATTCGCAGCCGACGCGCGCATGCTCGGGGCCATCAATGGGAAGCGTTGGCCCCGAGGGGGCTCCGGCAAGTTCATCACCGTCTACCCGCGCGGCATCGACGATTTTCGGCGGATCATCGACGATCTTTACTTCGCGCTCTCCGGCTACACCGGGCCATACGTGCTCAGCGATCGCCGGTACCGCGATTCGCGCGTGCTCTATTACCGCTATGGGGGAATCGCCGGCGAACACCGTATCACCGCCGACGGACGGCGCGACTATGTGCTGCGTGCACCGGACGGGCACATGGAGCCGGACGAGCGCAAGCCTTACTTCCACCTTCCTTCGTGGCTCCGCGACCCGTTTCCCGGCGAAGGTGGCGAAGCGGATGCCGCCGCCGCCCACCTGGGTGCGGGGCGCTTTCGCATACGAAAGGCATTGTCGTTTTCATCGGCCGGCGGCATCTACCTTGGCGACGACCTCGACGAAGGCCGCCCGGTCATCATCAAGGAGGCACGCCCCTTCATCGGTGGCGGCGACACCGCGACAGTCACGCTGCGCAAGGAATTCCGTTTGCTGCGCCTGCTGGCGCCTCATCACGTCGCACCCTTGCCGGTGGCGCATTTCAGGGACTGGGAGCACAGCTACCTGGTCGAGGAGTACATCGAGGGCGATACGCTGCGCTGCTGGCTTGCGCATCGCTACCCCTGGCTGAAGACACGCATCACGCGTGACGACGTGCAACGCTATCTCGAAGAGGTCGTCGCGGTGTTCACGCGCTTTGCGGAAGCGCTCGAACTCGCCCATGGCGCGGGGGTGTCGATGGGCGACCTCTCGTTCCACAACTGCATCGTCACGCCAGGCGGCGAGGTACGGCTGATCGACCTGGAAACCGCGATCGAGGAAGGCCTGGACCTTCCCGTGGACATGCGCACCCCTGGGTTCGCCTCGCCGCGGCCGTTGCGCGACCATCCTGACGCGGCACGTGCGGAGGACGCCTACGCCTTCGGCGCGAATCTGCTGGCCGCCATCATGCCGATGAACTCCATGCTGCCGCTCGACCGGCAAGCCGCCCCGCGCTTCATCCATCGCGTGAGTGAGGACCTGGGCTATCCCCGCGCACTGGCCGATATCATCGGATCCCTGCTCGATGCCGATGCCTCGATGCGTCCCACGCCGATTGCCGCCATGGGACGCCTGCGCAAGTCACTGGACACTGACCCCGTCCCCTGTCCGACCGTCCGCAACCAACCCGCGCCGGACCATGCCGACGCCTTGTTCGCTTTTATCGGGGGCATGACGAAAACGGCACGGCCGGATCGTTACGTACCCGCCGGACCCGAAGTGTTCCAGAGCCATCCCTGGGGCGTGGCGCATGGTGCCGCTGGCGTATTGCAAGCCTATCTGCGCGGTGGCAGGACGCCGCCGGAGGGATTGCTGGCCTATGTCGTCGACGGTGCCCGACGAAGGCAGGATCGCGGGGCTAGCCTCATGCATGGCGACGCAGGCATCGCATGGGTGTTGTTCGATGCGGGCGAGCGGGAACTCGCCGCCGCACTGCTGCGGGACCATTCGCCGGACGAGGCCATTCGCTATCGCGCCGGATTACACGACGGCCTGGCGGGATGGGGATTCGCCCGCATCAAGGCGTGGCGCGAAACGGCGGAATCCTGCTTTCTCGCCGTCGCCGCGGACGCTGGAGAGATCCTGCTGCGGCATGCCGTCGCCGCGGAAGGCAGCCTGCACTGGCCGTCCGGTGGCTCGCAGCCCGTCGGGCTTGCCCACGGCGCCGCGGGCACCGCGCTCTTCCTGCTCCACCTGCATGTGGCGACCGGCGACGAGCGTTTCCTGCGGGCGGCCGAGGCGGGCCTGGCGTTCGACCTGGCGCAACGAGGCAGCAATCCCGATGGCGACGCGACGTGGCCGAAGGAGGTCGGTGGCGCCACCCTGTTTCCCTATCTTCGCCACGGAACGGCGGGAATCGTCGCCGTGGCCGCCCGCTTCCATGCCTGCACAGGCGATGCGCGGTATCGTCGCATCGTTCGCGGCGCCGAAGCCGACCTGTTACGCCGTCACGCCATATCGCCAGGCTTGTTCGATGGCCTGGCCGGCATTGGCGAAACGTTGCTTGACCTCGCCGAAGCGTTTCCCGACGGTGCGGCCGCTTACGTCGCAGCGGCGCGTCGGATCGCCGGCGGCATCGAGCCCTTCCTGGTACCGCGTCCCGGTGGTCTTGCCGTACCTGGCGCGGAATTGCTGCGCCTCAGCTGCGACTTTGCAACGGGGAATGCCGGCGTCGGCGCATTCTTCGACCGACTCCATCGGGGCGGGCCAGCATCCTTCATGCTCGACGAACACCTCTCGCTCAGTTCACTGAGGTTCTGCGACGACGTTCCCTAACGCCGCCGCGGATCGGCTCCCACCGGTCGGGGAGGCTGGTGGGAGCCTTTTTAACCGCCCTCAGAGATGGAATTTTGCCTCTGCCAGCCAGGTGCGGGAAGGGTAGGGGTAATAGACGTAGTAACGGCGGTTGGTGAGGTTGTCGACGCCCACGCCCAGGTCGACGTGTTCGTTCGCCTTCCACGACACCTTCGCATCGAACGTGAGGAAGTCGCTGGCGCCGCCGAAGGTGTCCGGATGTACGTCGCTGTGGTCGAGCGTGTTGTATTGCCTGCCGGAATAACGCCCGGCGAGGGTCAGTGCGAGGCGTTCGGTGGCCCGCCAGGTCGCGACGAGGTTCACGCGCCAGCGCGGGATGCGATAGAACTGCTTGCCTTCGGACGCGGGATTGCGCGCGTTGCGCACCGTGGTCGCCTGCGTATAGGCGGCGTTCGCCGTAAGGTCGAAGTTTTGCCAGAGCACGTCGCGCGCGTCGTAACTCGCTTCGGCACCGCGCGTGCGCACCAGGCCCACGTTCTGCACGTTGGTCACGTTCGGGAAGACCGTGGTGTCGGTCTGACTGAACAGCGTGTTCCGCGTATCGCTGCGGTACACGCTGAAGCGTGCGATGCCGTTATCGCGGTACCACTCCGCCGAGAGTTCACGCGACAGGTCGTTTTCCGGCTTCAGCGAGGGATCGTTGTTCACCAGGGCGATGCCGTCGAATGTGCCCTGGAAGAGTTCGTTCACCGTGGGGAAGCGATAGGCACGTGCACCGGACAGGCGCAGCAACACCGAGTCGCTCACGGTCCACGCCAGCGACGCCTTTGGCGACGTATGCGACTCCTTGCGTTCCGGATAGCCGATGCTCGCCGCCGATGTCGAACGCGAACCGCCGAAGGCACGCCACTGCTCGTAGCGGGCACCGAGTGTAAGGCGCCAGCGCTCGGCCAGTTGCCATGCATCCTGCAGGTACAACGCCTGGGTCTGCGTGCTGCCACTGTTGGCCGCTGTAAGTGGGCCAGTGCTTCCATTTCGCCACGCGTCCAACCCGTAACTGGCGTTGTCCAGGCGGTAACCGTCATAGTGGTAACCGAAGCTCACGGTGTGGGTGTTCGGTGCCAGGTTGTCGGGCGTATGGGTGGCGCGCAGGTCCAGCGTGCGCCAGCGGCTGCCGTCGCCGGCGGTAAGCAACCCTGCACCGTCGTACGTCACGGTCGAAGCGACGCGGTCGCGGTTGCGATCCATGTCGAAGTACGAGACGTTGCCCTCCACGTTCCAGCCGGTGTCCCGGTGCGTGCCCAGCGAAAGGCCGTATAGGTAGTTGCGACTCTGCCGTGTGCCCGGTGCGAAGAAGTTCGCAGGCAACGTGTACTGCCTGCCGTCGATCGTGACCGGGCCGGACCAGACGGGCTGGCCCTGCGCATCGCGCAGAAAGCTTTCAGTCCGGTGCGAGAGGTCGTGCTTCCAGTAACCCGCCGTGAGCGCGGCGGTGAGGTCATGCGTGACGTCGTAGGTAAGGCGGATATGCGCTTCGTCCTGACTGGTCGCTTCCTGGCCTTCGCTGTTGATGCCGACGACCTGGCGCGGCAGACCGTTCGCCCCGGTGTCGGCGATGGCACCGGTGACCGGGTTGAGAGTGCCGGGCCGGGTGGAAGTGTTCTGCGTGGCGTAGACCAGCGGCTGGCCGTTCGCCTGGAGGTGCGATACGCCGACCAGGAAGGCGAAACGTCCCGAGCGATTACCGATCGTCGCAGCCTGCCGGCTGCCGCCGTAGTCGCGATCCACGCCATAGGTGTTCACATGTTGGGTGAATACCTGGGCCTCTGCCGTGAGTTCCAGCTTCTCGGGCATGCGCGTGGTCATCAGCACGGTGGCGCCGATGGCGTTGCCGGGATACAGCGCGGAGTAGGCACCGTAGATCACGTCGACGCGTGCGAGGTTCTCGGGGAACGCCATGGACCAGCGCGGTGGATTCGCCCAGTTGTTACCGAGCAGGTTGGAGAGGAGCAGGCCGTCGAGGTAGACGAGCCCGCGTGCGCTTTGCTGGTTGCTGGTGCCGCGCACGGAAAAAGTAGAGTTCTCGTCTCCGGCGAAGCGCTTGCGGATGCCGAAGGCGGGCAGGTATTTCAGTGCGTCTTCGGTGTTGACGACGTTGAGCCTGTCGAACTGTGCGGCGCTCACCGTTTCCACGACGGCCGGCATGTCGGGGTCGACGCTGGTGGCTGCGTTCGTCGCCGAAACGCGTACCTCGCGCAGCGTGGTGGCGCGTTGCGGGTCGTCGTCGGTGTTGGTGGCCTGGACGGCCAGCGAAGTGGCGCCCATGGCGCAGGCGATGGTACGCGCAAGCGCGTGTCCACGAAGGGAAGGCAAGAGCATGAGAGGTCCGTTGTGGTTGGCGTGAGTCGGGATCGAAGACGATCAGACGAACGCGAACGGTGGACCTCGGGCTGGCGCGTGGGTCAGTCGAGCGGGAGGCTCGGCACGGAATGTGGGCGCCACCACAGGTGCGTGGTTGGACGGTGGTAGCGCATGGCCGACGAAAAAACTGCCCGCCATCGCCGGAAGCTGTGTGAATAGCGTGCAGTAGCCGCAGGCATCGTCGCACCCCGGTGCGCCATGCGCATCGTGCCGCGCGGGCATGTGTCCCATCGCGTGGTGATGCCCGGCCATGGGCATGCCCATGGCTTCATGCGCAGGGGAGGGCGCGAACGCGACGAGCGAGCGGGACACGGTCGGGACGAGCGCGGTGAGCCAGACGGCGACGAGCGCCATCCACCCCAACCATCGTTTTCCCGCCGGGCTTCGACGCACCGGAATCGCCCTTGTGGCAACCCTGGACAGGGGTCCAGGGATGATCGCACGGGCGGGCGTGAAGCCCATGCGACACGGTGTCGCTATGACGTCAGACCGGGCGCCTTTCATGCGGCCAGTCCCCGTGCGACTGTCCGACACGCTGCCACCTTGGGGCGTCGCCTTGCTTGGTGATTCCCTGCGTGCGGGCGAGGCGGCCTGCTTCCCCGTTGACCGAACGCTATATAGATTCCTATATTGCGAAACCTACGTCGCCGGGGCCGTCCCATGCGCTTTCGTCCGCTCGTTGCGCTGTTCCTGCTCGCCGGCCCCTTTGGAGCGCACGCCACCGACCTCGTCGTGTCCGCAGCCGCAAGCCTCACCGATGCTTTCCAGGCCGTCGGCCAGTCCTATGAGGCGAGGCGCCCCGGCGTCCACGTGGTCTTCAACTTCGCCGCCTCCGATGTGCTGCTGCGCCAGATCGTGAACGGGGCGCCGGCAGATGTCTTCGCCTCGGCGGACCAGACCGCGATGGACAAGGCGGTGGCCGCCAAGGCCGTGGAGCCCGCGACGCGCCGGGATTTCGCGCGTAACCAGCTCGTGCTGATCGTCCCGAAGGACGCGCGCGTGGCGGTCTCGTCGCTCGATGACCTCAAGGCCGAAGCGGTGAAGCGGGTCGCCTACGGCGATCCGGCTTCCGTGCCGGCGGGACGCTATGCCAAGGCCGGGCTGGAATCCGCGGGACTGTGGGACGCGGTGTCGGTTAAAGGTGTGCTGGCACAGAACGTGCGCCAGGCGCTCGACTACGTTTCCCGCGGCGAAGTGGATGCGGGCCTGGTCTTCGCCACCGATGCGGCGATCATGCGCGGCCGGGTGAACGTGGTCGCGGTAGTACCGACACCGAAGCCGGTCACGTATCCCATCGCCGTCGTCGCGCATGCCGTGCAGGCACAGGAGGCGGTCACCTTCCAGGCCTTCGTGCAATCGGCAGAAGGCCGGAAGATCCTGGCCGGATTCGGGTTCCAGGCGCCCTGATGCCGATGGGCGCGATCTGGGTCCCGCTCGTGCTCACGCTGAAGGTTGCGCTCTGGGCCACGGCGATCAACCTGGTGCTGGGCATCGGCGTGGCCTTCGGCCTCTCACGCTGGCGCTCGCATGCACGCGAAGTAGTCGATTCGATCCTGACCTTGCCCCTGGTCCTGCCGCCGACCGTGCTCGGCTATTACCTGCTGGTGCTGCTGGGCCGGCGGGGCGTTTTCGGCGAATGGCTGGACCGGCTGGGCATCCACCTTGTCTTCACCTGGATGGGCGCGGTGATCGCTTCCACGCTCGTGGCCTTCCCCCTCGTGCAGAAGGCGGCTCGCGCGGCATTCGAGGCGGTGGACCCGCAGTTCGAGGATGCCGCGCGCGTGCTGGGCCTGGGCGGCGTGGCCGTGTTTTTCCGCGTGTCGCTGCCACTCGCCATGCGCGGCATCACCGCCGGGGCGCTGATGGCTTTTGCCCGTGCGATGGGTGAATTTGGGGCGACGCTGATGATCGCGGGCAACCTGCCGGGGCGGACGCAGACCTTGTCGGTCGCGATCTATGCCGCGGTGCAGGCGGGCGATGACCGTTCGGCCGGCATCATGGTGCTGGTCACGTCGGCGACCTGTGTCCTGGCGCTGCTGCTGGCTGGCTGGCTGGCGCCCGACCATCTGCGGCGGACACGGCCATGAGCATCGATGTTTCGATTCGCAAGACGCTGCGCGCAGACGACCGCTGCTTCGACCTCGATGTCGCGTTCGCTTCGGATCACCGGCGCATCGTGCTGTTCGGCCACTCGGGTGCGGGCAAGAGCCTGACGCTGCGTGCCATGGCGGGCTTGCTCGCTCCCGATGCAGGCCACGTGCGCGTGGATGGCAGGACGCTGTTCGATGCGACGACGCGCGTAGACCTCCCTGCGCGGGATCGCGGCGTCGCCTATGTGTTCCAGGACTATGCGCTGTTCCCGCACCTCACCGTGGCGCAGAACATCGGTTTCGCCCTGGATCGCGGCTGGTTCAATCCGGGACGCCGTTCGCATGACGGGCGGGTGCGCCGCTGGATCGATACGTTCGAGTTAGGGGCCGTCGCCGACAGTTACCCGGCACGCATCTCGGGCGGACAGCGCCAGCGAGTAGCCCTGGCCCGTGCGCTCGTCGCCGAACCGCGCCTGGTGCTGCTGGACGAGCCGTTCGCCGCGCTGGATCCCGCGCTGCGCGGCCGCATGCGCACGGAATTGCGCGCGCTCCAGTCCCGCCTGGACTTGCAGATGCTGGTGATCACGCACGATCCCGCGGACGTGGAAGCCCTCGATGGCCATACCATCGAACTTCGCGACGGCCGCGTGGCTTAGTCGGTCACGCCCAGGATCACCGCCGACGCATCGAAGATCGCCACGACGGGTTTCGCCTCGGCAAGTTCCAGCGCGGTGGCACTTTCCATCGTGACGATGGCGGTCACGCTGCCACCGCCATCCAGGGCCACCGACACCTCGCAGTTCACCGCGCCCGGATGCACGCGCAGCACCGTGCCGGGAAGGCGGTTCGACGCGGATACGCGCAAGCCTTCGCCGGGCAGGCCGAGGATCACCCAACTCGCCTTGACCATCGCCACGACGGCCCGACCCGCGGCGAGGCCGAGGCTGGCCGTGCTGTCTCGCGTCACCGTGGCGACGAGCACCGTCCCGCCAGGCAGTTCGACTTCCACGGTGTCGTTCACCGCGCCCTCGACGACACGCCGGACGGTGCCGGCCAACTGGTTGCGTGCGCTCGTTCGCATCGTGAATTTCCTCAGCAGGTGAAGGTCCTGCGTGGCGTCCTCGCCCAAGGTCGCCAGGCGCTCGACGAAGCGGCGGTGTTCGGCTTCTATGCCGCGAAACGAGGCGATCAGCCGCTCCGCGCGGGGAGTCAGCTTGGCGCCGCCACCACCGCGGCCACCCGCCGACCGCCTTACCAGCGCCTCGCCAGCCAGGTTGTTCATCGCGTCCACGGCGTCCCAGGCACCCTTGTAGCTCATGCCCACGGCCTTGGCCGCGGCGGTGATCGAGCCGGTGATGCCAATCTGGGCCAGGAGTTCGACACGGTCGATGCCACCCCAGCGGCGGGCGCCATCGGTGAGCCAGAGCGAGCCTTCGTAGTGGAGCATCTGTTTCCCCGTGGGCGGCTTCCCGAGTTTAGGCTTCCCGGCCCGGTCGTGGGATGATGCCCGCCGCTTACGATGAAGCGGAAGGCAAGGGCACCGCGGTGACGGACAGGCAAGACACGATGACCCCGAAGGCGATCGCGATCCGGACGGCCAAGTATGTCCTGACCGCGGCGATCGTCGGCGGCGCGGTCTTCCTCCTCCATCGCTATATCGAGCGCATGGCCTGGCAGGACGTGCGCGAGGCCATCGAAAGGATTCCGCGCTGGCACGTCGCCGGGTCCATCGCGGCCACGGCGCTCAGCTGGATCTGCCTTGCCGCATACGATGTGTTCGCCGTGGAGACCGTGGTGCCGGGCAAAGTGCCGATGCGCATGAAGATTTTTTCAGGCTTTACCGCGCACGCCATCTGCAATGCGCTGGGCTTCCATGCGATCACCGGCACCGCGCTGCGCTACCGGGTCCTGTCTACCCAGGGCGTCGGTGCCGCCGATGTCGCCCGTGTCGTCGGCCTGGTGGGTTTCGCCGTGGGCATGGGTTTCGCGTCCGTGACCTGCCTGGCGTTGCTACTGGAGCCTTCGATCGCCCAAGGATGGGGGCGCTGGCCCGGGATCGCATTGCTCGCCTTCTTCGTGGTCCTGTTGCGCTGGCTCGCGGGCAAGCACGACGTGTTCAAGGTGTGGAAGTTCAGCACACCGGTGCCGTCCGCCCGGTCGGCCGGTGCGCAGATGGTGATCGGCGTGGTGGAGATGGTGGGCGCTACAGGCGCGATGTATCTTCTGCTGCCTGCGGAAATCGCCGGCGGCTTCCTCGATTTCGCGCCCATCTATGTGGGCGCCATCCTCGCCGGCATCGCCAGCAACACGCCGGGTGGCATCGGTGCGTTCGAGGCGCTGACACTCGCCGCGTTCCCGCAGGAGCAGCGCGCACAGGTGCTGGCCGCCCTGCTCGCCTATCGCGTCATCTACGGTCTTGGCCCTGCCGCGCTCGCGTCCCTGGCCCTTGGCGCCTTCGAAGTGCGTCGTCGTATCGCGGCTCCGGCATGAGGTTCCTGGCAGTATTGGGCCTGCTGTTCCTGGCGGGCTGCGCGACACCCCATGCCCGCCGGACCGACGTGCTGTTCTGGAACCAGCCGCAGCGCGAGGCCGCGTTCCGCACGATGGAAACGCACTACGCAAGCAACGTCGTGCATCACGGCAAGGCGCATCCGCTTCCCGTTGGCGCGCCCCTGCTTCCGCGCTTCGCCGACGGCGCGACACTCGACAGCTACATGGCCGCGCACCACGTCGCCGGTGTGATGGTCGTGCAGGACGGACGCATCCGCCTGGAGCGCTATGGCCACGGTGCCGGTCCCACCACGCGCTGGACCTCGTTCTCGGTGGCAAAATCGTTCACCTCCACGCTGGTCGGCGCTGCGTTGCGCGACGGCGCCATCCGCAGTCTCGACGACAAGGTGACGCGATACATTCCAGAGCTCGTGGCAGGCGCGTATCGCGATGTCACGATCCGTCAGTTGCTGGAAATGACCTCAGGCGTGCGTTGGAACGAGGACTACGTCGATCCGCATTCCGACGTGGCGATGATGTACGAAGGCATGCGTCAGCCAGGTGTGCCGCTGCTCGTGACTTACATGTCGCGCTTACCGCGCGAATTTCCGCCCGGCGAACGTTGGGTTTACAAGACCGGGGAAACCGATCTGGTGGGAATCCTCGTCACGCGTGCCACCGGCAAATCGCTGGCTGGTTACCTGTCCGAAAAAATCTGGGCGCCGTACGGCATGGCGGCCGACGCGCTCTGGCTGAAGGACGAAGTCGACGGCACCGAGGCCGGCGGCTCTGGCGTATCCGCCACGCTTGCCGATTACGCGCGGCTGGGTCAATTCGTGCTCGACGGCGGCATAGCAGCAGGAAAGCCGGTATTGGCCGATGGCTGGATCGCGGATGCCACCCGCACGCATTCGGGCATCGGCGCTCCCAGTCGCGGTTACGGTTACCAGTGGTGGACTTATGACGACGGCAGCTACGAAGGCATCGGTATCTTCGGCCAGTTGCTGCACATCGATCCCCGGCGACACCTTGTGATCGTGCAACTCGCCGCATGGCCGGTCGCGACGAGCGAGGCGGAGGCAAAGGCCCGGGCCGATTTCGTCCGTGCAGTAAACCGCGCGATCGGCGAACTCTGAAATGCAGCCGGCCCCACAGCTTGTTCTATGGGCATAAAATGAGGCATCCCCGCTCAAAGGACGCCCCCCCATGGCCCTCTCCTGGAACGACCTCACCTGCAAGCCCGATAAGGAAGCCATCGACGCGCTCGCCGAATCCTGGCGCTGGCGTATCGGCGACGCCTTCACGCCGCTGTTGTTCACCGCGCTGGGCGACCTGTTCTACGAGGCCGACGAGGGCGGTATCTTCTGGCTCGATACGGGTACGGCGGAGCTGGAACGCGTGGCCGAGAGTGTGCCGGGCTTCAACAACCTGCTACGCGAAGAGGTCGCCGATGACTGGCTTCTGCCGTCGCTCATCGAGGCGTTGATCGACGCCGGTAAGTCGCGCGCGGAAGGCGAGTGCTACACCTACGTCACCCTGCCCATCTTTGCCGAGGGCGAGTACAGCGTGGAAAACCTGAACCCGGTGCCGGCAAAGGAACACTTCGAACTCACCGGCTCCGTCCTCCAGCAACTCCAGGACGTACCCGACGGCACCCATGTGAACATCGACATCACGCATTGAGCCGGGTTACGCGAAGTAATCGTCCTCGCGCTGGTGGCGAAGGGCGAGCAGGGTGACGTGCTCAATGCCGATGTGGAACAGGACGACATAGCCGTTGCCTCCGAAGGGGACGACCAGTTCGCGGAGGAAAGGGTCTTCTTGTCCCGCCTTGCGGCAGGTGTAGGGGAACTCTTCCAGAATGCGGACCGCACGCACTAGTGTGGCGAGCGCACGGTCCGCTGCAGCAGGGTCGGTCTCTGCAAGAAAATCCGTCAGGCGAAGAAGATCGGCTCGCGCGCCGTCCGTGTAGCGAACCTCGTACTTCATCCCTTTCCTTTCTTTCCTCTCGCGGCGGCGATGCGCGCGGCTGCTTCCTTATGTACGTCGGCTGCGGTGTGGTAGCTGCCGGTGCGCTCCGCCTGCGCCAGTGAGGTGAGGCCGCGAGCGATGAATTCCTTTTGCACAGTCCGGCGTTCGACGGCCTCGGCGACCGCTGTTTCGATGAAGGCGGAAAGGGTTTCTTCCTTACCTAACACCTTTTCCGCGCGCTGACGGAACTCCGGTTCGATGCGGATCGAGGGGAAGGTCGCGGTTTTCATGGCGTGTCCTTGCGATGCATTTGCGATGCATTTGCGATGCAACGTAGCACGAAGGGCGGTCGCGCTGCCAGACGAAGGGATTTGCTCTGTTCAGCTCTGGAACGGAAGGGTGCAGGCCTCGGCGCGGGCTTCGAGCAGGCGGCGTTCGCGGTCGTTGCGGGTCATCGCGGCGGCGCGGAGGAAGGCGTTGCGTGCGTCTTCGGTGCGGCCCAGGCGGAAGAGCAGGTCACCGTGCACGCTGGGGAGCAGGTGGTACTCCTTCAATGCAGGCTCGTCGAGCAGCGATTCCACGATGGGTAGTGCTGCCCCTGGGCCTTCCGCCATCGACACCGCGACGGCGCGGTTGAGTTCGACCACGGGTGAGGGAAGCACCTCAACCAACTGTGCGTACAACATGGCGATGCGCGGCCAGTCGGTGTCCGCAGCACGCGTGGCGCGCGCATGGCAGGCGGCGATGGCTGCCTGGAGCGCGTAAGGGCCCTGCACACCGCCCAGCCTTCCGGCGCGCTCGAGCGCCTTGATGCCTCGGCCGATCAACAGCCGGTCCCAGCGGCTCCGGTCCTGGTCGAGCAGCAGGATCGGCTCGCCGTCTTTTCCGGTGCGCGCGCCGGTGCGCGATGCCTGGATTTCCATCAGCGCGACGAGCCCATGCACTTCCGGTTCGTTCGGCATCAGTTCCGCGAGCACGCGGCCGAGGCGCTGCGCTTCCTCGCATAGGGCCGGCCGCATCCAGTCGCCGCCGGTGGTGGCGGCGTAGCCCTCGTTGAAGATCAGGTAGAGCACGCGCAGCACCGAAGCGAGGCGCTCCTTCAGTGCCTCGCCCCGCGGTAGTTCGTAGGCCACCGCTTCGTCGGCCAGGCTGCGTTTCGCCCGCACGATGCGCTGCGCCACCGTGGCCTCCGGCAGGATGAAGGCGCGCGCGATTTCGTCGGTGGTCATGCGCGCGATCGTCGCGATCAGGCGCGGCGATTCGATCTTCCAGATCGCGTCGATGGCACGGTGGGTATCGTGCGTGGTCATGACCACGCATGACAGCATTCGCTGCCACGCGTGGCAAGCCGCGTTGCGGCAATCAGGCGGGGATCAGGTCTTCCATCCGCCACAGTTCTCGGATTTCGAGGCGGGCATCGTCGCCGTCCGGGAACGGAAAGGTTTCCGCCCAGGCGATGACGTCGTCGATGCCGTCCACGCGAAGTACCCAGAAGCCCGCGACCATTTCCTTGATCTCGGCAAACGGACCGTCGAGCACCGTGGCCTTGCCCTTGCCGAATTTCACCCGCGTGGCGTGACGGCTGGAAGATAGCCCGTGCCCGGCGATGAGGAAACCGGCTTCCTGTCCGGCACGGTTGGCCTCGCTCATGCGACCGAGCATCTCCGGACCGGGGTTCCAGTCCGTTTCGCTCCGCTCGTTTGCCTTGAGCATCACCATATAGCGGGGCTTGGGCGATTCCTCTTCGCTGGGATTACCGAAGCCGGATAGCCCCCCGGGACAACCGATGGGACGGATCTCGATCTCGGCATGGCCGTGGGCGTCTTCCGCCGGCCAGCCTTTCACCCACTCCACGGCCTCTTCCATCGAACCGGCCTCGATGATGCTGAAGCCGGCGACGAGTTCCTTCGTTTCGGCAAAAGGGCCGTCGACGGTGATCGCCTTGCGGCCCGGACCGAATGAAACCCGCACGCCCGCGCTGCTGGGCTTCAAGCCTTCGCCGGCAAGCAAGCGGCCTTCGGCCGCCAGCGTGTCGATATATTCGCCCATGGCGTCGAGCAGTTCGCGGCTAGGTTTTTCCCCGGCCTCACTGTCATTGTCCGCCTTGCGGACGATGATTAATTGCATGGCTCACTCCTTACGGACTAGGTTTGTCGCCTGCGTTGACCATCCAGGGCACACCGAACTTGTCGGTGCACATACCGAAACCGTTTGCCCAGAAAGTGGGCTGGTATGGCATCGTCACTTCGCCACCCTTGGAAAGCGCCTCGAAGATCGTGCGGCCCTTTTCGACGTCTTCGATACCGATTGAGATGGTGACGCCGCGAATGGCGCCCTCATCCTGGGGATTATCGGAGCCCATGATCATCTGGTCGCCGACGGTGAGATTCACGTGCATGATCTTCTCGCCGAAGGCCGCCTGCTGTTCGGGCGTCATCGGAGCGCAGCCCTTGTCGTCACCGCCTTCCTGCGGCGGCATGTCCTTGAAGCGGTGCAGTTCGTTGATCTTTCCGCCGAGTGCCATCTCGTAGAACCTGAAGGCTTCTTCGCAGGTACCGTTGAAAAACAGGTAAGGCTGGATCTTCATGTGAACTCCTTTCGTTGGTTGGGACTTAACGAGTGGCGGGACGCCAGTTCGGCACGCAGGCGTTCTTCCTGAGCGCGTGCCTCGGGAGTGAATTCGGCGCCAAAGTCATCGGCATCGTAAACGCGGCGAATCTCACAAACTGAGTCGCCATCATCGGTGGGACTGGGCGCGCGCTTCATCCATTCGATCGCTTCGTCGAGGGAGCGTACCTGCAGCAGCCAGAATCCGGCGATGAGTTCACGGGTATCGGCGAAGGGACCGTCGATCACCTCGCGGCGATCCCCGACGAAACGCAGGCGCGCGCCGGCACTGCTGGGGTGCAGGCCTTCGCCCGCCAGCATGACGCCGGCCCGGCACATCTCTTCGTTGAAGTTGCCCATGGCCTTGAGCAATTCTTCACTGGGCATCTCGCCGGCCTCGGAGGCCTTGGTCGCTCTTACCATCACCATGAAACGCATCGTCGTTCTCCTGCGAGGGGCCGGGGCGATCCCGAGCTTTCATGGAGACGTCGATTGTGAACCCCCTGAATCGACAAGGGCGACCGACATTTATTCAACCCGGCGCCAGGGCGGGTCAGGCCAACCGGGCGGGCGCCTCGAAGACGGCCCGGACGCCGTCCGGCTCGAAGCGGATGGCCGCCTCGCCATGCGCTTCGCAGGCCAGCGTCCGTTCGATGAACCGGGTGCCGAACCCCCGGTGGAGCGGAGGTTTTACCGCCGGGCCGCCACGTTCCTTCCATTCCAGCCGCACCCGGCCACTCACGTTCCCGACAACGAAGGACCAGGCGATGGTCACCGTACCTGCCGCCGTCGAGAGCGCGCCGTACTTGCTCGCATTGGTCAGCAGTTCGTGCAGCGCCATGGCCACCGCCACCGCGTCCTCGGCGTCCAGGACGAGGGGCGGACCGGTGAAGCAGACCCGCGCGTTACCGGGATCGTGCGGCGCGATCGTGGATTGGATCACACCATGGAACGCCACATGCCGGGCAGTTCGCGCCAACAGCAGGTCATGAGCGCTGGCGAGGGCGCGCAGGCGGCTCTCGAAGGCATCCATCGAACAGTCGAGCGGGCGGTCGTCGCGAAAGCTCTGCCGCGCCATGGCCTGCACGACCATGAGGATGTTCTTCATACGATGGTTGAGGTCGTCGATCACCACGCGCTGGGCGCGCGCGGTATTGCGCAGGACCATCTCGTCGTCCAGGGAGCTCATCGTGTCGTCGATCATCGTATTCACCGTCAGGCTCGCGCTTCGCCTCTGTCATCCCCCCGCGCTGAGCGTTGCCATGCGGCTCGGCCGCTTCCCGCGAGCCTGCCATCCGCACCAATCGGCGGACTTCCCCGACGATAAAGCAAGACACATGCCCGTTACATGACGTTACGCGATCCGCGTGAGCCACGTCACGCACGGGTGATCTGGATCGACTTTTCAGAATTATTCTATTGTGTGACGGTTCTGAAGCAGCGCGATGCGTGTCCCACAACCGCGACGGGCGGGGCATACGCGCATCCGTCACTTGGGAAAGAATCGAAAGGAAACATGGATCTGCTTGGCGTGCTCGAATAGGCGTGGCAGTGTCCATGGGCGTATTTCGGGCGTAACGTAGTGGTTCTAGGGGAGGGCCCAAACCATGAACAGCACGATCATTCCGTGTCTTCGTTACAAGGACGCCCTGGCGGCGATCGACTTCCTTTGTTCCGCTTTCGGCTTCGAGGCGCAGGCTGTCTACAAAAATGCTGACGACCCGCGCATCGTCGACCATGCCCAGCTGACACATCGTGGCGGCATGATCATGCTCGGGTCCGTGCGTAACGACACAGCCTTCAGCCAGTACATCGTGCAGCCCGACGATGTGCGCGGCATGGAGACGCAGTGCCCCTGCGTCATCGTCGAAGACGTGCGTGCTCACTACGACAAGGCGCGCAACGCAGGAGCGGTCGTCGTCGACGAGTACGAAGAGAAGGAATACGGCGGCGCCGGCTATTCGGCACGCGATCCGGAAGGGCATCTGTGGTATTTCGGCAGTTACGATCCCTGGGTGGCACGGGGGTAGCGGGGGCTTGTGCTTCATCGCCTTGTTCGCTTCTCGCCGCTGTAGCGGCTCCTACCGGCTCTTTTTGTCAGGACTTATTCGATGGATGTTGCCAAGAACGAAATCCACGTCGCCCATCCGAAGACAGCCATCGTCACCACCTGTATCCTCGCTGCGCTGGCAGGCCTCATGTTCGGCCTCGACGTCGGCGTCATCTCCGGCGCCACGCAGTTCATCCAGGCGGAATTCAAGGTCACCGACAGCGTCATCGAGTGGATCGTGAGCGCGATGATGGGCGGCGCGGCCGGTTTCGCCATGATGGTGGTAGGCCTTGGCTCCGTCGGCACGATGATGAACCTGGGCATCGCTTCGCACGGCCAGCAGATCCTCACCGTGGGCATGCTGCTCTTCTTCATCGTGGGCTTCGCCATGTCCGCCGGGCCGCTGATCTGGGCGCTGTGCGCGGAGGTGCAGCCGCTCAAAGGTCGCGACTTCGGCATCGCCTGCTCCACGTTCACCAACTGGATCGTCAACATGATCGTGGGCGCCACCTTCCTCAGCCTGCTCAACGGCATTGGCAATGCGCATACGTTCTGGCTTTACGCGGCGTTCAATGCGGTCTTCATCGTATTCACGTTCTGGCTCGTTCCGGAAACGAAGAACGTAACCCTCGAACAGATCGAGCGGAACCTGATGAGCGGCAAGCCGTTGCGCAACATTGGCCAGTGACCCTTAACACGGTCTTTGGCGATTCGTCATGAGAATAATGACCTTTGTCGCAAACTGCGAGCCACATCGGACTTCCGCGAACAAGTCCGATTTTTGAGTAAATTTCCATATGGCTTGTAGGCGAAATCCGACAAACTCCTTGTCGCTCGCGTAGTCGAGCACTCGGCTGCGTGAGCACGGGGAAGGCCCCGTGCCTCCCAGGCCGACGACCCGATCGGGTCGTTGCTCTTCAAGAACGTAATCAAGGTTAATCGGATGAACCTCAAGGCAATTTCCTCGGCCCTGCTGATCGCAGGTCTGGCAGCTCCGGCTGCCTTCGCAACTACCGGCACCATCACATTCACCGGTTCGATCAGTACCGTGACGTGCACCATCAGCGGTGGCGACCCGACCAATCCCAGCCCCGACTTCACTGTGAACATCGATGGCGTGAATGCGGGCGATATGCCCGCCATCGGTGACAATGCCGGCCTCACGGGTTTCAGGATCTACGTCGGCAAGACGGGTGAAACGACGTGCACCGACGGCACGCGGGTATGGGCGCACTTCGAGCCCGGCGCAACCGTCGACAGGAACACCGGTGGCCTCGTCACGACGGGTACCGCGACGGGCGTGCAGTTCCGCCTGTTCGATGAGTTGGGCAACAAGATCAACCCGTGGGACACGAATCAGAACCCGATCAAGCAAGTGGTCGGCAACAACCAGGCTGTGCTTGCGCATATCGCCGCGTTCGAGCGCCGCGATACCGCTGTCACTCCCGGTACGGCCAACAGTTCCGTGACCTATTCGGTCCGTTTCGAGCCGTAAGAAAGACCTCGGTCGCCGGTGGCACGCCGGCGACCGACTGCCTTCGCAAAGGAAGTCGCGTATCATGCAAGGAACGATCCGAAAGACCAGCCATAGCCTCTATCTATGGGCTGCCGCTTTCATGCTGAGTGCCGTGGGCACGGCATCGGCCACCGTCGTGATGAACGGAACACGTTACATCTACGTCGCCGGTGCCAAGGAAATCACCGTCAAGGTGAGCAACGTCGGTAAGTTGCCGGCCCTGACCCAGACCTGGATCGACGACGGCGACGAAAAATCCACGCCAGAGCATGTCGACGTTCCGTTCAATCTCACGCCGCCGATCGCGCGCCTGGAAGCCGGCAAGTCGCAGACCTTACGAATTTCGTACACCGGCGGTGAGCTTCCGTCCGACCGCGAGTCCCTGTTCTGGGTCAACATTCTCGAGGTGCCACCGAAGCCGAAAGCGGACGAGGACCTCAATAAGCTGCAGCTAGCCTTCCGATATCGTCTCAAGCTGTTCTATCGACCGAACGGTTTGCCGGGCTCGGCCGATGCGGCTCCCGGGAAGCTCACGTGGCGGCGCACGACTGATGGGGGGTTATCCGCCAGCAATCCGACTCCGTTTCACGTGACCCTCAACGACGTGCGCGTGAACATCGGCGACAGCGACGTCCTGGTCGAGCCATTCGCCATTCCTCCGCTTGGCACCGTAACGGCGATATCTCCGCAGCCGCTTTCGGCCGGCCGTGAACTTCGCGTCGAGTACAAGAGTATCAATGATTACGGCGGCTTCGTGCCGCACAGCAAGACAGTCGAAGCGCCATGATCCTCATCCGCCAACCACGTCACCGACTGACGCGCCGCCCGCTAGCCATGGCGATGGCCCTTCTCGGGCCCGCCATGGCGGACGCCGCAGCGGTCGACCCGCTTGGCCCAGATCCGGAGCCCCTTGGCCCCCAGGCCGCGTTCAACGCCGACTTCGTTCATTCCGCGAACGGAGCCATCGACCTCTCGCGCTTCGAGCGCGGCAACATCACGCTGCCGGGCATCTACCGGCCCGACGTACTGGTCAACGATGAGCCGATTCCGGGCGCGCGCGACATCGCGTTCCGCCAGGTAGGCGGCAGCGAGAGCGCGCAACCCTGCTTCGATCGCGACATGTTGCTGCGTTTTGGGCTGGACGCGGAAAAACTCATCCGTCGCACGGCTGGCGATGCGTCCGTGGTTCCCCTGGACGGCAAGCCTTTCTGCGGCAACCTGGCCACGTATGTACCCGGCGCGACGACCGATTTCGACGACTCCGAACAGGTTTTGCGCATTACGATTCCGCAGGCGTTCCTCACCTCGCGTGCGCGCGGCTATGTCAGCCCTGAATTCTGGGACCAGGGTGAGCAAGCCGCCATGCTTAACTACAACGCCAACACCTTCCAGGTGCGGCGCGAGGGCAGGCGGTCCACGGACAGCTTCGTCAACCTCAATGCCGGCGCCAACCTGGGCGGGTGGCGCCTCCGTCATACGGGTTCGCTTGCCGTCGCCAGCGGCAACAGCCGCTGGCGGAACAACCAGATGTTCGCGCAGCACGATGTCACCGATGCGCGCGCGCAGCTGACGGTGGGCGAAGCGAACACCAGCGGCGAAATCCTCGACAGCGTTCGCCTCCGCGGCGTCGGAATCGTCAGCGACCAGCGCATGCTGCCGGCATCGCAGCGAGGTTACGCGCCGGTGATCCGGGGGGTGGCGGAAAGCAACGCCCAGGTGACCGTGCGCCAGAACGGCTACGTGATCCATAGCACCACGGTGGCCCCCGGCGCGTTCGAGATAGACGACCTCTATCCGACTGGCTACGGAAGCGATCTGGAGGTGACGATTACCGAAGCAGATGGCCGCACGAAGCGCATCTTCGTTCCCTATACGGCGGTGCCGCAGATGCTTCGCGAGGGTACGACACGGTTCGCATTCTGGGCAGGTCAGGTCGACGAAGACAGCGTGGCGGAGACACCCTTCGTCTTCCAGGGCACGCTGCAGCACGGCGTCACCAACAACACGACGCTCTACGCCGGTGCCACGGCGTCGAACAGCTACGCCGCAGGCCTGCTTGGCACGGCCGTGAACCTGCCGTTCGGCGCTGTCGCGCTCGATGTCACCAGTTCCCGCGCGGCATTTCGCCGTGAGGGTATTCGCCGAGGGATCAGCACGCGCCTGCGCTGGTCGCGATCGCTCGCCTCGACGGGCACCAATTTCGGCCTGGCGAGCCAGCGATTCTCCACGCGAGATTATCTGGGCGTGGTGGACGCCGCTGCGCTGCGCAGCCGCAGTCGCCATGGCCTGACCGGCGAGATGCTTGGAGGCGAACGGAGCCGCTTCGACGCGAACATCGGCCAGACCATCGGAAACGGACAGCTTTCCCTTGTCGGATCCGTGGTGGACTACTGGGACAGACGGTCCCGCGGCATCGATTACACGCTAGGCTACTCCAGCAACTGGCGCTTGCTCAGCTACAACGTCTCCGTGCAGCGTTCGCGTATTGGGGACGTATTCGACACGGGTATGGCCGGCAACAGCAGCCGGAACGTCACCGATACGACAGTTTATGTGTCGTTCTCGCTGCCACTGGGTGCCACGCCCTCTTCACCCACTGCCAGCGCGTCCTACAACAGGAGCGACAGCGGTAATGCCGGCTTGCAGGCGCGGATCAATGGCAGGATCGCCGGCAATGAGGACCTGAACTACGTGCTGGCTGCAGGGCGCTCGGAGTCCCGCGACCAGCCCGCGTCCAACGTGGGTAGCGCCAGTGTCGTTTACCGAACCTATGCGGGCAGCTACCGGGCCTCCGCGGGTCGCGGCAGCCAGGGCAGCACGCAGTTCGGACTTGGCGCGACGGGTGCGATCGTGGCACACCGCGACGGTGTCACCCTGGCGCAGGAACTCGGCGAGACGAATGCCATTGTCCATGCTCCTGGCGCGGCGGGCGCGCGCATCGAAAGCCACGCCGGTGCGCGGCTCGATCGCCGCGGCAATGCGGTGGTCCGCGGGTTGCTTCCGTACCAGCTCAACACCGTATCGATCGATCCCCGGGGCGCCTCGCACGACGTGGAGCTCGAAAGCACCAGTGAAAGCGTCGCACCGCGAGCAGGCGCATTCGCCCGCCTCGACTACCGCACGTCGGTCGCTCAGTCCATGCTTATCCACGCCACGCAACCGGATGGGCGTCCCCTTCCGTTCGGCGCTTCGGTGCTCGACGACAGTGGCCAGACAGTAGGCGTGGTCGGACAGGGCAGCAAGATCTTCGCGCGCGGCGCCCTGAGCGGCAAACGCCTCACCGTGAGCTGGGGCGACAGCGAGAGCGGCAGTTGCCGCATCGACATCCCGGCGGCGATCGACGACCTGGAAACGCACGGGCTGCATCGTTCGTTGCGCGCACCCTGCTCCACTGCCGGGGAAGGATACGCCATGAAAAAAGCGGCCTGAGACACGTTTTACATTGCGGGCGCGGAGGCGCCTGCCGGCGACAAGCGCGGACAACGACCATGAGGGTCGGGTCGGCGGCATCATGAGTCGGAAACTATGGAACCGGGACAAGCCGGCGGTCCAACCGCCGTGTTGAGGGAGCGTGCGCGCGAAAAGCTGCTGCGCGACCTCGGTGACACCTTCATGAACGCATTCAACGATCCGAAGACGGTCGAGATCATGCTGAACGCGGACAGCCGGCTTTGGCAGGAAAAGCTTGGCGAAGGCATGCGTTGCATCGGCACGATGCGACCTAGCCAGTCCGAGGCTGTCATCAAGACCACGGCAGGATACTACGGCAAGGAAATCACAAGATCGAACCCAGTTCTCGAAACGGAGTTTCCGCTCGACGGATCGCGTTTCGCCGCGCAGTTGCCCCCGATCGTCAGCGGCCCCACGTTCGCGCTGCGCAAGAAGGCTATCGCCATCTTCGGTCTCGCCGACTATGTCGATGGCGGGATGATGAGCGAGAAGCATCGACGGGTACTGATGGATGCGATCCATGCGCACCGCAACATCCTCGTCATCGGCGGCACCGGATCTGGAAAGACCACACTGATCAACGCGATCATCCGCGAGATGATCGAAGCGGACGCCAATGAGCGCGTGTTCATCATCGAGGACACGGGTGAGATCCAGTGTGCCGCCGAGAACTTCGTGCAATACCGGACCTCGTTCGACGTGAGCATGACGCAGCTGCTACGCACCTCGCTGCGCATGCGCCCGGATCGCATCCTGGTGGGCGAGGTGCGTGGTTCAGAAGCCCTGGACCTGCTCATGGCCTGGAACACCGGCCACGAGGGCGGTGCGGCAACGCTCCATGCCAACGACGCACGCGCCGGGTTATCGCGCCTGGCGATGCTGATCAGCATGCACCGCGACGCACCGCGACCCATCGAGCCCTTGATCGGCGAAGCCGTTCACCTTCTCGTGCATATCACGCGAACCCCCAGCGGCCGTCGCGTCCAGGAAATCGTAGCCGTGGATGGGTATGAGGATGGGCGTTATGTGTTGCGTAATCTTTGACTGGAGATTTTTTGAACATGAAGACACCAGGGTTTATGTCCTCGATCAAGGGCATGTGGCGTTGGCCCGCCGCAATACTTATCTGCACGGCACTCCTTGCGCTTCCCGGGCTTGCGATCGCCGACGAGGGTCCACTCCCCTACGAGGGTGGTCTCGTGGCTCTTCAGGATTCCTTTACCGGAACGGTGCCTTTTGTCATCTCGCTCGCTGGGATTGTGGGGTGCGGAGCCATGTTGATCTTCGGCGGCGAGATCAGTGGCTTCATGCGAACGATGGTCTTCATCGTCCTGGTGGTGGCTGTCATCGTACAGGCGAGCACGATCATCACGTTCCTCAAGGACGGTACTACAGGCGGCGGTGGCGGGAAGGTAACTGTTAGCCTCGTCAAGAACGATAGAACGAACGTGTGATGGCCATCCGCACGATACCTATCCGTCGCGCTGGAAACCGCGACAACCTTTTCCTCGGCGGCGATCGCGAGTTGGTAATGTTCACCGGTCTTCTCGCGGGCGCACTGACTTTTTCTGCACAGGAGATCAAGGCGGCAATCTTTGGGATGGTCATGTGGGTAGTCGCGTTGCACGTCTTCCGCCTCATGGCGAAGGCCGACCCGAAGATGCGTTTCATATATATGCGACAGCGTCTTTATAAGAAGTATTACGCCCCACGCTCCACACCGTTCCGCGTGAACGGGCCGGCCGAGGAGCGTCAGTACCGATGATGCTCTGGCTCATCGCGGGGATGGCGGTCGTGACCGCCATCCTCGTCATCCTGCTGATCACGCGCATCCGCCGCCTGGACGCCGAGCCCAAGCTCGATTTCCGCCGCCCGCATGGGCAGGCCGTGGCTGACCTGCTCAACTACGCGGCTGTCGCGGACGACGGGGTGATCGTGTGCAAGAACGGTGCGTTCATGGCGGCCTGGATGTTCGAGGGCGACGACGCGGCAAGCAGCACCGACGAGCAGCGCGAGACGGCCTCCATGCGGGTGAACCAGGCGCTGTCCCGGCTCGGCAACGGTTGGATGTTGCACGTCGACGCCGTGCGCCGCCCGGCGCGCGAGTACGCCGACGCCGCGCGGTCGTATTTTCCGGATCCGGTCTCCGCGGCGATCGACGAGGAACGCCGTCGTCTGTTCCACAGCCTGGGAGCGACTTACGAGGGTTATCTCGTGATGACGCTCACCTACTTTCCCCCGCAGGTGGCCCAGCGCAGGTTCGTGGAGATGATGTTCGACGACGATACCGAAGTCGTGGGAAGCACGGAGCAGACCCACAGTCTTATCGGCGACTTCCAACGTGAGTGCCGCAGCTTCGAGAGCCGGCTGTCCAGTGTGTTTCGCATGCAGCGCCTGAAAGGGCAGGCAAGCGTGACGGAGGAGGGCCGGAACATCACCCACGACGATTTCCTGCGCTGGCTGCAGTTCTGCGTTACCGGCCTGGATCACCCGATCGCCCTCCCGGACAACCCTGCCTATATCGACGCTCTCGTCGGCGGGCAGGAGATATGGGCCGGCGTCGCGCCGCGTATCGGCCGGCGGTTTGTCCAGGTGGTGGCTATCGAGGGTTTTCCCATGGAGTCGTACCCGGGCATCCTCGCCTCGCTGGCGGAACTGCCCAGCGAATACCGCTGGTCCAATCGCTTCATCTTCATGGATCCGCATGAAGCGCTGCACCAGATGGAGAAGTTCCGCAAGAAATGGCGGCAGAAGGTTCGCGGCTTCTTCGACCAGATATTCCAGACCAACAGCGGCGCGGTGAATTACGACGCGCTGTCGATGATGCACGATGCCGAGGCCGCCATCGCGGAAATCAACAGCGGTCTCGTGGCGCAGGGTTACTACACGAGTGTCGTCGTGGTCTCCGACGAGGACCGGTCGCGCCTGGACCGCTCCGTGCGGCAGATCGAGAAGGCGATCAACGCCCGCGGTTTCGCGGCGCGTATCGAGACGATCAACACGATGGATGCCCTGCTCGGCAGTCTCCCTGGCCATGGCGTTGAGAACGTGCGCCGCCCGCAGATCAATACGCTGAACCTCGCGGACCTGCTGCCCAGCGCGACGATCTGGACCGGACTGGCAGAAGCCCCGTGCCCGATGTATCCGCCCAGTTCCCCTCCGCTCATGCAGTGCGTGACGCAGGGCGCCACTCCGTTCCGCCTGAACCTGCATGTGAACGACCTGGGCCATACCTTCATCTTCGGCCCCACCGGTGCGGGTAAGTCCACTCACCTCGGGTTGTTGGCGGCGCAGTTTCGCCGTTACAAAGGCATGTCGCTGTACTGTTTCGACAAGGGACGCTCGCTGTATCCGCTGGCTAAGGCATGCGGTGGGCTGCACTTCGACGTGGCCGGCGATGACGACACGCTGGCCTTCTGCCCGTTGCAGTTTCTCGAAACCAAGTCCGACCGCAGCTGGGCCCAGGAATGGATCGACTCCATGCTGGCACTCAACGGGGTGCAGACAACGCCGGCACAGCGCAATGAAATCGGCAGCGCGCTGCAGTCCATGCACCGCTCGGGTGCGACCATGCTCTCGGAATTCGTCCTGATGATCCAGGACGAGTCGATACGCGAGGCGCTGAAGGTCTATACGGCCGACGGCACGATGGGCCACCTGCTTGATGCGTCCGTCGACGGTCTGCGCCTTTCCGACTTCGCCGTGTTCGAGATCGAGGATCTGCTGAACCTCGGCGACAAGTACGTGCTACCGGTGCTGCTCTACCTGTTCCGGCGCATCGAGACCTCGCTGAAAGGGCAGCCGGCCGCGATCATCCTGGACGAAGCCTGGCTCATGCTCGGCCATCCGGTGTTCCGGGCGAAAATCCGTGAGTGGCTGAAGGTCCTGCGCAAGTCGAACTGCCTCGTTGTCATGGCCACGCAGAGTCTTTCGGATGCGGCCAACTCGGGCATCCTGGATGTCATCGTCGAATCCACAGCCACCAAGATTTTCCTGCCGAATCCTTTTGCAAGGGACGACGATGCGGCGGCGCTGTACCGGCGCATGGGCCTCAATACGCGGCAGATCGAGATCCTCGCCACGGCGGTGCAGAAACGTCACTACTACTACATGTCCGACAAGGGCCGGCGTCTCTACGACCTTGCCCTAGGACCGCTCGCCCTGGCCTTCATCGGCAGCACCGACAAGGAATCCATCGCCACCATCCGCACGCTCGAGGCCCGTTACGGCGATGCCTGGGTGCACGACTGGCTGCAGCTCAAGGGCTTGCGCCTCGCGGATTACGGAGTCTGATCATGAAACTGAAGAAGAAGCGGCAGTTCGCCGCGCATGGCGTGGCGGCGCAGGGCCTCCCGCATCCCTACCTCAATGCGCGGCGCAGCTGGAACTCGCACGTGGGCAGCCTTATCGCCTCACGCACGCTGTGGCAGGCCATGGCCCTCATCAGCATGCTGGTGGCCCTGGCGGCCGTCGGCGGCGTCATTTATATCGGCAGCCAGTCCAAGTTCGTTCCCTACGTGGTGGAAGTGAACAAATTGGGCGAAGCGATGGCTGTGGCTCCGGTGAATCCGGCAGGGAAGGTAGACCAGCGCATCGTGCGGGCTTCGGTGGCAGAGTTCATTTTCAACGCACGCACCGTGACGCCGGACATCGCCATGCAGCGCCGGGCCATCTTCAAGGTGTACGCGCTGATGCCTTCGGGAAGCAACGCCACCCGAAAAATGACCGCATACCTCAACGGCACACCCGAGACCAATCCATTCAAGCGCGCCGAGAAGCAGACCGTGAACGTGGAAATCGTTTCGGCAATTCCGCAGACGGCAAGCACCTGGCAAATCGACTGGATCGAAACACAGCGGACACGCAAAGGGGAAATCATGGTCAAGCCGTACCGCATGCGCGCGCTACTGAACGTGAGCAGCCAGCCTATGCCACCCGATACCACGGAAGACCAGATCCGTCTGAATCCGATGGGCATCTACGTCTCCGATTACTCCTGGTCCAAGCAGTTCTGACAGAGCAAGCACCATGAAAACAGCCCTCATAATTACCGCGGCGGCGATGCTCGTGACAGGCACCGCGGCGGCCACCACCACCGAGACGGAACTGGCCAACCAATTCTTCTCCACCGAGAACCCCAAGCTCACCGCGCAGGAGAAAGTGGGGCTCGATATTTCGCGCAAATGGATCGCCAGCACCTCGGCCTCGGTCAAGCCCGTGCCGGGCCCGGACGGCACCATCCGCTTCCTTTACGGCCAGTCGCAGCCAAGCATCGTTTGCGCGGTGCTGCAAGTGTGCGACGTGGAACTCGAGCCTGGCGAACAGGTGAGTTCGGTGAACCTTGGCGATGCCGTGCGCTGGCTCGTCGAGCCGGCGCTATCGGGGGCGGGAGAGGACGCAATCCAGCATCTGGTCATCAAGCCGCTGGACGTGGGCCTGGAAACCTCGTTGATGGTCACGACCAACCGGCGCACCTATCACCTGCGCCTGCGGTCGCACAGGACAGAGTACATGCCACGGGTGGCGTTTACTTATCCGGAATCATCCGAAGAAAAATGGGCGGCTCTGAAGAAGAGAACGGTCATCGCGCAAACGCACAAGGAGACCCCGGCCACCGGCACGAACGAATACCTCGGCAACCTCGACTTCGGCTACCGGGTCAGCGGCAATGCGCCTTTCAAGCCGGTCCGCGTCTACAACGACGGCGTCAAGACCATCATCGAGATGCCGTCCAGCTTCTCGCAAGGCGAGGCGCCCACGCTGCTCGTCGTGCGCGACAGCGGCAGTGCCTTCAAGAAAGACGATCAGGTCATGGTGAATTACCGGGTGCAGGACGGACGGTACATCGTCGATACGCTCTTCGAGAAGGCCGTGCTCGTCGCCGGCGTTGGCGTCGGGCAGCGCAAGATCACCATCGAGAGGCGCCGATGAGGGCCACGCGCATCATCATCCTGGCGCTGGCGTCGTCGCTTACCGCCTGTGCGTCCGCGCCTCCCGCGAAGAGAGGATCGGTCGCGGACGCCGATCCGCTTCGGCGCGCGATGGTCGCCGATATCGTAAGCGGATTGAGCGAAGTGTACGAACCCACAGCAACCGTGCTCGTGCCATCGCGCCTCATGTCCGGCGCTTTCGATACGGCCCTGCTCGCCGCCCTCCGGGCCAGGGGATTCACCGTGGGAGATGCTCACGCCACCGGCGACCGTTTCGACAGCCGCGTCGAACTGCTGGAAGGAAACATGTATTGCGTCACGGCGAGGGTGGATAAAACGACCCTGTCGCGGCTATGGGTGCTTGATGGTGCAAATGCCTACCCGGGCGGCGCCTGGACGCGCCTCGAATGAGCGGCATGGACGGACAGCGTACCGGCATCGACAGTCTTGCACCCGACACCGACCTGTCGACGAAGACGGGTGACGCGCCCACGGGCGTACGCCGGGTCAACAACATGCCCCTACTGCTCATCGGCGGCGTACTGGTGGTGTTCGTGATCCTCGTCGCCCTGGTCGCGGTCCAGCGGGGTGAGCGTAAACATTCCGACCCTGCGCCAACGACCGGGCCCCTGCCGGAGAATAGCCAGCTACTCGACCAGATGCTTGCCAACAGCGCCACGGGAGGATTGATTCCCGATCCCGACGAGGCACATGTGCCGTCGTTTCCCGTGGCGCGCGTGGACGATCCGGACGCGCCGCCGCTACCGGGCTCCTCCGCGGGTAACCGGCCGCAAGCCGACGATGCGATGGCTAAGGAGCGCATGAAGCTGTTCCAGACGGCGATGCATGCGAAGACGGGCGTGGGGCAGGCGGTCAGCAAGGACGCCGCCGCCGGGAAGAAGGTCGACAGGAATGATGAGGAAGACGATATCGACAGACAGGGCTCAGGCGCCTCGCTGGAACAACTGCGGCCGATCGTCGCCGACGGAAACTATGCGAACTTCGATCGCAAGAAGGCCGCGCAGGACGGCTACGATCGCTGGCGGCTCGAGTCGGACGTCGAGGCACCGCGCACGTCCTACGAGGTGCGTGCAGGTGCTGTTATCCCGGCCACGATGATCTCTGGAATCAATTCCGAATTACCGGGGCAGATCGTTGCCCAAGTGAGCCAGGACGTATTCGATACGCCTACCGGTCGCCATCGACTCATCCCGCAAGGATCGAAGCTGGTCGGGCGCTATAACCATAACATCGTGCATGGACAATCACGCGTGCTCGTGGCGTGGCAGCGTATCGTTTTCCCGGATGGAAAGGCGCTCGACATCGGCGCGATGGAAGGGGCAGACAGCGCCGGATACGCGGGTTTCGGCGACAGGGTAGACCGGCATTACCTGCGCCTGTTCGGATCGGCGATGCTGATGTCAGGGATCATCTCAGGCCTGACCTCCTCGCGCGTGGACCCTGGCAATGATCCGTTCGGATCGTCCAATGCCGCGCAACTCAGCCAGAATCTGGCGCAGCAGCTGGGCGAGGTGGCGACGAAGATGATCGAGAAGAATATGAATATCGCACCCACGATCGAAATCCGCCCGGGCTACCGCTTCAACGTGATGGCGGTGAAGGACCTTACGTTTGAAAAGCCCTACCGCGCGTTCGATTACTGAATCCACTTCCTCCAACCCCGGCAGTAGCCGGACCTGAAACGGAGCACTACCCATGAAAGGAATAAAGATGAGGTGCAGGCTTAGCACTCTGGTCGTGGTCATGACGATGGTCTCTGGCCCTGCTAGCGCGGGGATTTTGGCCGTCAATGTCGTTGATCAAGCTAACTTGTTGATCAACGAACTCAATAAGGCCGCCAATGTGACCAGCGCCGGATCAAATCTCGCGCAAAATCTCCAGTTGAAGGCTATAAAGCGCCAACTTAGCAACAATAAGGACGGTACGGTGATCCACCACACGATCAATATCGATAAGCAACTCGAAATCAACACCGAGATTAATACCGAATTCAACTGGATAATTAACGAAGGTGGTGGCGAAATCGTTCCGATTCCCTTTGACCTTGGTAAGGTGATGGGCGGTAATGAGGTAAAAAAATACACTCGCTATTACAATACAGTGGACGCGCACGAAAAAGATCCACTGGGCCACTTTGGCGACCAGACCGCCTTCGAAGCATCGCGAGCACGAAAAGCCGCTAATGATGCCCTTGTACATGCCATAGCCTCGGATGACAAAGCACTTCAATCAGAAGCGAATGCACTCAAGGATCTAGCGGCTATCAGCAATAATGCCAAGGGACACGGGCACCAGCTCCAGGTCGCCAACGCCCTGGCAGGGTCTCAAATAAATCAACTCATGAGGCTCCGTTCGTTGACGCTGGTCTCGGAGGCAGCGCGCGCCGCAGAGGTGCAGGCTGCGGCAGATCGTGATGCGCGCGCCGTTGCCGTGGGCAGGCGCCTTCGAAAGGGTATGGACGATGCACTCGAGAAGACCAAGCTGCGGTCCGCCTCGTACTGATGCAACTCGTGGTGCGGGCAGCGCCGCGTTCCCATCCATCGCTCTTTCCGGCTACACATCATCATGCACATCCCATCTCATGGACGAGCGGTGCTCGCCGTGGTCCTGTGTTTTCTCGCCGTTCCCGCGTTTGGCGCAGATTCGGTGGAATCGGATAAGGTAGTCAGCGACGTGCTGCGCGCGTTCACGACGCAACCGCTCACCGACACGATACTCGAAGCAGCGAAGTCGCTCTTCTGGTCGCTCGCTGTGATCAGCCTTGTCTGGACGATGGGCATGCTGATCGTCCGGCACGACATCGGCGAGATGCTGATGGAACTGTTGCGATTCATCGTCGTGACCGGGTTGTTCTACTGGATTCTCGTGAACGCGAGCTCTCGCCAGGGCGGCGAATCCTTCGTCGATGACATTGTTCTGTCGTTCCTGCGGATGATCAGCACGGGTCTGGGAGACGAGACCGTCCGGACGAATGCTGACAGCATCCTGTCGCGCGGTCTGGATGTCTATCTCCATGTGTTAAGTGATACGGGCGAGGGCCAGAATGCCGATCGGCTGATCATCGGTGGCATGGCCGTGGGGATTCTCTGTATCTGCACGGTCATGGCGGGCCAGGTCCTTCTCGCGCTGGTGATGGCGTGGATTCTCGGTTACGCCGGCATCTTCCTACTCGGGTTCGGCGGCTCGCGATGGACGTCGCCCATAGCTGTCAACTACTACAAGCATGTAGTTGCCGTCGGTGCGGCCTTGCTGACGTTGAGCGTCATAGGAACAGTGGCCACCGCCCTGCTCGATGGTATCGGTATCGAGAAAAACAGCAGGAACTATTCGACCTTCGTGATCCTGGGCATGATGCTGGTGGTATCGATCTTGATGCTGCTGCTGTCGATCAAGATTCCGCAGCTGATTTATACGCTTGTCACGGGTTCGACCCTCGGCATGTACGCAGGATCCGCGAGCGCGGCGGGGACAGCCATAGCTACCGCCGGTAGTTCGGCCTATGCCACTGCGACTGGCCGTTTGCCCGGTGGCGGTGGTGGCTCCGGCGGTTACGCCATTGGCGCGACAGGGAACAGTGCGGCGTCTCACCGTTCGGACTCCGTCATGGACGCCGTACAACGCTCGGCCTCCGCGGCGGGAGGCATGGCGGATCCATTCCACATAAGCTCCGGCGCCGATCCGTTCGGTGTCGGACGCGCGTCCGACCCGCATCGCGGCGGTCGCGGCCGAAGTGTGTTTGGCGACACGCCGGCCGACAACTCGACATCCACGTCAGTATCCGATCCCGTACCGGATACTGCGATGTCCAAGGTGGGCGCCGTGAACGCCATGCCGAGTCCCGCCGCGTCGACGGTTGAAGGAAGGACGATGAATGTCGAAGGTCGACGTGTCCCCGGGACAACGGAACCCCCAGCCTTGCAGGGTCATGGCGTCACAGGCTCCGGCACCATGGGGGCTTCCTCCCTGGAGCCATCCCACCTGTCCACGCCGGCTCTGGGAGGACACCTCACTTCTGATTCCGCCCTGGCCCCGACCACGGATGCGCGTGCCGGCCAGTCTAACGCTGCGGTCCCAGCCCAGGTGCAGTCCGGCGCCCGTCATGACGGACATCTTCAGCACGACGTCGCTCCGGACCAGGCGATAACCGCCGCGGGACCCGGGCACACGGGTGCTGCAATACATCCCACGACGAAGTCGGTGCAGTTATCTGCGAGTGCGGACAGCATGCTTACTCGTCCATTCGATTCGGCGCAGCATGCCACCATCCCGAACCATGATCACACCGCAACGCACGTGCCGCTGCAAAGTGCTGGCGAGGAGATACATAAATCCTACGGAGGTTCGACGGTATCTGCATTGCCTGTCATGGGAGAGGCAATCGATACGATGTCGTCGCGCGTCGGCATCACTCCAGAACGTTCGATAACGGACACCGAGCCCACGCCAGCACATGCCGGCCATCGCGCCATGGCCGCCCTGGCGCAAACCTCGATAGACGCCAGCAGCCCGATAGCCCGTCAGCCTGATGCGACACGCCATGCTGCTATCCCGCAGGAGCATGACCAGACCGCAGTCCCCACATCCCCTGCTCATGCCACGCACAATGCAGAGACGTCGAATCCGCAGGACGGCGCCTCGACAACGGGCGTCGTCCAGGAAGACATGAAATCGCTTATCTCGGGTGACGAAACGGTGGAGATGCTACCGGGCGCCACGGTAGCGCCGGCTGAGGCGATCGCCACGCGAGCCGATGCGTCCGCATCCGACACGACCGACGCACAACCGCTTCGACCCAAAAAACGGCGCGTCAGACGATGGGAGGAACCGGCATCCACACCGTTGGATGGTCCCGTACGAAACGATGATGAATCGCCGCCGGAGGAAGGAAAATGATGGACACCCTCCCCGACATCCCACCAGAACGACAGGAAATGGTCGCCTGTTCGCTCGGCGCGGCCCTGGCCTACGACGTGCCCGCGAACATCATCCTCGCCGTGGCCGAGAAAGAAGCCGGCAAGCCCGGCCAATGGGTACGCAACGAGAACGGCACCTTCGATGTGGGAGCCCTCCAGTTCAACACGGCGTATCTGAGGGAGCTCGGAAGGTATGGCATCACGGCAGCCGATGTGGCGGCGAAGGGGTGCTATCCCTTCATGCTCGCGGCGTGGCGGATTCGCGGCCACCTTCACAACGACGCCGGAGATCTGTGGACACGCGCCTCCAATTACCACTCACGGACACCACACATCAACGCCCACTATCGCACGGACCTGATGCGTCGCGCATCGCGCTGGACCGTGTGGCTGGACAACTACTTCCCAACCCACGACGCCGTCGTGGACGCCACTCCTTACGGAAAGAGGTCATCATGAAACAACGGAGAAACACATTGCTTCGCCACGCCCTCGGCGGCTCCATGCTACTGGCAGGGCTACATGCTGTTCCTGCCGTCGCAGGCTGCACGATGAGCAACCTGGCCACCTATCAGATCGGTCAGACAACTTATGTCGATGTCTTCAACGACATACCCGCGGGAACCATGGTGCGACAGGGCAGTGCCGCGGGGGAGGGTAAGCTGCTCCTCACCTGTGCCGCCGGTGACGCCATGTTTCGAGGCCGCTGGCAGAACGGCAACCCTCCCGATGGACTCTTGCCGTTGACGGTGGGCGGCAAGCCGTCAGGCTTCGGTGTCCGGCTGTTCATCGAGGAGGGGGGAAGCGGCGTAAAGCGGAGCTTTCCGCACGATTTCACGCGCACCTTCAATCAAGGCGACACGGTGCGTAGCGACCAGGATATGGTGTCTTACGAAATCTATCGCATGAATGGTCCCGTCGAATTCGGTAACGTGGACGCCGGCCCCATCGCACAATCCAATGTCGATCAGTTTGGTGGAGGCCTGGTCGTGTTCCGCTCGATGGAGATCTATAGCCTGATCTTCCGGCGGCCCGCCTGCAGCATCACGCCGGAGACCCTCACCCAGGATGTTCACGTAGGCAGCGTGCATCTGGGCGACTTCGATAATCCCGACCGCGCGACCCCTTGGAAGGAATTCCGCCTGACCGTGCAGGAATGCCAGGAGCCCGTGGGTATGATCGCCAGCTTCACCTTCGGCACCGCCGCCGATGCCGACTCGTCCGTTCCTGATCTTTTCTCCCTTCGCGGCGGCCCGGCAAACGTGGCCCTGGAGATCGGCGACAACAGGAAGAGCACGATCAAGCCTGGGGTACCGGCACGACTTAACGCCCTTGGCACGGGCGAGGACTTCGTTTTCAACGTCCGCATGCGCGGTACGAACCCGAGCGTGGGTGGTGGCCAGTTCAGGCGGCCGGTGACCGTGCTGGTCAACTTCATGTGAGTGCACCAAGTGTCTTCTTTCGCTGCCTTGCCTGGGTTCCCCGGCTCGCCACCGTGCCGTTCGCCGTATCGCTCGTGGCGTGCGCACCTGTCGTTAACGTGGGGAAACGCGTAGACGCAAGCAGTGACGTCGTCGTACGGAAGATGCAGGTGTACTCGTTCGTGTCCCTGCATTCGATGGGCTCGGAGCGCCTGTACCGTGATGCCAGGGCATTCGATCTGGCGCTCGCCAAGTCTCTTCAGGCGGGAAAGACCGAGACCGTGGTCGCGGACGTCGAAGAACTTGTGCAGCGCCACGGTCTTGCTGTCGAGGTGAGGATGGCTGACAGCGAGGGTTTTCGTCGCAGCACCGTGTTGCCCGAGCGGGAAGTACTGGAGGCGCACCGCCCCGAGGAGTCGGCTGCCGGGGTGACGCACCGCCTGGTCATCCTGCCGGTACGGCTGAAGATCGATCTCGCCACCGGAATTGCCCACGGCGTACTGCGCTGGAAGGTCGAAGCTACTGGCGATTCATCGCCGGTGGCCATGGGCCTGATGCGCTATACGGCCGACGCGCGGGGTTATCCGGCCAAGCGGATGGCCTCCGCGCTGTTGGCGGAGCTGCGTTCCCTCGGCATTCGTTAACGGTGTTCCTCAGTACTGCGCCACCAGCGTGTGGAACGGTCCTGAGAGCTTCACTCCATCCTCGTCCCACTCGGTCACGGCTTTGCCGTCTACCGTGACCCGCAACGGTCGAACCCGATCCGGCCAGAACACGCGGACCGGCGTGCCGGCGCGAAGGCCCTTGTCCAACGTGACCGTGAACCGCTTCCCGTCACGCCGTGCCGTCATGCTCAGCGAGCCATAGGCCACCGGCAGGCGCGTGATCGACAACCCGCTGCCGGCGACCCACGAAGCCGGCGCGCCGGGCAACAGGTAGAGGCCATCGTCGGCCTCACGCATCAGCATGCCGAAGAGCGTGCGCGCGTATTCGGAGCCGATCCAGGTATGCGGCATGTCGCCGAGGTATCCCGGATGGCGCAGCCGGGAGTGCACTACTTCCGCCCACATGTTCCACTCGGGCGGGCGACGGTCGCACACGACGTCGGCGAGCAGTTCCGCGGCATCGTCCGGGCGGTCGAGGTGGACGTAGGTGAGCACGTTGCGCAGTTCGTATGGGGTATAGGCAAACAGCTCGCCCGGTTTCTCGCGCTTGCGGACGTCGGCAAGGTAGCGATCGAACGTGTTCACCAGTGCATCATGCGGCAGGATGTCCATCTGCCCCGCCGGGTCGAGTCCGATGGAAACGCTTGTGGGATCGCCATCGCCCAGGTCCGCGGCAGCGGGGATGACGTCCGTGCCCTTCCAGGCCATGGTCGCGCGAATCGACTTGCGCATCGATTCGCGCAGAGCCGCGTACTGCTCGCGCGCATAGGCGGCCAGTTGCTTGTCGCCCCATTGACCGGCAAGCCACGCACCATCGTGCCAGCCCTTCAGGGCCCAGAAATCGTCCCAGTAACTATGCGTGGGGCTGGAATAACCTTCATGACTGATCGACGGCGCGATGATGCCGCGGAAGCGCTCCGGTGCCGGCAGGTTGGACAGGTACCCCGGCACCATCGTGCGCTCGCGCAGTTCTTGCATGAAGCGCATGGCCGCGCGCACCTTGGGCAGATAGGCCTTCACACTGTCCGGTCCGCCGCCGAAGCGGGCGACATCGGCGACGAGATGGATGAATTCGCCCTGGCTGTCGTACTCGATGTCGGAACCGAAGCCGCGGTTCACACTGCCGTCCGCATTGAGGATGGGCGAGACCAGGCCGTTCTCGTGCACGGCGTGCGCCGCATACCAGTCGAGATAATCGCGTGCCGTCTTCACTTCGCCCATGCGCAGCAGGATCGACGCCGTGGCCGCGCCGTCGCGGATGAAGGAGCGGTTGTAGTTGCGCGGGCCGGCCTGCATGGCGTGGCCGGTCTGGTTCACCAGCATGTAGGCGGCCTGCGAGCGCAGGATGTCGACCAGCGATGCGTCAGGCAGCGAGATACCAACGCCACCCAGGCGCTCCTGCCAATCGTCGGAGACCTCGCTGGCGATCTTCTCGTAGTCGCCTGCGGTCAGGGCCGTGCGGTCGATCACCGGCGGTTCGGGCAGGTGGCCGTTCGTATCGGCGGGTGCGTTGCCGAGGGGAAAAGCGAGGACCACATCGCGGTGTTCGCCCGGAGCGAGGTGCATGTGGTAATCGAGTACGCCAGCCGCGAGGCCGTCGTCATCGTGAGCCTCACGGGCCGCCGGCACGGTACCCGCGGCGATCTGGGACGTGATCTCGGTCTCGCCATGCGCCCCGAAGGGTGCCGCACCGACCGCGTCCACGGGCGTCAGCGAGGACAGAAGCGTGCGGCCTTCCACGCGCACATCGGTTCGCGCCGCGTCACCCACGATGGCGATGTCGTGAATGGGCGAGGGGCCGCCGTTCTGCCACGGCGGGTTCACCTGTATGGGCCGTACAACAAGCGACAGCGTGCCGTCGACCGGAGTGCTTCCCTCGTTGCGCAGGCGATGGCGCAGCAGGACCACGGGCTGGCCGTTGCCTTGCACGGCCACCGCCTCGCTATTCATTGCAAGACCCGGCTGGACGGTCCAGCCCATCGAAGGAATCGGTTTCCATCCGTCGCGCAGCGCGTGCGTGCGCTCGGCGCCGCCGGAGACAGCGGCATGTCCGGAAGCATCGCGCCAGATCGCTTGCACCTGCGGCCCACCCTTGAACGGTTCGATGTTGCCGTATTCGTCGAAGATGGCTTTCTGCAGGCCGGCGGGTACGCCCACGGCGGTCCAGTACACCTGCTGCATGTGCAGGGACGACGGGAACAGGTCCGTGTTCGCTCGCGAGGCGGCGATCTGGTAACGCTTCATCGCCGTCATTACGCGAAGCGGGCCCAGGAAGCGCAGGCGTTTTATCTTCGGCGCGGCATCGTCCTTCACGCCGACGACGAGGCGCAGTGCGGTCGTCTCGCTGGTCTTTCGCGCGGCGAGGTACGAGGTGTCGCCGAGGCTGCCAGGATCGCTGTCCACCGTGCTCCACTGGCCCTTCGCGTCGCGTGCTTCCAGCGTGGCGCCATCGCGCGGACCGGCCCAGGTAGCCTCGATGCCGGCGATGTCGAGCGGCCTGGGCAGGGCGATATCCAGCTGCCGGCTGCCCCGAGGACCCTTGCCCACGATGTCGCGTGCACTGCCGTCGGCCCACAGCGCGGCACCGTCGCCCTTGCCGCCGAGCCCTGTGATCCGCGCGGCATCGCCGGCGGCGAAGGGATCGAACTCGAACACCGAAACACCCCAGTCCGCGGTACTCGCGGGCGCGGCCAGCCGCACATAGCGTGCCTCGGTCGCGGGAAATACGAGGTACTCGGTACCGCCGGGCGAATCGGTCACCCTATACACGGGGTGGAAATCCTTCCCGTCCACCGAGACCTGGATCGAATACGCGGCCGCGAAGCCGCTGTCCCAATGGATCCGCACGCCACCGACCCTGGCGACCTTGCCCAGGTCCACCTGGAACCACTGACTCGGGCTGAAGCCGCCGCCCCAGCGGGTGGTTTCGTCCCCGTCGATGGCGTGCGCGGGCGCGAGGGCGGGAACCTGCTCGGAGGAGCTGCTCGCCTTCCAGCCGCTGCGCGGGGGCAGGCCGTCGGCGGCGAAGGTGGGGGTGGCGAGAAGCGCGGCGAGCACGAGGGTGAGGCGTGCGTGGCGCTTAAACGTTCGGGCGTACATGGTCTACCTCCGGGGAGGTCCCCAAGCCTAGGCACGTAACGCGATGTAACCAACCCTTCGGCGTTAGAATCGTGAACCCCGCAGGCAAGAAGTACCCCTCCATGCGCAACCCGTTGCAGGAACAGCTCCTCAAGGCCGGTCTGGTCAAGAAGGACAAGGCGGCCAAGATCGTTCGCGACCAGGCAAAGCAGCGCCAGGGCAAGGCGCCCGCCGCGCCCGTCGAAGAACAGGTGGATGCGCGCAAGCTGCAGGCCGGGCGCGCGGAACGCGACCGCGCACTGGCCGCGGAGCGCAACGCCGAGGCCCGCGCACGCGAGATCCGCGCCCAGGTTCGCCAGATTGTCGAAACCACCCGCGTGAAGCGCGAGGGCGACCTCGCCTATCGCTTCCCCGATGGCGAGAAGATCGCCAGCATCTTCGTCAACGAGAGCCTGCGTGCGCAGCTCGCCTCCGGCGCCCTCGTCATCGCGCGCCTTGGCGATGGCTACGAGCTGGTTCCGCGGATGCCGGCGGACAAGATCCATGCCCGCTCGCCCGAGACGATCGTGCTCGACCACGGGCGCAAGGAAGGCGATCCGGTGCAGTCCGAAGACGATGTCGACGACTACTACAAGCAGTTCGTCGTGCCCGACGATCTCATCTGGTAAGGAACGATTCGCGATGACTATCCTCGTCACCGGTAGTGCCGGTCATCTTGGCGAGGCGCTGGTCCGCCGCCTGCAAGCTGACGGCCGCGACGTGCGCGGCCTGGATATCAAGCCTTCGCCGCATACGCATCTCATCGGTTCGATCCACGACGAGGCCTTCGTCCGCGACGCGATGTCCGGCATCACCCATGTGATCCACAGCGCCACGCTGCACAAACCGCACGTGGCAACGCATTCGAAGCGCGACTTCGTCGACACCAATATGGGCGGGACCGTGGCATTGCTCGAGGCCGCCGTGGCGCAGCGCGTGCGCTCCTTCGTCTTCACCAGCACCACCAGCGCGTTCGGTGCCGCGCTGTCGCCCGCACCGGGCGAGCCGTCGGCATGGATCGACGAGGATGTGCTACCGGTACCGAAGAATATCTACGGCGCGACGAAGACCGCCGCCGAAGGCATGTGCGAACTCGTCGCGCGCAAGGACAGGCTGCCGGTGCTGGTGTTGCGCACGTCGCGGTTCTTTCCGGAAGACGACGACAACGCGCACGTCCGTTCCGAGTACGACACCGCGAACATGCAGGCCAACGAGTTGCTATATCGGCGTGCGGACATCGAGGACATCGTCGAGGCGCATCTCGCGGCGCTGGAGCGGGCACCGTCGCTTAAGTTCGGCCGCTACATCGTTTCGGCCACGACACCGTTCTCGCGCGGCGACGTGGCGGAGCTACGCGAGGATGCCGCCGCAGTGGTGCGCCGGCTGTTCCCCGATGTCGATGCCTTGTACGCCGGACGCGGCTGGAAGCTCCTTCCGTCGCTGGACCGTGTGTACGACAGCCACCGCGCCACACGCGACCTGGGCTGGCAGCCCAAGCGCGATTTCGCCTTCGTGCTGGAGTGCCTGCGCCGTGGCGAGGATTTCCGCAGCGAAATAGCGCGCGCCATCGGCGTGAAGGGCTATCACGACACGGTGTTCGTGCACGGGCCTTATCCCGTGTTGGACACCCCCAGGTAGGAGCGCGCCCTGCGCGCGACAGATTTTCGCGATATGGAGCCCTGTTGCGCCCTTCACAAAACCTGTCGCGCGCAGGGCGCGCTCCTACACCGCCAACTTCTGTTCGTGTCGCAGCAACCAATCCTTCCGCCACAGGCCGCCACCGTAGCCGGTCAACGATCCATCCGCGCCGATCACCCGATGGCACGGAATCACGATGGCGATCTGGTTCGCGCCATTCGCCCTCGCCACCGCGCGCACCGCGGTATGCCGCCCCGCGAACGCGGCAACCTCGGAATAGCTGCGCGTCGTCCCGGGCGGAATCGCCATCAACTCGTCCCACACGGCACGAGTAAACGGCGAGCCATGCATCGCCAGCGGCGTCTCGAACGATCGCCGCGATCCTGAGAAGTACTCGCGCAATTCCGCTTCGATCCGCTCGATGGCCGGCGTCCGTCCGAAGCTGATCGTCGAGCGCGTCGCCACGCGCAGACGCTTCAGTTCGTTCGGCAGCGCCGTGCGGTCGAAGAACTCCAGCAGGTGCAGTGCCTGCGTATCGGCGACGGCCAGCATGCTGCCGATCGGTGTCTCGATCCAGTCCGCCTGGAGCCGTTCGCGTCCGCGCAGCCCGGCAGGGCAATCGCCCAGCAGCTTGACGATGGCTTCGCGGAAGCCGCTGCCGGAGTCATAGCCCGCCGCCTGCTGCGCATCGATGACGCTTGCGCCAGCGACCAGCCGGTCCATGCCGCGGCCGGCCCGGCGCAGGCGGGCCATGTCGAGGAAGGTGAGGCCGAGGTGGCGCTTGAAGCTGCGCCGGACCGTGGAGGGGTCGTAGCCCAGGCGGACCAGGTCGTCCTCCGACCAGACTCGTTCCGGCTCTTCTTCCAGCCGGCGAAGCAGCGCCGAGACCATCGGCTCGCGCTGCCCCACCGGGTCCAGGGGCCGGCAGCGGAGGCAGGGCCGGAACCCGGCTTCGAAACAACCGGCCACGGAGTCGAAGAAACGGGTGTTCTCGAGCTTCGGCTTCCGGGCCGGGCAGGTCAGCCGGCAGAAGACGCCTGTGCTGGTCACCCCGACGAAAACATGGCCGTCGTAGGCGGGGTCGCGGTCCAGCAAGGCCCGGTAGAGGGTGTCGTGGTCGGGCAGGTCGAAGAGCATGGCTTAAGGGTAACGCCGTGGCCGGACCCTCGCCGCCGGATATCGGGCGGCTATTTTGGGCCGGGTGGACATGTCGGTAGGAGCGCGCCCTGCGCGCGACATGTTTTGAGGCCGAGCCTCGGAGCTGGCGCGCTAGCCTGAGGACTGATGCGAAAACATGTAGCGCGCAGGGCGCGCTCCTACGCGAGGCGTCAGGCCTTGTTGCGGTCCGTTTCCAGCGCCCGGTTGATGCGCAGGGCCAGCAGGGTGCAGGCCACGCCGGACAACAGGTACACGCTGACCGCGCCCAGGCCGAACCGCTGGGACAGGCCCAGGGCCACCAGCGGGGCGAAGGCCGCGCCGACCAGCCAGGCGAAGTCCGAGGTCAGGGCCGCGCCGGTGTAGCGGAACCGCTTGGCGAAATTGGCGGTGACCGTGCCCGCGGCCTGGCCGTAGGACAGGCCCAGCAGGGCGAAGCCGATGACCAGGAAAGCGTCCTGGGCCAGTTTGCCGCCGCCCAGCAGCCAGGGCGAAGCGATGGCGAACAGGCCGATCAGCACGGCCATGGTGCCCAGGGTGTTGCGGCGGCCCACCTTGTCGGCGATGACACCCGACGCCACGGTGGCCAGGATCGCCACGAAAGCGCCAACGATCTGCACGATCAGGACGCTGCTGATGTCCTGCGAGCGGGTGAGCGCGATCCAGGACAGCGGGAAGATCGTCACGATATGGAACAGGGCGTAGCTGGCAAGGGCGGCGAAGGCGCCGATGAACAGGTTGTGGCCCTGGGCGCGGACCATCTCGATGATGCCGATTGGCTCGAGCTGGCCCTCTTCCATCATCTGGGTGTACTCCTCGGTGACCACCAGGCGCAGGCGGGCGAACAGGGCCACCACGTTGATGGCGAAGGCCACGAAGAACGGATAGCGCCAGCCCCAGTCCAGGAAGTCCTCGCGGGAGAGCTGGGTGTTGAGGAACAGGAACAGCGAGGCGGCGATCAGGAAGCCGATGGGTGCGCCCAGCTGGCCGAGCATGGCGTACCAGCCGCGCTTGTGCCTCGGCGCGTTCAGCGAGAGGAGGGAGGGCAGGCCGTCCCACGAACCGCCCAGCGCAATGCCCTGCAAGAAGCGCAACACCGACAGAACCACAATCACCGTATAACCGTGCGAGGTGTTCGCCGGCAGGAAGGCCATGCACACCGTGGAGGTCCCCAGCAGGAACAGGGCGGCGGTAAGCTTGGTGCCACGGCTCCAGTTGCGCTGGATCGCCATGAACAGCGTCGTGCCGATCGGCCGCGCGATGAAGGCGAACGAAAAGATCGTGAAAGCCAGCAGGATGCCGTCCAGCTGGCTCAGGAAGGGGAAGAACACCGACGGGAACACGAGGACGGACGCGATGCCGTACGTGAAGAAGTCGAAGTACTCGGAGGCGCGGCCGATGACCACGCCGACGGCGATTTCGCCGGGGGCCACGGCGGCATGACTGGTCTGGTGCTGGCGACGGACGTCGCGTTCGGCACCCTCGGCGGCATTGTGATCGGCGTGTGACATGCTCGACATCGTATTCGGCCCGCTCGGGGAAGTAGGTGGCAGGGTAGAGAAGGATCGCACTACTCGGCTTGCAGGGCCATGGGACAAAGTGTCCTATGGTGGCAGCGGGCCGTTCGGCGTATTTTTTCGTGTCCCCACGGTTACCTCCATCATGCGAATGTCCATGAAGATGTTGCGCGGATTGCTCATCCCCGCCCTGGCCCTGCTCTTGTCGGGCTGCGACGCCGTGCTGCTTTCGCCCTCCGGCGACATCGCCCGGCAGCAGCGCGACCTGATCGTCATTTCCGTGGTGCTGATGCTGATCGTCATCATCCCGGTGATCTACATGATCGTGGCCTTCGCCTGGAAGTACCGCGAGTCGAACAAGGCCGCCCATGCCGAATACGACCCGGACTGGAACCATTCCACGGTGCTGGAGCTGCTGATCTGGTCGGCCCCCCTGCTGATCATCATTGCCCTCGGCGCCATCACCTGGACCAGCACGCACAAGCTGGATCCGTACCGTCCGGTGGAGCAGATCTCCCAGGGCCGCGCCGTCGTGCCCGGGAGCAAGCCGCTGGTGGTCGAGGTGGTCGCGCTCGACTGGAAGTGGCTGTTCCTTTACCCCGAACAGGGTATCGCCACGGTGAACGAGATGGCCGCCCCGGTGGATCGTCCCATCGAATTCCACATCACCGCGTCCAGCGTCATGAACGCGTTCTTCGTGCCGTCCCTGGCCGGCATGATCTATGCCATGCCGGGCATGGAAACCAAGCTCAACGCTGTGATGAACAAACCCGGCGATTTCGAAGGAATTTCGGCAAATTACAGCGGTGCCGGGTTCTCCGACATGCACTTCCGCTTCCACAGCCTGTCCGATGCCGACTTCGATGCGTGGGTAGCCAAGGCCAGGGCCAGCGGCGGCCAGCTTGGCCGCGAGGACTACCTGAAGCTTGAGCAGCCCAGCGAGAAAGAGCCGGTGCGCTACTACGGCACCGTCGCCCCGGGCCTCTACAACGCCATCCTCAACCGCTGCGTCGAGGCCAATCGCATGTGCATGAGCGACATGATGGCGCTCGATGCCCAGGGCGGGCAGGGCGTGGTGGGTGCCTACAACGTCACCTCGCTCGACGCCGCCACCCGTGCGCGCGTGGGCCTTGCCGATGCCGGCAAGCGCTACGTAGGCGCCCTGTGCGTCGCCAGCGGTGCCGGCGGCCAGCGGCTCACGCCTGCCGGACGGCCGCTTTGAGCGCCCCGGTCTCCAACGAACTCAAGCCTTGCCGAGCCCGGTAATGAACATGCCAGATCTAGCCAAACTGATCTTCGGACGCCTCACTCTGGAGGCCATTCCGTACCACGAGCCGATCCTCATCGGCACCTTCGTCGCGGTCGCCATCGGCGGCCTGGCCCTGCTCGCGCTGATCACGAAGCACAAGCTGTGGGGCTACCTATGGCGCGAGTGGTTCACCAGCATCGATCACAAGAAGATCGGCATCATGTACGTGGTGCTCGGTATCGTGATGCTGCTGCGTGGTTTCTCCGACGCCCTCCTGATGCGTGCCCAGCAGGCCGTCGCCTTCAACGGTAATCCCGGCTTCCTGCCACCGCATCACTACGACCAGATCTTCACCGCCCATGGCGTGATCATGATCTTCTTCGTGGCGATGCCGCTGGTCACGGGCCTCATGAACTACGTGGTGCCGCTGCAGATCGGCGCGCGCGACGTCGCCTTCCCGTTCCTGAATAACTTCAGCTTCTGGATGACGGTGGCCGGCTCCATGCTGGTCATGGCGTCGCTGTTCGTGGGCGAATTCGCGCGCACGGGCTGGCTGGCCTATCCGCCGCTGTCGGGCCTGGCGCAGAGTCCGGATGTCGGTGTCGACTACTACATATGGTCGCTACAGGTGGCCGGTGTGGGAACCACGCTGTCGGGCATCAACCTGATCGCCACCATCGTCAAGATGCGCGCGCCGGGCATGTCCATGATGAAGATGCCCATCTTCACCTGGACCTCGCTGTGCACCAACGTGCTGATCGTCGCCGCCTTCCCGGTGCTGACGGCGGTGCTGGTGCTGCTCTCGCTCGACCGCTACGTGGGCACCAACTTCTTCACGAACGACTTCGGCGGCAACGCCATGATGTACGTGAACCTGATCTGGATCTGGGGCCATCCCGAGGTCTACATCCTGGTCTTGCCCGTGTTTGGCGTGTTCTCGGAGGTCACCTCCACCTTCAGCCGCAAGCGCCTCTTCGGTTATGCCTCGATGGTGTACGCCACGGTGGTGATCACGGTGCTGTCGTACCTGGTGTGGCTGCACCACTTCTTCACCATGGGATCGGGGGCGAGCGTCAACTCGTTCTTCGGCATCACCACGATGATCATCTCGATCCCCACGGGCGCGAAGATCTTCAACTGGCTGTTCACCATGTACCGCGGCCGGATCAAGTTCGACGTGCCCATGCTGTGGACGGTCGGCTTCATGGTCACCTTCGTGATCGGTGGCATGACCGGCGTCATGCTCGCGGTGCCGCCGGCGGATTTCCTGCTGCACAACAGCCTGTTCCTGATCGCGCATTTCCATAACGTGATCATCGGTGGCGTCATCTTTGGCCTGTTCGCTGGCATCAACTACTGGTTCCCGAAGGCCTTCGGCTACCGGCTGGACGAGTTCTGGGGCAAGTGCTGCTTCTGGTTCTGGCTGGTGGGCTTCTGGGTCGCGTTCATGCCTCTGTATGTGCTGGGCTTCATGGGTGTCACCCGTCGCATGAACCACTTCGAGGACCCATCGCTGCAGATCTGGTTCCAGATCGCCGCGTTCGGTGCGTTCCTCATCGCCCTCGGCATCGGCTCGTTCCTCATCCAGCTCTGGGTGAGCTACAAGCGCCGCGACGAGCTGCGCGACGTGACCGGCGATCCGTGGCACGGCCGCACCCTGGAGTGGTCCACGTCGTCACCGCCGCCGGCGTACAACTTTGCGTTCACCCCGGTCATCCATGACACCGATGCATGGTGGGACATGAAGGAGCGCAACGCGGGCCGTCGTGTTGATGGCTACCTGCCGATCCACATGCCGAAGAACACGGGCGCGGGCATCATCCTCGCCGGCTTCGCCTTCGTGTTCGGCTTCGCGATGATCTGGCACATGTTCCTCGTCGCCGGCCTCACCTTCGCCGCGCTGCTCGTGACGGCGATCGGCCACACCTTCAATTACAAGCGCGATTACCACATCCCCGCCGACGTCGTGGCCCGGACCGAGGCCGCCCGCACGGAAGAGCTTGCCGCCCATGTCTGATATGCACGCCACGCCTTCCGCCGCGATCGCGGAACAGGACGTCGAGTTCTGGATGTCCAAGGACCACCACCCGGCCAACGGCACGTTGCTCGGGTTCTGGATCTACCTGATGAGCGACTGCCTCATCTTCGCCTGCCTGTTCGCCACATACGGCGTGCTGGGGCGGAACTATGCGGGCGGTCCTTCCGGTGCGGATCTGTTCGACCTGCCGCTGGTGGCGCTCAATACCACCATGCTGCTGCTGTCTTCGATCACCTACGGCTTCGCCGTGCTGGAGATGCAGAAGAACCGCCGCGGCACGATGATGGCCTGGCTTATCGTCACGGGCCTGTTCGGCGCCGCGTTCCTCGGCATCGAGATGTTCGAGTTCGCGCACTTGATCCACGAGGGTGCGGGTCCGCAGCGCAGCGCGTTCCTCTCCTCGTTCTTCACCCTGGTCGGCACGCACGGCCTGCACGTTACCTTCGGCATCGTCTGGCTGATCACGCTGCTGTTCCAGGTGGGCCGCTTCGGCCTTACGCCCGCCAACAAACGGCGCATCATGTGCCTGTCGATGTTCTGGCACTTCCTGGACGTGGTCTGGGTCGGCGTCTTCACCTTCGTATACCTGATGGGAGTGCTGCCGTGAGCGCGCACATCGAATCGCACGACCACCACGACGCGCACGATCACGATCATGATGACGGCCACGCCCCCAGCACGCTGAAGGGCTACATGATGGGATTCTTCCTCGCCGTGGTGCTCACGGCGATCCCGTTCTGGCTGGTGATGGGCAAGGTCATCCCGAACTCGCAGACGCTGGCGGTGGTGATCCTCACCTTCGCCGCGATCCAGATCGTGGTGCACATGATCTACTTCCTGCACATGAACACGAAGGCGGAGGGCGGCTGGACCCTGCTGGCGCTGATCTTCACCCTCGTGATGGTGGTGATCACCCTGACCGGTTCCATCTGGGTCATGTACCACATGAACGCCAACATGATGCCGGGCATGTCGCACAACATGACAGAACAGCAGGCAAAGAACCTGCCCTGAGCGTGAGCATGGATACAGGCGACGACATGAAGACGCCGCGCCGACCGCGCGGCGTCTTCGTTCTGGGCGGGCTGGCGCTGCTTGGCGCCGTGCTGTTCGCCGGGTTCCTCGCGCTGGGCACGTGGCAGGTGCATCGGCGCGAATGGAAGCACGACCTCGTCGCGCGGGTCGACGCGCGCGTGCATGCGCAGCCGGTGGATGCACCGGGGCGCGGCCAGTGGCCGGTGGTGAGCGCGGCCAACGACGAATACCGGCGGGTGAAGCTCGCCGGCACCTTCCTGCAGGACCGCAGCGTGCGCGTACGCGCCAGCACGGAGCTGGGCATGGGTTCCTGGCTGCTGACGCCGCTGCGTCTGCGCAACGGCGATATCGTGCTGGTGAACCGGGGCTTCGTCTCGCCCGCCTGGTGCGACGGGAAGGTCACCTGCACGCCTGGCCCCTCGGGTGCGACGACGATCTCGGGCTTGCTCCGCATCAGCGAGCCGAAGGGCGCGTTCCTGCAGTCGAACGACCCTGCGAACGATCGCTGGTATTCGCGGGATGTAGCGGCCATCGCCGCAGCGAAGGGGCTGGACCCGGTGGCGCCGTATTTCATCGACGCCGACGCGGCGTCGTCGCCCGGCCGCGGCGAGGGCAACGACGGCCCTGTCGGCGGTCTCACGGTCATCTCCTTCCCCGACAATCACCTGATGTATGCCATCACCTGGTACGCCCTGGCCCTCCTGACCCTGCTGGGCGCCTGGCTAGTCTGGCGGGACAAACGCCAGTAGGGGCGCGCCCTGCGCGCGACATGTTTTCGCGAAGAGCATCAGGTCCTGTTGCTCACGGCCTCAAAACATGTCGCGCGCAGGGCGCGCTCCTACTGCATTTCAATTTTTCGGGCCTCGCACGTCTTTTAGACATGCAGCCCCGCTACCACCCCCAAAGCGCCCCGTTCGAGGACCTTCCTCTCGGCTGGGCATCGCACCGCAAGGAACGCGGTCCCCTGGCCCTGGTACTCGACCATGCCCGCCGTCGCGCTGCCCTGCGGCGCTCGCTGCCGGTGCCGGAACGACGGTGGGCCTATCTGCTCCGCACCCTTGCCGCCTTCCGTCGCCAGGCCCAATGGCTCCGCCTCGTCGGCGCGTCGCGGGCCATGCGTGCGGCGGCGGAATCCAATCCGGGGGTGTACGAGCGCTGGCAGTCGCACTACATCTCGCGGTCTTTCGACATGGCTACCCGGGCGCGACTCATCGAGGCGCACTACCGCCTTGTGGCGCGCGAGTTCCCCGAGCGCGTCAGTGCCCGGCTGCTGAAAGGCCACGACGTGCGCCTGGCCACGTTGCCGCTCGCCGAGGGCGAGATGGCCTACCTGCATGCACGAGCCCCCGAGCACGAGTGCACCGGTGAGCTCGGCCTGTACCTGCTGAACGGGGACAGGGAAGTGATCTCGTCCTGCACGATTACCTTCGGCGGCGACGACGGCCTGCTCGTGGGTGCCGTACGCGGCTCCTGGGCCTATCTCGGACGCGGCGCCATCGCACGCTTCACCCGGGCCAGCGGCGGACTGCGTCCGCGCGAACTGCTGTTGTCGGTGGTGCGCGCATTGGCGAGCCATTACGGTGTGGCGCGGTTGCGCGGCGTGGGCCAGGAAAAGCACCCGCTGGATCGGCGCGCGGGCGTCACCGCGGCGGCTTACGACCGCTTCTGGCGGCGGCACGGCGGCGTGCTGGGCACCGATGGCTGCTATGACATTCCGCTGGCCGCAGCGTCGAGCGGCCGCGCCGAACGTGACGCCTTCCTCAGCGAAGCCTGCGAGGTGGCGCTGAAAACCCTCGGAAAAACCGGGTAGGAGCCGCTATAGCGGCTCCTACAGGAAAACGCGATCAGAAATCGTAGACCCCGGTGAGCAGGACGACGCGCCCCTGGCGGATCGGGACGAAGGTTTCGTCGAAGTTCACCGCGTACAGCGTGCGGGCGAACAGGTTTTTCACGCCGAGCGTCACGCGCCAGTTCGGACCATGGCGCGATACGTTCGCCTCCACGCTGGCCTGGCCCGGAATGCCGAAGTACTGGCCGTCGGCGCTCGTACGGCCAAGGCTGCGACTGCGCGCCAGCACGCCGGCGGCGACGCCCCAGGGCTTGACTGTGCCGTCGCCAAAGCGATAGCTCGTCCAGATGGCAGCCTGGTGCTTCGGCGCGCCGGTGGGACGGGTATCGTCGCGGTTCTCGATACGCGCCTCGGTGAGGCTTGCCAGGACGTCCAGGCCGGGCGCGATCCGGCCCGCGAACTCTACCTCAAGGCCACGGTTGGTCTGGCCTGGGCCGGGTGTGGCGAAGAACGGCGGCTCGGGCGACACCAGGTCCACGCTGTGGTCGACGCGGATGCGGTAAAGCGCGGCGGTGAGCCGTGCTCTCTGGTCGAACAGGTCGAACTTGCCGCCCACCTCCACCTGCCGCGACGTGGCGACAGGCAACGGCTGGCCGTCCTTGCCCAACAGTGGATCGGGCTGGAATCCCGTCGACGTATCCGCGTAGAGGGACACGTCGGGAGAGATCTTGTAGACCACGCCCAGCTTCGGAATCCAGCGCGACTCATGCACGCGTCGCGGCGAACCGTCCTGCCAGCGTGTGTCCAGCTGGTAACTCGTGCGGCGCAAGGCAGCCAACACGTTCCAGCGCTCGCCGATCGCCACCTGGTCCTGCAGGTACAGCCCGGCATTGGTCTGCCAGGAACCACCCAGGTCGTGCACCGTCGTGCTGACTGGCTTCACGGATGCGTCCAACCTGGCCGGGAAGTCGCTGCTGCTGCGCAGGGCGAAAGCGACCGGCCGGGTCACGATCACCGCATCCCGATCCGTCGCGTTCACTGCGTCGCCTTCCTCGATGCTTCCGCCGCCGTTATCGCCGGCATGAGTGCGCGCGAGGTCGAGGCCCACCAGCACGTTGTGCGTCACGTTACCGTGGCGAAAGCTCGCGCTGAGGTCGTTCTGCCAGGTCCAGTAGGTGCCCGAGTAGCGGAAGCTGCGCGCGACGGCATCCAGCGTTCCCGCGAACCCGGTGGAAAGGTACGACAGGCTGCGGCCGTCGCTGCGCTGGCGCACGTACTGGCCCTGGCTGTGCAGGGTCCAGTCGCCGCCGAATTCGTGATCCACCTCGAACACGGCGCGGCTCGTGCGGAAGCGGGAGATATCGGCGGGGTCGTCGCTGGCGCGCGACGTGAGCGTGGCCGTCGCGAGGGTAGGGCCGAGCAGTACGCTGTGGTCCGGTCCGGGCACGCGGTTGTCCACGTATTCGAGGCCGCCCATGATGCGCGTGTTTCCGCTCTGCCAGGCAAGTGACGGCGCCAGGTAGGCACCCCGGCCACCGCCGTAGCCCCGAGGCGTTCTTTCGCCGCGCTGCCCGGCGGCGACAAGGCGATACGTGAACGAGCCATCGCGCGAGGACGCGCCCGCGAAGTCGACGCCCAGCCGCGCACCGTCGTATTCGCCAAGCGAATAGGTCAGGGTACGCACAGGCTGTGGCTGTGGACGCTTCATCACGACGTTGATCGATCCGCCGAAGTTGTTGTTCTGCGACGCATCACCCAGGATCGCCTCCGGTCCGCGCAGGACCTCCACGCGCTCGATGCCGATGAGCGGAGGAAGGTCTTCGGTTCGCGCGATGCCGTTGGGCATGCCGTCGGTCATGCCATGGCCCGCATCGAAGCCGCGAATGAGGAACAAGGGCGAGCCGCCGTAGCCGTCCACGTACTGCACGCCGGCGACATAGCGAGCCACGTCGCCGATGTCGACGGCCTGCTGCGATTCGATCACGTCGCGGGTTACGACGGTCACCGACTGCGGCACATCGCTCAGGCGTGTGTCACTGCGGGTGACGGTGCGTGTGCTGTCGGCCCTGAAGCCGTTGCCGGAGACCAGCCCCTGCACGTCGACGGTCGCCAGCGGCACGACCGTGGCCGGATCGAACTCCACGGTCGGATCGACGGGAGCGGGCGTGGCGTTGCCGGCTTGTTGCCTCTGCCGGACCACTACCGTGCGCGGATCGTACGACTCGCGCTCGAGATCGGTGCCCTCGAGCAGTTCGTCGAGGGCGGCATCAGGTGTCAGGACACCCTGCGCGCCGTCGGATCGCCAGTTGGCGATAGAGCCGGATGCCGTGAGTACCTGCACGTTCGCCTGCTTGCCCCAGGCGAGCAGGGCGGTGGCCAGGGGTTGCGGCGCGATGGAAAACGAGACCGGGGACGACTTACCGTCGCCGGGCGCATCGGCGCCGGCGGCGTGGGCCACGAAGGCCAGCGCGAGCGCGCCGGTGAGTACGCGCCGGCGCCCGCGAAGCATGTACTGCAAGACCTGCGGCCCCAGTGGGTTTTTTATTCAGCGCGGTCGGGCACCCCGCGCCGTGGTCGTCTGGCGTGCGAGCTCCAGCCGGTCGGGGTAGGTATCGACGCGCACCGGGAAGACTCTCGGTAGCGCAGCTACCCAGCTGTCGATGGTATCGACCTGGACCGTACCGGTAAATGTCATCCGGCCCAGGGAGGGATCGGCAAGACGGATCGGACGGGTGCTGTACCGGTTCACGTTTTCCACCACCGAGGACAGCGGCTCGTTGACGAACTCCAGGCGGTGGCCGCGCCAGGCAGTGGCGGTGGCTGGATCGACGTCCAGGATCCGCATGGCCTGCGTCTCAGGATCGAACGAGACTTCGCGCCCCGCACCCAGTTCGACGGTCGCAGCATCGCCCTGTGCCGCCATGGGCGAGACCCGCACGCGCCCCTCGGTGACCGCCACGATCACGCGATCGCCCGTACGCCGCACGTTGAAGGCGGTGCCGAGGTCGCGAATCCGCAGCGGACCGGCGTTCACGATAAAGGGGCGCAGTGCGTGGGCGACGCGGAAGAAGGCCTCGCCTGCTTCCAGGTCGATGGTCCGCTCGTCGCGGCCGTAGTGCGCGGTCACCGACGTGGCGCCCCCCAGCTCGATGCTGGAACCATCCGGAAGATCGATGTCGCGATGACCGGCGCGCTCGCTGGTGTACTGCTGCGGTGTACCGGCCGCGCCTGGGCGCAGGGCCAGGAAAATCCCCGCACCCAGGACGACCAGGGCCACGCCGGCGGCGATTCCCAGGGCGAATCGCGGCGACCCGCGGCGTGCGGAACGGACAGGGGCGAAGCGATCCACGAACTCGCGGCGGCTGGCAGCATCCATCCCCGCGGCCGTCTCGGCCAGGGCGGAAGCGCGCTCGAAGGCGTCGGCATGGCGCGGATCGGCCTCGAGCCATTCGCTCCATTGCAGGAGGGCCGGTTCGGGCAGGGCGGGATCGCGCAGGCGGGCCCACCAGTCGGCGGCGGTGTGCTCGATCTGCCGTTCGAAGGGGAAAACGGTGGTGGTCATCGGGGGTTCTCCGCGCGGTCGCGGCGTCGGCGGCAGTGCGCGAGGGCGTTGCCGACGTGGTAGCGCACCATGCGCTCACTGAGATTCATCTCATGGGCGACGGCGGCGAAGTCGCGGCCGTCGATCACGTGCATGACAAAAGCACGGCTGGTTTTCGCCGGGAGTTCGTCCAGGGCCTGACGCAGGTCTCGCCACTGCTCGTGCGCCGAGGCGTGCTGTTCCGGCAGGGGGGTGACGTGCCAGCTGTCCTCGTCCGGATCCGCGGGGGCCGCGGCACGGACGTTGCGCTTGCGCAGGCGGTCCACGGCCAGGTTCGAGGCCGCCCGGAACAGGAAGGCCCGGGGTGAATCGATCTTCGTGTCGTCGCCCAGAGCAAGCAATTTAAGATAAACCTCCTGTGCCACCTCCTGCGCATCGGCGTGCGAGTTCAGTCGCGCACGAAGAAAGGCGACGAGGGCAGCATTGTGTTCGCGGAACAGGGCGACCACTTGAGCGGCCCGCGCGCCGCCTTGGGTGGCGCCTGTCTCGGATGGATCCATGGTTTGTCTGACAGCGCTCATGGGGGCGGTAACTATAGGTCGCACGGTGGGAAATCGGCGCCCGTACGGGCAGGGACGAACGCCGATTTCCGCACCGGCGAAACCCCTAGACGTCCCAGCTTCGGAAAATTGAAATGGACCGATGCGGAAAGCGCATGGCTGTCACTAAGGAAACGGTAGGGTAGGTGACGAATCCCTTCGATACGATGCGACCGGCCCCCCCAGTCAGACCCATTCATGCTTTCTACCGACGACCGCTTCCATCGCCGCCAATTCGGCTGGTTCATGTTGATCGCGCTGGCCGTGCTGGCTGCCGGGATCGGCCTGCGCGACCCGTGGCCGCCTGACGAACCGCGCTTCGCCCTTGTCGCCCGGCAGATGCTGGAATCCGGCCAATGGCTGTTTCCCCATCGGGGGATGGAGCTGTATTCCGACAAACCGCCCATGCTGATGTGGACGGAAGCGTTCTGGATGTGGATCACCGGTGGCTGGCGCGGGGCCTTCCTGCTGACCTCCCTGCTGTCGGGGCTGGGCACGCTGGCCCTGGTGTGGCATCTCGGTCGCCGCCTCTGGAACGCCCGGGTGGGCCTGGTCGCCGCGGCCCTGGTGCTGGCTTCGATGCAGTTCGTCGACGTGATCAAGCACGCGCAGATCGACCCGCTGAACCTGTTCTGGATCACCCTGGGCAATACGGGCATCCTGCTGCACTGCCTGCGCGGGCCGAACTGGCGGATGTACTGGCTGGGTTGTTTCGCGGCTGGGCTAGGCGTCATCACCAAGGGCGTGGGCGTGATCGCCCTGCTCATGCTGCTGCCCTATGTCGTCATGCGCGCCCGGCAATGGCCGGGCCTCACCGTTACCCGCGGCGACGGCTGGCGCTGGGCCGGCGGCGCCGTCGCCTTCCTGCTGGCCATCGCGCTGTGGCTCGTGCCCATGCTGGCCACAGCCTATGGGCTGCGCACGCCGGAATACCTGGCCTACGTGCAGGACATCCTGTTCCGGCAGACCGCCGAGCGCTATGCCAATTCGTGGCAGCACGAGGAGCAGCCCTGGTTCTTCCTGCTGGTGATCCTGCGTCTTTGGATTCCCACCTGGCTGCTGATCCCGTTCGTCGTGCCGGGTTGGCGCGAAGCGCTGCGTTTGCGCGACCCCAAGGTATGGATGCCCTTGATGTGGTGTGTGCTGGTCCTGGTGTTCTTCTCCATTCCCAGCGGCAAGCGCTCCATCTACATCCTTCCCGCCCTGCCCATGCTGGCGCTGGCCATGGCGCCTTATGTCGCCGACCTGCTGAAGGCGCGCTGGCTGCAAAGGGCGGCGTTCTGGATCGCCATCGCCTGTGCCGTGGTGTTCGCCGGCGCCGGCGCGTGGGCGCTGACCAAGGCGCCGAAGGCGGCGCAGCGCATCGCCGAAGGTTACGAAATGGCAGGGCATGGCCAGCCCCTGTGGTGGTGCGTGATCGCGGTCGGCGCGGGATTCCTGGTTTCCGCGCTGGCGTTCCGTCCGCGGCGTGGCGTGGTGGCCTTGCTGGGTGGCATGGCGTTGGGCTGGATCATCTGGCCCGTGGGCACCTATACGCTGCTGGATGCCAACCAGTCGGCACGCCAGCTGATGCAGAAGGCCGACGCCACCATCGGCAGCGACGGCCAGCTCGCCCTCGTCGTCTGGCGCGAGGAACTCATGTACCAGGCTCGCCGTCCGGTGGCCGAGTTCGGCTTCGCCCGCGGTTCGGCCGACCAGCTGCGCGATGCCCGTGCGTGGCAACAGGCAGACCCTGCCCACCGCTGGCTGCTGGTGAACGAGGAAGCCTTGGACGACTGCGTCGCGGCCGATAAGGTCGTGCGGCTCGGCGTGGCGAACCGCACCCGCTTCGCGTTGCTGCCGGCAGAGGCGTCGAAACCGGACTGCGTACCCACGGCACCTAAACGGTAGGAGCCTCGGCCTTCGTCCGTCGCAGCATCCGCTCGTACTTCTTCTTCGTTCGCGAGGCGTTGTGCGCGCGGTTCATCGAGCAGTGCGGGATGATGTTCTTCTCGCCGAAGCCGTCGATCATGACGAGGCGCGGGCCGCCGCGCGAATCCTCGCCGTACACCACGTTCCAGGCATGCAGGTCGGCGGCGATGGTGTTGTGCGAGAGCAGCCGCGCGTAGAACGCTTCCAGTTCCGCCTGCGTCGTGGCGGTGAAGCCTTCGGCCTGCACCCAGTGATGCAGCGTCGGCGCCAGCCGGCCGTCGGGCGTGCGTACCTTCTCGACGATCTGCCCCAGTCCGATGTCGGTCATCTCGAGCCCCACAACGCGGGCAATGGGCGAGGTGGCGTAGCCACCCACGTAGATACCGGTAACGTACTCGCGGAACTCGCGGACGAAATCCTTGTACGGCCCGCTGCGTGCCGTGCGGCGGTACCAGGGGGCTTTGTTCCAGCGCTCCTCGATGGAGCCGCTGGCGATCACCTTGATCAGCAGGTGGGCATCGTCCGGGTGCTGGTACACCTCGCGGACGTGCCCGGTGGCGATCGGCTTGGCCTCGGCCAGTCTGAACATCGTCGGTCCTCGCGCGGCGGCCGAAAGGTCGCCGTAAGTTGTCAAAACGGCGGTCAGTGTAAAGTCATGGCCCCGTAACATGCGTCTTTCCACGCGTGGCCGCTGCCGCGCCCTTTCCGGACCACCCAACGTGCGCAAGCTTACCTGGCGTTTCATCGTCGCCGCCCTCGTCTTCCTGACCCTGTCGCGCCTCGGCCTGTCGCTGTGGCAGTGGACCCGCGTACACGACGCCGGCGGATTGTGGCCCATCCTGTTGGGAGGCTGGCGCATCGATCTTTCGCTGGTCGCCATGATCGTTGCCTGGCCGGCGCTCCTGTCGCCCTGGCTGGGCCACCGCGCATGGCCCACGCGCATCGCCGCATGGTGGCTGCGCTTCTGGTGGCTGGCCTTCGTATTGCTCGAAGTGTCCACGCCGCAGTTCATCGTGGAATACGACACGCGCCCCAACCGCCTGTACTTCGAATACCTCACCAGCCCGCACGAAGTGCTGGCGATGCTCTGGCACGGTTACAAGCTTGTAGTGGCCATGGCGCTGGTGGTATTCGCGCTGGTCGGCTGGATCGGCTTCCGCCTGCTGCCTACCCGCCGTCCGGACCCCGTGCCGATGCGCGGCTGGATGCGCCCGGTGGCCACGGTGCTGGCTTTCGCCGTGCTCTTCGTCGCCGGTCGCGGCACGCTGCAACACCGGCCGTTGAACGCCGCGCAGGTGGCGTTCACCAACGATGCGATGGTGAATACCCTGCCGCTCAACTCGCTTTACAACGTGCTCAATGCCGCCATCGCACTGGGCAACGAGCGCTCGGCATCGGCCGTATACGGCAAGATGCCCGAAGACGAGATGCAGTCCATCGTACGAAGCACCGCGGGTCTCGAAGGCGCTCCGTTGGCGCCGGAATACCCGAGCCTGCACCGCCAGCAGGCCACGCATCAAGGGGGGAAGCCGCTCAACCTCGTGATCATCCTTGAGGAAAGCCTGGGTGCGCAATTCGTCGGCAGCCTGGGCGGCGCGGGTTACACGCCGGAGCTGGACAAGCTGTCGAACGAGGGCTGGTGGCTCACGCGCACCTACGCCACCGGCACGCGCAGCGCGCGCGGTCTGGAAGCGGTGACGACCGGCTTCCTTCCCACGCCCGCCGAAGCCGTACTGAAACTTCCGCGCAGCCAGCGTGACTTTTTCACCCTCGGTGCGTTGCTCGATACCTTCGGTTATCACACGCGCTTCCTCTACGGCGGCGAGGCGCATTTCGACAACATGCGTTCGTTCTTCTTCGGCAACGGCTTCAATGAAGTGGTGGATCGCGCCACCTTCAAGACGAAGCCGGTGTTCGTCGGTTCGTGGGGCGCGTCTGACGAAGACATGTTCAACGAACTGCACCAGCGTCTGCTCGAGGACGGCGACAAACCCACACTGACCGTGGCCTTCTCCGTTTCCAACCACACGCCTTGGGAATACCCGGCCGGCCGTATCAAGGCCGAAGGCGATCCGGCGAGCAACGCCAACGCGGTGCGCTACGCCGACTGGTCGATCGGGCAGTTCTTCGCGAAGGCGAAGCAATCGCCGTACTGGAGCCACACCGTGTTCCTCGTGGTGGCCGACCATGACGCGCGCGTGTTCGGCGCCAGCCTCGTGCCCGTGCGTCATTTCCACATCCCCGCGCTGATCCTCGGCGCCGGCGTGCCGGTGAAGAAGGACGACCACATCGTGAGCCAGGTGGACCTCGCGCCCACGCTGCTATCGCTGATCGGCATCAGCAGCGAACACCCCATGCTTGGCGCGGACCTCACCCAGCGCTATCCGGACCGCGCCATCATGCAGTACGGCGACAACTATGGTTATCTCCGCGACGACACGCTCGTGGTGCTGCGCCCGAACCAACCCGCCACGCAGTACCGCTACACCGTGGATGGCGAGAAGCTCGACCTGGAAGCCGTGGATCCGCAGCTGGAGAAAGTGGTGCTGGCGCACGCATTGTGGCCTAGCTGGGCGTACGACAAGCAGCGTTATCGGTTGCCGCAGGCCGTGGACAAGGCGCCGAAGGACTGAATGATCCTGCCATGCGACGCGGTAGCTACGCATTTCCGGAAGACGTTGGTAAAACTCATTGAACCAGCGACGTTCTTTCGCGGTCTCGACACATTGACTGCCATTCTGGTGCTTTGCTATTACTGCGTTGCGAAGCGGCGCTGGGTGTCTGTCACGGCCAATCGGTAGTCGCGAATCGCGAGTGTGTTCCGGTATCGGCCGGACACGGATGCAATGGACGTTAACGTAAAGGAGTACGAATCATGTCTGATGACAAGCAACAAATTGGAGCGCCGGCGATTCAGGGTGCGATTGGCGACAGTATCCCGTACGAGGTAATCCAGAATGGACTCTTCCTTACTGCGACGTATGCAGACCTCCATGTCAACGAGCAGGTCGCGTTTGAGATTCACACAGATACTCAGCCTCTGCCACTCAGAGAGATCGTGATCGTACGGCAGACAGAGGTTGACAAGGGGGAAGTCACCCATGGATTCAACGACAGCGACGTCAGTAATCTTGTGGGTAAGAAAATCGGCGTCTTTGTCAAATTGATTACCAGGCGTCCTCCGTTGGAATCGGCGGAAGGGGCCTATGTGGTCGAGGAAGCTCCAGGGACTTGAGGGTAGCTTCTCCAAGGCAGCATCACGTATCGCGCGATGCGGCTTTGGAAGATGCACTGACCGCGATCACTACGGTTGCATGAGCCATCCCTTCGGCATCGGCGAAAGACGATTCGTGAGGCCGATGCGGTCGAGGAACACCTCGTCGTGCGAGGCCACGACGAGGATTCCTTCTGCAGAAGTAGCGCTTCCAGCGCTTCCAGCGCCTCGAGCGACGCGAGGTCGAGGTGGTTGCCCTGCCAGGACGCGCGCAAGCACGCTTTTGCCCACACCGTTACGCCCGACAAGCCCTGTATGGCGTTCGTCGAAGGTTTCGGTGAGATCGGAAAAGAGGGTCCTACCCAGGTGTGGGCATGAGACGACCTCTCTCCATGATGGGTTGACAGAAGAAATCGCGATTCGTTAAGTTCACCTTCCGCCGACGCTTGCCGGCGAGCATGGCCGACAGACCATGCATCAAACTTTCGTCGTCGTCCCCGGCGAAGGTCCATCGAAGAGAAGGTTATGCCGATGCTTCCACCAGGGACGCAGCCGCGAGCAGTCGCGCGCTTCGCTTATAGCGACTTCAATCCACCTCTACCCGAGCGACCTGCGGTTACCGCCTAGGATTTCATGGCGTGCCGGGCCTTTCTCGGCTGCGCCCCATTGAGGGAGACACCATGTCACTGACGATCCATCGTCGGCGCGAACCCTTGCGCGCCGCCTGCCGTGGATTTGCGGCTTTCATGGCTGCAAGCGCAGCCGAGGCACAGAACGCGACGCCCGAAGACGAATACCAGAAGTACCTGCGCGTCGACGCCGGGCTTTCACCGCTGGGTGAAAATGCCTTCGGCGAGGAAATCTCGCTCTACTCGGGCGCGCTGGCGTTCCGGCAACTGGACGTCAGCCTGCCTGGCGACGGTCCGACCATTCAGATAGCGCGACGCTTTCAATTCAACGAACGCGGAACCCGCCTCGATCTCGTCGGCCGGGCGTTCGGCGACTGGGAGATCGATTTACCGTCGATAACCACCACCACCGCGAACCAGCAGAACGTACGCGGCTGGGTCATCGACTCGGACAACCGCGGCGCGATCTGTTCGTCGTTCGGCCCGCCACCGCTCGTGCAGTCGCCACCGGGCGATCCCATGCGCCACGGCTGGGAGGCGGCCGCATGGTGGTCCGGATATCAGTTGCACATACCCGGCGCAGGCGACCAGGACCTGCTGAAGCGCGTGCCCGGCAATCCGGCGGCACCTACCTACGGCGGACTGTTCTATCCGATCGTGACTCGCGGGGACTGGGCGGTCGGCTGTCTGCCGCAGGCCTCGAACGATCCGACGCTGCAGGCCTTCCTCGCGATCGCACCCGACGGTACGCGCTACACGCTCGATCATCTTTCGTACCGGTGGATGCCGAACATCGAGCGCCCGCTGGGCTCGACGGGAGTCGGTCTGCGTGCGCCTCCGATCGATTTCCTCGCTCGCCGGGAAGGCCGCATGCTTCCTACGAAGGTCGAGGATCGTTTCGGCAACTGGATCCAGTATCACTACAGCGGCGATCTGGTCACGGACATCACGGCCAGCGACGGCCGGCGTGTTTCGATTGCGTACGTACCGGAAACGACACGTATTGCCACCGTCACGGTGCTCCCGGGTCATCCCCTGTCACGCACTTGGCACTATGCGTATGCCGCACTGTCTCGCGGGACGACCCTGACCGGTATTACCGAGCCGAACGGCGCCACATGGCAGTTCAACCTCGCATCGTTCTCCAGCGATGCGCGGGTGGCGATCACCGCTGCCGGAACCTGTAACCGGCTGGCCGACGCGAACAATGCGGGCACCGTCTACACCGGGACCATGGTCCATCCCTCCGGCCTTTCCGCGGAATTCGCGGTAACGCCGTTGCGGCGCGGGCGCTCGGGCCTGTACAGGACGTGCTGGGCCGCCCCGAGCATCAATCCGCTGCCCAATGCGCCAGGCACCTTCGCCTTCGAACCCAACGCCTGGTGGAGCATGGCCGTTGCTTCGCGGCGCTATTGGGGCGCGGGCATGGATGAACGGCGCTGGGTCTATGCGTACTCACCCAGTAACGAGAGTTGGCGACAGGACTGTCCCAGCGGTTGTGCGACCACGGTATGGACGGACACCACATTCCCGGACGGTCACGCCGGGCGCAGCGTCTTCAGCAACGAAACGACGTGGCGGGAAGGACTGCAGCTGTTCGACGAGACTTTCGACGGGGTACCCGGAACGACTATCCGGCGTGTCTCCGGATTTACTCACGTAGCTCCGGACCCTGCCATCGACGCACGCGCGGCCGCCTACCCGCATCCCTGGGGTTACTCGCCGCAACCACGGGTCAACAGGGCACAGGTCAATGAGAAGATTCCGATGGGAGACCGTGTCACGCAACAGGACGGCGACACGTACGTCTGGCAGGCCATCGCGTTCGACGCATTTGCCCGTCCTCACCTTATCTCCCGATCGTCATCCGCGGGCTACGCCATTTCGGAACGCCAGTCCTTCCATGACCATCACCCGTTGTGGCGGTGCGCGTCAAGGTACTTGTCGCCTGAGTTATGCAGCTTGCAACTGTTTTCCGATACCTCTTGCGTGCGCGTCAACGACAGCGTCTCGTTCGGGATTCAAGGTCACGGAACCGACGGGCGACCAATCCCGGGTCGC